>HF994458.1:48340-152101 GCA_000434195.1 Clostridium sp. CAG:780
GTGAATCCATTGCATCATTACCTGGCGCATACTTATCGGTGTCTATTATCTTGTCTGATTTTGTAGTACTTCCACCTGTTCCTGTGTCAGTGTATCCTCCTGAAGGAGCCCCATCACTTGGTTTTGCATATACAATATTACTAAATACAGTTGATAACATTATTAAAACAATCAGAATTTCAACTATTTTGTTTATTAGTTTAATATTTTTTACCATTATTTTCTCTTTCTTTTATTTTAATAAGGTACCTCATATCTGTATGATTTGCCTTATATTTATAGAGTAGCATACCTAAAACTATTTGTCAACAAATTTTTCAACTTTTTTGTATAGGTTAATTCCCGCATATCTAGTTATATTATACCATATTTTTCTTAAAAAATCTATACTTTTGAGCCGTTTTTCTTGATATTTCAAAGCTTTTGTGATTTTTTATTGTTAAATTGTTCCTTTTTGTGCTGTTTGTATGTAATATTTGTCTATTAACTCATCTAATTCAATACTAATTTGGTATATAATGTTATAATCTTCACCATTTAAGATGCTGTCATTTAGTTTTTCTCTTAATAAACATATTTTTTCGTCTAACATTTTCTCCCCCTTTATATCAAATCATCTATTTTTCTTACTATAAAAAAATAACACATTTTTTATTTTCAGTCAACCATTTTTCTTAATTTTTCGCCTATTTCTCAGTTTTTCGTGTTACATTTTTTTATGTAATTCTTTATTATTTTTCTTTTTATTTTTTATTTTTTCATTATTTTTTATAAATCATAATTTTTTGACATTTTTCTACATTTGATTTTTAGGCAAAATAATATAATGTTTTACATTTAAAAACATTATATTATTCTATATTATTTATTCTTTCCTTTTACTACTGACAAAGCCATATTTTCTTCTTTGAATACTTCATTTAATATTTCTTGTGCATATTTTTCATCTACTTCATTAAATTTATCTATATAGTCGAAGCTGTTTATTCCTTTTACATAGTCCGCAGCAAACATCCTTCCTATATTTGCAACATCATTATATTCTACAACGTAATCTCCGTATAACTTCTTCTTTATTCTTTCAAAGTCTTGTTGATTTATTCCATTTTGTTTTAGTTCCTCTATTTCTTTTACTAGTCTATCAAGTATTTCTTGCGGTTTCTTTGATTGTCCTGATATTAAAATATGAGCATATTGTTTTGAGAATTCATAATCCAAATCTGGTCTTACAAATAGAACTCCTTCTTGATATAGTTGATTATATAATTTCGAGCTTTTTCCTATTAACAAATTTAATAGTATCTCTATTGCTATGTGTCTTTTTACTATTTCGCTATAGTTTTTTATATTATCTTTTATTCCTATCATAAATATAGGCATACTTACTTCCATTTCTTTCTCTGCATACTTTTTATTTATTTCTTTTTTATCTTGTGGATATATTCTTTTTATTTCTCCTATTTTTTCTTTTGGAAGTAATCTCTTTTTTATTTCTTCAAGCATTGCCTCTGGTTCAAAGTCTCCCACAGCAACAAACACCATATTACTTGGATGATAGAAATTGTTGTAGCATTTAAATAAAACATCTGGTGTTATTTCTGCAATACTTTCTACTGTCCCTGCTATATCTACTTTTATCGGATTTTTTTCGTATAAGCAATCCATTGCATTTACATATAGCTGCCAGCCTGGGTCATCGTCATACATTCCTATTTCTTGGCCTATGATTCCTTTTTCTTTTTCAACATTCTTGTCTGTAAAATATGGATGTTGTACATAATCCATTAATTCGTCAAGTCCCTCATAGAAATGATCTGTACATTCAAATAAATATGCAGTGTGGTCATTTGTGGTGTATGCATTTGCATCTATTCCTAATGCCATTAGCACGTATAAACTATCAACTCCATTTTCTTGTTCAAACATTTTGTGCTCCAGAAAATGTGCTACTCCATCTGGAATAAATATTTCTGTATTCGTTCTAGCATCAATAAATCTATTATCTATTGAGCCAAACTTAGTAGCCCAGATTACATATTTTTTCTTTATTTCTTTTTTAGGAATAAGTATTACCTTCATTCCATTTTCAAGTTCTTCAGTAAAGCATTTTTCTTTTATATTTTTGTTATCTATCTCTTTCATTTGTCCATCCTTTCTATTGATTTGTTAAGAAGTAAATTGTGTTGATTTGTACACTTTTTGCTATTTTTACTATTTGTTCTTTTGTTACTTGCTCAATATTTCTTATATCTTCTTCCGCATCAATATTTTCTCTCATTAATTCTCTTCCAAAGCAATATGAGATTTCCGAGTCTTGTTCATCTTGCATTGATTTTATACTAGCAATTATAAGTTCTTTTGCATTTTGTATATCTTTATCTGAAAATTCTCCTTGTTTCATATCTTCTATTTGTTTTTCTATTATTTCTAGTGCCTTGTCATAATTTTCTATTTCTATTCCGCTTCTGATAATTATATTTCTTTTCTGTTTTATATACATAGAACCTGCACTGTATGCTAAACTTGCTTTTTCTCTTACATTTTGGAAAAGTTTAGAGTTCGCTCCACCGCCAAGTATTGCATTGTATACTGATGTTGCATTTTTATCGTTTTCTAAAACATCTAATCCGATTACTAGTTTTCCTTGAGATACATCCATTTTCTCTTTTACTACTTTTTCTATTACACCAGTTTTTTCTTCTGTTTCTATATAAAATTGTTCTACTTCTCTTGCACTTAATTTTTCTGTATTTTTTTCTATTATTGAGTCTATTTCTCCTGTAAAATCACCTGAAGCAAATATATCTATTTTGCAGTTTTTTATTATGTTTAGATATGTTTCATATAGTTCCTTATTTGTGATTTTATCTAAATCTTCTGCATAACCATATGAATATAATCCATAAGGTTGATCTTTATACATTGTTTCTATACATCTTGTATATGCATATGCTGATTTATTGTCTTTTTTGGCTTCTATTTTTTGTCTTAAATTTTCTTTTTCGCTTTTAAAATATTCCTCATTAAATTGACCATTTTCAACTAGTGGATTAAATACTATATCGAATAATAGGTTTATACTTTGTAACAATATATTTTCTTGTTTATATGCGTATTTATCATTTAAAGATTCTATATAAAATTTAAATATGTGGTCATCTCCTAATTTGTCTACTCCACAGTTTAATTCAGCTCCATAAAGTTCTTCTAGCTTTATACTGATTTCTTCTTGTGTCTTTAGGTTTTGTGTTCCTCTTTTTAATATTGCTAATATCAATGCTTTTTTTGTAATGTCTTCTCTTTCTAGTTTTGTTGTTAAGAATATTGATACTAGGTTCGTTTTAAATTTGCTAGTAGTTATTTTATGAAATTTTATTCCTTTTTTGTTTTCTTTAATGTTATATAACATTCGTTTTCCTCCTATCTGTTTGTTCTTTTACATTTTGCCCAATTATCTCATATAAAATACAAAAACGCTCTCAAAATACAATAACATATTTTGAAAACGCCTTTATTGTTTATTTTAAATTATATTTTTCTTTTTCTAGCTGCCTCTGATTTCTTTTTTCTTTTTACACTAGGTTTTTCATAATGTTCTCTTTTACGTACCTCTTGTAATACTCCATTTCTGGCACATTGTCTCTTAAATCTTTTTAAGGCATCTTCTATATTTCCATTATTTACTTTAACTTCTGACATTAATATTCCCCTCCTTCCGCTGCAAAAGCTATGCACTCGTTTGGGATTTTAACTTCTTATTTCCTAAGAAAAAACCTTTACACGCATATTATTATAAACTAACAGCACCTATATTGTCAATACTATTTACAATTTTTTTACAGTTTCTCAATATCTGTATTTTCTTGTGATACCGATATTTCTCTTTTTTTCTTCTCTTTTTCATCTATAAAATCTTCTATCATTATTTTTATTACTGTCACAATTGGAACTGATAAGAACATTCCTAATACTCCAAAATACGCTCCACCAATAGTAACTGCTAGTATTACTAATAATTGGCTTATCTCTAGCGAATCTCCTACTATCTTTGGATTTATTATATTTGCATCTATTTGTTGTAATATAATTACTACAACTGCCATTAATACAGCCTTGCCAAATCCTCCTGTTAGTATTGTAACAATTATTGCTATTGATACTGCAACGATTGCTCCAAAGTATGGTATTAAATTAAATAGTCCTATTAAGAATCCTAATAGTACAGCATATTTTACTTTTAATATTGTCATTGCTATTGAAACTAATATTCCAACTAGAATTGCATCTAATATTTGGCTTGTTAAAAATTTAAAGAATATCTCATTTCCTCTATTGAAATATTTTCTTATTTTTTGATATGTTTTTTCTTTGCATATCGAATGAGTTAGTCTTGATAGGAATTTTATTATTCTATTTCTTTGTGATAATATGTATATTGAAACTATTACCGAAATGAATATATTAAATATAGTTTCTACTGCACTTATTATGCTTTTTATATAGCTTTGTATTTTTTCCATATTGATATATTGATTTAGGTCTATATCTTTAATATTGTTCATTACTTCTACTGCTTTTTCACTTCTCAATATATTATCCTCTGGTAATTCACTTATTTTAGATGTTATTGAATTATAGTAATTTGGCAAATTTGTTAGCAAGTCTGTCATGCTTTGTATTACTATTGGAATTATAACATTTAATATTATAGTTATTATTATTATTGCAATTATGTATGTTATTAATATGCTTATTCCTCTAGCATGTTTGTTGAAAAAGTTTTTCTTTTTTGTTTTCTTTAATATGCCTTCTATCTTTCTACAAGGTAGATATAATATGTATGCAATTAATATTCCTGCTAAAAATGGTGTTAGAACTCCCAATAAGTTTTTAAGCCATATTCCTACAAATGATAATTTTCCAACTAAGTTATATAGTATAATAATCGCCAACGCTAATGATAGCCAATACAGCCATTCCTTTATATTTCTTTTTTCTTCTTTCATTTTCATAATCCTTTCTTTCTATATTTTTATGTCTAATTCTACTGGGCAGTGGTCACTCCCAAGTACTTGCATTAAAACTTTGCTATCTTCAATTTTTTCTTTTATCTTTTCTGATACTATAAAGTAGTCTATTCTCCAGCCCGCATTTTTCTCTCTTGCATGGAACATATACGACCACCAACTGTATACATCTTTTGTCTCTGGATATAGATATCTGAATGAATCTACAAATCCATTATTTAAAAGTTCTGTCATTTTTTCTCTTTCTTCGTTCGTGAATCCCGCATTGTGTCTATTAGTAGAAGGATTTTTCAAATCTATTTCATTATGTGCTACGTTTAGATCACCACATAAAATTACTGGTTTTTTAGCATCTAACTTCTTTAAGTATGATTTAAACTCATCTTCCCACTTCATTCTATAATCTAACCTTGTTAGCTCTCTTTGAGAATTTGGTGTATAACAGTTTACTAAATAGAACTCTTCAAATTCTAGAGTTATCACTCTACCTTCTTGATCGTGTTCTTCTTGTCCTATTCCATATTCTACTTTTATTGGTTTTATTTTTGAAAACACTGCTGTTCCTGAATATCCTTTTTTTATTGCACTATTCCAGTATACATTATAGCCTTCCGGATTAAAGTCTATTTGTCCCTCTTGCAATTTTGTTTCTTGAATGCAAAATATGTCTGCATTAATTTGTTTAAAATTATCTAAAAAGCCTTTATTCATAATTGCTCTTAATCCATTTACATTCCACGATATTAATTTCATATAAGTTCGTCCTTTCTTGCGGAAGAAAAGCTTTTTGTCATTCTTTCCGTTTAAAGTAATATCTATTTTACTACATATATAAAGAAATAGCAAGCCCTAAGGCTTGCCATTCTAGTTAGTTTTATTCGTATTATAGAAAGTATATTTTAAAAATATACGTTACCTCCAATGTATTCACCTGAAGCATATCCAGCTGATCTAAATGATAAATAGTTATGATTTCTTTTACCATTTAAAGCATCTGATACTGCTTGTTTTACATAGTCTGCATAGTTACCATTTAATCTTCTTCTCCAATAGTTATCTATTGAATAGCAGAATTGGTTTTTAGCTTTATATTGGCTTAATGGATCTTGACCATTACGTGCCCATTTTGTACTTTCTGCTCTGTTACATGCAGTAGTTATAACCGCTAATGCTCCTTCGTAGCTCGAGCTACATTCTTGAGCTGTTATAGCACATAGTAAGTCGAATTCCTCGTCTGAGTATGACCATACACCATTGCTATAAGTAGCCGAATAACTTCTTGAACTTCTATTTGTAACAACATTTTTTCTAACTTCTACTATTTTGTCAACTGGTTCTTCTATTATATTAGAAGCAATCTCAGTTCTTTCTATTTCTACATCGTTTTGGTATTTTATTTTATATGTTACTTCTCTTAAACCATCTTTACCACGTTGAATTACAACTTCTCTTTTACTTGAATCATTGTTTGAAACATCTTTTGTAATTGTTTCATATGGTATTGTTTCCTGAATTGTTACTATTTTTTCTACTATTGAATCATATGAACTTAATAATGTTTCCATTGTTATATTTTCAGATTTCTCTGATTTTTCTGCAATTTCAACTACTTGTTCTTCCTCTGTTGTTATTTTTATGGTTTTATTGTCTGATAATTCACTTTCTTTTCCAGGTATAACACTTTCTTCTGGTAATACTATAATGTGGTTTTCGTCTAATATATCTGCAACTTTTGTTTTAGTTGTTGTAACTTCCATTATATATCCATTTGAAAGAATTATTTTTACATTGTTGAGTTTAGCATTTGATGCTGTAACTCCTATTCCCATTACGAATAATAGTATTAAGCATACACCAATAATTTTTTGTATTGGTAATTGTGCTTTTTTCACTTTCTTCATATATTTTTCGTTCCTCCTTTTGAAACAACAATCTTATTGTAACATATATTTCCTTTTTTGTCAAATTTGTCCTATTTTCAATTTCTCTTACGGACATTTAGGTTTTGAGTTTTAACTTTTTTTTACACTTTGTCCTACTATATAATATTCAAGACTTTTGGCAAATATGACTATTTTTTTAATTTTTTATAATATATTGTAAATAATATTTTAATATGATATATTAATACTATAATTTATTTAGGAGGTAATATTATGACATTAGGTATTATACTTGCTATTGTAGCTATTATTGTTATTGCTTTTATAGCTATTTACAATAAATTAGTTACAGCTAGACAAAGAGTAAAAAATGGATGGGGACAAATCGATGTTCAATTACAAAGAAGATTTGATTTAATTCCAAATCTAGTTGATACTGTAAAAGGCTATATGGCTCATGAGTCTTCTGTATTAGAAAAAGTCACAGAACTTCGTACTTCTTGGGCAAACGCCAAAACAGTTGCTGAGAAAATGGAAATCAGCAATCAACTTTCAGACACATTAAAAACTATAATGGCAGTTTCTGAAAACTATCCAGATTTGAAAGCTAATCAAAACTTTATGTCTTTACAAGAAGAGTTAACTAATACAGAAAATAAAATTTCTTATTCTAGACAATTTTATAATGACACAGTTACAAGATATAACACAATGTTAGAAACTTTCCCTTCAAACCTAGTTGCTTCTATGTTCCACTTCGAAGCAGAAAAACTATTTGAAGTTGATAACCCTTCAGCAAGACAAAATGTTAAAGTTGATTTCAACAAATAATTTTAAAACCTTTATTGAGCAGTCAATAAAGGTTTTTGTTTATATCTTAAATATTCTTAATGCGTTCTGGTATGTTATTTCAGCTATTTCTTCTGTCGAAAGACTTTTTATATTGGCTATTTTTTCTGCAATATATCTTACATTTCTAGAATCATTTCTTGTTCCTCTCACTGGTTCCGGTGCTAAATATGGACTATCTGTTTCTATCAACATTCTATCATTTGGTACCATTTCTACTATTTCTTGTGCATTTTTTGAATTTTTAAATGTTGCAGGCCCTGCAAAAGATATATAGAATCCAAGTTTCAAAGCCTCTTTTACTAATTCTCTATTTAGCGGACAACAATGGAACACACCTTTTTGTTGTACTGGATGTTGTTTTAGTATTTCCAAAGTATCTGATACCGCTTCTCTAGTATGAATTGTAATTGGCAAATTCAATCTATTAGCCAATTCTATTTGCATGATAAATGCTTGTTTTTGTATTTCTTTATTCTCTTTGTTCCAATAATAATCTAGGCCAATTTCTCCAATTCCAACTATTTTATCATTTTCTTTTCGTGTTATAATATCTTCTAATTTTTTAATGTCTTCAATAGTTTCTTCTAATGTTTGTTTTACATCGTTTGGAGAGATTCCAACCGTTGTATATATAAATTCATATTTATCTGCCAATTCTATTGCTCTTTTTGATGATTCTAAACTATATCCAGCACTAATAAATTTTTCTACTCCACTATCATAAATTTTTTGTATTATTTCTTCTCTATCTTGATCAAATTTTTCATCATCATAATGTGCGTGCGAATCAAATAGTCTCATTTTATTGTCCTCCAAAATATAAATTAGGATGAAAACGCTAATTTTCATCCTTTTCTTTTCTAAATTATAATGCTTACATTAGCAATAGCATATTCTTTCAAATGCGAAATACTTATATCCATATCTATTATTTTTTTTAGTTCTTTCTCCACTTTTCTATCTATTGAAATAAAGTTTAGCTTTGGTCTTCCTTTTGAGTCGTTTGTTATCTCTATATTCTTCCAAGATAGAGAATATTTATCGCTCAAAAGTCCTGATACTGCTTTAAAAGCAGCTTCTTTTGCAGCAAATCTTCCAGCATAATGTTGGTATTTATTCACTTTTTTCCCTTCGCAATATTTTATTTCTTTGTCTGTAAATACTCTATGTGCAAAGTCTTCTCCCAACTCTTCTATGGATTGTTTCACTCTTTCGACCTCTATTATATCTACTCCAACTTTTATTTGCATTTGTTTTTCTCCCTTTTACCCAATAAACTGTTTTTGGGTTATCTAAAATAGTTTAAATATGCCTATAATATTTATTAGTAACAATGCTATTAATATTGCTACTATAAGTTTATTTGTTTTTGCCGTTTTTTCTATGTTTGAGTTCTTGTATAACACATCGTATTTTGCTTTTACTTGATTATACACCTCTCCTGTTTTTAGGATTGTTCCCCACTCCTCTTCTAGCATACTTCCTGTATTATCATTAGTAGTTTCTTCAATCCATACTTTTTGTGTAAAATCTATGAATTTCTGCTTTGTATCCTTAAATTTACCATTTTGTTTAAATTCATTGTTTATCTTTTTTAAGGTAATTTTTTTATATAGTTCATATATATAGTTGTATAGATATTGCCTTTCGAATATGTGTGGCAATTTTGTGTAGTTTTCCGAATTTATATCAGCAGTCAACAAAATTGTTGCTATATTACTGCAGCCATATATTTCATATTTTGATTTTTCTACTATCGTCATCTTTTGCTTTATTCCATTTGAATTGCTGTCTACTAAATTGTCTGCTCTTTCTACTTGTGCAAATTTATATAGTTCCTTTTCCAACAATTCCTCATTTGTTTTGTCGTTCCAATTTTCTTGGTCAATGCAGGCATACGAGTATGTTATAAATCTCTCTGTATCAAGATTTAATTCTTTTGCTCCTTTGTTATTTCCTGTGATTTCTTTTATTAGTTCTGTTATTTCCTTCACATCATTAAACATATCAGTTTGTATCTTTATATTCTCATATCCTTTAAAGTCATATAATTTTGATTTTATATCTCTAAATTTGTAGTTAAAGTTACATACATCTGCTAAAGTATTTTCGCCTTCTAGCATTGTTTTGATTGTTAAGAAACAGATTCCATTATTAAAGCAAATTACTTCTATTTTAGAAATATTAAAGAATATTCCATCTCTTTTTCCTGCTTTTCCTTGTATATCTTTGTTTAAATTGTATTCAAAAATCGCACAAGGGTATTTGCTAAGTACTGTTGCTTGCATGTCTCTGTCTAAGTTTTCGAATTTTGAAATTCTTAGTTTTGCAAAATCCATTGACCAGAACATTGTGTTTCTTACTTTTGGCAGAAAGTACTCATACAAATCCGCATCTTTTTCGCTTTCAAAGAACTTTATTTTATATTCTTTGCTACTTAATAATCTTTGCAAATATCTTACATAGTTTTTTTCATTTACTACATACGGATATATAAAATATGTATATTGATATTTGGTCTTTAGTTCCATCTCTTTCTCCTTTTTTATTTTGTATAGTATCCAGCATTGATATCTTCTGCTAAGTGCCATGTACCGATGAAGTCTACTATTGGATTGTTTTCTAGTGTGTATTTTGGTTCTACTACTGTTTCTCCTTTTGAGTTGATTGCTCCCCACTTTCCGTCTTTTTTTACTGCAACATATCCTGAATCATTTTGTTCTGTTGCATCATCATATATGTAGTTAATAACTACTACATTGTTTTGATCCACATAACCATATTTCCCGTCTTGTTTTGACAAGAATAGTGTATTTCCTGTTAATATTTCTGTATTTTTCTTTTCTTCAAATTGGAAATTATAATACTTGTATTCTGAGTTTACTCTAATCTTCATATATCCTTTGTTTGTATTTATTTCAGATACAATTCCTGATAATCTTAGATTAAAGTTTCTGTCAAATAAATCTGTTTCTATCTTATCAGATGTTCCCTCTATCATGTCTGCTGTTTTGATATATGTTAGATTCTTGTATGTGAAGTCTATTTTTACTATATTTTTAGCATCTATTACTCCAAATCCAGAGTCTTTTTCTGCTATATAATAATTTTGGAACACACTCTTCAAGCTCTTGTATTCAGTTGGTATTATTTCTGTTCCTTTTGCATCTATAACCCCAAAGTTGTTGTCTTTTTTTACTATTATATAACCATTGCCATCTATTGCTGTTGCATCATCATAATTTAGCGATGTTGTTTCTTTTCCATCACTTATTATTTTCCAATCGCCATCTTTTTTTGCTATATAAGTATTGTTTGAATATATATTCTTTATATCATCATATTCAATTTTTAGTAATTCTTTTTTGTTTGTTCCTATTACTCCTAGTTTTCCATTTTCATCTTTTACTATGTAGCCATCTTCGTATTTATCTGTTAACGTTGTTATGCTCGCATAACTGTTATCTATTATTTGTGCTCCTATTGTACTTACAAGTCCTTCTTTACCATCTTTTTTTGTTACTAAACTATTGTTAGCTCCTATTATTGGTTCTATGCTATCATACTGACAATCTAATAACACTTTTCCTGATAAATCAATTAGTCCATATTTTCCATCTTTTTTTACTCTTAGGCATCCTTTTTCATACCATATATTGTTTTGCTTATCATAATTTTGGATTGTTTCAACTTGCTCATATTCACTAAATAGTTGCTCGTTTTTTGCATTTACCGCTTTGGTTTTGTATGCTCCAGTCGCATAGTCAACGTCATAAGTCACTATAAACACTGCTTTTTCTTTATCTGGTACAACGATCATTTCATCATAACTTGGAGTAATAGCCGTTTCTCCTGATGAGTTTATTATTCCCCATTTGTCATTTTCTAGTGCTGAGTAATATGCCAATGCTACTTTTTTCTCTTGTCTTGCGTTATTTGGTTTCATGAGTCTAGCTATTATGATTATAAACATTATAATTACTAATAATGCTATTACTGTTGCTATTACTTTTTTTATATTTAGCTTATGTTCCGGATTGTATCTCTTTCCTCTTCCCATAAAAATCTCTCCATTTTTGCTTATAGTTTTTCACGCTTATAATATATCACAAAGCAACATCAAATTACAATATGTTCACACAAAAAATATAATAAATTTAGACTTGCAATATTTTGATTTTAAGTGTATATTATACCATAGTTAAAGTTTTTCAAATTATTTAACATTTTAGAAAGGAGTTTGTTTATATTTAGCGCCTGGACAATTTTTAAATTGTTGACGAGGAGGAGGTTTATCGAAAGACTCGGCGGATGCCTCCTGGCATAATTACTGTCATCAGTTTTTAGCTAAAAACTAATAGCAATATTAGAAAACAGAGGCTAATTACACGTAATTTAAATATTTTGATTAACTTTCTTTAAACCATATGCTTTGCATACGGTATATTTTGCACACGCAATTTTAGAGGAGGTTTTTTTATGTGTGGAATAGTTGGTTATGTTGGCGACAAAAAAGCCAAAGAAGTTTTAATAAATGGATTATTAAGTCTGGAGTACAGAGGATATGACTCTGCTGGGCTTGCTATTGTAGAAAATAATGAGATTGTTACTATGAAAGAAAAAGGTAGAGTTGCAAATCTAGAAGCTTTACCTGGAATCGACAAATTAGAAGGAAATGTAGGTATTGCTCATACTAGATGGGCTACTCACGGAAAGCCTTCAAAAGAAAATGCTCACCCACAATTGGATAATAGCAAGACTTTTGCAGTTGTCCATAATGGTATTATTGAAAATTATGCCGATTTAAAGAAATTTTTAAATGATAATGGATATACTTTCTCATCTCAAACAGATACAGAAGTTATACCAAATTTAGTTCATCACTATTTTTCAAGTGATAAATCAGAAAACACTATCGAAAAGTTTTTAAGAGCTGTAAAAAATGCAATATCTGATTTAAGAGGAAGCTATGCTGTAGAAGTTTTATCTTCTCTATACCCAAACAACATTATTGTTGTTAGAAAAGACAGCCCATTAGTTCTAGGAAAAGGAAATGGAGAGAACTTTGTTTGTTCTGATATTCCTGGAATGCTTAGATATACAAAAGAGTTTTATCTTTTAGATGATAATGAATTTGCCCTAATTGGTAAGGACAAAATTAATTTTTACGACGCTAATTTAAATGTTCATAACAAAGAAGTAAAAAATATCGAATGGGATGCTTCTTCTGCTGAAAAAAATGGTTATGAAGATTATATGTTGAAAGAAATTTTTGAACAACCAACAGCTATAAGAGAAACTATCGGTTCTCGTTTTAAACTAGGGGAAAATTGTTCTTTTGATGATATAGAAATTTCTAGTGAATATCTAAAAACTATAAATAAAATATTTATAGTTGCTTGTGGTACAGCTATGCATGCTGGTCTTGTTGGTAAAGCTGTTATTGAAAAGCTTTGCAGAATTCCTACTGAAGTTGATATTGCATCTGAATTTAGATATAGAAATCCTATTATTGACGAAAAAACGTTATGTATTTTTGTAAGTCAGTCTGGAGAAACAGCTGATACAATCGCAGCTTTAAAACTTTCAAAATCAAAAGGTGCAAGAACACTTGCTGTTTCTAATGTTATTGGAAGTAGCATAACAAGAGAAGCTGATTACACAATTTATACACATGCAGGTCCAGAAATTGCAGTAGCTTCAACTAAAGCTTATACTTCACAAGTTTGCTTACTTACAATTTTAGGAATATATTTTGCGGAATTACTAAATTCTTATCCTAAAAAGGAACTTGAAGATCTAAAATCAGAACTTTTAGATTTGCCTTCTAAAATAGAATCAGTTTTAGGCAATTCAGAAAAAATAAAGGAATTTGCAAGTAAAGTATATACTCAAAAGGATATGTTCTTCTTAGGAAGAGGCAACGACTACAATGTTGCATTAGAGGGATCTTTAAAATTAAAGGAAATTTCTTATATTCACTCAGAGGCTTATGCTGCTGGTGAATTGAAACACGGACCTATAGCACTTATAGAAAATGGAATAACTGTAATTGGAATAATTACAAATAAAGATTTAGTTGAAAAATCTATTAGTAATATTCAAGAGGTTATTACAAGAGGAGCTAAAACTTTGATAATTTCAAATCAAGTTCTTCCTAATAACAATTTCAGTTATGTTATAGACATTCCTTCAACAGACGAATTGATTTCGCCTATATTGTCTGTAATACCACTTCAACTTTTATCATATTATATTTCTAAAAATAAAGGTTTAGATGTTGATAAGCCTAGAAACTTAGCAAAATCTGTAACAGTTGAATAAAATTTTCGTCCAAGAGCAACTTTACTCTTGGACGATTTTTATATAAATATTTTTAGTATTGCTAACAGTACAGCTCCTGGAATTCCTAGTATTCCTACAACTAGTGCTGTTATTACATTTATTCCTATATGGAACTGCCATAATGCTCCTACCAAGTTGATTATGTATAAAAGCACTACGCCTAATATCGAATTTATTATTAATTTACCAATAATTTTTATCGGAACTATAAATACTTTCCCAACTATAATTATTCCTATAATGCAAGCTACATATATAGGTAACATTTTCACTTCCATATTAGAAATTCCCCCTTAAGTTTTTTCTATCACATTATATGTTCTAATATGGACAAATATTACTTTATGCTTCATATTTTATCTTTTCTACACTACTTAGTTCTATTTTCTTCTCTTTTGCTTCTTTTATTAAGTAATTTAGCTTTGCTTTGTTTGCTTTTATTTGATATAAATAATAATCTATTTGTTCCGGTTCTGCATATTCATAATTCTTAATGTTTGCATTTAATTCCATTTTTGTTTTTAGTATTGTCATTATTAAATCTTTATTTTCATTGTCTTCTTTGCTATTCCAAAACATAATATACACCTCATAAATATTATATTAACATTTTGGAAATTTATTCATAATTTATCTAGTAAAAACTTCTTTGGTGTTGTATAATATTTTTGAGGAGAGATTTAATATGGATTATAAAGTTGGAGATATTGTTGAAACAAAGAAAAAACACCCTTGTGGCAATAATAAATGGGAAATTACAAGAGTTGGAATCGACTTCAAATTAAAGTGTACCAAATGTGAACATTGTATTACTTTAGAAAGACAAAAAGCTTTAAAAATTATAAAATAGTCTACAAATAGATTTTCTATTTGCAGACTATTTTTTATATATACTTTTCTATAAAATTCCATACCTTTTCGCTGTAAATTTTTCTTTCTGATGAAAATGGCATAAATGTAAGATCTTTTAGTGGATTTAATGAATTCTGTAAATCCTGTACAGCATTATCTACTTTTGTAACCGCTATCTTGTCAGCTTTATTTGCAATTACTAAACAAGGTGAATTTGTATTAATTATATAATTATACATTAATCTATCATTTTGGCTTGGTTCGTGTCTAATGTCTATTAAGAATACTATCAGTGCAATTTTATCTGATTTTGATAAGTACTCTTCTATAAAACTTCCGACTCTTGCTTGTTCCTCTTTTGACATTTTACTATATCCATACCCTGGCAAATCTACAAAGTAAAACTTTTCATCAATATTATAAAAATTAATTTGTCTTGTTTTTCCTGGTTCACTACTCGTTCTAGCTAGTTTTTTTCTATTTAACATTGAGTTAATAAAACTAGATTTTCCTACATTTGATTTTCCTACTAAAACAATTTGTGGTAGTTCATTTTGAGGATATTGTGCTGGTTTAACAGCCGATATTTCGAATTTTGGATTTTTTACTATCATCATTTTCTCCTTTTATTTTTTTGGTGTTAGTATTTTTGTTCCACCCATATATGGCCATAAAACTTCTGGTATTGTGATGCTTCCATCTTCTTGGTAGTGATTTTCTAAGAATGCAATTAGCATACGAGGAGGAGCAACTACTGTATTATTTAAAGTATGTGCATAATAGTTTCCTTTTTCTCCTTTTATACGAATTCCAAGTCTACGAGCTTGCGCATCTGTTAAATTAGAGCAACTTCCAACCTCAAAATATTTTTTCTGTCTTGGGCTCCAAGCTTCTACATCACAAGATTTTGCTTTTAAATCAGCTAAATCTCCACTGCAACATTCTAGCGTACGAACTGGAATTTCCATACTTCTAAATAGTTCTACTGTATATCTCCATAACTTGTCGTACCAATTCCAGCTATCTTCTGGTTCACAAACAACTATCATTTCTTGCTTCTCGAATTGATGGATTCTATAAACTCCTCTTTCCTCTATTCCGTGAGAACCTTTTTCTTTTCTAAAGCAAGGAGAATATGATGTCATTGTATATGGCATATTTTCTTTGTTTAATAGTTGACCTTTGAATTTTCCTATCATTGAGTGCTCTGATGTTCCAATTAGATATAAATCTTCGCCTTCAATTTTGTACATCATTTCATCCATCTCTTTAAAGCTCATAACACCATCTACAACATCACTACGAATCATATATGGTGGTATGCAATAAGTAAATCCCTTATTTATCATAAAGTCTCTTGCATATGAAAGTATTGCTGAATGAAGTCTTGCTATATTACCCATTAGATAATAAAATCCATTTCCAGCTACTCTTCTTGCTGAATCCAAGTCGATTCCATCAAGACTTTCCATTATGTCTGTATGATATGGAATTTCATATGATGGTACAACTGGATCTCCGAATTTTTCATTTTCTACATTCTCACTATCATCTTTTCCAATTGGTACAGACTCGTGTATAATGTTCGGAATTTGCATCATTATTTTCTTTATTTTTCCTGCGTATTCTTCTTCTAGCTTTTCATTTTCAACTAATTTTTGATTTATTTCTTTTACTTGCTCTTTTACACTTTCCGCTTCTTCTTTTTGACCATTTCTCATAAGGTTTCCTATTTGATCACTTAAAGAATTTCTTCGTGCTCTTAATTCATCGCCTTTGCATTTTACACTTCTGCTTTTTTCGTCTAGTTCAATAACTTCATCTACTAATGGAAGTTTTTCATCCTGAAATTTATTTTTTATGTTTTGTTTTACTATATCAGGATTTTCTCTTAAGAATTTAATGTCTATCATAAAATTTCCCCCTTTAAATACCAAAAATCACCCTTATAAAACTATAAGGGCGATTTATTTTCGCGGTACCACCTTAATTTATAATACTTGTGATTTTTCATCACTAATATCCTAATCTCGTAAATGCTTATAACCTAGCATCAATCGGTTAGCTTTCGCTAAAAGCTCTAAAAGTAGATTCACAAAATATTTTAAGCTATTTTCACCAACCATAGCCTCTCTTATAAAATTTAGATTGTTACTATTCTTTTATCAATCGCTTATTAATATGTGTATATTATACAACCTTTTTATATTTTTGTAAAGCTTATTTTTATTTTACAAGTTTTAGTCTTTTTTCTACAGAGTCTTTTCCTAGTACTTGCATTATTTCGTATAAGTCTGGTGTGTTTCTTCTTTTTGTTAAAGCAACTCTTAGAACTGTACTAACGTCTCCTACATGTCCTGGCCAGTTTTCTGGATTTTGTTTGTATTCTTTTACTTCTCTTGCATATCCCAGTTCTTCTGCTAGGTCTTTTATTTTTCCAAACCAAGTTGTTTGGTCATCTGATAAATCAAAGTACTTTTCTAAATACAAATCTAATATTTTCTTAATTTCTTCTTTGTCATTTATTTTGTCAAATTCATATTCATCTGTGTTTGCAAAGAATTTATCGTCATACATATATTCTATACAATTTTTTACATCTGACCATTTAGAAATATCTCTACGTGGTTTTGCTTTTCCTCTTTCAATTCCTAATACTTTTAAAGAATATTCTTTGTTATTTAAAAGTTCTTCTAGTTCTTTATCAAATTCTTTTGCCCAAACTAAAGAGCTATCATAAACTTCTTGTGCTGTCATTTTTGATATTACATTTTTACCGATGTCTAATAATTTAACCATATCAAATAATGCACCGCTTACACTCATTTTGTTTAATTGGAAATCAAACTCTTCCATTGCTTTGTCTGGGTTTGCTTTTCTCCAATTTTCAAATGTCGAGTTTGCTATGTTTAGTAAATATTCTTTAACTGCATTTACAGGGATTCCTATTTCTCTATAATATCCTGCAGAAGCTTCTGAGTCTTTTCTTTTACTAATTTTACGTTTGTTACCATTGTCATTTTTTAATATTGTTGCTGTATGAGCATATCTAGGAGGTTTAAATCCTAGTTCTTGGAATAGTTGCAAATGCACTGGTACAGAAGATAGCCATTCATCTCCTCTTGTTACATGTGTTGTATGCATTAAGTGATCATCCACAACATGTGCAAAGTGATATGTTGGAAGTCCGTCTGCCTTTATGATAACTATATCTTGATCATTTTCTGGCATTTCTACATTTCCTTTTATTACATCTTTATGTTTTATCTTTTTATCTTCTCTTCCTGGAGATTTAAATCTGATTATATATTTCTCTCCATTCTTTATTTTTTCAACAGCTTCTTCAACAGTTATATTTCTGCATTTAGCCCAAACTCCATAGTATCCTGGTCTAACACCTGCTACTTCTTGTTTTGCTCTCATTTCTTCGCCATCTTCTGGAGTGCAGAAACAAGGATATGCTTTTCCCATTTCAATCATATATTTTGCATAAGCTTGATATATTTCTTTTCTCATAGATTGTCTATATGGTCCATATTCTCCATACCATTCTGTTTCGGTTTTCATTCCTTCATTTGGCATAAGTTCAAAGTATTTTAAAGATTCTATAATATCTTTAATTCCATCTTTTACTTCTCTCTTTTGATCTGTGTCTTCCACTCTCATAAAGAATACACCATTAGTTCTTTTAGCAAGCATTGTTGCAATTAAGGCTTGATAAATTGTACCTATATGTACACTTCCTGTTGGACTTGGTCCTATTCTTACAACCATAGCACCTTCTGGTAGATTTCTTTCAGGATATTTTTCCTCATAATATTTTATTGGTTTTGCATCTGGGAATATTAAATCCGCTAAATCTTTATAATCCATATTTTTTCCTCTTTCTTATAAATTAAATTTCCATTATTATTGGTAATATCATTGGATCTCTTTTTGTTTTTTGGAATATATAATCTCTTAAGTTGTCTTTTAATGTTGATTTGATTGTTGACCAATCTGTAATATGTCTTTGTTCAAATTCATATACTTCTGATTTTATTACGCTTTTTACTTCTTCCATTAGGTTTTCTGATTCTCTAACATATACAAATCCTCTTGAGATTACATCTGGTCCAGATACTATCTCTCCAGTTGATGAATCCATTGTTAAAACAATTACTATCAAACCGTCTTGTGATAAGTGTTGTCTATCTCTTAAAACTATATTTCCTACATCTCCAACACCTAGACCGTCTACTAGTACTTTTCCTGATGGTACAGATGTTGTGAATTTTGCTTCGTCTTCATTTATCTCTAATGTTCTACCATTGTGTGTGATAAATATATTTTGTGCTGGTATTCCCAATTTTTTAGCTGTTTCAGCGTGTGCAATTAATTGTCTGTATTCTCCGTGTACTGGTATAAAGTATTTCGGTCTTGCTAAAGATAATATCAATTTTTGTTCTTCTTGGCAAGCGTGTCCTGAAACGTGAACATCAGCAAGTGCACTGTATACTACTTCTGCTCCTATCTTCATTAAGTCATCTATTACTTTTGATACTAATTTTTCGTTTCCAGGAATTGCATTTGCAGAAATAATTACTAAGTCATTTGGTGTTATTGTTACTTTTTTGTGCTCTCCTGCTGCCATTCTTGTTAAAGCTGACATTGTTTCGCCTTGGCTTCCTGTTGTAATTATTACTAATTGTTCGTCATTGTAATTTTTAATTAAGTCTATGTCTATAAATGTATCTTCTGGCGCATCAATGTAGCCTATTTCCATAGCTGTTTCTATCATTTTTATCATACTTCTACCACATACAGCTATTTTTCTATTATATTTAACAGCTGAATCTACTATTTGTTGAACCCTATGAACATTTGATGCGAATGTTGCAACTACTATTCTTTTTTTACAGTTCATAAATAGTTTGTCAAACACTTCTCCAACAGAGCTTTCTGACATTGTAAATCCTTTTCTCTCTGCATTTGTACTATCTGACATAAGAGCTAGTATTCCTTTGTTTCCAAGCTCTGCAATTCTTCCTAGATTCATTTGCTTTCCATCTATTGGTGTATAGTCTATTTTAAAGTCACCTGTATGAAGTATTGTTCCTGTTGGTGTTGATATTGCTAACATTACAGAATCTGGTATACTGTGGCAACTGCTTATAAATTCTACACTGAATTTTCCAAGTTTAACTGTTTGTCCTTGCTCAACTTCGTGCAATTCTGAGTTTCTTAATAAATGATGTTCTTCTAATTTTCCTTTTATTAGTCCTATTGTTAATTTAGTTGCATATATTGGAATGTTTACTTGTTGTAATACATATGGTATTGAACCAATGTGATCTTCGTGCCCGTGTGTTATTACCATTCCTCTTATTTTTTCTTTATTTTTTACTAAGTATGATACGTCTGGTATAACTAAGTCTATTCCAAGCATATCATCTGTTGGGAATTCTAGACCACAGTCTACTACAATTATATCGTTCTCGTACTCAAATACTGTAATATTCTTACCAATCTCTTCAATTCCTCCTAAAGGAATTATTTTTATATTTGGTTTTTTGAATCTAAATTCTTCTTTTTTTGGTGCTCTTTTTCTAGTTGTCTTTTTCTCTACTACAACCTTTTCTTGAGCTTCTGTTTTTTTGTTATAGTTTTTTCTATATCCTCTCTTTTTAGTATTCTTGACTACGGAATTAGTTTTGTTTTCCATAGTATTATTGTTTAAGTTTTCTTCTGTCATTATTATTTATCTCCTTCTTTCTTTGTGTGTTGTTACTCTCATTTTATCCGTTCTCATAAAATATTTTATTTGTACGCAAAAATACATATATCTATTATTTCCTAGATATATTATTTTACAACATCCTATAAATATTACTATATAAAATTTCCGCCCAATATAGTAATTATAATAATATAAAATCTCTTCTTTACCCGATTTCTGGGTAACAACTGTTTATTATTATATACTAATTTTCTGAAATTGTCAAATTTTGCTTGACAAAGCTCTTAGATTTTGGTATTATAATAATGCTTGAATTTGCGGGAATAGCTCAGTTGATAGAGTGCTGCCTTGCCAAGGCAGAGGTCACGGGTTTGAGCCCCGCTTCCCGCTCCATTAAGTTTTGTGTAACTTAGTTACACATTTTTTATTAAGTATGTTCTATTTATTTTTAATAGTACATAATATTATATTAGATGGCGAGTTAGCCAAGTGGTAAGGCACGAGTCTGCAAAACTCTGATCATCAGTTCGACTCTGATACTCGCCTCCAGAATCTTAAAGAGATACACTTAAAAGTGTATCTCTTTCTTTTGTTAAATTTTAAAACCTTTCCCGATTACTTCTCTAGCATTTATTATTATTATAAAAGCCTCTTTATCTATATCTTTTGCTATGCTTTGCATCTCATAAGCTTCTGTCCTTGACCCCACACATAATAACGTAAGTTTTTCTTGATCTGTATACATCCCTTTTGAAAATAATCCAGTACTCCCCCTATTGATACTTGCTGATATTTGACCTGCGATTTCTTCGTATTTAGGTGAAATTATAAATATGACTTTAGTAAAATTTACACCTTCAAAAATTAAGTCTATCATTTTTCCCATTAAGAATATTGCTATTGCGGAATACAATCCAATTTCTATGTTTTTAAAGAATATTACATTTAATGCAATTACAACTGTGTCAACCGATAAAATTAGGCTACTGCTTTTATATTGTTTTTTATATGCTCTTATTATGTGCGACAGTAAATCAGACCCACCTGTTGATGCATCAAATTTTAATATTATAGCTGTCCCTATTCCTGCAAAAATGCCACCATATATACATCCTAGAAATCTATCATGTGTTAACGGTGTTATTTTATCTATTAAATCTATCATCAGCGAAAATACTATTGTTCCATATATTGACCTTGCAAATAATTGCTTCCCTATCTTGAAATACGCTATTATTAATAATGGTATATTTAATGCAAGTACCGTCACTCCCATTGGAACTTTAAAGAAATAGTATACTATTGTTGCTATTCCAGAAAAGCCACCTGTTGAAAGCTCATTTGGCAATAAGAATAACGACACTCCTGCTGCCATTATTGTACATCCTAAAGCTATTATTACATATTCCTGAATTGTCTGTACTATTTTATTTTTCATAAAAAAATCACCTATATTACCATTATTGGCAATTATAGGCAATTTTATTCATTATGCTGTTTCTAGCACATTTACTTTAAATTTCCCTTCTTTGATTTCATCATTTTCTTTTGCAGTTGCAATTAAAGCATATGTATCTTTTAGCTTCTCCAAATTTTCTTTTTTATGTCCAACAATATTGTTTATGTTCTTAGAATTAGCTTCTATTTCCACTTTAATTACTTTTGCATTTATCTTTTTTATTTCATCAACTATTTTGTCATACCAAATAGCATCTTCTACTAATTGTCCAAAGGCTGGGTGATATGGTCCTGCAACGACTTCACTTTCTTTGTTTTCCGAATCTGTTATAGTGTCAGTATTTTGAAGTCCAACTCTAATTACTCTGATATTTTTTTGCTCAAATAATTTTACAATTTCCTTTGATCTTTCTACCGCCTGGCCCACTGTTAAAGGTGTAAAATCTCCTTTGTTAAATTCTTCTTCCAATTCTGTTCCCTTAATTACTAGTACAGGATATATTCTTACCATTTTGGGTCTTAGTTTTATAATGTCTTTGGCACTTTGAATGTCATCTTTTTCTGTACTATCTGGAAGTCCCACCATCATTTGGTGTCCTAGATTAAATCTATAAAAACGTATTAGCTTTGAAGCTTTTTTTACATCTTCAAAACTATGTCCTCTTTTACATCTTGCCAATATATAGTTGTTAGTAGATTGCACTCCTAGTTCTATTGTTTTTACATTGTATTTTTTCAGCATACGAAGTATATCTTTATCAATCGCATCTGGTCTTGTTGACAGTCTAATGCTATCTACTTTCTTTTCTTCTATATATGGCTGTACAGCACTAAGTAGTTCTTCTTGTTTTTCTCTTTCTATTGCAGTAAAGCTTCCGCCAAAGAATGCCACCTCAACATAATTGTTTTCATTTTTGAAGTTTTTTAGATAATATTCTATTGTATTTGTTACATCTTTTGCAGTTACCTGCTTTTTCTCTCCGCTTATTGTTCTTTGGTTACAAAAAGTACAACATTTTTTACATCCTAAATGTGGTACAAATATTGGTATAATATATTCTTTCTTCAATACTATTACCTCCTTATATATACCATTTTATAGCGTTTCTAGTGCTTTTCCTGCTGCATCCATTTCTGCTTGTTTTTTTGTTTTGCCTTTTCCTACTGCTAAAACTTTTCCATCCAATTTAACTTCTGCTGTAAATGTCTTGTCGTGGTCTGGACCTGTTTCGTTTATGATTTCATATTTTATATTTACATTTCCATTAACCTGTAATTTCTCTTGCAATACTGTTTTATGGTCCTTTATTCCAACATTTTTTGTTGCAATCTCTATTTCTTCCTTTAAATTGCTAATTATAAATTTTTCTGCTTCTTCTAATCCAGAATCAAAGTAAATTGCTGCAATTACTGCTTCTACACTATCTGCCATTATTGCTATTTTTCTATTACCTTGATGCATTCTTTCGCTTTTTCCTACATATAAGAAATCACTAAAATTGTGCTTATCTGCAATCTTGTATAGACTATCCTCGCAAACTACAGTCGCTCTAACTTTAGTCATTTCTCCTTCTTTTAATTTTGGATAATTATTGTATATATACTTACTTGATAAAAATTCTAATATACTATCTCCAAGGAATTCCAACTTTTCATTGCTCTGTATATGATTTTCATATGCATATGAAGTATGTGTTAATGCGTTTTTTAGCAATGCCTTGTTCTTGAATGTATATCCAATATTTTTTTCTAAAATTTCAAGCTTGTCCATCTTTTCACTTCCTTTCTATCATAAAAATAAAAAGAAAGGTCGAACTAGAAGCTAATAAAAGTTATCCTTTTATATTGCTTTTAGTAGCTTCAAACAAAAACCTTTCAAATTTATTTTTTCTTATGCAACATGTTCCTTTATATAGTCGACTACGTCACCTACTGTAACTATCTTTTCTGCATCAGCGTCAGGGATTTCTGTATCAAATTCTTCCTCTAATGCCATTATTAATTCTACTATATCTAGTGAATCAGCTCCTAGATCATCTATAAAAGATGCTTCCATTGTAACAGCTGTTTCAGCTACTCCTAATTGCTCTACTATTATCTCTTTTACCTTCTCAAATATTTCTTCTGAACTCATTTACAAGTTCACCCCCTCTCAAAATTTCTATCTGCCTATACATACAATAATACAAGTTTGATTAATTGTCAAGTAAAAATAAAAAATATTATTGCCTTTTTTTTATTTAAGTGTTATTATTTTAATAGTATTAACAGAGGAGAAAAAATATGAAGGGTGAAAAGTTTGATTTTTATGATTCAAGCTCGATTAAAATTTATAATCTAGACCAGAAGTTACGTTATGAATTAATGATCTTGGATAACCTTGATGCAATGACAAAAGTTCATTGTGAAAATGTTGGTAATCTTACCGGAAGAATTTGCCAGAAATTACGTTTAAACAAGAAATTCACAGTGTATGCTATGATTTGTGGCTATCTACACGATATTGGAAAAGCTTATATTCCAAAGGAAATTCTTACTAAAGATGGACCTCTTACAGAAGAGGAATTTGAGGTTATGAAGACTCATACAACTATTGGTTACAACGTTTGTATGCGAGACTTAAAATTACGTCCATATGCAGATGGTCCTTTATATCATCACGAAGCATTAAATGGTTCTGGCTACCCAAGTGGATTAACTCAGAAGGATATTCCTTTTGTTGCAAGAATCATACGTGTTGCAGACGAATATGATGCATTAGTAACAAAAAGGCATTACACCACTCACGTTCATATTTCTGATACATTAAAAGATCTTATAAAAGATACTCTTCCAGAAGACGAGAAAAAAATTGCCGCACTTGGCCAGTTATCAGAGAATTCTAATGTTGGAAAGATTAGTCCTAAGATATTACGTACTTTATGCAAGCTCGTAATCGAAGATACAATTTATGAAATAAGTATTGTATGTAACTATGTAGATTATTTAAAGGAAAATATTAAAAGATTAGAATTAATAGATTCTTACAGTAATAAAATGCAATCTGCTGTTACTGATAAGAAACGCAATTATTATAAAGAAGGAATTGAGATGTTATTTTTGACAGGAGAAGATTTTCAAAATTATCATGATATTCTTGGAGAATATCGTCAAACTCTTGCTCAAAAGGAACAAAGAATAGATGATTTATATAACGAAATAAAAATAATTAAGAAACTAAAAGTTTAACAGCTTTTAGTTTCTTCCATTAATTATAGTAGCTTTTATTATTCTCCTAATCCAAAACTTACCCCTAAAGCATTATTTATCTTGTTCATAACCTTTATATCGTCAATATGCCCTATTTTCTCTTTTAGTCTGCTTTTATCAATCGTTCTTATTTGTTCTGTCAGCACAATGGAATCTGTTTTTAATTGAGAATTTTCTGGACCTATTTCTATATGTGTTGGTAATTTATTTTTTCCTATTTGAGAAGTTATAGCAGCCGCTATAACTGTTGGACTGTGCCTGTTTCCCATATCGTTTTGTATGATAACAACAGGTCTTATTCCTCCGTTGTTCCGAACCAACCACAGGGCTTAAATCAGCATAAAACATATCTCCTCTTTTAACTATCATATTGCTCACTCCTAATATTTCTGTAACTAAGATTTGTTTTTTGATATATTTTAACTACTAGTTTAAGATAAAAAACTATATTAATAGTCAATTTCTATCTCATTATATATTATGTTTATTTCTTCTTTTTTGTTATTATCATATATTATTAGTTTTGTTGGTTTTCCTGTTTTTTCGTCTAAATACAAAGCTTTATGGTTTTTCTTGTTTTTTATTCTCATAATTTTCCCATTGTTCTCTTCTATTGATTTTTCGTTTGTTGTTTTGAATTCTTCTATAAACGAGCTCAACCATAAATCATTGTTTTCTAAGTTTTTATAATCACTGTAAGTTTTGGTTATATTTAACTTGTCACTCTGGATTTTTAAACTTCCATTATTGTATGTAGTCTTGATTCCTTTAATGCTTTCTGGCTCTAGCACTTCTTGTACGTCTTCTTGTGAATTATGATTTTGTTGTAAGATATACTTGTTGCTATTCTTATTGCTATTTATTGTAATTTCTAAAGTTGCTCTGTAAGAACTAATATTTAAAATATTATCACAAACTTTATCTCTAATTTGATTATTTATATTATTCCCTTTTTTTAAAGTTTTATAATTGTTTTTTGTAAAAATTATAAATAAAATTGCTATTAAAATAAAAAAAGCACTAGCAATAAGAATATATATTTTCTTTTTGCTATGCTTATATTTCTCTATTTTTAACATATTTTCACACCTCATATATTGTTTTATACAATTATATTTTGTATAAGCAAATATATGATTATAGTGTGCTAAAATATTCTTTTAAATAATCTACTACTTCTTCTCTTGTCTCCAATGTGTTCATATGGTTTCTAAATTGACTTGAGTCTTTTAAGCTTTTGGTATATGCCGAAATGTGTTTTCTCATTTCTTTGATTGCAACTCTCTCTCCTTTTTCTTCTATTTCCAAATCTATATGCTTTAGAATGATATCTAATCTTTCTTTATTGCTTGGCTTCGGAATTCTGTTTCCAGTTTTTAAGTATTCTAGCGTCTGAGTAAATATCCATGGATTTCCTAATGTTGCTCTTCCAATCATAACTCCATCAACTTTGCTGAATTTCAATGCTTTTTCCACATCTTCTGCACATTTTAGATCTCCATTTCCTATCACAGGGATTTTTACAGTTTCTTTTACTTTTTTGATTATTTCCCAGTCTGCTTCTCCTGAATAATATTGACTTCTTGTTCTGCCATGCACTGTAATTGCACTTGCTCCCGCCTGTTCTATAATTTTTGCAGCTTCTAGTGCAACAATATTCTCTTCGTCCCATCCTTTTCTTATTTTTACAGTAACCGGTACTTTTGAGTTTTTTACTGCTGTTTCAACTATTTGTTTAACTAGTTCTAGGTCTAACAATAATCTACTTCCATCTCCATTTTTTACAACTTTTGGAGCTGGGCATCCCATATTTATATCTACAATATCAGCAAACTCACTTACATATTTACTCGCATAAGCAATAGATTCCACATCACTTCCAAATATTTGTACAGCTAACGGTCTTTCTTCTTTGCAAGTCTTAAGTAATAGCTTTGTTTTCTCATCTCCATATAAGAGTGCTTTAGCACTAACCATTTCGGTATATACTAAGCCCGCACCTTTTTCTTTGCATATTAATCTAAATGGCAGGTCTGTGATACCTGCCATTGGTGCTAGAAATATGTTATTATCTGTTTCTACATTTCCTATTTTCAAAATATTCTCCTATTAATTTACAAATATTGCTTTTTGTCTTCTTCCACTAATATTCAATAATAATCCTATAAGTATTAAGTTAGTAAGTAACGAACTTCCTCCATAGCTTACGAATGGAAGTGGAACTCCTGTTATTGGAAGCAATCCCATTGCCATTCCTATGTTTTCAGTCATGTGAAATATGAATATTCCGGCTATCCCCATAGATATATATGCCCCAAGGCTATCCTTTGCTGTTTTTGCAATATATATTGCTCTTGTTATTAATATTACATATGTAATTATTACTGTGGCCGCGATTATGAATCCCATTTCTTCGCCTATCACAGCAAATATGAAGTCCGTAGTTTTTGGATATAAGAATCCTAATTGTGTTTGATTTCCTTTTAATAAGCCCATTCCCAAGAATTCTCCTGAACCTATCGCAAGTTTTGATTGTATTACGTTATACCCTGAACCTCTTGGGTCTAAATTTGGATTTAAAAATACGTCTATTCTTGTTTTTGCATGTTCTGGTAAAACAAAGAAATATAATAGCGGTAAGGCTATTAGTACTAATAATATTCCAGCTATTATGTATCTCTTTTTTATTCCTGAAACAAACAACATTAGCACTGTTGCAATTACAAACGCTACTGCTGTTCCATAATCAGGTTGTTTTATTATTAATAGTACCGGAACCATTACTATCGCTAATGCTACTAGCAGTCTAGTGGGTCTGCTTATTTGGTCTTTTCCTTTTTCTTGTATTCTAGACATATATGTTGCAAGTGTTATTGTAACAATAACTTTTGCAAATTCCGCTGGTTGTAGTGAGATTGATCCTATTGTAAACCAGCTTGTCGCTCCATGGTTACTCGGAGTAAATAGAACAGCGATTAATGCTATTAGTATTAATCCATATAATATTGGCGATATTTTTGATATGAAGTTATAGTCTATAAATATTATCGCAATCATTATTGGAAGACTTATCGCAATCCAAATTATTTGTTTTTTCAGTTCTTCATAATCCGCGCTCTGCGTTGCCGAAAACAAAGCAACTAATCCTATTGCTAGAAGTATCAACGTACAGATAAGTATTCCCCAATCCATGTTCTTTAAGATTTTATTTTTCATGATTCAATAACCTCATTTATTCTTCTTCTGAGTCTTGATTTTCTTCTTCTTCGTCCTTGGCCTCTTCTGTCTCAGTTATTTCTTCATCTTCTTCGATTATTTCTTCATTTTCTTCAATTTCTTCTTGCTCAGGTTCACTTTCTTCTACGTCTTCTTTTTCTTCCGGTTTATTTTCTTCTGGCTTAACTTCTTCTTTTGCTTCGTTTATTTTTTCAGATTTTTTTCTTTTTTTGGAGTTATCTTCTTTAGTTTCGTTTTTCTCCTCTAAATTTCCTTTTTTCACTTCTTCTTTTATTCCTGTTATTGGTATATTTGCATATAGTGCAGGAGCTCCTGTTGTTCCATCTTCGTTCGTCTTGTTCGTTAACCTTACATCTATGTCATTTTCATCCACATCTATATACTTTTTAATTACCTCAATTATTTCTTGTCGCATCATGTCTAAGAAATCTGCTGAAACATTTGCTCTATCTTGCATTAGTACTAAGTGAAGTCTCTCTTTTGCAGTGTCCTTTGAGTTTACTTCCTTTTGTTCCTTTTTACCAAATTTCTTAAAAAAGCTTACTATGTTCTCAAACATTCTTTACCTCCAATAATTATTTTTTTCTGAATACATTTTTTATCTTGTCTAAGAATTTTTCATCCTTTCCAGGAATTGTTACATCTACATTTTCTCCTAATATTCTTCTAGCAATTTCTACATATGCTTTACCAGAAGGAGCTTTTTTGTTGATTACTGCAGGTTCTCCTTTATTTGTTTGAGTTATTATAAATTCATCATCTGGAACTACTCCAATAAGGTTTATTGATAATAGATCAACTATGTCGTTAACGTCCATCATCTCACCTTTTCTTACCATGTTTGGTCTTAATCTATTTATAATTAGCTCTGGATTTTTTATTTCTGATGCTTCTAATAATCCTATGATTCTATCTGCATCTCTTATTGAAGATATTTCTGCATTTGTTACTACTATGGCTCTATCTG
The DNA here is from genome assembly GCA_000434195.1 of Clostridium sp. CAG:780. GTDB lineage: Bacteria > Bacillota > Clostridia > TANB77 > CAG-508 > CAG-245. The sequence goes on from HF994458.1 coordinate 77,930, forward strand.
CTCCGGCTATTGCATTTTTGAATCCTTGCTCTATTCCTGCTGGGCAGTCTATTATGATATAGTCAAATTCTTCTTTTAGTTTACTAGTTAGTTCTTTCATTTGTTCTTCGTTTATGGCACTTTTATCTCTTGTTTGTGCAGCAGGTAATAAGAATAGTTGTTCAAACCTTTTATCTTTTATTAAGGCTTGTCTTAATTTACACTTTTTTTCTACAACGTCTACTATGTCATATACTATTCTGTTTTCTAGACCCATTACAACATCTAAGTTTCTTAGTCCTATGTCAGTGTCTACTAGTACTACTTTTTTGCCTTTTAGGGCTAAAGCAGAACCAAGATTTGCTGTTGTAGTTGTTTTTCCTACTCCACCTTTTCCTGATGTTATTACTATAACTTCTCCCATAAAGTCCTCCATTCTTACTAACTATGTTTAAGATTTTTAATCTATTTTTCACACTAATATATTATACTTAAAATTGTCAAAAGTCAAGTGAAATGAGGGATTTTGCAAAAAATAATCGTTACATTTTTGTAGGTAATTCAAAAAGAAGTGTACTTCAAATGTTAAGTTTTTTGTTTAACATTTGAAGTACACTTCTTTTACGTCAATTATTTTTGATTTTCACTATTTTTTATGGTTTTATTATTAAGGTTGGACGAGTACTGATATAACCTAACAGCGAGTTATCCGGACTAATTGCTTCTCGACTTAAAACAGATTTTGAAGATCCACTTTTATCCGAAACACCTCCTCTAGTAGCTCTATAGTATTTATAAAATGCTTCTTGAGTCCATTCCCAGTAGTTTCCTGCTAGATCGTACACATTATTAGCTTTCCAGTATTCACTGTATCCTGTAAGCTGTCCTCTTCCGAATTTTTTAGTTTCCTTTCCATTTTCCGTTACAGTAACTGCCGCATCGCCTTGACTATCACTATAGTTTCCCCAATATCTCGAATCTGCTACATCTTTTTTGTCTCCTTTATTTGCTATAAAGTCACACGCAATATCCCATTGAATTCCCCATATCATTCTTGTCTCCACTTTATCGTTTGCTTTTAACTCTTTACATTTGTTATATAACGTATACCAATTTTTATTTATTAATGTTTTTTGGTCTTTTTGAACTCCTGCATCAGAAATCTCATATCTTCCTATATAGAATCCTCCATATTTTGTTATGCTTTTTATCATTTCACCATATTCATCCACAAATAGTTGGGCTAATTTCTTTTCTGTTCCATCACTTCCTAGTATTTCTGTATATTTTTTTGCATCATATCCCCCATTGAGTGCTCCAACTACCATATCCGGTTCTCTATAGCTACCAGAACTCGATGTTCCCGGTGTAGTTCTTGAAATCGTTTTTGTGCCTATTGTTACCGCTTTTGAATATTCACTTGTTTTTACTGATGCCCCGCATAATGTTTTTTCACTGCCAGAAAGCTCTATCATTTTTGTTAATGTTGCAGAATCTACCGGTATCCATACCCACTCGTTTCCTTTTTTATCCTGTATAACTAAACCGTGATCCACTGCATCAGTTGTAGGAGTAGTTTGTCCAATTCCCCATTTTGCATTATAAGTATCCACAGGAAGATATCCTGCCGGTATAGTTGGATTATACGCATTTCCTGCTCCAGCATTTATTGTTTCGTTTTCTTCTCTCACTTCTTTCCAGACTAGATTTTGCTTACTTTCTAAATCTGTAACTATTTTATCCACTTTACCTAAATCTTGCTCATACACTGCCTTTGCCTCTATTTGGCTTTTTAACTGTCCTTTTCTAAGTGCAGCCACCACCATATATGAAGTTGATAATATTGCAACAAAAAATAATACGGTTACAATTACAAATGTTGACACTGATCCTTTTTCACTTTTAAAATTTCTCATTCGCGTTCTCTTCCTTTTTCATAATTCTCATTATATATTTATATTATACTAAAAATCCTTAATAAGTCAATGAATTTTCTATGTTTTTTCTTGACATGTTTTGCAATTAATAATATACTTGGATTGTTAGTAAAATACTATTAATTTTTGATAAGGAAGGAGTTTGTTTATGAATGATTTGGTAGAGATTAGATGGCATGGAAGAGGCGGTCAAGGCGCAAAGACAGCTTCACTTTTGCTTGCAGATGCTGCCTTTAATACAGGTAAATATATTCAAGGATTTCCTGAGTATGGTCCTGAAAGAATGGGTGCTCCAATCACAGCCTATAATCGTATAAGTAACAGTCCTATTGTTATACATAGCAACATATATGAACCAGATTATGTTGTAGTTGTAGATGATACACTTTTAGAAAGTGTTGATGTTACAGCAGGATTAAAAGAAACCGGAGCTATTGTAATAAACACAGTTAGAGATGCTGATTATTTAAAGAGTGTCTTAAAAGGTTACAATGGAGGAATTTATTGTATTGATGCTAGAAAGATATCTGAGGAAGCTTTAGGAAAATATTTTCCAAATACTCCAATGCTTGCAGCTATTGTAAAAGTTGCTGGTATAATGAATGATGAAGATTTCTTAGCCGATATGCAAGGCTCATTTAAGCATAAATTTGCTAAAAAGCCTGAAGTTATAGAAGGAAATATGAAGGCCTTAGAAATGGCTTTACAAGAAATAAAAAAGATAAATTAGAAAGGTGGAAATTTTATGTCAGAAATGCATATAGATAAAAACACACCAGTTGAAGATATGACTCCTGGTGGAGAAATTTATCAATCTGGAAATGCAAGAGAATTTAAAACTGGTGACTGGAGAAGTATGTGTCCAGTTTGGATTTCAGAAAAATGCACTCAATGTGGTTTATGCTTTCCAGTATGTCCAGATGACTCTATTCCTGTTAATTCAGAAGGAAAAAGAGGCGACTTCGACTATGATTATTGCAAAGGTTGCGGTGTTTGTAGTAAAGTATGTCCTTTCGGAGCCATCGAAATGAAGGAAGGAGGTTCTAAATAATGAGTATTAGAGAAAGATTAAGTGGAAATGAAGCATCAGCTGTTGCTATGAAGCAAATAAATCCAGATGTTGTTGCTGCCTTCCCTATTACACCTTCAACAGAGATACCTCAATATTTTTCAACTTTTGTAAGCAATGGTCAAGTTGACACAGAATTTGTTGCGGTTGAAAGTGAGCATAGTGCTATGAGTGCTTGTATTGGTGCAGAAGCTGCAGGATCTAGAGCTATGACAGCTACCTCTTCAAATGGTTTGTCATTTATGTGGGAGATGCTTTATATTGCATCAGGTTCAAGACTTCCTATCGTACTTTCATTAGTAAATAGAGCTGTTTCTGGTCCTTTAAACATACACAATGACCATTCAGACGCAATGGGTGTTAGAGATGCTGGTTGGATAATGTTATTTTCTGAGAATAATCAAGAAGCTTATGATAATTTGATTATGGCTCATCAAATAGCAGAAAATAAAAATGTTATGCTTCCTTTAATGGTTTGCCAAGATGGGTTCATAACATCACACTCTATTGAAAATATAGAATTAATTGAAGATGAAAAAGTTAAAGAATTTGTTGGTAAATACCAACCTGAACATTATTTATTAAATCATAATGAGCCAATAGCTGTTGGTCCTATGGATTTACAAGCTTTCTTGTTTGAGCATAAATATCAACAAGCAGAAGCTATGAGAAATGCTAAAAAAGTAATTTTAGAAGTAGCAGATAGATTTGAGAAAATGACTGGAAGAAAATACGGTTTCTTTGAGGAATATAAATTAGATGATGCAGAAATCGCTATTGTTTGTATGAACTCAACAGCTGGAACTACAAAAGCTGTTGTAGACAATTTAAGAAACCAAGGTATAAAAGCAGGTCTTTTAAAGATTCGTATGTTTAGACCTTTCCCAGTAGAAGAAGTTGCAAAAGCTCTTTCTCACTTAAAGGCTGTTGCAGTTCTTGATAAAACTGATAGCGTGAATGGTGCAGGTGCTCCATTGTTTACAGATGTTACATCTAGCATGTATACACAAAATGTTCATGTTCCAACTGTAAACTATGTCTATGGTATTGGTGGTAGAGATACAACAACAAAAGAGATTTCTAGCGTTTATAAAGATTTAGAAAAAATTGCCGAAACTGGTGATATTGGAAATCCTTATAGATATTTAGGTTTAAGAAGGAGAGGTGAATAATATGGCTTATAATTTAAAAGAAGTTATGGCACAAAAGCCTTCTAGATTTACTGCAGGTCACAGAATGTGTGCAGGATGTGGCGCTCCACCAGTTGCAAGAATGGTTCTAAGAGCTTTAAAACCTACTGACCACGCTGTTATAGCAAATGCTACTGGTTGTATGGAAGTTTCTACTTGTTTATATCCATATTCAGCTTGGACAGATTCTTATATTCACACAGCATTCGAGTGTGCTGGCGCAACTTGTTCAGGTGTAGAAGCTGCTTACAGATCTTTGGTAAAACAAGGTAAGCTTGTAGAAAAAGATGGAGAACAAACAAAGTTTATCGCTTTTGGCGGTGACGGTGGAACTTATGATATAGGTCTTCAATCTCTTTCTGGTGCAATGGAAAGAGGTCACGATATGACTTATGTATGTTATGATAACGGAGCATATATGAATACAGGTATCCAACGTTCATCAGCAACACCAAGATTTGCAGATACAACAACATCTCCTGCCGGAAGCGTTATTCCTGGTAAGATGCAATCAAGAAAAGATTTAACTTTGATTATGGCATCTCATCATTTACCATATGTTGCTCAAAGTATAGCAGTTGCAAATTTTAAAGATTTGTATGAGAAATCTGAGAAAGCAATTTATACAAAAGGTGCAACTTTCTTAAATGTATTAGCTCCTTGTCCTCGTGGCTGGGGTTATCCAACAGAAGATTTAATGAAGATTAATAAACTTGCTATTGATACTTGTTATTGGCCTTTATATGAAGTTGTTGATGGTGTATTCCATATTACATATAAACCAGCTAAAAAATTACCAGTAGAAGAATTCTTACGTCCACAAAAACGTTTTAAACATATGTTCAAACCAGGAAATGAGTGGATGATAGAGGCTTTCCAAGCTGAGGTTGACAAGCGTTGGCAAGAAATATTAGATTTAGAAGAAATAACAAATAAATCTGCTGAATAATATCTAAAAAATATAGAAATAAATTTAGTTTAATTATTGTAAAAGGTGGTGAAAATAATGGCTTATAAAATTACAGATAAATGTATAGCTTGTGGAGCTTGTGCAGCTAACTGCCCTGTTTCTTGTATAGCTCAAAAAGGAGAAAAATATGAAATTGATCCTGAGCAATGCATCAGCTGTGGAACTTGTGCAAGTGTTTGCCCAGTTGAAGCACCAGTTGAAGAATAGAATACAGTAAAGAGCGCCTTTCAGCGCTCTTTTTTGTTATTTATTTTTTTAATATTCATCTTGGTTATTGTCTACATTTTTTCTTTCTTCTTTTTCTAATTTTTCTAGTTTTTGTAGCTCTTGTAAGTTTTCTAACTCTTCTTTGTCTACATTTTCTGTTTCGCTTCCTTTTGGATTTTTTAAAACTTTTACATCTGCAGCATTATAACTCTTGTAAGTTTTTGTGCCTTCTCTTTCAAATTGTACTTTAACCATTTCTCTTAAAGTTTCTACTGAACAAACTGTTCCTTTTCCATCTTCTGTTTTTACAACAGCTCCAACTTTTGGAAGTCTTTTATTTTTTTCTTCGTATACTTCTTGTTCATATTTTAGGCAACACATTAATCTGCCACAGTTTCCTGATATTTTTGATGGATTTAGTGAAGCACTTTGTTCTTTTGCCATTTTTATTGATACAACATCAAAATTGTTTAGGAAAGAACAACAGCAAAGTTCTCTACCACAGACTCCATTACCGCCTATTTTTCTAACTTCATCTCTTACTCCTATTTGTCTTAGCTCTATTCTTGTTTTGTAAATCGCTGCTAAGTCTTTTACAAGCTCCCTAAAGTCAACTCTTCCATCTGAAGTAAAGCTAAATATTATTTTGCTGTTATCAAATTTATATTCAACATCTACTAAGTTCATATCTAGATTGTATTTTTTTATTTTTTCTTTGCATACATCAAATGCTTTCTTTTCTTTGTTCCTGTTTTCTTCTAAGTGTTTGATGTCCTTATAGTTTGCTAATCTTATTATTTTCTTCAATTCTGTTTGAACTTTATTGTCCGGTATTTCTCTTTTGCTAATAACTACTTCTCCTATGTCCTCTCCCATAGAAGTTTCAACTATGACCTTGTCCTTTGGTTTTAGTTGTATGTATCCTGGGTCAAAGAAATATACTTTTCCAGGTTTTCTAAATCTAACTCCTACTATTGTTTTCATCTATTTCCTCCCATATTTTAAACAACATTTCATCTATACACATATCATAATTTGTGTTTGAATTTAATTTTGTTTTTGCATTATTTATTATGCCTATAATATTTATAAATTTAGATCTATAATCTGCATTCTTCTTTATGTGACTATATACTATTGCTATCATATAATCTAACAAGTCAAAAATTATTTCTTTTGATTTATATAGAACTTCGTACTTATTAATCAACTTTACAACATTTGGAATTCTTCCACTAATCATATCTTTTGTAATTACATCAATTTGATTATACTCTTCTATGTTGTCATTAATTTTTATTAATCTTCCTATACTCCCATTGCAAAGTTCTAATATGCTTTGGCTTGGCTTTTGTATTTCTTGATTTTTGTCAATGTATTCTAACATTTCTTTGCCATCTATATTGACAAAACTTAGCTTTAAACATCTTGATTTTATAGTATTTAGCAATTTGTTTTCATTTGATGTTATCAATATAATAACTATGTATTCTGGTGGTTCTTCTAGTGTTTTTAGTAAGCTGTTTTGTGCCTCTTCAGTCATTTTTTCTGAATTATCTATTATTACAACTTTTTTTGATGACACAATCGGTTTTTGATATATTTTTTCTTGTAGTTCTCTGATTTGTGCTATTTTTATTGAGTTTCCATCTTCTGATATTTCTATAAAATCCGGATTATTGTTTGATATAAATTTTATACAAGAATCACATTGATTACAGTTTTCTTTTTCTTGTGATAAGCATAAAATCATTTTTGCAAATTCTCTTGCTATTTGTTTTTTTCCTATTCCTTCTTCTCCAACAAACAAATAACTATGTGATACTGCATTACTATTTGCAACATTTTTTAATTCTTGTTTTATTTTTGTATTTCCTACAATATTTTCAAAACTCAATACTTTTTCTCCAATTCTTTATATTCTACTCTGCCTTTTCAATTTTTCCCATTTTATTTAAAGGCCAAAATCTTACTGTTACTTTTCCTTCTATCTTTTCTAATGGTATACATCCGAATTTTCTGCAGTCTATTGAATGTTCTCTATTGTCACCCATTGCAAACACACATCCCTCTGGAACTGTGAAGTCTGTAAATACTCCATTATTGCTATTTGTAACAACCGTGTCTTTTAAATATGCAGATTCATCAAGTTCTTCTCCATTTATATAGACTTTTCCATCCATAATTTGTACATGTTCACCTGGAAGTGCAATTACTCTTTTTATGTAGCTTTCTTTTCCCCACTCCAATACATAGTATGTAAATTTTGAAATTACATTGTTGAATTTTCTTGAATAAATTGCTACTGGTTTAGAGAAATCCACCTCTTTATCTGTCACAACCTTTTTTGTTGGCGCTTCAAATGTAATTATATCGCCTCTACTTGGCATTTGCTTTTTTGTTCTTGGAATTCTATTTAAAATTAGTCTTTCTCCTGGTTTTAAGTTTGGATACATTGACTCTTGTTGAACAACAGTAGGTGTTCCCACGAAATATCTAATTAATAATGCTAATACTATTGCTATTACAATACATTCTATCCATTCTATTATATCTTTTGTCTTTTCACTCATTTATATCTTTCCTTTCGTCCTGCTTTTTTACGGCTGGAATTCTTATAACAACTTCTGTTCCTTTTCCATATTCACTTTTAATATCTATACTACCTTTATTTTGCTCTATGATTTCTTTTGCAATAGGCAAACCTAGTCCTGTTCCACCCATCTCTCTAGTTCTAGCTTTGTCTACTCTGTAAAATCTTTCGAACACTCTACCTAAATCTTCTTTTGGGATTCCTATTCCATTATCTATTACCTTAATATATGCGTCATTATACACAAATCCTACATATATTTTTATTACTCCACCTTCAGGAGTGTATTTTACTGCATTTGACAATACATTTAGAACAACTCTTTCAATACCATTTTTATCTGCTTCTATTGGTGGAACATCTGCTGTTACATAACATTCTACATTTTGCTTTTTCTTTTCAATTTCGATTTCTAGCTTTTCTTGGCATTTCTTTGTAAGGCTTCCTAAATCAAATTCTGACACTTCTCTTTTCATTCTATTTGTGTCATATCTTGATAATGTTAATAGATCACTCACTAAATTTGCCATTCTTCTGCCTTCTGATGAGATTACTGATAAGAATTTCTGCGTAGTTTCTTTGTCATATTCCCCATCTTGAAGTGTGTCCGCATATCCAATAATTGAAGTAATTGGTGTTTTTAGCTCGTGCGATACATCTGCCACAAATTCTTTTCTCATATTATCAAGTTTTACGTGCTCTGTGATGTCTTGTATAACTGCAATTATCCCTGATGACAAGTTGTTTTCGTCTTTGTATGGTGCAAAGAACACGTTTACTGTTTTTTCTCCCACATTTATTCTTTGCTCTGATGGAGTCCAGCTTTCTAAATATAATATTGCTTCTTTTTTTATTTCCACATTTAGCTTCTTAAATATATCATCAAAATTATCTTCTTTGTCTATATTTAATAACTCTTTTGCAGCTGGATTTATATGCATTACTTTGCCATTTTCATCAAATGCTATAACGCCATCTGTCATATGCAATAATATTGCTTCTATCTCTCTTTTTTGTCTATTTACGTCTGTTAAGTTTTGTTTAAGTTCTCCTGTCATTATCTCTATTATATTGGTAATTGCATCGACTTCTGATTTGCCTCTTTTTTTCTTTTTTATATCTTCTAACCTAATTAATTCTGTATTGTCTCCACTTGCAATTTTTCTTGCTCTGTTTGCTAAGTCCTTTATTGGCATTATTATAACCTTTGATACAAAAGCTCCCATTATTGAAACAATACAAGAAAATACTAATATTGCACTTAATATTAGTATTTTTATTTGCTTCATTTGTACCTCTTGCATAGCTTGGATTTCTTGAAAGCTTGAGCCATCAACTGTATTTGCTAATGTGCTTGACTGGCTTATTATATTCATCGAAAATGCACCCATTCCCAAAATTATTATAATACCAGTAACAAAAAACATTAATAAAATTTTACTTTGTATATTTCTCATAGTAGTTTCCTTTATTTAGATGCTAGGTAGTAGCCTATTCCTCTCTTGTTTATTATGATTTTAGAGTTTTTTGTGCTATCTCCTAGTTTTTCTCTAATTCTGCAAACAGTAACATCTACGGTTCTTATGTCTCCATAATATTCATAGTTCCATACTTTTTCTAAAAGCACTTCTCTTGTAACAGGAATTCCTGGTTGCATTGCTAAGTATTTTACAAGTTCAAATTCCTTTGGTGTTAAAGCTTTTACTTGGCCTTTCACCTTTACCTCTACTTTTTCTAGGTCAAGTTCTAAATCGCCAACAACAATTTTGTTGTTTTTGTTTGTTGATTCTTTATCTCTTCTTTCCTTTTCATCATCAACTTTTCTCAAATTTGCTTTTACTCTTGCCATTAATTCTCTTACACTGAATGGCTTAGTGATGTAGTCGTCTGCACCTAATTCTAGTCCAACTATTTTGTCTATTTCCTCGTCTTTTGCAGATATCATAAGAATTGGCACATTATATGTTTGTTTTACTCTTTTGCAAACTGTTAATCCATCCATTTTTGGAAGCATTACATCTAATAAAATCAAATCTGGTCTTTGTTCTATTGCAATGTTTAATCCCATTTCTCCGTCAGTTGCTTCTAGGGTATTATATCCTTCTTTTTTTAAATTATATACTAATATATCTATAATTGGTTTTTCATCGTCTACGACTAATATTGTTTTTTTGTTTGGATCTAAATCTTCTTTCATAGAAGTACACTCCTTTATTTTATTTTTATCTTTCTTCGTCATCTTCTCTTGTTTGTGTTGTTTGATTTTGTTGTTCTTCTTTTTCTACTTTTTCTGCCACAAATTGGCCTTTCTCGTTAACATAGAATTTGTAGTTTTCTTTAAGGTCTGCCGCTTCTTGATATGTATCAATTATCTTATCAGCCGCCGGCTTTAAATCTTCCATATTTGTTGTTGATGTATCTCTATCTTCATCTAGTAATTCTCTTGCATTAATAATAAGTTGTTTAGCCGTTCCGTTAAGAGTATCTTTTGATGAAAGGAAGAAAAAATCCTTTGGTCGAATCGTTCTACCATCTGGCAAATTGATAACAGTACGATGGTCTCCTTCTCTATTGATATTGTCATGTATCTCTATTTCTCCTGGATTTTCAATTCCATATGCTTGTGCTATTTGATTTGCCATAACATCCTCATATAAGTCTATTACAAAATCTTTAGAATCAATTATTGTCTTAACTGCTTCTGTATACTCTTCCTGTTCTTCCACCATCATGTTTGACTTGTTTCTTAATCTTGTGTATGTTTGTATTGCTTGTTCCAACTTCTCTACATTTTCCATTTGCTCGTTTCTCTCGTCTTCTGGTTCATAAGAAAGTTGTTCTTCTATTCCTCTTATTCTTGATTCTTGCTCATTTGCTAACTCTATTGCTGTTTGCAAATCTTTATTGTAATTTGCTTTTTCTGCCATATTAGAGATTACTGTTTTTCCTATTCCAACTCCTACTCCGCCTAATATGATTCCAGCTCCTAAAAATGCTGCAGCTTTTTGTTTGAATGCTTGTTTACTACTTCTATAGTTTCCGCTTCTTCTACTAGGATTATTACTTATCTGTCTTCTTCCTTGTTCCATAAATAAATTCCTCCGTACTTTATTATTTGCATTTATTATACCTCTTGTGCTCATACTTGTCAAAGCTTTTTTACAATATTATTGCAATATTATTACTATTTGTTTTTCTGGCAAATATTATGCACAAAAGAGTCGATTTATTTTATTAAATCGACTCTCTTTTTTATATTATTACTTCTATATTATAGATCCCACCATTTTTATTAAGTTTTATTTTTTTCTCTTTTATTTCCTCTCCGTTGCAAATCATCTTTTCTATTTGCTCTGTTACAATTTCCTTGTGATTACTATTTATTACTTTTATATTATACAAACTATTTCCATATTTGTATTTAATTTCGTATTGTTCCCATTTGGTTGGTATATGTGGCAATATCTCCAAATATTCATTTTTAATGTTTAAGCCTAATATATATTTTATACCTGCTACATACATCCAACTACTAGAGCCAGTGTACCAAGTCCAACCACCTCTACCTGCTAAATTTCCTTGACCATATACGTCTGCTGGTATTACATATGGCTCAACTTTATATCTATTACTTCCTTCTTTTGTTCTACTGTGTTCTATTGGATTTATCATTCTAAAATTTTCATATGCTTTATCATTCAAATTAAGCATTGCTTGTGCAATAATGGTCCAGGTTGCAGCATGTGTGTATTGTCCTCCATTCTCTCTCGTGCCCGGTAAATATGATTTTATATATCCTGGTTCCAATTTACTCTTTTCAAACGGTGGATCTAGTAATTTTATTATTCCTATTTCTTTGTCTATTAAGTGATTTTCTAAGCTTTCCATCGCTATATACTTTTTGTCATTGTCACCCGCTTCTGAAATCGTTGCCCAGCTTTGAGATATATTATCTATTTTACACTCTTCGTTTTGCAAGCTTCCTAATGTTTCTCCATTATCTGTAAATGCTCTTTTATACCATCTGCTATCCCATCCTTCGGTGTTTAATATTCTCTTTAATTTTTCCATTATTGCTAGATATTTTTCTGCTCTCTCATTATCATTTTTATATTTACATACGGGTATAAACTTCTTTAATACCTCATATAAGAAGAATCCTAACCATACACTTTCTCCTATTCCTTTACTGCCCACATTACTAAATCCATCATTCCAGTCCCCTGTTCCTATTTTAGGAAGTCCATGTTCTCCAAAGTTTAGCGATTTTTCTATTGCTCTTATGCAATGCATATATAGGCTTTCTTTTGTTTGAGAATCCTTATACAAATCATACCTTTCATTTTCTTCTGGTGCTAAAATTCTTCCTTCTTTATAGCTTATCTCTTCATCTAATATTTGATAATCATTTGTAAAGCTTATATAGTCTTCTGTTACATATGCCAGCCACAGCAAGTCATCTGAAATTCTTGTTCTTATTCCCCTACTTGTTTCTTCGTGCCACCAGTGTTCAACATCACCTTCTATGAATTGATGTCTTGCACTTTTTAGTATTTGTTTTCTTGCTATTTCTGGTTCAATATATTTTACGGCCATAGTGTCTTGAAGTTGATCTCTAAATCCATACGCTCCACCTGATTGGTAGAATCCTGTTCTTCCATATAATCTTGCACAGATTGTTTGATATATCAACCAACCATTTAATAAAATGTTTGTAGATTCCATTGGTGTATTAACTTGTAATCTGTTTACTAGGTCACTCCAATATCTCTTTATATTTACATATTCATTTTTGCAATTTCCTATATTTGAGTATTTATATGCAATATCTAATGCTTCTTCTTTAGTTTCTGCACTTCCTAGTACAAATGATATTTCTTTGGTTGAAAATGCTTCTATTGTTACATCTATCATTATAGCCATTATGCTATCTTTTCCAAAAGAGTTTTCTCTGCTTAGTTCTATTTGATCTAGTCCCGCTGGAGAGCTTATTCCTAAATTTTTTAAGAATGAGCTCTTGCTACCTGTATAAGATTTTATTTTTTCACTAGATGTTACAAAAATCGAATCCTCCTTCTTTTCGTTCATTACATTTCTTAAAAATATTGTATTTGATGCTGTGTTAAAATTTGTATATAAATATTTGTTAGTTTTTATTTCATCTTCTCCCAATACAGGTTTTATATAATATACTAATTTTAGATTTTTTCTTTGAGGATTTTTGTTTTCTAATGTTAATAAATTTATTTTAACATTGTCTTCTTTTGGCACAAATATATCTACTGTTTGCTTTATTCTTGAAGAAGTATGAATATATTTTGCATAGCCAAATCCATAAATTGCATAATATTCATTTTCATCATGCATTGGATTGTAACCAACTGACCACTTCTTGTTTGTGTCCTTATCTTTTATATATATTATTTCTGAAGGAGTATCTGTTACTTGGTCATTTGACCACGCCGTTATTCTATTTAATTTGCTATTTTTATTCCAAGTATATCCACCCATATTTTCTGTTGTTAATGTTCCAAATTTACCGTTTGTTATAATGTGGCTCCAAACTGTTGGTAGAGTGTCATTTGAACTTACTTTTATTTGATATTCTTTTCCGTCTTTTGCAAATCCACCATATTCATTAAAATATTTTAACTCTTTTTCGTCCAGTATCATTTCTGTGTCTGTTTCGTTTTCAAAACTTATTTCTTTGTTTGAATCATAAGCAACTTCTTTCACATTGTCTAATATCTTGTGTTCTATTTCCTTCATTTGGATTTCCAATGAACTATAACTTGCATTTATTATTAAGTTTGCTCTCATTTCCAATAATTTTTTATCTTTACTGTCCACATTTTCTAAACAGAATATGCCTCCTGGAATGTTTAACAAATATGCTAAATTCTTGTTTAATACTGCCGTTTGTATAGCATCTCTTACATAATTTTCGTAGCTTTCTTTTTCTTCATTTAGTATTACTAAATCAATGTTTATATTTTTAACTCTAAAAAATTCATACGCACTTAATACTTCTTTGATTATATCTATATCATTAATATCTTTTATTTTCACTAGCAATATCGGCAGGTCTCCTGATATTCCATATTTCCATAAATTCGATACTGGATATTGAGCGTTGTCATTATACTGATTCTTTTTTATATCTACTTTTGGTGCAAATAATATATATGCTAACATTTGTTGATATATTTCTATATCTTTTCCCTTTAATCCCAAATATCTATTTTCCGCTTCACTCTTGGCTTTTAAAAGTTCAAAAGTTCTTTTAGTATTTTCATTGTTCATAAATCTAACAACATTTTTTAATACATTTTCTCTGTCTTCTCCCACAGATATTATAAAGTCTATATATGTTGTTTCTTCTGGTCTTATATTGATGGTTTGTTTCATTGCAACAATCGGATCTGTTGTATATCCAATTTTTCTACTAAATGGTATTGAATTTTCTACTTCCTTTGGAACCTTGTAATTGCATCTTCCAAAAAATCTTTCTTTGTCTATTTCGTATTCAACTTCTCCTATGGTGTTATTTTGAGCAAATAGATTTACTGCCATATAGATATCTTGTTCTGAAGCTGTATGCGATTTTCTCTTTATTAAAATTGTATTTGTACTATCAATATATTCATATGACAAGAATAAGTTATTAAATGCCTTGTGCGCATAATCTTGCATTTTATCAGATATTATAGGCTCTATAAATCCTGTAATTTCTAATATTTCTTCTATGGCTCCTGTATTTTTTAGCTCTAACCTTCTTACTTCCACAGGTTCATCTGTGTCCACTATTGTTTTTGTTATTGTTTCAATACTTTCGTCTACTCTTATTATCTTATCCATTTCTGGTGCAAATACAAGATTATATTTGTCCGGTTTCTTTCCGATTGTTGAATACGTATTTGTCCAAATATTTTTGTTTCTAATATTTTTTATATAGAACATTATTCCTTGCTGTGCTTCGTCTGTTTCTTTGTATCTATTTACTTGCAAGTTTTTGTACTTGCTATACCCATTTCCAAACTGGTCCATTATTATGGTATATTTGTCATTTGCTATTACATTAGATATATTTAGATTTTCGTTTATTTTACTGTATTGTCTTTGCGTATAATTTTCGTAATCTTGATATTTAATTTTTTCTACCTTTTCTTTTTCTTCTTTTGTTATTATCATATTTTCCGGCATTTTTTCTTGCAATAGAATATTTACAGCTTGAATTTCTGGATTATACATAAATCTTTTCTGTATTATATTTTTATTTATCAAATTATTTATCGACAATAATATTAACCCTTGATGATGTGCCATATATGTTTTTACTGGTGTGTATCCATTTTTTGTTCTGCCTGGCGTAAAATCTATTGCTTCGTAAAATCCGTATTTATCATACATTTTTTCTTGTTCTAATACTTTTAAATTATTAAAAACTTCTTTTGGTGAATCGTTTATGGCAAGAACTGAACCATATGCTGATACCACAATTTCGTCAGATAGTCCTCTTTTCAATCCAAGCCAAGGAATTCCAAAGGCTTTGTATTGGTAGTTGTTATTCAAATCTCTTAAATTAAATGCCGCTTCTGATATTCCCCATGGTATTCCTAATCTTTTTGCATATTCTAACTGACTCATTATCATAAATTTGCAAGATTCATCTAATATGCTACCTGAATATTGTGGAATGTTTACTGTTGGCATCAAATATTCAAATGATGTTCCAGACCAAGAAATCAGTCCTTTATATCCATTTAATGTTGTCAATGTTCTGCTCAAATTGTACCAATGCTTTTCTGAAATATCCTTTTTAGCTATTGCAATTAGACTTGTTTGCCTTGCTTCAGATGCTAATAAATCATAGTAAGAGTCTGTTAATTGATTATCCTCTACGTTAAATCCTATTGAAAATAGTCTGTTTTCTTGGTCATATAATTTTGCAAAATCTGTTTGTTCTATTATGTTTTTAATATTTTCTAACATTATATTTATTTTTGATATTGTTTCACTATTTTCTATTTCTTCTTTTTCTTTTAATAAGAACTGTTTTAATACATAAAGATATCCTACAAAATTTCCACTATCAACTGATGATATATATCTTGGTATAAGTGGTTCCAACGTTTCTATGTTATACCAATTATATAAATGTCCATTCCATTTTGTTAAATTACTTATTGTATTCACCATTTTATATAATAGTTCCATTGTATCTTCTAAATTTTCGTATTTTAAATCATAGCTTGACATTACAGCAAGAAGGGCAAGTCCTATATTTGTCGGTGATGTTCTCATTACTACTTTTGGTTTTCTGTCTTCTTGGTAATTATCTGGTGGTAAATAGTTTCCTCTTTGAATTAGATTTTCTTTAAAGTACAGCCAAGTTTTATATCCTACATCCATAATGTAATCTTTTTCTTGTTTGTTTAGTTTTTCTATTGCAAATATTTGCTCATTTTTCTTACTTATTTGAAACATTATTGCCGGCGCTATAAACCATAACAAGCTTAAAATTAATATTATTAATTCCACTAAAAATGTTGGTGTTGTAATTGTTATACAAAAATATACTATTAATCCCAATATTGCTAATATTGAGTTTGCTCTCATTTCTTTGTAATAAGATATTAAATCAGTTTTTGCTGTTCTTTCCGCTTCTTCTGAAGTTGTCCATTCTAATAAATATTTCTTTGTCTTGGTCATTCTATATATAGTTTTTATTTCCGCTTTTGTTGTTATATAAGCTTTATCAGGTATTAGCAAAAAATCTAGTATTCCTCTAAGTAAACTAGCTCTAAGTCCATCTATTGTTTTTACAAATTTTTTAGTTTTTACTATTCCCTCTTTCCTACTTATAATTACATTTACAACATCTATAACAACAGGAATTAGTATTGTTATTAGCCCTATTAGTACAAAGTTTATTAATTCTAATTTCAGTATTTTGGCAAGTATTAAAGAATATATAATTGTCATTAACGCAAAAAATTCCACCTTACTTCTTACTATATTGCTAAATATTTTGTATTTACTTAATAATCCTAACGGGTTGTTTTTTCTTTCTCCTTTTTTATTTATTATTGTCTTTTTTAACCACGGAAGTATTTGAAAATCTCCTCTTATCCATCTATATAATCTAGTTCTAAAACTTAAATAATTTGTTGGATAGCCATCCATCAGCATTACGTCTGATACTAGTCCACATCTTAAATAATTTCCTTCTAACAAGTCGTGACTTAATACTGCATTTTCTCTTATCTCTCCTTCTAGTACTTTCGAAAAAGTGTTTACATCATATATTCCTTTTCCTGTGAATATTCCTTCATCAAAATTATCTTGATATGTGTTCGATATTACATTTGTATAAGAATCTGTTCCTCCTTCTCCTGCATATATCTGAGTAAATACACTCCTTCTGCTTTCTAATAATCCTATTCCGACTCTTGGTTGCATTAGTGCATGTCCTGATATTACTAGGTCTTTGTTATCGTTTAGTACTGGTTTGTTTAGTATGTGAGCCATAGCTCCAACTAGTTTTAAAGCTGAATTTAATGTTAAATCTGTATCAGAATCTAGTGTAATTATATATTGTATATTTTTAAATTCTTCGATATTCTTAAAAGTACTTATTCTAAATGGATTTTCTATATTACCTAACAAGTATTCATTAAATTGATTTAATAAGCCCCTTTTTCTTTCCCAGCCCATGTAACATTCTTCATTTGCATTCCATTTTCTTTTTCTATAAATAAAATTAAATTTTTCTCCATATTTTTTATTCAGTTTTTCTGTTTCTTCTATTCCTGTTCTTATGACTTCTTCATCAAAGTTTTCAATTTCTTTACTTCCAGAACTACAATCCCCTAAAAGAGTAAAATATAGATTCTCACTTTTATTTGCAATGTAATAAACTTCGAGTTTTCCCATTAATTCTTTAACTTTTTCCTTGCTTTTTACTATTGTTGGGACTACAACCATTGTTTTAAATTTTTCTGGAATCCCATTTTGAAAATCTAATTTTGGAATTAGTTTTGGCTTTACAATTTTGCTAAGGATGTATTGAGCAATTTTTGATATTATATTTTCTATTGGTACAAGTATTATGCAGAATAAAATAGCTGACAATAATACTTTTAACCACCATTGATTATTCAGTATAAAATACATATTTATACTGAATAACAAACTTATTACTACACTGCTTCCCCATATTGATTTTATATAAGTTTTAGCTTTTTCATAATTTGTTTTTATTTTTATCTTTTTGTCTAGTAAATTATTTAAAAGTTCTTCTTTTCCATCTGATATTAGATAATATCCAATATGTTTTTTCTTCTCGTTTTGTTCTTCTTTTTGTGCTAACTCTAAGCATTTTTTTGCTATATATATTTCAGATATTTTAGTCTTTTTAGATATTTCGGCTATTGCATTTCTGTAATATGTTTTTGTATCTCCATCCATTAATTGATATTGACCAACTGGATCTTGTTTTAGTATATCTTCTACCCTATTTATTCTTTCAAAGATCTCTAAAAAGTTTATTCTCGACATTGTTTTTAGAGATATAATACTGTTGCCTATTGATACCTTTTTTACCGCAATATCAAAGTGCTCCTTTTTTACTATCTCAGAAATATCTGAACCTGTTTTTGCTACTTCCTCTTCTAATATGTTTAGATATGGATAAGCTTGGCTTCCATATTTTTTTAGCTTATATGACATATATTCTACAAATGCATTTTTCATTTGATTAGTTTTTATTTGCGATATTCTGTTTAATTGAAGTACTCTATTCTTCTTTTTCTCTTCATCAAAAAATTTTGCTAAAATGTTTTCTACTTTATATTTTTGAAGTTGCGACATATAAATTGTTTCACATATCTCTCTTATGTTCTCAATCAATGCTATTTGAATAAATAATCCTATACTCCATATCTCATTCATACTAAGTGTTTTCTTGGTTTGGTATGCTTTTAGCATTTCTTCTAAGTTCTCAGAATTTATCTTTCCATCAGTATACGCAACCATCTCTGTTGCTAACACATAAACTCTAGCAAAACCTTTATACCTTCCATTTGCAAGCCCTAAAAAATTTGTATACTTTTTTAGGGTAAGTTCTTTAGATATGCTTTTTACAACTTCTTCTATAATATATAAATTATCTAAAATCCATTCTCCTGCCGGATGTATTGGGATAGACTGTTTTATTTGTTCATTTAGCAGTTTATATACTTCTTTTATAACAAAAAAATTCTCCTTTAATCTTGGTAAAGGATAGGTTTCTTTACTAGATTTTTCTGTTAATATATGATCAGAAGCAATTTTTTCTAGATAATTTTCTAGTTGTGCTTTATCTAAAATTGCTCCTTTTATACTTAATCTCTTTTTTTCGTTCAAAAAAATCCACTCCTTGGTATATGTTTTACACATATTTTCTCCAAGAAGTGGAAAACTTATTCATTTCATTTATTCAAAATAACTCATAATTCCATTGTAAATTCCCCAAGCAAGTCTATCTTGATAGGCATCATCCTGTAAATTTTTCTCTTCCTCTGGATTCGATAAAAATCCACATTCTACTATTGATATTGCTATTTCTACTTTTTTTACAATATATACATTGTCAATTTGAAGAGGTACTCTTTTATTTTCCTTTTGTATTGCTTCGTTTAAATTATTTTGTAAACAAGTCGCAAGTCTTTTGCTGTCTTCATTATTCTTTTTGTAAAATGTTTGCCATCCACTATATTGACTTTGTGGAATTTTGTTAAGATGTACACTAACAAATATGTCTGCTGATGATGTATTACCAATTTTTACTCTATTTTTTATATCCGAATTTTTCTTATCTCTTAATGTCTTTTTGTCCACATCATAAATTGCATTTTCGTCCGACCTTGTTAATATTACTTTTGCTCCACTTTGTTCTAATAAATTTTGTAATTTTAATACTATCTTTAGATTTATATTTGATTCACTAATTCCATTACTGCTTACAGCTCCGCCATCTTCTCCTCCGTGTCCTGCATCCAATACTATTGTTTTTGAAGTTACTGGCATCGACATTGTTTCGATTGTCTGTTTTTTTATAGAATTATTACTCATTTGAAACATAAATATTCCAATTGGCAAAAATACTGCTGAAAATAAAAATATTACTCTTTTCTTATTTATTATAAACATAAAAAACCTCACATATTACACGTTTTCATTGTAAATATATGAGATTTTTTTCTTTTTATTCATGATTATTTGATTATAAAAATAGAGCATATGTAAAATATGCCCTACTTTTTACGATTAATTTTCGTCTGATATTATTATATCGTCTTCTGCTATTCCTTCTGGTGTTCCTATTACAGTATTTTCTGATGTCATGTTATTTATTGCTTCTGTTACTACTGTTTCTGGATTTTCTGGATTTATTTCAGGAGTTTCTTTTTTCTCTGTATTTATATGTACGTTTTTGTATCTCTTCATTCCTGTTCCAGCTGGAATTAGTTTACCTATAATAACATTTTCTTTTAATCCTATTAATTCGTCTGTTCTTCCTTTTATAGCAGCTTCTGTTAATACTCTTGTTGTTTCTTGGAATGATGCTGCTGATAAGAAGCTCTCTGTTGCAAGTGATGCTTTTGTAATACCTAGTAATACTCTCTTGCCTGTTGCAGGTCTTAATCCTTGTGCTTCTACTTCTTTGTTCTTATCTTCGAACTCATACATATCTACAAGTGATCCTGCAAACATATCTGTATCTCCATTATCTTCAACTCTAACCTTTTTAAGCATTTGTCTTCCAATAACTTCGATATGTTTGTCGTTTATATCAACACCTTGGTTTCTATAAACTTTTTGAACTTCTTGGATTAAGTATTCATACACACCTTCTGGTCCGTTAATAGCTAATACTTCTGCAGGGTTCTTAGAACCTTCTGTAATTTGATCTCCTGCTTCTAGGATATCTCCTTCTTTTACTTTTAGCTTAGAACCAAATGGTATTACATATGTTCTGCTATCATCTTTAGAAGTAATTATAACTTCTTTTCTCTTCTTTTCGTCTACTTTAATTGATACAGTTCCTGCTATTTCTGTGATTATTGCAAGTCCCTTTGGTTTACGAGCTTCGAATAGCTCCTCAACTCTAGGAAGACCTTGTGTGATGTCTGCAACACCAGCAACACCACCAGAGTGTATAGTTCTCATTGTAAGCTGTGTACCAGGCTCACCTATTGATTGAGCTGCTATTATACCTACAGTATCTCCTATATCAACTTCTTTTCTACTTGCTAGTCCCATACCATAGCATTTACAACAAACACCATGTTTTGTTCTACATCTAAATACACTTCTAACAGTAACTCTTGTTATTCCTGCTGCCACTATCTTATCTGCTAAGTCTTCCGTGATAAGTGTGTTTGTATCAACTATTACTTCCTTGGTATTTGGATCTATTACATCATGTAATGGATATCTTCCAAGTAGTCGTTCTTGTATTTTTTCTATTATTTGATTTCCGTCTTTTATATCAAATACTTCAACACCTTCTGTTGTTCCACAGTCATCTTCTCTTACGATAATATCTTGTGAAACGTCAACAAGTCTTCTTGTTAAGTATCCAGAGTCTGCTGTTCTTAAAGCTGTATCAGAAAGTCCTTTACGAGCTCCATGGGCTGATATAAAGTACTCTAATGCGTCTAGTCCCTCTCTGAATGATGATTTGATTGGTATCTCTACTGTTTTACCTGTTGTACTTGCCATAAGTCCACGCATACCAGCGATTTGCTTTAACTGGTCTAAGTTACCTCTGGCTCCAGAGTCAGACATCATGAACATTGGGTTTTCTTTGTCGAAGTTTTTCTTCATTGCTTCTTTTACATCATCAGTTGCTTTTTCCCATATTTTAATTACTTGGCTATATCTTTCCTCGTCAGTAATTAAACCACGTTTATATTGTTTTAATACATTATCAACTTGTGCTTGAGAATCTGCAAGGATTGCTTTCTTCTCAGGTGGTACTTGAACATCTGCTACTGAAACTGTTACAGCTCCTAATGTAGAGTATTTGTAACCTGTTGCCTTGATGTAGTCTAGAAGTTCTGCTGTTCTATTTAGTCCATGTACACTAATACATTTTCCAATTATTTTTCCTAGATTTTTCTTTGATACAACAAATCCAATTTCATATTCGAATTCGTTTTCTGGATTGCTTCTATCCACAAATCCTAAATCTTGTGGAATTCCTGTATTGAATATTATTCTTCCTACTGTTGTTGCTATCTTTTTATGTACTTCTACACCATCAACGACTTTTGATCTTCTAACAAATATTTTTGAGTGCATTGTTATGTCGCCATTTGCAAGTGACATTATAGCTTCTTCTGGAGATGAGAAATATGTTCCTTCTCCTGGTTCTCCATCAACATCCATTGTTAAGTAGTAACTTCCTAAAATCATATCTTGTGTAGGTGTTGTTACTGGTTTACCATCTTGTGGTTTTAATAGGTTGTTTTCTGAAAGCATTAAATATCTTGCTTCTGCTTGTGCTTCTGGTGATAATGGTAAATGTATAGCCATTTGGTCACCGTCGAAGTCAGCATTGAATGCTGTACAAACTAATGGGTGTAATTTTATTGCTCTACCTTCTACTAAAACTGGCTCAAATGCTTGTATACCTAGTCTATGTAGTGTAGGTGCACGGTTTAAAAGAACTGGGTGGTCTTTTATAACCTCATCTAATATATCCCATACTTCTGGACGTAATCTTTCTACCATTCTCTTTGCATTTTTGATATTGTGTGCTATTCCACGACCAACTAACTCTTTCATTACAAATGGTTTGAATAGCTCTACTGCCATTTCTTTTGGCACACCGCATTGATAGATTTTTAGCTCTGGTCCAACAACTATAACTGAACGTCCTGAATAGTCAACACGTTTTCCTAGTAAGTTTTGTCTAAATCTTCCTTGCTTTCCTTTAAGCATATCTGATAAAGATTTTAATGGTCTGTTTCCAGCTCCTGTTACTGGTCTTCCACGTCTGCCATTATCTATTAGTGCATCTACTGATTCTTGAAGCATTCTCTTTTCGTTTCTAACGATTATTTCTGGAGCTCCAAGTTCTAGTAATCTCTTTAATCTGTTATTTCTGTTTATAACTCTTCTGTATAAATCATTTAAGTCTGATGTTGCAAATCTTCCACCATCTAATTGTACCATTGGTCTTAAATCTGGTGGTATAACTGGTACTACTTATATAAATCGTTTAAGTCTGATGTTGCAAATCTTCCACCGTCTAATTGAACCATTGGTCTTAAATCTGGTGGTATAACTGGTACTACTTGCATTATCATCCATTCAGGTCTATTTCCTGATAATCTAAATGATTCTACTGTATCTAGTCTTTTTACTATTTTTGCCTTTTTTTGTTCACTAGCTTTTTCTAGCTCTTTTTTCAATTTTTCTGATAATTTGTCTAAATCTATTTCTGATAGAAGTTTTCTTATTGGCTCTGCTCCCATCTCTGCTTTAAAAGAATCTCTTCCGAATTTTTCAACAGCTTCTGTATATTCTCTCTCATTTAATACTTGAGCTTTTGATAATGTTGAAGTTCCTTTGTCTGTTACGATGTATGAAGCAAAGTATATAACTTTTTCTAAAGCTTTTGGAGATACGTCTAACATTAAAGCAACTCTGCTTGGTATTCCTTTGAAATACCAAATGTGAGCTACTGGGGCAGCAAGCTCTATGTGCCCCATTCTCTCTCTTCTAACTTTAGCTTTTGTAACTTCAACCCCACATCTGTCACAAACTATTCCTTTATATCTTACCCTTTTATATTTACCACAATGACATTCCCAATCTTTTGTTGGACCAAATATTTTTTCACAAAATAGTCCATCTTTTTCTGGTTTTAGTGTTCTGTAGTTAATAGTTTCTGGTTTCTTAACTTCTCCATGTGACCATTCTCTTATTTGCTCATCAGATGCAATGCCAATTTTCATTTTATCAAAGTTTTCTAATTCATCCACTATTTTTGCCCCCTTGAATTATACTTTTTATTAATTTTCGTCATCAAATACGTCTTCATCTCTTAACATACTATCATCTTCTAATAGCATATCTTCGTTGATGTTATCCATATCATCATCATATAAAGCGTCATTTTCAGCTTCCTCTTCCTCTGTGTAGCCGTCAGAAAGTTCATCTTCATCAATTACACTATCTTCATTAAATGATTTGTTCTCTATGTTGCTGAAACTTACAGCATCTTCTATGTCTTCTTTTAATTGTATTTCTTTATCGTCTTGAGTATATAATTTAATGTCTAGTCCTAATGATTGAAGTTCTTTTACTAATACTTTAAATCCTTCTGGAACCCCTGGCTCTGGTACGTTTTCACCTTTAACTATTGCTTCATATGTTTTAACACGTCCTACGACATCGTCTGACTTAACTGTTAACATTTCTTGTAATGAGTATGCAGCACCATAAGCTTCTAATGCCCAAACTTCCATTTCTCCGAAACGTTGTCCACCAAATTGAGCTTTACCTCCTAGAGGTTGTTGTGTTACTAGTGAATATGGTCCTGTTGAACGAGCATGTATTTTATCATCTACTAAGTGATGTAGTTTCATCATGTACATTACACCAACTGTAATTGGTTTAATGAATTTTTCACCAGTTCTACCATCATATAAGTCTGTTTTACCATCTCTACGTAGTCCTGCTTCTTCTAGTAGGTCTTCTATTTCATAGTCTTTTGCACCATCAAATACTGGTGTTGCAACCTTCCATCCTAACGCTCTTGCAGCCATTCCTAAATGTACTTCAAGAACCTGTCCTAAGTTCATACGAGAAGGTATACCCATTGGGTTTAGAACTATGTCTACTGGTGTTCCATCTGGTAAGAATGGCATATCTTCTTCTGGTAATATTCTTGAAATAACACCTTTGTTACCATGACGTCCAGCCATTTTATCACCAACTGATATTTTTCTCTTTGTTGCTATATAACATCTAATTACTTGATTTACTCCAGGAGCTAGTTCTTCTGAATTTTCTCTTGTAAATACTTTAATATCTACTATTGTTCCAGCTTCTCCGTGTGGTACACGAAGTGATGTGTCTCTAACTTCTCTAGATTTTTCTCCAAATATTGCACGAAGTAATCTTTCTTCTGCAGTTAATTCTGTTTCTCCTTTTGGAGTAACTTTACCAACTAAAATATCTCCAGGTCTAACTTCTGCACCTATTCTGATAATTCCATTTTCGTCTAAGTCTTTTAATACGTCGTCTCCAACGTTTGGAATATCTCTTGTTATTTCCTCTGGTCCTAATTTTGTATCACGACATTCGCAATCGTATTCTTCTATATGAATAGATGTATATACATCCTCTTTAACTAGTCTTTCAGAAATTAATACAGCATCCTCGTAGTTGTATCCTTCCCAAGTTGAGAAAGCTATAAGAACGTTTCTTCCAAGTGCCATTTCTCCATTTTGTGTAGAAGGTCCATCAGCTAGAATATCTCCTGCTTTTACTACTTCTCCTCTTTGAACAACTGGTCTTTGGTTGATACATGTTCCTCCGTTTGTTCTCTTGAATTTACGAAGTTTATATGTATCTAGTTCTTTCTTTTTATTTCTAACAATTATTTCATCTGCAGTAACTTTTTCTACTACACCATCGTTTATAGCTGTAACTGTTATTTCTGAATCTCTGGCAGCCTTGTATTCCATTCCTGTTCCTACGATAGGAGATTCTGGAATAAGTAGAGGAACTGCTTGTCTTTGCATGTTTGATCCCATTAGAGAACGCTTAACGTCATCATGCTCTAAGAAAGGAATCATCGCAGCTGCAACCGAAACTAATTGTTTTGGCGAAACGTCTACATAGTCAACTTCACTTGCGTCAACCTCTGTTATTTCTTCTTTATGTCTAACTTTTATTTTCTTATTTACAAATTTTCCATCTTTGTCGATTGGCTCTGAAGCTTGTGCGATAATATATTTATCTTCTTCATCAGCTGGCATATATTCTACTATATCTGTTAACTTGCCAGTTTCTTTATCTACTTTTCTGTATGGCGTTTCAACAAATCCATATTCATCTATCATTGCGAATGATGAAAGTGCTGATATAAGTCCGATGTTTGGTCCTTCTGGTGATTCAACTGGACATAATCTACCATAGTGAGTATAGTGAATATCACGAACTTCGAATCCTGCTCTTTCTCTTGAAAGACCACCAGGTCCTAATGCAGATATTCTTCTTTTATGTGTAAGCTCTGATAATGGGTTTGTTTGATCCATAAATTGTGATAATTGAGAACTTCCAAAGAATTCTCTTATTGAAGAGCTTATAGGTTTTGTATTAATTAATGTTTGTGGTGTTACTGAATCAAGGTCTTGGATTGTCATTCTTTCACGAACAACTCTCTCTAATCTTGTTAAACCAATTCTAAATTGATTTTGTAACAATTCTCCAACGCATCTAATACGTCTATTTCCTAAGTGATCTATATCATCTACTTTTCCAATTCCATAGTCTAAGTTTAATAAATAGCTTATAGATGCTATCATATCCTCAGTTGTTATTGTTAAAGGTACTAGTTCACTCTTTCTTTCTTGCAATACGTCATGTAATTTGTCTTCTGGAGTTGTATCTAATATTGATTTTAATACATTATAGTTAACTCCTTCGTTGAAGTGTAAGTCTTTTAGGTCTACATTTGGTAACATTTTATAAATGTTTACTACACCATTTCCTATAATTCTTACTTTTTCATCATTAACATTTACATCTACAATATTGATTCCAGAATCTTGTATTTCTTCTGCAATTTCTGCTGTGATTTTGTTTCCTTTTTCTACTAAAACTTCTCCAGTTTCAGGATTTACAATATCGTCATAAGCAACTTGTCCAGTAATTCTTGTTGCTAATTTTAGTTTTTTATTAAATTTGTATCTTCCTACTTTTGCTAGGTCATATCTTCTGTTATCGAAGAATAAACCATCGAATAAGTTTCTCGCAGCATCTGCTGTTGGAAGTTCCCCTGGTCTTAACTTTTTGTATATTTCTATTAATGCTTCTGATTGATTTTTGATTGGATCTTTTTCTAGTGTTGATTTAATTTTTGGATCATTAGCAAATAAATCCAATATTTGTTCATCAGTAACAAAACCTATACTTCTTAATAATGAAGTAACAGGTAGTTTTCTTGTTCTATCTACTCTTACATAGAACACGTCATTTCCATCTGTTTCATATTCTAGCCATGCACCTCTTATTGGCATAACTGTTGATGTGTAAATTTTCTTTCCGATTTTGTCAAAATCTTGTGCATAATAGCAAGATGGCGAACGAACTAATTGGCTTACAATTACTCTCTCTGCACCATTGATAATAAATGTTGCACTGTCTGTCATTAGAGGAAAATCTCCTAAATAGATTTCTTGCTCTTTGATTTCGCCAGTTTCTTTGTTGATTAATCTTACTTTAACATGTAATCTTGAAGAATATGTAGCATCTCTCTCTTTTGCTTCTTCCATTGTGTACTTTGTTTTTTCTTCCATGTGGTAATCCAAGAATTCTAGAACTAGGTTTCCTGAATAGTCTACAATAGGAGATATGTCTTTTAATACTTCTCCTAGACCTTCTTCTATAAACCAGTTGTAAGAATCTTTTTGTACTTGGATTAAATTTGGCATCTCGATAAAATCACCTATTTTTGAAAAGGTTTTTCTTGTGCATTTTTCGTGTTTTACTTCCTTTAGATTCAAAGTCTTTCACCTCATATAAAAAATTAAAGCAGAATTAATATATATGATTTTCAAAAAAGTCCTTCTTATTTTTAACGCTTTGCAGATAACAAAACTCACTGCTCCCTTAAGTTCCCTTTTCCGTAAGCTTTTTAAAAATAATTCCTCTTTTTTGTAAATATTCATAGCAATAAAAAAGACAACAAAAATTCATTGGCAAATATTACTTGTTTTTTGCCAATTCCATCTTGCATTTATTTAACTTCTATTGATAATTAACGTTTTTATATTAACCACCCTTACTATCTCTATGGAGATTAATAATTTCTCATTTTGTTGATATTATGCCATAATATCAAATACTTTAATTATTATACACTTATAAGAACACTTATGTCAATAGAAAAAGTAAATTTTTTGTATTTTTTCATAAAAATAACAGTACTGTTTTAGTACTGTTATTTTATTTTCTTTAATTAACGTTCTTTTTGTTAAATAATATTACTTTATTTGCTTTTAAACTCTCTTGTACATCTATCACTCTTTGATTTGATGAGCCTCTCCATTCTAGTTTTGGATTATGTAGTTCGTCCACATATTGTCCATCAACTAAAACGTCTATATATTTTAAAGCATCTTTATCTTTTAAATCTCTATCAAAAGTGAATCCTGACCATACCCACAAGCTTTTATTTGGGAATTTTTCTTTAAAAGCTTTGGCAAGTTCTGTTGTTCCTTGAATATTCTTTGGATGCATTGGTTCTCCACCAAGTATTGATAATCCTTCCACATAATCTTTGTCACATAATTCTAAAACTCTATTTACTGTGTTTTGCGTAAAATCTTTTCCTCCCGCAAAATCATGTGTTTCTGGATTAAAACAATTTTTACAATTAAAACTGCACCCTTGCATAAATATTGATACCCTAACTCCAGGTCCATCCGCTATGTCCATTTTTCTTATTTTGTTGTACTTCATCTAGCAATCCTTCCTTCTGCTTATATTACTCATCGTCTTTATTGTCTATATGTAAAACTCTTTCTTTTATTTCTTGTGTTCTTCCTTTATTCCAGAAATTACTTCCTATGTATCCGCAAGTTCTTCTTGCTACGTTTAATGTAGAGTGATCTCTATTTCCGCAGTTTGGGCAATACCATTCTAGATTGTCATCTATTTGTATTTCTCCGTCAAATCCACATTTTTGACAATAGTCTGATTTTGTATTTAATTCTGCATACATTATGTTGTTATAAATGTATTTGATCACTTCTATTACTGCCTCTAAGTTATTTTGTAAGTTTGGAGTTTCAATATATGATATTGCTCCTCCTGGGCTTAATCTTTGGAATTCGCTTTCTAGTTTTAATTTAGAGAAAGCATCAATTTCTTCAAATACAGGAACATGGTAAGAATTTGTTATATACATTCTGTCTGTAATTCCTTCTATTTTTCCAAATCTCTTTTGTAGGCATTTTGCAAATTTATAAGTTGTTGATTCTATTGGTGTTCCATATACACTATAATCTATATCTTCTGCTGTTTTCCACTCTTTGCATTTATCATTCATTTTTTGCATTATTTCTAATCCGAATTCTTCGCCTTTGCCATGGTCTGTATGACTGTCTCCTGTCATGTATTTTACACACTCATATAGTCCTGCATATCCAAGAGATATTGTAGAATACCCGCCATGTAATAATGGGTGAATGCTTGCTCCTTTTGGAAGTCTTGCTAACGCTCCATATCTCCATAATATAGGTGCTACATCACTTGTTGCTTTTGCTAGTCTCTCATGTCTTAATTTTAATGCTTTATGGCATAACTCAAGTCTTTCTTCAAATACTTTCCAGAATTTATCTTTGTCTTGTCCTGATGATAGAGCAACATCAACTAAGTTGATAGTTACAACACCTTGATTGAATCTTCCATAGTATTTAGGTTTGTTTGTCTCTGGATCTACGTAAGGTGTTAGGAATGAACGACATCCCATACATGGATAGCATTGTCCATTTCCATTTTTATCTACTTTTAATTGTTTCATTATTTTTTCTGATATGTAATCTGGAACCATTCTCTTAGCAGTGCATTTTGCTGCTAATTTTGTTAAGTACCAGTATTTGCTGTTTTCGTGTATGTTATCTTCTTCTAGTACATATAATAGTTTTGGGAAGGCAGGTGTTATATACACACCTTTCTCGTTTTTCATTCCCTGAATTCTTTGTTTAAGGAATTCTTCTATTATGGCTGCTAATTCTTCTTTGTATTCGTCTGTCTCTCCTAAATAGAAGCAGACACTTAAAAATGGAGATTGTCCGTTTGTTGTAGTCATTGAGTTTATTTGATATTGGAATGTTTGAACTCCATCTTCTATTTCCTTTTTCAAATCTTCCTTAGCAAATTCTTCACATTGTTCTTTAGGAAGTTTTCTGTCTTGATATTTTTTCAAATATTTATTATAGCTATCTCTTACAAATGGGGCTAAATGTGTCATTGTAACTGTTGCTCCACCATATTGGCTTGAAGTAACTGCTGTAATTATTTGTGTAGCTATTGTCATTGCTGTTAAAAATCTGTGTGGTTTTTCTATCATTACGCCATTTATATTTGTTCCGTTTTGTAACATATCTTCTAGATTAATTAAATCACAGTTGTGAAGTGCATTTTGTGCAAAATAATCTGCATCGTGGAAATGTATAATTCCTTCATCATGTGCTTTTACTACATCTTCTGGTAATAAAAATCTTCTTGTTATATCTGTGCTTGTTATTCCTGCTAAGTAATCTCTTTGTGTTGTTACAACTCTTGCATTTTTATTTGAATTCTCGTTGTTCCAGTATTCGCTTTCTCCCTCTATTAATTCTTTAATAGATTGGTCTGTAGTATTTGCTTTTCTTACTAATGCTCTTGTGTAACGGTATGTAATGTATGTCTTTGCTAAATTATATTTGCCAAAAGACATTAACTTTTCTTCAATTATATCTTGAATATCTTCTACTAATATTCTTGATTTTTTTAAATCTTCAACATAGTCGATTATTTCTTGTATTTCTTTTTCGTTTGCTCTGTCTCTTCTTGAAACCTCCTCGTTCGCTTTTTTGATGGCTGTCTTAATTTTTTCTGGATTATATTCTACTATATTCCCATCTCTTTTGATAACCTTCATGTTAATTCCTCCCCATTTTGTTTATTCTTATAACTTTATCACTACTGTTTTCTAGGCAAGTTAGTTATAGAGTCTCTTTTGTTATCGTGAATAGATATTACAACACAAGCAATATAATGTCAAAGATATATTTCTTATGTAATCAAGCAATAAAAACCTAGTAAAATCAACGTTTTCGAGAGTTGGAATTTTTTTGAAAATTCTGTCGTTTTATGTTCCTTTTTGTTAAACTAGGTCTCCAATTCCTAGAGAATAGCCATTTGTTCTTCAAAAATATTACGTAACCATTAGCAAATATTACAAAATTATTACAATTTGATAAAAAATGATTTTTCTAAAATTTATCATTTTTTGTTTCATGTTTTGTAACGTGTTTTTCCTTTCTTTCGCTTGTGTTTGTATGTGTTTGGTTGTTTTTCTTTAAATATTGTCCTCTTATTTTTTAGCATTTTTTCTCGTTTCTCAAAAAATCATTTTTTCGCTTTTCTATTTTTACGAGCATAAAAATAGAAGATTCGAGTTAGAATCTTCTATCTATTTTTTATTTGTTTTTTGTGATTTTTATTACTATTGCTAATCCAGCTATAAGTATCAATCCACATATTGTTCCTATTATGTAGTAAATTCTTGTTTGTCCAAAAGGTGTTAGTATAGTTACATCAGCTGTGTCTGTATCTACCTCTTTGGTTGGTTCATTAGGGTTTTGGTTACCTACTGTTGAGTACTCGATTTTTCTACCTATTTTGTTTTCGAAGTTTATTAACTCTGCCATGTTGTTATATGATAAATTGTTGTTTGCATCCACTCCTGACATTATGCTTGATAACGTTAGAGTTGTTGTAACTTGGCTTTGTTCTTCGTTACATAATTTTGGTATTAATATCTTGCCATCGTCTCCACCAAAAGAGTGTTTTAATATGGTTTTATATGTTTTTATATTTTCTGATGTTACGTCGTTTCCATTTGCATCTTTGTATTGGACAACCTTATTTGTTATAATTTCGTTTTTGTTCACTGTTACCCAACCTGTGTTTTTACTGTCTGTATATTGTAGGTTATTTGTCGATGCATTTCCTGAGCCTAACGAAGCTCCAACATAGTCTATGACATCAAATACTTTTGTAGTTACAACTTCTTCTTGTCCGTCTCTTTTACCTGTGTAGTAGAATTTCTTACTTGCATAATCGGCTTCTCCTATGTTTTCCGCTGTCATCTTGTAGTCAATTTGTATTGTTGCACCATGCATCAATCCTTCGTCCATTGTTAGTATTACAGCTTGGTTTTGGGTAGGATTTCTTACCTCCGGTGTTTTCATTAAGTTATTGTCGTAACCTGTTGTATGTCCTTGCTTATCAATCCAAATTACGTTTGTTGCTTTTCCAGATGTGTTAAATAATTCTTTTCCAGAAGATAGAGTTACTTTTACATTTGAAACTTCTTTTCTCATTGCTATTTGTTGTTTTGGTCTCTCTTGTAATCCTAAGTCAACGTTTTCCACTTCAAATCTTCTTCCCGAATCAGAATTTCCATCTGATGGATCTCTTTCTATTTGTAGCACTTTCTTACCAGTAATTGCTCCTATTGCAAAGTCTCCATTTTTTAGTCTTTCTGCAAGTTCGTTTGCTCTTGCAACATCAGTTTTTCCTGAATATTGACCATTTACATAGCTTCTTGTTCCTGGTGTTGTTTCGTCTCCCCAAATATCTCTTGCATCTGAATAATTTACATCTGTTGGCTCTATTAATGTTCCAATTTCTCTATCTGGATTGTTTACATCAAATCCTGAATTTACTTTGTCATAATTGTATGTTGTTGATTTGTAGTCTTGTCCATTTGGATAGATGAATTTTACGTAATATTCTCCTGGTACAAATGATGTTATTTGGTATTTTCCATTTTCATCTGTTATTGTTTCTGCGTCTACCCATGTTTTTGTATTTACATCAAACATTTTTGCTACATTATTTGTAGTTGCGTCTATTAATTGTACCTTTATGTCTTTTATTCTATCTTCGTTGTCATCTTTTATTCCGTCTCCGACTGCTGTTTTTGCAGTATCATCCATTACAGTTCTCTTGTCTTCCCAAACTTCTCCACTAATTGTTCTTAATCCTTCTAATTGGAATTTAATTGGTGGTGCTTCGTCTGCATCAGATTCATATGTGTTTTTGTCATTAGGATCTGCATTTCCTGGGTTAGAGTCTACATCTACTCTTCCGGCTGGTTCTCCGCCTTTGTACTCTGTATAACTATCTTTGTTGTCTTTGTTTGGAGAAGTTGCCTTTTCTGAATAGTATGTTGCATATCCTGTTATTTCTGCCACATTTGATTTTCCTAAATCATCACTGCCTTGGTCTAATATCATTTTTCCGTTTTCGTCAACATCTACTTCAAATACCACATAAATTATTATGCTGTCATATGATGGAATTTTATTTCCAGATAAGTCGAAGTACAACTTATTAAAGTTTGCTACTGTTTCTGTATGGTTGTTTTTGCTATTTTCAGAAGCAACTAAGTTGATTTTATTGTCTCCATCTTTTATGTATGCTTCTTTATATTTTAATTCTTTGTCAAAGTAGTCTACTACTTCTTTAACTTCACAATCGATGTTATCTGATAAATTCAATAGCTCAATTTTATATGTTACATTTGCTTTTAGTTTATCATCTGTATATTGATAATCAGATTCTTTGACTTCTCTTGTGTATGCTTGATTATAGTAGCCATCTGCTATTTTAGCTGTTACAGTCCATATTTCTCTATCTTGATTTTGGGCTTCTCTCTTATTATATTTATAAGTTTGAGTGTAGCCTTTTATTGATAATTCCGCTTCATACACATCTTTCATTAATGCTATTTTTACTTCTTCTCTCTTTGTTATACCAAAGTTGATGTTTTTAGTTGTTTTTTCAAAGTATTGTATATCACTTTCGTTTCCATGTCCTCCAGTATATGAAGAGATTGTATAACATTTATCTTCTATGTATGTTGGTCCTTTTGTGTTTATATCATTTTTGATTTCTGTTTCTCCAACTTTCATATTAGTTGTAATTGTCTCAAGCGCTTTATTTAAAGCATCTCTTTCTCCTTCTGACTCAGTTGCATTTGATGTCATAGGAGTGCTACTATCTTCCCATGGAGTATATTTCGCATGTTGATAATTTTGTCCATTATATACATATTCTATATAATATTTTTGACCTTCTGGCACTTTGAATTGGTAATAACCATTTTCATCTGTTCTAGTGCTTATTGATGTAGAATCGCTATATTCTATATTCTCTCCGTCCTCTGTATGTAATGTTACAAGCATTCCTTGTATAAATTCTTCGTCATCATCTTTAATTCCATTTAATAATGAGTCTTTTCCATGTCTTATATCTTCCCATACATTTCCGCCAAGTTCGATATTTGCTCTATCATTGTTTATTTGTACAACAATATCTTTGTTTTGGCTTAAACTTGCTTCTGAATAAGAATCTTGCCCTTCTGCGTTTTTAAATCCTGATATAACTTTTACTTCTTTTGCTATATAACTCCAAGAATCTTTATCTGTAACTTTTGTTACTTGGATTTGTAATGTTCCTCCTAGCTTCTGATATTTATCAGGTGCTTGAATTTCCTCTATTTCTATTAAGTCTGTTCCGACTTCTTTTATTGCAACTTGTATTGGTGTTGCAAATTTTCCTTCTGCATTTGTTGTATATGTTCCTTTATCTGTACCATTTACTTTTACACTAAATTGAGCTCCTGCTAATTTCGTACCATTTTTTGAATCTATTTTATTTACATTCAAGTTGTATGAGCCTTCTTTTATAACTGCAGGGTCTTCTGCATTTACATTTATTTTTAGCGTAGCTTGGTCTAATTGTACACTTACTCCATCTGATAGATTTTCTCCTGTTACAGATGTAACCTTAAATTCTCTAGTATTAGGGTCAACCGCTTTGTTTATTTTTATTGTAATTGGGTTATCTAATTTTTGGTATTTAGCATCAACAGAAGTTTCTGTCAATACCAAGGTATCTGTTCCTGCTAAGTTTATAGTTAATTCTATATTTAATTTGCCATTTGCATCTGTTGTAAATTTATCTGTTTTTTGTCCATTAACTGTTGTATATAATTTTTTGCCATTTAATGTTGCTGTAAACTTTGCTCCTGCAACTGGTGACTTAAATTCAGAATCTATTTTACTTAAGCTCATTGTATATTTTGATGATTTATATGTTGCAATATTTAAAGTTGCTGAACTTGAATCTTCTGTTGTTTTTACTGTTCCCTCAGCAGTCACAAATGGTTGATAATAGTATCCTACTTCTTTTCCGTATACTTTATAAATTTGAATATCTGAATAAGATTTATATGTTGATTTTACTGTAATTTTAGTTATACTGCCAAATCCATTTTTTTCTATATCTTTTACTACTATATAAAATTGACTTCCTGATGTTGGAATGTTTTTTCCTTGGCTTCCATCAGCATAAATATAAGGATTTGTATCTTGTGTAACAGTTCCTTTATCTCCTTCTACTGTTATTCCAGATATTGTTCTCTCTGTATTATATTTTAATGTAAATGGTCCTAATTTATATGTATCATCCTTTCCATCAATTTTCTCTATTTTTGCATTATTAGAAGTAATTTCTGTTGGAGTATTATTGGTTTCCGTATTTGCTATTTTTTGAGCAGCTAGTTGAGCTTCTTTATATAAGTCAACCGCTTTTGTTACTGTTTGTAATCTTGTCCAATCTCCCTTATGTATTCCTGCTCTTGCAACAACAAATTTTTGAAAATTCTCCATTGATCCATATGTAGATATTTCAGAAATCTTTGCTTTTTCTGCAGCTGTTACTCCATTTTTATTTATTTCCGCTTGGTCTTCAGCTGTCAAATTCATTTCTTTACTATAGGCAGAAATCCATATTGCTATTTGTTGTTCTCTTGTAAAATTGTACCAATTAACATTTTCTCCTTCCGGTACATATTTATACATTATATATTTCCATGTATTTATAAGTGACTGAGTTACTGTAACTGCATATCTTGATTGATTATCATTATGGAACTCATTACCTTCGATAACCTCTGCAACTTCATAATCAGCTGTTATTTCATGTCCATATGTATCTCTTGAAGCTACACCTCTTGTTGGGTCAACACAAAATATTGGCCTATTAATTATTACCGGGTTCCATTTTACCGTGCCTATCTCTCCTGTCGTGTATTCATCACTATCCCATTTGGGTGCATTATTTCCTACAAAAACTGTATCGTCTCTAGTTGTTCTCATTATAGGCATGAAAAAGTTCCAAGATTTATAATATTTTTTCAATGCCTGTATACTATCATATCTGTCACCAGAAGTACTTTGGTCGTTGTATACTACATCTATCTTGCCATCACGAAATGGTTCATCCACTCCTACTAACACATATGCTGTTTTTGAATTATCATTCTTTCTTTTTGCATATTTTTGAAAATTTATTATTTCCCTCAAAGTATACTTAGTATATTTAGGTAGAGTCACAGCAGCATAAGTTCTATTTTGTATGCTTATA
Source organism: Clostridium sp. CAG:780 (assembly GCA_000434195.1). Classification (GTDB taxonomy): domain Bacteria; phylum Bacillota; class Clostridia; order TANB77; family CAG-508; genus CAG-245. The sequence goes on from HF994458.1 coordinate 114,369, forward strand.
ATACCAATTAGTAAGGTCATTACAAATACTATAATTTTTATTATTTTATTTTGCATTTTTCTTCTCATTTTCTCCCTCCTTCCTTTAATTTTTTATTACATATTTTTTAATTGAGTAAATTCCTACAAATAATATTCCTAATACAGAAATTATTAATGTTGTATAAATTACCATTTGTCCAGTTCGTACTGTTATTACTACATTTGCACTTCCCAAGTCATTTTCTTTTTCGCTCTTATTTCCTGGTGTTGAGTTTTTATCTTGTAGTCCTAGTATGTTGTAGTCTTCTGCAATTTCTGCTGTATTTACAACTGTTCCTGTGTTTTCTCCTGTCATCTTTTTAGATAGTACTAAAGTAATTTCTTTGCTTTCTCCTGGATTAATTACTGTTTTTGATAATTCTTCACTATATATGTTTCCATCTTTTCCAATGTATGCATTTGGATTTAGTTCTGCACTAAATTTCAAATCATCAGGTATATAGTCGACTATCTTTTTCGCATATCCTGGTACATTTCCTTCGTTTTTAACTACTATTTTGTATTCTATTATTACTGTACTTGATGCCATTTGTCTTGATGCAATTTCTGTTTTTACTAGAGTTTTATCTTTGTTTTGATATTCGTTTATAGAAACTCCTGTATCATTGTTTACTGTTATTTTATTTATATACTTTTGCAAACTTAAATCAAATTCTGCAACTCTGTATATACCAAGGTCTATGTTTTCTATGCTTGAATTTAGCATTTCGATTGTATCTGTTAAAGCAACTTTTGTATCAATTCCCTGATATACTATTGTAGAGTTTATAGCATCTGAGTTTACTTGCTCATCTACTCCATTCTTTTGATATTCTGTTACTGTATATACTTGTGTATTATATAAGAATGCTACTAAATACTCTCCTTTTTGAACTTTATCAAATGTATATCTTCCTATTGAATTTGTTATTGTTGTTAGTTCTAACTTTCCTGTTTTCTTATTTATTAATAGTACTGTTATGCCAGATACTGTTTCTTCATTTGAATCGTATTTACCGTTTTTATTTGCGTCTATCCAGATTTTTCCTCTTATCTTATTTCCTTTGTCATCTTCTCCTGGATCTACTATCTCATTATTTGATACAATTCCGTTTTCTTCATTGTTTGATATCTCATTATTGCCTTCTATTGTATTATTGTTGTCATCTTCATCATCCTTAATAGCTTTTATTATAAAAGTTATTGTAGGAGATTGTTTTGTACCCAGTCCATAGTGTTCTGTTTCTAGATAGCTTGCTGTTTGTTGTTCTTTGTCTGTTTGCTCTTGTGTTACTCTTAATGTAATTGTTATTATTGCTTTATCTTTTTCAGGTAATTCTGATACAATGTATTCAACTCTTTTTTCTGTTTCATTCTTTTGTGTTATATAACTCTCTGTTCCGTTAACTACAATGTTTCCAGATACAAATTCTGTTCCTTCTGGTATATTGTAAATTGTTGTTATATCATTAATTTTATCTTCGCCAGTATTTACTAGTTCAAATTGTGTTGTAATTAAATCATCTGTTTCTACATATATATCAGTTAAATTATTAGCTGTTATATCATATGAAATATTTTTAGTTTCTATCATGACAATATTTGACACATATTCTTTTCCATCAATATTTGTTGTAGCTTGAGTTCTCATATCGTTACTAATCTGTTTAATTTCTGCTCTTATTGTGATATTTTCATTATCCGTTAATTCTGGAACAACTATTGTAACTATGGTTCCGGCTTCATTTGCTGTTATTGTACAGTTTGTATATACTGTATTTACGCTACTAACGTATTTAGTTCCTTCTGGCAATCTATATTCTATCTTTAAGTTTTTAAGGCTTTGACTTTGTAACTTATTTATTGCTAATTCCATTTCAACCATGTCGCCAACGCCCATTTTTAGATAATTGTATTGTATGTAGTTTGATAAAGCTATCGGTGCATCTATTATTGTAATATTATATTCATTTGTTTTTATATACCCTTCATACTGATCAGCTTTTATCCTTGAAATAATAGATGTTTCTCCAATTTCAGATAATATTAAGAATATTGGCACTTTTTTAGTTTCTCCAGGATTTATGTTATTTACAGAAGCTTTAACTACTCCGTTTTCACATGTTACAGAACTTATTGTGTCACGGTACGTCATATGCTCTGGTAAAGGTATTTCTACACTAACATTTTCTAAAACTTGACTTCCTGTATTTTTTATTTCTGTGTACATTGTTACTCTTTTACCATATGTTACTGTTCCATTGTTTTCGAAATCATATGTGTATAGTCTAGCTTCTATTGATGGTCCGTCTTCTGCTTTTAATGTAATTTCTGGTGAAGCCTTTGTTTCTGCAACAGTCCCTGTTTCTGAATTATTATTTAGATATACCATGTAGTTTGATTTAATTTGGTCTTTGTAATTTACTTCTGCTGGTATGTTCAAAGAATAACTCCATGAAACATCTTTGTGAGAAACCATTTCGTTATCTAATACTATTAAATAAGATTTTGCTGCACTGTAGTTAGCAACTGCTGTTGACCAACCATTGCTTACTTTGCTTAAATCACTGTCTGCTGAATCATTTTCTGAATAGTATATAGTGTATGAGCTTGCTCCATTTAGAGTGATTGCTCCATTTAATGTAGTATTAATTGTATTACCCATTAATGAGCTATCTGTGTAATTTGCTGATTTTGTATTTGGAATTCTTCCTAATATTTTTACTTCTGAAACTCCATTTTCATAGTTGTTTATTATTCTTCCATTTGCATTTGCTGTTCTTGCATTTTTGAATGCATCTAATTTGCCTACTGTTGTTTCTTCATTTACTAGTGAGATTTTTGCGCCATCTTCTGAATATGCGCTTATTTCATTTATTGCTACAATTCCTTTTGGTGCTACTACGTTTAATGTTGTTGATACTCTGTTTGTTGTTCCTGCATCATTCTCATTTGTGTATTCCATTGCCAATACATCTTGTTTTGATGCTATTGTTTTATCTGCATCTATGTCTGCATATATCACTACACTTGTTCCTTTTGATGCTTGGTCATTGTATTTTGTTTGTTCTCCTTGGAAAGGAATTCTTATAACTTTGCTTCCCCCAACATTTTCTACTTGAGCTTCTCCCATTTGTAATTCTTCATTGTACAATGGTTTTACAGATTTTATTCTTATGTCTGTTATGTATGAAGGTAAAGATATTCTTATTTCTGGATTTTTATATAGTAAATCCTTCTCAGACATTGTTTTTAATATTGCTGTTATTCCTACATTTTCATTTGTTATTACAGTAGATATATTTGAGTCTATTGATATTTCTGCATTTGATGTTGGTTCTACTAGTTCTACGAAGTTTTCTTTTTCTACTTTTCCAACTTCATTTGTTCCTAAGAAAGCTTTTGTTGTTGTAAATGTTCTTAATGCTTTTAAAGTTTTTATTACGTCTGTGCTATATTCTGTTTCTTTGTTTATTGCCTTTTCTATGTTTATCTTTAATTTTCCTTCTGCTACTGGTTTTGTTGTTTCTATTGTAATGCTGTTTGCGCCCTTTGTTGAAAGGTCTAATACTATATTTCCATCTTCATCAGGTGTTAAAGTTTTATCAGCTGTTTCTATAACAGCTTCATTTGCTATAATTTTTATTACACCATCTGTTCCAAATATTCTTTGGAAGTCAGCTTGTGATATTTTTACATTTTTAACATATAGATTATTTGCTGTTGTTGCGATTGTGCTTGCTTTTTCATCTATAAACGTGTCACTATTTGCAGTTATTGTAAGTTTGTCCATTAAATCTGCATAACCTACTTCTATACTGTATTCCTCGTTTATGCTTGATTCTCTCTTGTTTTCTTCTTCTGTTGTTTTGTTTAGATACATGTATCCTTTTCCGATTGTTGATTCTTTTATTGTTTTTTCAAAGTCAATAAATTCTCCTAATTTACCGCTCATTGTTTGATTTATGCTTGCTGTTATCTCTTTTGTTACTTCTGTGTCTGCATAAGCCACACATTTGTAGTTTGCTGTTGATCGAACTTGCTCTGTGTTTGCTCTTGTATGTTCATATACATTTGCCGAATAAATATAATTTATTACATATTCGTCTGAGTTTTCTTTATTCCAATCAACTTCTCCTGATTCATTTTCTGTGTTTGTCATTGTTATTGTTAGTAGTGAATTTTCTTTGTCATAACTATAATTTGCTTCTGTAAATTCTTTTCCTGTATTCTCTCCATTTGTTGCACTTGTGCTATTTGCATATACTTTTACTTTTTCTGGTTTTTCTTCTCCTATTGATGGCACTGTTATTTTTATTTCTGTTGTTTTTATTGGCAATATGTTTTGTTTTATGTTTGTTTTAACTTTTGTTTGTAATAAAAGACCCTTTTGTTGATCTATGCTGTAAGGAATGTATTTTGTTATTCCATATCCTAGTTCTAGTTCTGGTTCTGCGTGCCATTGTGTATGTATAACAATTGTTTTTGATATTATTTTTTGTTTTATGTTTGAGTTTGTATAGCTTCCTGTTACTTTTACTGTATTGTCTTGGTTAAATTCATTTATTTTTATTTTGTTGTCATTGTTTTTTGGGGAAATATTTAAAACAATTTCTGTTTCGCCTGGTGCTACAATTTTGTTTAATACTACAGCTTTTTTGTCTTGGTTGATTGTTTGTATTTTACCAGCATTACTTTCATCATCTGCTATTTCAAAATTGCATGCTGAAAAGTCTATCGTTGTATTTTCAAGATAGCCCACTTCTTTTACTTTTACCTTAACGTACACCTTCTTCTCTTCTTCTTGCTGAATATCTATAACCTTTGTGTGTGTTCCGCCCTTGTAGTAAACATCTATTTCGACATTGTCGTTATTGGTTGTTACTCCTTGGTTTTCTAGTTCACTTGCTGTTTTGAATTCATCTTTGGCATAGCTTATTACTGGGCTTGCCACTGTTAGCAATAGCATTAGTGCTAGAATTGATGAAATTATTTTAGTTATTCTTGTTTGCATAGTTTAACCCCCAAAATATTTATTATATTTACTTTATTATCACTCATTTTTTAAGGTTTTTCAATGGTAATACTTACCTAAAAAAAGCACGTTTTTTTGATATAATTACGGATATTTCTTTTCTTAGGGTTTATTAAATTTCTATTACATTTTTTGCTTTATTTTTACTCTTTTTTATAGTTTTATTTTTACCCATAATATGGTATTTTTCTTCCTTCCCTAAGCTTTTCTCGTTTTTGCACTTTCAGTTTAATTTTTGTAAAATCTTCCAAACTCTATATTTCCCTAATGTTTTCCACTTTTTTGTCACATTTTGTGGATTCTTGGCATAATAAAAAAACAACTTATTAGATTTCTCTAATAAGCTGTTTTTATTTATCCGTTTAAGATAGATTTTATTCTTTTTTTGTTATTTTTCTTGCTACGATTATTCCTGCTATTAATATGATTGCTATTCCTATTCCTAATACGTAGTAGATGTATTTTTGTCCATATGGTGGCATTATTGTCACTTGTTGTGAACTATCTGCATCTATCTCTGTTGGTTCTTTTGTAGGATCTTGATTTCCTACTACTGAGTATGCCATTCTTCTTCCTGCTGTGTTTTTAACTTTTACAAGTTCTGTTAAGTTATTATATGATTTATCATCACTAGTACTATCTGCAGAAATTGTTTGTGTTAATACTAAAGTTTTGGCAACTACTGATTTACTGTTATTAATTACATTTACAGCATTGAATGGATCGTTCTTTACTGTATCTGCTATTTTATTTGCTACATTGTTTTGGTCTGATATGATTGGAACTAGGTCTTTGCTTAATGAGTCTGTTGTTAATATTGTTGTATATTTTTTAGCATTGTCTAGTATATCTCCACTTATCAATCCGTTTGAAGCCAAATCATTTGCTGATACTACATTCCATCCTTCATTTTCAGATGCTACAAATTTTATGTTGTTTCTTGTTGTATGTTCATCATCATCTGATTGATATCCTACATAGTCTACCATTGTCATTGGGTTTGTTTTTACTATTGTATTGTCTTTGTCGTTTGGTATTTGTCCTTTGTAGTAGAATCCATTTGTGTTGTAGTCTACTTCACCAACGTTTGCGACTGAGATTAAGTATGTTATTTTTATTTGTGCTCCATGCATTTGCTCTTCGTCCATTGTTAGTTGTACACTACCTTTTCCTCCTGGTTCTCTAACTGCTGGTTCTTTCATTGTTTTGTTTATGTAGTTATCTTTTTCTGTATAAGTATTGTTTTGATCTTGTTTATGAGCTTTATGGTCTACCCATAGAACGTTTGAAGCTTTTCCTGTTGCATCAAATAGTATTGAATTGTTGCTTAGTCTTACTTCTGCGTGTTGTACTTGTTTTGTTACTTTTAATTGTGCTTTTGGTCTTTCTTGTAATCCTAAGTTTATTCCTTCAATATTGTAGTATCCTGATTGATTGTAATTGCTTGATCCTCTATTGTTTGAACCACTTGCTGATGTATCACTTACTGTTCTATCATATTCTATTTCTGCATTTATTTTTGCAGATTTAGCTATCATATATGTATCTTGTGTTGTGTTATATAATTTTTGAGATAGAGCATTTGTTACTTCATCTTTTCCACTATATTTATTTACATAGTTTCTTGTTCCTTGAGTTGACTCATTTCCCATAATGTCTCTTGCATATGAGTAATTTGTGTTTTTCTCTGATTCTAGTTGTCCTAATGCAATCCAGTAATTGTCATCATCAGGATTATTTTCGTTGTAGTCTGAATGATATATTGTTGATTTGTAATCTTGACCATTGTATTTAATATATCCATTTTCTCCTTGCTCATCAAATCCATATGAGAATATTACGCAGTACTCTCCAGGAATATATCCTTTGAATGAGTATTTACCATTTTCATCTGTCTTTGTTATTGCAGGGAACCATTTTGAGCCATCATATATTTGTGCTGCTCCTTGTTTATTTACATCATATAATGTAACTCTTGCATTTGGTATTGCTGGTTCTCCATTATCTTTCTTTCCATTTCCTTGTATTGTATTTTCTACTGTTTCTGTTCTTAAGTCTTCCCATACAAGTCCTTCCATGGTTCTTGATTCTGAAGAAATTATAATTCTGATATATGGAGCTGTATCTGTATCGTTTTCTAGTTTTTCTTTTACTATACTTCCGTCGTGTTTAAATGCTCTGTCTTCATTTCCTAATACAACGTTTCCTGGTTTAGAGTTTGTATCTATTATACCAGCTTCATCTCCTTGTGTTGGTGAACCTGATGTATAATCTGTTCCTCTATATTCTCCGTTTGGAGGTGTTACACCTTTTCCATAGTATGTTTTATAACCATTGATTTCTGCTACGTTTTCTTTTCCTTCTGAATTCTCATCTAGTATTATTTTTCCATTGTCTTTGTTTACTCTGAATGTTATGAATACATATATTTCATTGTTCATATCTGAATCTGATAATATGTTTTCCATTCCTGTTATATAAACTTTTTTGAATCCTTCTGGAACGTCTTTTCCGTTTTCAGAATCTGGATATATACTTGTATCACTTAGTCTTGCATCTTGTATTTTTGTTGAGTCATATTCTCCAATATATGCTCCTGTTACTGTGTAGTCTTGATCATAGTAATCAACTACCTCTGTTACTCTTGTTGCAATTTGTGATGATAGATTTGCAATCGCTAATCTATATGTTACATATACTTGTAATGTTTGGTCCTCTGAACCTGTATATTCGTAGTCTTCTTTGTATAGCTCTCTTGTATAGTTTACTCCATAATATGCATCTTCAATTCTTGTTTCTATTGTCCAACATCTTCCATTGTTTTGTAGCTCTTGTCTCTTATTGTATTTGTATGTTTCTGTTTTTCCGTTTATTGTTTGTGTTACATTATATATGTCTTTAGCTATTGCTAAGTCTACTGTTTGTCTTAATGTGTAGCCTTGATTTATTTTTAATACATTGTATTCTCCTGAATATACTGATGTATATTCTACAATTAGTTTACCTGAGCTATCTTTTGCAAGATTTCCTCTGTTTGCATGGTTTATTTCGTTTGCTAATACAAATTTGCTATTTACTGGATAGTATTGAATATTTCTATTTTCTACTGTGTCCATTGTGTAAGAAGATATCATACAGTCTTGTACGAATTTGTTATTTTTTCCTTTTTCTGTTGGATTTCCGAATTCATCTATTAATCCTTCATCTTCTAATTCTTTTCTTGTATATACTTCTTGATAACTTCCGTCACTAGATTTGTAGTTGTTTGGCGTTGAACGTATTTCTGTGAATTTAGCATTAAATGCTTTTCTTTCTGATACGTTATCTAATCCCTTTGAGTCATCAGATGTATGTGTTGCTTTATGAACTGTTGGTTCATAGTATTGTCCATTGTATACAAATTCCACAAAATATTTATTAAATGGATTTAAGTCTGTAAATAGGTATTCTCCTTTTTCGTCAGTATATTTTTCTCCGTATACTGTTTCTTTTCCATTAGGATCTTTTTGATGTAATATTACTTTTATTCCAGACATTAGTTTTTCTCCATCGCTATATTTACCATCTAGCTTTGTCTCTTTACCAACTCTTTCGTCACACCAAACTTTTCCGCCTAATTTCATTGTAATGTCTATTTCTTGTTCTTTTGTTGTTTTTACTGTTGCTGTTCCTTTTTCTACTCTTACGCTTATCAATTCTGTTAATGGCTGTCCATCTCCAAGAACTTTTCTTGTTGATTTTCCGTCAGCTGAAAGCATGTCTACGTATGGTTGAGAAAGGAATGCTTTTACAGTCATCGATTTTCTTTCTGAAGTACTACTTGTTACAGTAGGTGTACTTGTTGATATTATTCTATCATTATGTGCGCTTTTCTTTACTTCATATGTACTAACTGTTCTATAATATGTTCCTTCTATTTTTATTTCTCTTTCTACTGGTTCTCCATGTCCTATGTATGCATATGTTACACCCTTTGCTCTTAACTCATAGAAGTCTGCTTGACAGCTTTTGATATATTCAAAGTTTGCTCCCAATCCTAGTTTTGTAGGATATTCTGCTTTTTTAGCATTTACTACAATATAAAAGTTTTGACTTCTGCCTGGGAATTTTTCTCCATTTGAATATGTTTTTCCATCTACTACTATGCTAAAGTCGTTGTTTTTGTAGTGTAATTCTTTTCCTGTATTTGTTGTTACTATTAAATCAGTCATGTTTGAGAAACTTGCAGATGATTTTACAGGATAGTTCTTATTTTCATATGCTTTTGCAGACATATAATTGATATCTATTGGTCCTACTATAAATTCATCTTTATTTCTATCACTATCATTTCTGTTTACAAATACTTGTGCATTTGCTGTATCTATACTTGCTTGGTATCCGTTTTTCTCAACATCTTTTATGAATTTAGTATAAGCTAAAGCTTCTCCATAAAGATATTTTCCATTAACTGATACGTTGCTTCCTAGATTGTCTGGGCCTTGTATTGTACCTCTTCTATCATTTTGCATCCAGTATGCTGTTTGAATATCTTCTGGTGTGTAACCAAACTCAGCTCCACAAAGTATGTATGCATTTTCATCATTTTTAGCTGTTTTCTTTGCGCTTCTTGAATACCCTGGATTACCATTTTCGTCTTCCATAACTCCGACTCTTGCTTGGTCATCATTAAATACTATGTTCTCTGGGTCAACTTCTCCATTACTGAACTTGGTATTACTTATTTTATTATCACCTTTTAATTTTGCTACTATGTTTGCACAAACTTGTTTTATTGTTGAGTTTGTAGCCTCACTAACATATTTCTTTGCAAGTCCTGCATATGTACTACTAGCATTATATGTTGCACATAATACATATTCATCTTCATTTAATCCTGTTGAATCAAAGTTTGTAGTATATGGTCCGTCTGATATTCCGCTGTTTATTCTTTCATATGTTTCGTATTTGAATATTCCTTCTACTCTTGTTGATACCAATCTATCTGTACTTTGTGATGGATATGCAGCATTAAATTGGTAATTGGCATCTTTTAACATATTTGATTTAAGTTCACTTACTTTTAATAGTTTTACTGCTCCGGTTGTTCCTTTAAAATCACTTGCTTGAAGATAATGTTTAGAACTATCATATTGACCTGTTCTTAACATTGTTCCTCTATCAGCACAGAATATCCAATGTCCTTCACTATAAATTGGAACTATACCAGTTACCATGCTATGTCCTAGTTTTCCGCTTGCTGCTGATATATTGCTTGATGTTGGAATCCAGTTTGCTGCTTTTGAAACTGTTATTGAAGCCATTAATAAAATAGTTAGTATCGTTAGTGTTTTTGTAATTCTAGTTATTTTGCTTTTTAGTTTATTCATTTTTTACCTCCCCTCCTATTTTATAACTCTTTTTTTGATTATATATGTTCCAACTCCTATAATAGCAATTATTGTTATTATTAGAGTAGTATAAATAACTGCTTCACCTGTTTTTACTCCAGTTAATACATTTGCTATTGAGTAATCATCTTCATTTGTTGATTGATTTCCTGGTGTTGAGTCCATGTCGTTTATACCATAATCATTTGATGCTTCATATATTTCTGCTTTGTTTGTTATTAGTCCAAAGCTTTCTTTTGTCATATTTTTTGTTAATACTAATTTAACTTCTTTGCTTTCTCCCGGATTGATTATTGTGTTTGCTAATGCTATGTTGTATATTGTTCCGTCTTTTCCTTCATACCAGTCTTGGTTTAGCTCAGTGCTAAATTTCATTTCGTTTGGTAAGTAGTCTGCAATCTTTTTAACATAACCAGGGATTGCTCCTTCATTTGTAACTATAATTTTGTATTCTACTACCATTGTCGATGAGTCTGCATATTTTGATTCAAAGTCTATTTTTGCAAAGTTCTTATTGTATTCATGCTCTGTTGTTGCTTTGCTTGTGTTTACTGTTATGCTTCCTACTATTTTGTCTAGTTTTAAATCAAATTTTGGATCTTCTACTATTCCTAGGTCGATGTCAAATTTGTTTTCATCTTGTACTGTTATTTCTTCTGTAACAGCAGCTGTTATTTGTTTTCCTTCATATACTATAAGTTTGTCTATTGCATCTGAATTTAATGTTTCATCAGCACCTTCAACTTGGTATTTTGTAGCACTATAATTTGCTGAGTCATATAAGAATATTACTGTGTATTTTCCTGGTGCAACATTATCAAATGCATAAGTTCCATTTGCGTCTGTTACTACTTGAGTGTTCATTTCTCCTGTTGCGTTGTTTAATAGTCCAACTGTAACTCCTGCAACTTTAGTTTCTTCTACTTCTCTAATACCATTTTTGTTTGCGTCTATCCAAACAGTTCCTACTATTTTTTGTGTTTTTACTACTGGTTCGTCTTCTTTTCCTGGAACATATTTCTTTATTGTGTTTTTCATTTCATTTACTTGTATTGTTCCGATTTCGTCTTGACTAACACTTGCTTTGTTTATTATTTCTGTATCTTCTTCTACCATGTTAGCTAAAACATTTACTTCTACTATAACTGTTTTTTCTGGTTCTATTGTAAGGATTCTCACATATGGATTACCATTTTCGTCTGTTCCATTTATTGTTTCTGTTGTTCCATCTGGATATGTTACTTTTATTCCAGTATAAACTAGTTGCTCTGGTAGGTAGTCTGTTAGCTCTACTCCTGTTACATCTATATTTGATGTGTTTTTAATTTCAAATTTGTATGCAAATTCTTCTGTTGTTTGTATTGCTATACTACTTGGTATATTTGCAGTTTGAACAACTTTTAGTGCTGGTTTTCCTATTTTAATGTTAAGAGTATTTGAATCTTCTTGAATTCCATCTGCTTTCACTGTTGCTGTTAAAGATATTTCTTTAGTTGTAACATCTTTGTCTTTTATTTCTGTTGTGAATGTTAATATAAATCCTCTAACTTCTGTGTCTGCAATGTTGCCTAAGTCAATAGTTAATTTATTGTTTTTGTTTGTTATTTGACTTGTAATATCTTCATCTTGGTCGTTTGTTATTTGTTGTAATGTTAATTCTTTTGGAAGATTAATTTCTATTTTTGTATTTTTTCTTTCTGCATCATCTGTTGCATTTACATATAATCCTACAAAATATTGTTGTTTTTCTCTTACATCTGTTTTGTTTGCTATTATTCTAGCTTCAAAATATTTTGCTGTAAGTTTTACATTTAATGTATTTGTTGTTGCAGTTTGATCTCCTTTATATGTAATTATTCCTGTAACAGCAATGTCTTCCTCTTGTGATGTTGCTTTGCTTAATAACCAAACTTCTTTTTCAATCTTTGATTTTGCTTTTATTTCTTCTAGATTAATTGTTATAAATCTTTCTATTGAGTCTTCTTTTTCTACTATTTCTGTTGCGAATACTTCTCTGTATCCTCTTGAAGATTCTGCATCTGGTTCTACATATGAAATATTATCTGATGTAACAGGTATTCTTAATACTGCATCTGTTGCATCTTCTGTTCCACTATTTGAAATTGTAAATTTGTATTTTAACAATGAACCACTTGGAAGTGTTGTTCCATTTGCATTTTCTGAGCTTACACTTGCATCTAGTTTTGGTGCTGTTCCTGTTGTAAGTCCAATTTTGCTTGCAAATGCTTTGTCTTCTATTGTTCCATCTGGCTTATTATTTTTAAAGAACATTGTGTATGTTTCATATGCTGATTTGTTATGTTCTAAATTTGCTGGAATGTTTGCTTTGTATGAGAACGCGAATGTATCTCCTACATTCATTGTTCCATTTATTACTATCATATATGATTTTACATTTGCATAGTTTGCTATGCTTGTTGTCCATCCATTTGATGTATTATTTAAGTCTTTTGTTGCTTCTCCATTTTCTGAATAATATACTGTAACTCTTGAAGAGTCTATGTTTGAAACTGTAATTGCTGATGTTAAGTTAAGATCCATATTTGATCCTAAGTCTTGCATTGTTGTAACATCTTTATTTCCTGCAAAAGGTGTTCTTCCTAATACAACAACTTCGTCCAATGTGTTTTGGTAGTTGTTTATTATATTCATTGAATATGTTACTTCTTTTGCATCTGCATTTGTTGGAATTAATGCTTCTTTTCCTTCTCCCGAAATTGCTATTAATTCGTTTTCGTTATCATATCCTTTTACTGAATTTGTAGTTACAATTCCTGTTGGAGCAACATATTGTAATTCTGTACTTGCTTGTGTTGTTGTGTCATTGTTTTCTACTGTAAGATTTACTTGTGTATTTGTTGTTGGTGTCATTCTATTTAGTGTTATATCTGTGTTTATTTTGATTGTTGCGCCTTGTGCTGCAACGTTGTTATATTTTGTTTGTTGTCCATCAACAATAACTACTATTGTTTTTGTTCCGTTTTCATTGTTTTGTACATATTTGTTGTTTATTGAAAGTTCTTCATCAAAATACATGTCGCAAGATTTTATATCTACTGCTTCTATATTTGATGGTAAATCTATTTTTATAACTGGATTGTTAAACATTACATCATCTATTGTATCATTTTCTAATGTTACACTGAATTCTACATTTTCATTTTTTAGTATTGTTGATAATGAATTTTTATTTAATGTAATATTAGCTTTTTGTGTAGGTTCTTCTAGTTGCCATTCTGCTGTTTGGCTAGCATCTCCTATTCCGTTAATTGTCTCTGTAATGCTTGTGCTTAATTTCTTGAATGCATTTATTTGACTTGATGTAAAGCTTGCATTTTTCTTTATTGCTTTTTTTGCAATTATTGATATATTTCCCTCTGTTACTGGTTTGCTTGTTCTTATAGTTACTTGGCTTACTGCTTGATTCGATATATCAACTCCATAATAAGATCCTTCATTTTCTAGTGTCGATTCTTTGTTTATTGTTGCTATTTCTGTGTCTCCATTTAATATTGCTATTGTTCCATCTTCTCCAAGTATTTTTAAGAACTCGTCTTTTAATACTTTTATTGATACGTTATATGCATTATCTGATATAGCAACTTCATTGTTATCTGTTAGGAATTTGTCTTGTCCTTGTTTTATTTCTATTGAATCTGCTATTCCTGCATATGGTATGCTTGTTGTATATTTTGCAAAATATGATGTTTCTCTTTTGTTTTCTTCTGCTGTTGTTAAGTTGTTGTACATATATCCTTTATTAAGTGAAGCGCCTATTGCGTTGTTTTCTATTTTTACAAGACTTCCTTCTGTTCCTATGTATTCTCTTGATCCATTGTATCTTGCTGTAAGTCCTGTTATTCCTTCTTTACCATGATATAAACTTATGCTTGAGTTTGCTGAGTATGTCACTTCTGTTTTTGTATTTTCAACTGCATTTAGAACTTCCTCTGAATAAATGTATGTTACATAGTATTCATCTAATGTTCCAATTTTGAAACTTATAAGTTCGTTTTCATCTGGCAAATTTTCAACTTTTACTGTTACTTTTTCTGTTGCTTTGTCATAGTTGTAATTTGCTGATGTGAATTTTAATCCATTTACATCTCCATTTGTACAAGCTGTTCCCTTTGCCATTACTATTACTTCTTCTGGAAGTTCATTGTTAATTTTCTTAGCATCGATTTCTATGATTGTTTCTTTTATTGGTAATTTTCCATTTTCTACACCTGATGTTATTTTACCTTGTACGATTAATTTATTTGTGCCATTTACTCTGTATGGAACAAATGCCATTGGTTGATATCTTAATACTGCTTTTGCCTCTTCGTACATATTCCAGTTTGCATGTAATGTAATTTCCTTAGAAATTGCTTCTTCGTTTCCTTTTGCGTTTACATATGTAGCTGTTAATTTTATTTGATTGTCTTTCATAAACTCGTTTTGTTTAACTTTTTCGCTTTGTACCGCTTTAATGTTTAACGATTTTACAACTTCCTCACCATTGTTTATTTGATTAAATTTTATTGTTTTTTCTTCTGCATTGAATTCTTGTACCACTTCTTGGTTTGTTCCGTCATCAGAAATTGCAAAGTTTGCAGAACTAAAATCTACAACTGCATCTTTCAGATATCCTGAATTTTTAACTTTTAAACTTACGTTTAATTTAGTTTCTTCTGACGCAATATCCAAATTACCGGTATGTTTTCCGCCATCATAATAAACATCAAACTCTACATTTGCGTTGTTAGTTGATGTTTTTTGGCTTTCAATTTCCTGGTCTGTTAAAAAATTATCTGCTGCGTAACTTATCACTGCTGCTGAATTTGCATATAGTAGCGTGATTGCTAATAATGCGGCAATTATTTTGGTTATTTTTTGTTGCATAGTGTGCTCCTCCTTTAATTTTTCACTCATACCTCTATTATACGCTATTTTTGGGTATTTTTCAATGCTTTTTTACAATTACGTTCACTATTTTTAGTTATTTCATTATTGCATTTTTTATTATCTTTTTCAATAGATGTTTTTTTGCTTTTTTAAAATCGTCGTAACCACTCCTGCGGAAGGCGTTTCTTGGCCTTTTATTAAGTTTTTATTACATTTTTTATTCTAATATATTTATATAGTTTATACTTTTATTTTTTCCATTTTTTGTTTATATTTGTTTTTTCCCTGTTTTATGCATATTTCAGGTTTTGCTCTTTATTTTATGTCATCTCATTTTTTATTTGTCATATTTACAAATTTTGCTAAAAGCACTATTTCCCTAAGTTTTTCTGTTTTTGGAATATTTTTTCTTTTTTTGAGTATACTTATAATAAATTT
This sequence comes from Clostridium sp. CAG:780, assembly GCA_000434195.1. GTDB lineage: Bacteria > Bacillota > Clostridia > TANB77 > CAG-508 > CAG-245. Next base: position 130,163 of record HF994458.1, read on the forward strand.
GCAGTTATGTATTGACATTATATATTTTATGCTGTATACTAGTATAAGTTATTACATATCGCGGGGTGGAGCAGTTGGCAGCTCGTTGGGCTCATAACCCAAAGGTCGCAAGTTCGAGTCTTGCCCCCGCAACCAAAACGGACATAAAAGAACTTTTACCTATTTTCAAGGTGGTTTCATTTTATGTACAACAAGAAAACAAGGTTGAAATACACCTTGTTTTTTTGCATATAAATAGCACACAGCCCCATAAAGGAGCTGTGTGCTGTGTCGCCTTATTCGTGAAGTACTCTAAACACACCTGATTGTCAATCTTTTAAGCATTTGTTATACTCTTATCATTGTTTTTATATTTTCAAATTTGCTATCGCCTATTTCAACATGACTATTTGTCTTTTTTACTATCTTTCAATGGTACTACTTTCAATGTATACCCCATTGAATACAATAGTTTCATAAGTGTTGATACTCTTGGCGAATTTACGTTCTTTTCTATTCTAGCTATTATTGGTTGTTTTATTCCACTCTTAGCACTCAATTCTCTTTGAGTTAACATACTTTTTTTCCTTGCCTCTATTGTAGCTTTTATTATGTCCATTTCCAATTGAATTTCTGCTTCCTGTTCTTGTGTGATTTTTAGTTCTTTTTCCACTTCATCCCAGGTTTTAAATTCCTTATTCATACTAGTTTCCTCTCTTTAAAAAATCTTTTAACAGTTTTTTAGCTTTAATAATTTCATTTTTGGGAGTTTTTTGAGTCCTTTTTATAAAAACACTTAACAATACGAATTCTTTATCTTTATAATATGCAAATAGTATTCTATCTCTTAATGGTCTTAACTCCCATATATCATCCATTAAGTGTTTTACATATGGTTTGCCTATTCTTGTCCCTTCTTGTTTTAATAATCTTATATATGCTATTATTTTGCTATATTTTATTCTACTCGTCTTATCCTTTCTTATACTCAAACTTTTTAAATACTCCTCAATTTCACTCCTTCCGTTTTGATCTTGATATATTTTATTTCATACATAAAGGTTCTCCTTATATCATATTTTATGATAACATATTAGTTATCATAAGTCAATTATTTTTTACACTTTTATTAACATTTTTATATTTTCAAATTTGCTATCGCCTATTCCCGGTACATTTTTTAAATCTTCGATTTTTTGAAATTTTCCATTTTCTTTTCTGTATTCTATTATTTTGTTTGCAGTTGCTTCCCCCACTCCTGGCAGAGTTATAAGTTCTTCAATTTGCGCTACGTTAATATTTATTTTGCTTTGTCCTTTTGACATATTGTCTTTTCCTTGTGTTATATATTCTTGTTCTTCTTCATTTTTGCTTGGTATATATAGTTTTTCTCCATCTTCTAACACATACGCTAAATTGAGCCTATTTACATCTGCTTCATCTGTCTCTCCACCAGCAGCTTCTAATGCATCTACTATTCTGGATCCCTCTTCTAATACTACAACTCCCGGATTATTAATTGCTCCAGTTATGTGCACCGTAATCTGGCTTATATGTGTTTCTCCAGATTGCTCTTCATTGTCATAGTAGCTAACAGTATTTTCCTGTGTTTGTTTGTACATGTATATTCCCACAGTTGTTGCTATTATCACCACTACAACAGCTATTACTATTTTCATTTTTGTACTTATATTTTGCAAAATATTGCCTCCTTTCATTTTTGTATTGAATTTTTATACTTTTTAAGATATGATATACATACATTTTATAGAGGAGCTTTATATGAATTGTTTTAAAAAGATATGTATAACATTGTTTTTATTTTTGATTATTTTTGTAAGTGGCTGCACATCAACTTATGCATCCACCATACCAGACACCTATTCTTCAGCATGTTTACTAATGGAAGAAAGTACTGGAAAAATTTTATATAGCAAGAACGCTAACAGTATAATGTATCCTGCAAGCACTACTAAAATTATGACTGCAATTCTTACTTTAGAAAAGTGTAATCTTTCTGACACAGCTGTTGTAAGCCATAACGCTGTTTTTTCTATTCCTAGCGGATACTCTACCGCAAGCCTTGTGGAGGGAGAAGTTTTAACTATTGAACAGTTATTAAATGTTTTACTAATTCCTTCTGCAAATGATGCAGCCGTCGTTTTGGCCGAACATATTGCAGGATCTGTTGAAGCATTTAGCGATATGATGAATTCTAAAGCTGTTGAGTTAGGCTGTTTAAACACTCATTTTGTTAATCCTAACGGGATTCACAACGAAAACCATTATTCAACAGCATACGATTTAGCTTTAATAGGAAAGTATGCTATGCAATTCCCTACTTTTAAGGAGATCTCTTCTAAGACACGCTATACTTTGCCAATCACAAACGCTTATAGCAAGGAAGATCGTATTTTTAATACAACAAATGATCTTATTAAACCTAATTATAGCTCTTCGCCTACTAATTATTATTACAAATATGCAACTGGCGGAAAGACAGGATATACCGATCCAGCAGGTCAATGCATTGTTGCTACTGCTACAAAAGATAATGTTTCTTTGATTGCAGTCACTCTTCATGGCGATTTTACAGAAGACAATCTTAGTCAAAGAGCTCTTGATTGCAAAGCTTTATTTGAATACGGATTTAATAATTTTTCTATGGTTTCTATTGCCCAAAAAGGCGATGTTGCCTCTAATATGAAGGTGCCTAATGCAACCAAAGATTCTTCGTCTTTGGATTTGCTATATTCGGATGATATTTATGCTTTTGTTCCTAACGGGTTTGATACATCTTCAGTTACTCCTAACATAAAGCTTTCGAGTACTTTTGCACCTATAGCTCAAGACACCGTTCTTGGCACAATTTCTTATGATATTGATGGTTCAAATTATTCTTGTAATTTGTTAGCTTCACACGAAGTTTATAAAAATCAATTTGCAAAAACTGCTATGGAACTTGCTCTTTTACTTATTTTTTTAATATTATTGTCTAAGTTTTTGAAACGCAAAAAACGTAGAAAGAATTATAGAAAAAAGCCAAAAAAATAGGGTGAATTTTATTCCCCCTATTTTTATTTTAGTTATTTGTTTCTGTTTCTGCTTCTACTTTTGGAAATAACTCTTTTACTAATTCAGCTGTCTTCTTTTTGTTTGCTACATAAATCGATACTCCGTTACACATTTCTGTGGTTCCTGGAACCATTCCTGTTTTTATATTGTCGGCGTCAAATTCCACTGCTGATGGCACATATGCCTTTAGTTTTGTTAAATCCATATTTGTGTTTACGTTTTCGTTCATAATGTCTATTATTTGTTTTAACTTAAATATGTTTTGTATTTTTAAAGTTTGTTTAAGCGTTGCTATGATAAATTCTCTTTGAGTTCTCATTCTTCCCAAGTCCTGTTGTCCATAACTTGAAGGATATGTTGAACCATCATTATTATGTCTGAATCTTAATAACTGTTCTGCTTTTGCTCCATTTATTAATTGCTCTCCTGCTTTTAAATCAATGTATAGATTTTGATCTGTATCTTCTGTGTAATACATATCTATTGGAACATTAAATGTTACTCCACCTATTGCATCAACTAATTTTATAAGTGCCTTAGTATCTATTATTACATAGTTTTCTAACTCTAAACCTGTTAAATCATTTATCCTATCTATGGCATCCGGTATTTTCGTACCGCTTCTAAATACTGTGTTTATTTTGTAACTTGCTATGTAGTTTGATGTAGCTGTTGTTCTGTCCTTTTTTCCTACATATGTATCTCTTGGTATTGACATTATAGATGCCTCTTGCGTTTTCGGATTATATGATGCTACCATGATTGTATCTGCTAATTTATAATCGTCAACTCCACTTATTCCCATGATTAACACTTGTATTGGTTGTAAGTTTTCTATTGTTTCTGAGCTTTCTCCAAGTAATGTTGCAAGTAATGCTGACAAGGTGCCTATCCCGTTTTGCTTTTTGTTATAAAATCCATATCCTAGGTATGAGGTTCCTGCTATTAGCATTAAGCACAATATTGTTACAACTATTCTTTTTGCTATTCTAGTTGCCGTTACTTTCTTTTTTGGTTTCTCAGTTTTGTTTTTTGCTTTTGACTTTTTTACTTTTTCTTCTTCTCTTGAATGTTTACCTTGATTTTTTTCTTTTGCCCTTTTTTCGTTTTTCAATTAAATTACCCCCATAATTTTTTACGTTACCTAGTATATCAAATATATCTTAATTTTTCAACATTATTTGAAGATTAATTTTAATATTATGTTATTGTTATATATTGTTGCTCCAAAGTATGATTGGCTTACAGCATTTACTATTGGATTACTTCCCCAAATTACGCTCATTAGCGAAACTATTCCTAGTAAGATATAAACTATAAGTGCTCCTTGCAATATTCCATATATTACTCCACCTGTTTTATCAATTTGCTTAAGTATTGGTAATTTTGTAATTCCTTTTGCAAATATGCTAATGATGAATAGCAATAATCTTGCAACTATGTATATTGCAATAGCTGTACCTGCTCTCATTATAGTTAGCGTTGTGCTTTTTGCTGTTTGTTCTACTATGTTGTTTCTAGCTTCTGTTGTAGCCTTATCTATTTGGTTATTTATACTATCTGCTAGAGTTGTTGGCATTTGATCCTCGTTTGTGTTTTCCTCTTTGCTAAAATTCTTTATTAATGTTGTTTCTATTTTTTCGTCTATTTGAGTTTTTTCCATTATTACATTTGATATTGGTTTATACAACATCACTGCTAATACAACTGCTATTGCAAAAGATGCTAACTTTATTAAGCTTCCTGCTAGTCCTCTTACATAACCTATTATCATAAAAGCTAATAATATAGCTATTAATATTAAGTCTACTATAACTCCCATGTTTTTTCTCCTTTAAAATTTTACTATTTCTATTTTGTTTCTATATATAATTCCTGCAATTTCGTTTGATATTACTATTTCTCTTACTTCTTGCTTTGAAGTGTATTTTTTTATCAACCATCCATTTGTATCGACAAAATGAATTTCTGATCCTAAGTTTAATGCTATTTTATCGCCACAACTATAAAGTTCTTTTGTAACTCCTGTAAAGTTATATACACTTTCTTTTAGTGAATTTGTATTTATTATTCTTAATGATGTGTTTGTGTTTAGTAATCCTTTGTTTTCTTCTGTTGTTTTTGTAACATAATTATCTAATTGAATACTCGCAAATGTTACCTTTTCTGTTTTTGTATCAATTTTTGCTATTTCTTTATCTTGATTATCTTTGATAACATGTATTGAATTGTCGTACATGCAAACAAGTCTGGTTTTATTTTGGTATTTTATATTTAGTATTAAACTGTCTGCCGGAGCTTTATATGTATATATAATTGCGTCTTGATTTTCTTGTTGATCTCCTGAATTTTTTTGCTTTGCTTTATCTATTGATATAATTTTTATGTTTGATTGTATTAGTGTTCCGCTTGTGTTTACTTCTGCATAACTTAGATATTTATTGTCGTCAGATATACTTGATGCAACTGCCACCGTATCAGATAAATAGTTTCTAAATATTTCATTTCCAGAATTGTCTAGTAATATTATTACTGATTTGTACGCTGTTCCTGACACAATTATAGATGTATATCCATTAGCATTAATGCTTACTCTTGATATGTTGCCTTCTAAATCTTTTGACCATTTAATTGTGTTGTCAGAAATCATATAGGCTTTTTGTGCATCCTGTTCTGCTATAAGTAAGTATTTACCATTACTTGCAATTATCGGCTTGCTTATTTCCAACTTTAATTCCGACTCTTTTTTTCCAGTAGAGTTGTATGTTTCTAACGTGTTTTCTTTTAGTATTGCAATATATTTATAATATGAGAAAATATTTGATTTATCGTAGTCTTCGATGTTTATTGTTTTTAGGTTTTCTTCGTTTATTTCTTTCCTAAGTATTTTTTCGTCTGCAAACTTTCTAAATCCTTCATTGTTGGCATATACCGCATATATTACTATTATTGCAATGACTATAACTGATAGTATTATCATACCTGTTAGTCTTTTTTTGTTTATTGTTTTCGTATCATTCTTATTAAAATATAGCAAGTTTATTTTTTCTTTTTTCTCATCTTTCTTTTTCATCTTTTGCCACTTTCCTCCTTGCGGTTTTGTGTATCTTTATATTAATTTATATCAGTTTTTTACAGTTTTTGCAATAGGATTTTATTATTAATATAATTTGTATTATTCCAATCGCACCAAATACCGGATACAGTACTGTTACAAGGTTTCCAAATCCAATATATGAAATCGGTATTTCTAATACGCAGATTGCCAGTACTGCCATTTTGTATTCATTTTTATTTTTTATGTTTTCTAATGCTCCATATCCTGCTGAAATTACAGATGTTATTATTGCTGTAATTATTGACACTCCATACATTACTTTGTCTATTTGTCCTGATAGTATTGCTAATATTGGCATTTCTACTTTTGATATATCCATGTTGGTTGATAACAACATTTGGTATATTAGTATCAGCATTGTTAGTATTATTATTGATGATATGAAGGATATTATTTTTACATTCTTTTCATGTTTTATGTTTTTACTTATTGATACTATTATCGGTATAAGTATTATGCTGTTATAACTGGTATACAAAATTGCTTTGATGATTGATGGCAAAACTTCACTTTCGGGTTTGATTTTTATTGTTGGCGTACTGTTTTTTATTCCTATTGCAATTATTGCAATTATCATTATTGGCACTATAATTGAGTTAAGTTTTACTATTCCTTCTATGTTTTTTATCAGTATTATATATATTATTGTTCCACTTATTATTGCTGTTATGATTATTGGAATTTTAAATTCCTGTTTAAAAAATGAGCATAAGCCTGCACACATTATCCAGAAAGACGCTAGTAGGAACGTGTTTATTATTTTTTTCACTATGCTTGATACTGTTTTATTTTTTGATATTAGATTCACAAACTGATTGTTGCTATCCACTTCACAGTGCTTTGATATTTTTATAGTCATATAAATTATTGTAGCCGTCATTATTGTTGATATCACAGCTCCCAATATTCCTGCTACTCCATATTTTGCAAAAAAGATATACACTTCTTTGCCTGATGCAAAGCCAGCTCCTATCATAGTTCCGATTATTATAGATATACTTTTTATATTATTTTTCATAAAACCCCCTCATAACACTGTATGAGAGGGTTTGTTTTTTATTACTTATTTTTGTCTTTTTCGCATTTGCCATACTATTATTCCTGCGACTATTATTAATATTGGAAATACTGTGATTATTATTTTTATTACTTTATCCTGTTCTTTGGTTGCTGTATACACAGTAACTCCTGTGTCTTTTCTTAATGTGATGTTATCTGTTCTTTCTGTTAAATATGATATTGAGTTTATAATCATATCCTTGTTATTGTAGAATGTTATGCCTAAGGCTTTTGTTGCCCCTTGTGTTCCGTTTAAAATAACATATAAATCACTTGCAAAGAAATCGTTTGTGCATAATATAAGTTTAGATTGTTTGTCTTCTCCTATATTTTTTGTGATCGATGCGGCCACTACACTATTTGCACCGTCCTGATCTGATTCAGTTCTTGATGCTGTCGTTATTGATACATCATTTCTTAAGAAAGTGCCACTAGATGTTGTTAAAAGATTTTCTGTTGTTACTCCTAAAGCTTCTAGCTCTTCGTCTGATTTGTAATTTATTCTTCCACAGTTCATGAATGCAACTGCTCCATCTGACGCAATGTATTTAGTTATGCTTGATGTAGCATTTATTGTTGGTAATACAAAATTTGGATATCCATTTAACATTTTTTTGTCGTTAGTCTCAAAGATTATTCCTTCTGATATTGAAACTCCATACAAATCCAATATTGAGTTAAAGTTTGTCAACTCTGCTTTTCTGTAATTTGGTTCTGCCAATATCATCATGTTACCACCATTATTTATGTAGTTTACTATTAAGTCTTTTTCATATTCAGAGAAGTCCTCTTGCAAAGATGTTAGTACCAGTACATTACAATCTGCTGGAATTTCTCCCTTTACTAATAAATCTAAATCTTCTACTTCATTTGCTTCATTTTTTAGCAATTCTTTTGCAGTTTGGAAAGCATTGCTATAAACTATATGATTTGTTACAAAATATATTTTTGGATTGCTTTCTAGATTTACATCTAATATTGCATTTGTAAGCGCTTGTTCTGTTGTGTCAATAGTGTCATATGTTGTATAGTCTGTTGTGTATAAATCACTTGTAGCCAATGCTTTTTTTCTATCTTCATTTTCTATAATTATTAGCTCTTTATTGACTTGACCTATTCCATATTCCGTTTCTAAGTCTGGTCTTGTTGTCACATCTGTTAAAACTTCACAAGTAATATGTGAATTTTCTCTATTATACAAATCCGCAAAATCTTTTACGTCATCCATATTGTATAATATTATTTTTGTGTCTTTGCTTACACTTTTTATTTTGTCTTTTGATTCCTGAGAAAGTGAGTATAATTTTTCTTGTGTTAAATCTACATCTGGAATATTTAATTTATCTATAAGTATGTTTAATCCTACACACAATGCTACTATCACTAACATTAGTAATATTGTTACTAATAAATTTCGCAAAATTCTTGCGCTTTTGATGTTTTCTTTTAATTCTTTTTTCATGCCTATTCCCCCTTTACTTTACAAGTTTTCTTCTTTTCATAACAATCATTGTTAGTATTACAAACATTGTTGTTATTAGAAGCATCTGTATAGTTTGGGTTATTGAGAATACTCCTGATAAAAATGATGAAAACTTCGCCATTAGTGATAGACTCTCTAATCCACTTGTTACTGTTGGTGCAATCCATGTTAGTATAAATGCTGCTATTGTTATTACTCCAGCTACTATTTGATTTTCTGTTAAGCTTGACATGAACATTCCAAACGCTATATATGCCATTGATATTAGTAAGAATCCAAACATTGCCGTTAATGTTGCCGGTACATCCGGTGTTTTAAATACGCATAAAATTCCGAAATATACAAATGTTAATAGTTCTGCAATTACTGTTACTAGTACTCCTGCAAAGAACTTTCCTAGTGTTATTTCCACCATACTTCTAGGAGATGTTATTAGTAGTTGCTCTGTTCCATTTTTCCTTTCTTCTGCAAACATTCTCATTGTTAGGAGTGGCATTAAGAATACAACTCCATACATTACAACATATCCAAAAACATATTGAAATGTTGATGCTCCTTGATATATTGTTGTTATATAGAATATTAAACTAAATATTGCTAGGAATAATCCTATAAATACATAGCCGATTGGCGTTAAAAAATACGATTTAAATTCTTTTTTTAATACTGCCCACATTACTTATTTTCCCCCTTTTTGTTTTTTGCTTTTTTAGGAGTTTCCTTTTTCTCTGTTTTCACTTTACCTTTTTTATTTTCTTTCTTTTTTTCTTGTGACTTTTTCTTTTCTTCTATTTGCTTTTCCGCCTGTTCCTTTTGTTTCCTGTCTATTTCCTTAGTGCTAGTATCAACCAATGTTAAGAAAGCGTCTTCTAGCGATTTTTCTGCTTTCTTTAATTCAAATATTGTTATATAGTTTTTAGGCAATACGTCAAATAGTTGTTTACGCAAGTCAACATCGGCATTTGATTGAACCATGTATTGCTTAGTTCCGTCATCATTATCTTTTACTTGTTTACATTCAAGCATTCCAGTAATTTGTTCTTTTATTTTTTCCATATTGTTGTTTTTATCTTCTACTGTTAATAATATTACGTTCTTCTCTTGAACCTTTTTCTCCAAATTTTTAGGAGTGTCTATTGCTACTATTCTTCCTTTATTTATAATGATAACTCTTTCACATATTTGGCTCACTTCTGACAATATATGTGAGCTTAATATTACAGTATGGTCTTTTCCTAGTTTTTTTATAAGTTGTCTAATTTCCGTAATTTGTTTTGGGTCTAGTCCAACTGTTGGTTCGTCTAGTACAATCACTTCTGGATCTCCTATTAGTGCTCCTGCAAGACTTACCCTTTGCTTATAACCTCTTGATAGATTTCTAATAAGTTTGTTAGTCACCTCTAGAAGTCCTGTCTCTTCAAGGACTTTTTCTACTTTTTCTTTCTTCTCTTTATGTTTTATTCCTTTTAGTTCTGCCATGTATGTTACAAATTCTCTTGGTGTTAAGTCTGTATATAATGGTACTCCCTCTGGCATATATCCTATTTGCCTTTTTGCTTTAGCAGATTTCTTCTGGACATCATAGCCGTTAACTTCTATTGTTCCTTCATTTGGTTCAATAAAACCTGTTATCATATTCATTGTTGTACTTTTTCCAGCGCCATTTGGGCCTAAAAAGCCAACAATCTCTCCGTCTTTTACAGTAAAGCTGATATTATCAACTGCTGTAAATTTTCCGTACTTCTTTGTGACACCTTTAACTTCTATCACTTGTTTTTCCTCCAATCTATTATTTCCCTAAGTTTATATGTACTATATCACTATAAAAATATTACTGCAATATATTTTTTCTTATTTCACAAAATTTTCACAAACAGTTAACATTTTGTGCATTGTATGTGGAAAACCACAAAAATTGAGCCAATAGTTTACCTATTAGCTCTGCTTTTTTATTCATTTCCTTTTGGAATTATGGTTATTTTTAAATTTGGAAATATCTTTTCTATGTTTTCATTCGAAAATGCCTTGTTTTGGAATATCTCGATTGCTGTATTATTACTAATGTAATTTTTGCCTTCCATTTCTTCTTTCATTCTTATTTTGTATACTGTTATTCCCCAAAATGTTAATATTATTTCTAATGAAATTGCTATTGTTATTATTATATCTACAATTTTTATGATCTTATTTGGTTTTTTATCCAATATTTTGTCCAACCATTTTTGTACAAGTTCAATAATTATTACAGTTAGTATTCCCCAAAGTATTGATGTAAGGACGCAAGCTCTACTATTTAAGTTAAATTTTATTTCTGAATAGTTCCAGAATGTCGCTCCTAGTATTCCTTCAAACAAGAAGCTAATAGCATATTGTATCGCTGTTACCAGAACAGCTCCTAATATAAACAATTTTACTTTATGTCCTTTATATTTTTTTAATACTGCAATATCTATTCCTGCTACTATTCCATATATTATTGCCAAAGGTCCTAATATAAAGCCTTTCTTGGTTATCACAACCCCATATATAAATTCTGCCAGTAAACCAACTATGCTAAAAATAATTACATACCATAAATATTTGTGAAAATTATTATTTTCTTCTTTTACTGTACTGGTAGTGATTTTCTCCTTTTTATTGGATTTTTCATTTTCTTTTTTCATTTGATATCTCCTAAAATTTATTATAATTTATTTATATTTTATACTAATTATAATATAATTTACAATATTTTTTATTTTTTTGCAATGTTTTTTTGTTTTTTTATTGACAAATTGCTTTTTGAGCATTATAATAAATATTGCATTTGATTTGGGTCAGTAGCTCAGTTGGATAGAGCACAGGCCTTCTAAGCCTGGGGTCGGGGGTTCGAATCCCTCCTGGCTCACCAAAGTAAAGAAGTATCTGTAAGAAACAGATACTTCTTTTTTGTTTAAATTTTAATTAGATTTGAAAAGAAATTTTCTTTTTATGCATTTAAAAATGCTTCATATGCTCTATGTGCTTGATATATATCGTATTTACTTGTTACTTCATATGGTGAATGCATTGATAATACTGGAATTCCGCAGTCCAATACTTCTACACCTTTATTTGCTAAAATGTAAGCAATCGTTCCTCCTCCGCCTACGTCTACTTTTCCAAGTTCAGCAACTTGATATGCAATGTTGTTGATTTCGAATACATTTCTAACATATGCAACAAACTCTGCATTTGCATCAGATCCTCCTGATTTTCCTCTTGCTCCCGTATATTTGTTTACACCAACACCTTTGTTTAAGAATGATGCATTGTTTAATTCTGATACTTGTGAATAGATTGGATCAAATCCTGCATCAACATCTGCTGATAGCATCTTAGAATTGCAGAACATTTTATCTAATAAGTTTGGTCTGTTTACTCCTAATTTGTTTAATATTTCTGACATAAATGTACTAAACACATTTGATTCCATTCCTGTATTTCCCATACTTCCTATTTCTTCTTTATCAGCAAATATGCATACTGCTGTTTTCTTAGGATTTTGTACATTTAACATTGCTGTCAATGAAGTATATACACAAACTTTGTCATCTTGTCCATATCCTACAACTAAGCTTTCATCAAATCCTAAGCTTCTGCATTTTAGTGCTGGAACTAGTTCTATTTCTGCACTTAAAAAGTCTTTTTCTACTATGCCATATTTTCTATTGATTATATTTAATATGTTTAGTTTTACTTTTTCTGAAGCTTTTTCGTCATTGTATGGAATGCTTCCTATTAATAGATTTAAATTCTCTCCTTCTATTCCATCTTTTAGTTTTTTCTCCATCTGGTCTTGCGCTAAGTGTGGTAATAAGTCTGTTATTGTAAATATTGGTTCGTCATCTTTTTCTCCAATATTTATTTCAACTTTTTCTCCATTTGTTTTTACTACTACACCATGTATTGATAAAGGAATTGCTGTCCATTGATATTTTTTTATTCCTCCATAGTAATGTGTTTTAAAATATGCAAATCCATGATCTTCATAAACTGGATTTGGTTTTAGGTCTAATCTTGGAGAGTCTGCATGTGATCCTACAATGTTAATTCCATTTTCTATATTTTCCTCTCCTATTACTGCTAAAAATAAGTTTTTACCTTTATTTATATAATAAACTTTATCTCCTGCTTTTAGAGTACTGTATTCTGAAATTTCTTTGTATCCGTTTTCTTTTGCTATCTCTGTAGCTCTTTTTACTATTTCTCTTTCTGTTTTTGCTTCATTTAAGAATTTCATATATCCATCACAATAATTAAATATGTTTCTTCCTTCCTCTTCAGAAACACTTTCCCAACCATTCTTTTTATTATTGAATAGTTTCTCTCTTAGTTCTTCTCCTTGAGTTTTCTCTGACATTTTTATCAACCCTTTCTTAACTTTTTTGATAGTATATCATTATATTGTTATTTTTTCTAGTTATTATAAACAAATTTATAATATTTATTTATTATTTTGAATATTATTTACAAAATATATTTTTTGTAGTTTAATATATTTATCTTAAAATCGGAGATTTATACAAATGAGCAAACAAACTAACATTCAAACCAAAGATGAAGAAATAATCGAGGAACAACAAATTTTTAATGATGCTGAGGAAATTATAACTTCGGCTTGTAAAGATATAGAACATCAAAAGAAGTTAAAGTCATTTTTACTTCTTTTAATTCCGCTGTTTATTTTTGCCATTCTAGTCGGGATTTTATCTACAGTTTTTGCTTTGATAAATAGAGATAATGAAACTATTTTTAGTGGTATTTCAGTTCAAGGAATCGATGTTTCTAATTTAACTATTGATGAAGCTAAAAAGAAGGTTTCTTCTATTATTGGCAATCACATCTCAGAAGAGATTTCTTTACAGCATAACGATTTTCAGACAGTCATTCTTCCAGAGCAGTTTGGAGTTAGCTTTGACGTTGACAGTGCTGTTGAACAAGCTTATTCTATTGGAAAATCTGACAGTTTAATTAAAAATAATTACACTATATTATCATTATTGCTTAAAAATTATAATATCTCGCCAAGTATTAATTATGACGAGGATTTACTAAATTCTCTTATAGATAGTATCAACGCTCAACTACCGGACAGAGTTGTTAATTCTGGATATTCTATTGATGGAACTAATTTAATTATCACTTCCGGAAAAGACGGAATTTTAATTTCAAGTTCTGATTTAAAAGACGAAATATTATCCTTCCTTAATGACATCAGTTCAAAGAATGAAACAATTAATATTCCTGTAAATAATGTTGGTGCAGAACCTATAAACTTAGATGCTATTTATAAAGATATATTTAAGTTGCCTGTTGATGCATCTTACACAACCAACCCATATGTTGTGTATCCTTCTTCTAACGGACTTGACTTTGCGATTTCTATGGAGGAAGCAAAAGCTATAATTTCTAATCAACAAGACGAATATACTATACCGTTGAAAATAACATATCCTAACGTTACTACTAACCAAATTGGTAATGAGGCTTTTCCTGACCTGTTATCACAATTCTCTACTTCTTTTACTAGCAGTGGTTACAACAGATCTAATAACATTATTTTGTCATCAGCAAAGTTAAATGGCCTTGTTTTAATGCCTGGCGAAGAATTTTCTTATAATCAGGCAGTTGGTCAAAGAACAAGGGCTGCTGGTTTTAGGGAAGCTGGGGCTTACTCTAATGGAAAAGTTGTCCAAGAAGTTGGTGGTGGTATCTGCCAGGTTTCATCAACTTTATATAATGCAGTATTATATGCAAACTTAGAGATTGTAGAAAGAACAAACCATTATTTCAATCCCGGATATGTTAAGGCTGGATTAGATGCTACTGTTTCTTGGGGTGGTCCTGATTTCAGATTTAGAAACAACAGAAACTACCCTATTAGAATTGTTACAGACACTTCTGGCAAGAAATTAAAGGTATATATATATGGTCTAAAAACAGATGATGATTGCACAGTTGTTCTTGATCCTAGATATATTTCTTCTGTTCCATACAAGACAACTTATCAAAAAGATCCTTCTTTAGCTACTGGAGAAACGCGTGTTATCTCAAGCGGTTCTAACGGTTGCAAAACTGCAACATATAAATATGTATATGATAAAAACGGAACTTTGATTTCTTCCGAGTGTATATCACGAGATACTTACAGTCCTCATAACAAAGTAGTCGCAGTAGGCCCATAATTATAAGAACAGAAATGAGCAATTTCATTTCTGTTTTTATTTTTATAGTCTGTCAATAAATTTCTTTTTTATTTCATATGACGAATGTACGTAAATTGATAATGTTATACTAATATTAGAATGCCCTAATATTTCGCTTAACGATTTTACATCCATTCCCACTCTTATGCATCTTGTTGCAAAAGTGTGCCTTAAACAATGATAATTTTTGTACTGAAGTCTGCATTCTCTGAGCACTTTTTTGTATGTATATCTGTATCCAATTGGTTCAACAGATCTATCTGGTCTGCCAGTTAATATGTAATCATCATTTTCATAATATCTTTTCATTTCTTTTAATTTTGCAAACAGCTCCCTTGCAATCGGAATTTTTCTAATTGACTGTTTTGTCTTAGGATTTGTGATTACAACCTTCGTATCATCCTTATCAACATACACTCTTTGCAATGTATGTGTTATATTAATTAACTTGTTTTCAAAATCTATGTCTGACCATTTTAATGCACATGTTTCCCCTATTCTCAAGCCTGCATATAGACTTATATATATTCCCAGTTCTTTGATATCTTGCGATCTATTAAGATGTCTTTCTAGTTTTAGTCTTTCTCTGTCAGTAAATATTTCTATTTCCTTCGGATCTACCAAGGGTAATGTCATTAAATCCAATTTAAAGTCAAAATCATATTTCCTTTCTGCATATCTTAAAATTGATTTTAAAATTACTCCTATCTTCCTTGTTGTTTTGTTTGCCAACTTGCTTTGCAATTCCTCCACAAATTGATTAAAATTATAGTCAACGAAGAACTCTAATGTTTTTCCATAAAAGCGTCTCTTCAAAAATCTGTCTATTGAAAATTTGTAGTTTGAATATGTCGATTCTTTAATCCTTGGTTTTTTGTACGATAACCACTCCTCACATAATTGATCAAATAAAATTGAATTTTTTAGTCCTTTTTCCATTGCGTATCTTTCTCCTTCCCTTTGTTATGTTATTATATTGTACAATATTCAAAACACAATGTTTTATTTTTTTGAAAAATTTTTTATTTTTCTTTGTACATTATAAATCTTTTTTGACTTCAAGGTAAAAGTCTACAGTATTTTATTCCAAAAAAAAAATAGTAGCATAAACTACTATCTCTTTTTAGTTCTCACATATTAAATATTATCTATACTCTTCTTCATGTTGTTGTTGGATTTTTTCCTTTGTTCTACCTAATCTTTGAATAATTTGCTCGATGTCTTTTCTGCTTTTTGAATTCCTTTTCTGTCATATTAAAAGAGATTAGCTTTGCTAATCTCCACTTTGGTGCGAGTGTCGTAGTAATCTACAACTTTCTTACAAAGACGATTGATATAAGAATCAATCTCTAATCAATTATAACACATTTTGTTATTAACTTAATATTAAATTAATCCCAATAAAAATAATATAGCAGTTAATGATAAACTAATAGCTAAAATTATAAATATAGTTTTGTGATTTTCTTTCTTTTCTAATTTTTGATTTTTAATTTTGCTTAAATCATATTTATCTTTTAATGTAACATTGTTAGAATCTTGTATTGTTTCGGGAATATTTATTAATGAACTTAGAAAAATTAAGTACTCATCTTTTCCTTGCTGATTAACTAATATGGGTGTTTCATTATTTGATTTAAGTTCTCCAGTAACTAAACCAGAAGCAATATCAACGGTCCCTTCTTTCTGTGTATAAGACTTAAATGAAAGTGGATTTTCTTGACCAAATACGGATAACCAAGTTTCAATTATCATATTTTGACCATCTCTATAATGATTAAATCCAAATCTAAACATCAAATCTCCTATATAATATTTTAAAATCCTTCCATTATTTTTCTTCTTATATGAAGAAAATTTATTGGATTCAAGCCATTCATTTACAAATCTCTCATAATAATCATAACCTTTATCAGTTGTATCAATGATAAACTTTGTTCTTTCTCCTACACCTGCTTTTTGCATTTTTATTTGTGGAACTAATAATAACTTAACACACCATATTGTAAATATTATAACACTTAAAATACAAATTCCAGTAAAAATATAAACTCCTAACATTATACTATTACCACCTTTCTGTTAAATTATAACATATAACAAATTATATTTTCAACAAAATATTTTTTTATTTTTTCTAACTCTGATAATTTTATCTTTTTAGATAAGTTTGAGATATACACATCATTTGAATAATTAAAGGATTGATTTTCGTATCCGTCTGTTCGTTTTAGTTCGAACAGATACGTCATCTGGTGCAGCTGAAGGGATTCGCGAGCCGCGTCGGAAAAAATGTCCACCCGGACATTTTTCTTTTCCTCCTTTTCGAATCCCTTTTCTGTCATATTAAAAGAGATTAGCTTTGCTAATCTCTACTCTGGTGCCAACGACGTAGACATTTACAACTCGTTAGCTCTCTTGACGAATGACTAAATAGTCATTCAAGTTATAAATATATTACCAAATTATTTTATAAAAATCAAGTATTTAAGAAGAAAATATAGAGTGATATTTTATAAACCACTCTATAACTGAATTATAGTTTTAATTTTTTGCAAATAGGACATCTGCCACTGCCTTTTCTTTCGTTATAAACATGTCTTTGATATTCATGACCATTTTTGCATTTCCACCAAACTTTTTTACTATAACTTTTACTAATTGATTTAGGCGTAATTCCTAATTTATTATTCTTTTCATAATTCCATTTTTCCAATAATTCAGGATTCGTCGTTGCTAAATCATTAAAACCAACTAATATCTTGTTTCCAGAACAATACGGACACCCTGTACCACGTCTTCGAGCTGGAATAGTAGCTTCATAGCTATGATTGTTACTACAAATCCACCAGATTTTTTTATGAGTTCCTTTAGTTACTTCATCAGGTTTAATGGTATTCTTACTATAATCCCATTCTTTCAATAATTCTGGATTTGTTGATGCTATATCATTAAATCCTTTAAGAACTTTATTTCCAGAACAATATGGGCAACAAGTTCCTTTTGATTTTGTTCTATTAACAATTGAAGATTTATATTCATGACCTTTTTCGCATTTCCACCAGACTTTTTTATCTGTATTTTTCTTTACATTCTGTGGTTTAATTCCTAATTGGTCGTTTTTTTCGTAATCCCATTCTTTTAATAATTCTGGAAATAATGTGGCAATATCATTCTCTCCACTTATAGCATATCTTCCAGAGCAGTACGGACAATTAGAACCTCTAGCTCTATTGTTTAATGTTGTTGTCCATTCATGACCATTCTTACATTTCCAATGAATCATTTTAGTTGAATTGAGAACAACATTTTCTGGTTTGATTCCTAACTTATCATTTTTTTCATAGTCCCATTCTTCTAATAATTCAGGATTAGTTGTTGCCAAATCATTAAATCCTATGATAATCTTCTTATTGGCACAATATGGACATTTGGTTTGTTGATTTACTTTGTTTGAAACAATAGCTTGATAGTTATGACCTTTTTCACATTTCCACCATATTTTTAATGCACTTCCACTACTTATATTATCTGGAGTAATTCCTAGTTTATCATTTTTTTCGTAATTCCATTCTTGTAAAACCTCTGGATTTGTTTTGGATATACAGTTCTCTTTTTCCATAAAGTTAATCATTTTAATAATATCATCTAAATCACGCCTAATATCAAAGTCTAAATCTATGTTGAGATAACTATTTAGGAAAGATAAAGCATCTTCTACATATGTATAATCTGTGTTATTATCTATTTTTATATTGTATATGATAGCACTTGAGTTAATAGGTTTTGATTTCTTTTCTCTAATTCTAATTATTCTCACATTGTTTTTTGAGCATAAATCATCTTTTTCTATATCATGCTTTATGTCTTTATGATAATAGTATCCATCATACTCTATACCAACATTTAGCTCTGGTATAAAAATATCTATTTCTTTTGGTTTTAACCATTCAGGTTTATAATTTGCTATAGTTTTAGAAAATTTTTTATGAACATAGTAAAAAATAATCTTTTCAGGTATGGATGTTCTTAAATAACTAGAGCAAATAGGGCAACGATTATAAAGCTTATCATTTCTTATTCTTGCTGGTATACTAGATTGCCATTCATGACCTTTTTCACATTTCCACCAAAATTTGACTTTACCACCTAAAATAATTTCATCTGGTTTTATATCAAGCTTATCATTTTTTTCATAGTTCCATTCTTTTAATAATTCTGGGTGTTTGGTTGCAAAATCATTATAGCCTTTTAATAATTGCTGATTAGCACAAATAGGGCAATTAACATTTCTATTTGTTTTTTGTGCTACTGATATTTGATATTCATGACCTTTTTTACATTTCCACCACACTAATTTTGTAGATCCATGACTTAGATTGGATGGAAAAATACCTAATTTATCATTTTTTTCATAATCCCATTCTTCTAATAATTCGGGATTAGTAGTTGCTATATCATTATAGCCTTTTTTTACAAGATTATTTGAACAGTATGGGCAACCACTTCCTGTGATTCTACTTCTAATAATAGAATTCCATTTATGACCTTTTTCACATTTCCACCATACTTTTTCTTTGCCACCATTAGTAATTTCATTTGGTTTAATGCCTAATTTGTCATTTTCTTCATAGTCCCAATCTTTTAGTA
This sequence comes from Clostridium sp. CAG:780, assembly GCA_000434195.1. GTDB lineage: Bacteria > Bacillota > Clostridia > TANB77 > CAG-508 > CAG-245. The sequence continues at coordinate 149,754 of HF994458.1, forward strand.
ATTCAGGGTTGGTAGTTGCTAAATCATTATAGCCCTGCAAAACTTTTCTATTTCCACAATATGGGCAATTTCCACGACCATGTAATCTATCATAAATACTTCTATCATATTTATGACCTTTGCTACATATCCAATATACTTTTTTTATTGAACCTACTAATAATTCGTTTGGTTTAATACCTAATTTATCGTTTTCTTCATAATCCCATTCTTTTAACATTTCTGGATACAAAGTTGCAAAATCATTTACTCCTTGAATTGCTTTTTTACCCATGCAATAAGGACATCCGACACCTTTAACCCTAGTATGAATTACAGCTTCCCATTCATGACCATTTTTACATTTCCACCAGACTTTCTTACTACTACCTGAAGTCAAATCAGCTGGATTATATAAAATGTTTTTTTCTTGATTCCATTCTTTCATTAATTCTTTATTATCAATTAATCTATCTGACATATATAACATCACCTTTAATACTACAAAAACGTAATTAATTGCTCTTATTATATAACAAAAGACTGATAATATCAACATATTATCAGTCCTAGAAATTGTAATTTCTTGTTATGTTTTACTTATTGTCACTTATCATTTTCTCCTTAAAAATAAGAATAGAAATAATTAAAGCTAGTATAGTATATATACTAAAAACAATTATATTTCTTATTGTTATACTTTCTAAATTAGCATTCATTACACCTTTAATAATAGTTACACAAGATTCAAAAGGTAAATATTCACATATCCTTGAAAACACATCTCCTAATAATTCTCTAGGAAAATACATTCCACTTGTAAAGCAAACAAGTTGAACTACAATACTTGATATTCCTGAAGATGCCTTTTCTGAAAACAGACTTCCCAATATTATACCTATTGCTATAAAAAGAATAGCAACAACTATTGAAATAAGTATAGCCCAAATAATATTAATGCTAAAACTTAATCCTAAAGCAATAGCAAGTATAAAGAACAATACATTTTGAATTAGTATAAGTGGAATAATTGATAACATATAGCCTAATATATATCCTATTGGTTTCATCGGACTTATACCTAATCTAATAAGTAATGATGATGTTCTATCTTTGCTTACAAGCATTGCTGTAAATAAAGTTATAAATGAAAATCCAAACACTACAATTCCTGGAGTAAAATTGTGTAACTCATAACTTTCGTTTGGAATATTTATTTGTTTAAATATAAATAATAAAAATAGTGGTAACAATACAGAAAATATTATACTTAATGGATCTCTTATTATTTCCTTAAAATTTCTTTTTGCAAAATTTAGTGTTCTCATTATAATTCACCTCCAGTTGCAATTTTTACGAATGCATCTTCAAAATTTTTTGTACCTGCTCTTTTTATAAGTTCTTTAGCAGTTCCCACATCTACTAAATTTCCTTTTGCCATAATTCCTATTATATCTGATAAACTTTCTGCCTCTTCCATATAATGAGTAGTTAAAATAATTGTAATTTTGCCTTTAAGTTTTTCTATTACATTCCATAATTCTTTTCTTTCAATTACATCAAGACCTAGTGTTGGCTCATCTAAAAATAATATTTTAGGCTCATTTATTAGAGCTATTGCAATAGATACTTTTCTTTGCCATCCTCCTGATAATGTCTTTGCTGTTTGATTTAAAACTTCTTCTAATTTAAACATTTTTACAAGCTCATTAATCTTTTCTTCTTTATTAGGTATTTGATATACTCCTGCCATAAATTCTAGATTTTCTTTTACAGAAAGATTTGGAGCAATGGCTGTTTCTTGAGGAGATACATTTATGATTTCTTTTATTTTTTGTCTATCCTTAATTATATCTAAACCATTTATTTTAATTTCTCCATCTGTTGGTAAAATTAGTGTTGATAGCATTTTTATAGTTGTTGTTTTACCTGCACCATTTGTACCAAGTAAAGCAAATAGTTCTCCTTCATTTATCCTTAATTCAATTCCATTTACAACTGTTTTTTCTTTGAATTTCTTTGTTAAATTCTTTGTTTCAATAGATAGCATTATTTATTTCCTCCTTTTGGAAATACTTTATCTGTTAAATCTTCTATTGCATCTGCCTTCAATAAAGCTATTCCTTTTTCTTTGTCGCAAAGTACAATAATAGAATCTCCTGGCTTTATATCAAACATATCTCTTGCTTCTTTTGGAATTACAATTTGTCCTTTTTCTCCAACTTTACTTATTCCTACAAATTTATCTCTTTCCATTTTAGCCTCCTTAATTATACTTGTTATACTTTTCCTACTTATTATACTTTGTAAAAATAAAAAAAAGCAATAGAATTCTTAAATGTACTGAACCCAAAAAGTTGGACAGTATA
>HF994459.1:0-18941 GCA_000434195.1 Clostridium sp. CAG:780
TGTGTTTTTTATTTGTCTATTTGCTTTATTTTAAGAAATTTTATAGTTATATATTTTACTTTGCAGTAAATATATAATTCTCACAAGCAAAGCTTGTGAGGATGTTTCTTTTTTTATGCAGTTTTTATTTCTAATCTTAATTTGTCAGCTATCATTGCGATAAATTCGCTGTTTGTTGGTTTGCCTTTGCTAGCAGAAACTGTATAACCAAATATGTTTTCTACTGCTGCTTGCTCGCCTCTTCCCCACGCAACTTCTATTGCATGACGAATTGCACGTTCTACACGGCTTGGTGTAGTGTGATATTTTGCTGCAATTTCCGGATATAGCTGTTTTGTAATTTGGTTGATAATATCTATATCATTTACTACCAACATTATAGCCTCTCTTAAATATTGATAACCTTTGATGTGTGCAGGTACGCCTACCTCGTGAATTACATTTGTTACTAATGCTTCTAAGCTATCTTCGTTTTTCATTTCTTGTCTTGGTATATCAATATATTGTGCTTTTGGCTCTCTTATTACGTATGTTGCTTTTTCTTTTGGTAGATAATATTTTATTTCTTTTATTCTTTGTATTAGTACTTCTATATCAAAAGGTTTTACCACATAATATTGTGCTCCTAATGATATTGCTTTTTGGGTTATTTTGTCCTGTCCCACTGCTGAAAGCATTATACAAATTGGACGACGGTCTAGATTCATTGTATTTAGTCTTTCTAATACTCCTAATCCATCTAGATGTGGCATAATAACATCTAATAGAACAATGTCTGGTCTCATCGCAGTAATCATTTCTAGAGCTTCTTCTCCATCTTTTGCTCTACCAATTATTACTATCTCCTCGTCCTTTTCTAAGTAGCTTGATAATGTATTTGCGAACTCCACATTATCGTCTGAGATTAAAACTGTGATTTTTTCTTTCACTCTTTCGTTCCCCCTATACTTAATAGTACTGTAAATTTTTTACAATTCATATTATATATGCTTTTTGTCATTTTTGCAATAGATTTGGGAAACTTTTCCAGTTTTTATCGTCCATTATCCTACTTTTTTCACATATTTTCGACATTTTAGTTTAATATTTTTTATATTAATATCCAATTGTTTATTATTCGTTTTATTTCTTTCTTCTATTTTTTTATATTCTTTTTCATTTAGTTCTATTTTATATAATATATTTTCAGTATATTCTATTTTAATTATGTTGACATTGTTTTTTTGACAATAATATTTGAATTTTTCATTGTCGTTGTAGTCTATTTCTAGTTCTACTTCCATTCCTGGTTCTTTTTGTATTAGTTCAGATTGTTCTACTACTTTTCCAGCAGCTTCTGAGTATGCTCTGGTTAGTCCTCCAGTTCCTAAAAGTATTCCTCCAAAGTATCTAGTAACAATGATTACTACGTTTTGAAGATTGTTACTTTTTATGATGTTTAGTATCGGTTCTCCTGCTGTTCCTGAAGGTTCTCCATCATCACTACTTTTTTGAGTAATTCCATTTTCTTCTATAATACTAAATGCAAAACAGTGGTGTTTTGCATCATAATATTTCTTTTTTATTTGTTTTATTTTTTCTTCTGCTTCTTCTTTGCTTTCAACGTTGTAAATATTGGCAATAAATCTAGATTTCTTTTCTACTATTTCAGCAGAGTTCTCTTTTTCTATTGTTTTAAATTCTATATCTTTCATAATTTTTTACACATTATTTCCTGCAGTGTAGCCTGTTGAATATGCTATTTGCAAATTGAATCCGCCTGTGTATGCGTCAACATCTATTATTTCTCCTGCAAAATATAATCCTTCTATTATTTTTGATTCCATTGTTTTTGGATTTATTTCTTTTATGTTTATTCCCCCTGATGTTATTATTCCCTCATCCAGAGGTCTGAAGCCTGATATGATTATTTTGAATTCTTTTAGTAAGTTTGCAAGTCTTAGTCTTTCTTCTTTGGTTATTTCATTTACCTGCTTGTTTGGCTTTATGCCTGACTTCTCCACTATGACTGCAATTAATTTTTGTGGTAGCAAATTGTTCAAGCTGTTTTTAAAATCTTTATTTTTTTCTTGTGCGAAATCTCTTTGTAATCTTAAGTCCAGTTTTTCTAATGATAGTGCCGGTTTTAGGTCTATTTGTAATTGTATTTTGCTTTGAGCTAATAAGTTGTCTACATTTTTATATTGTAATAAGTGCGCTGAAGAACTTAAAATCATTGGGCCTGATACTCCAAAATGTGTGAATAGCATTTCTCCAAAGTCTTCATATATTGATTTTTTGTTCTCTAAATTTATTAGCTTCATCGAAACATTTTTTAAGCTTAAACCTTGTAGTTCCTGGCAGATGTTAAGTGATTCTCCTGACGCTGTTAGAGGTACTAGTGATGGTTTTATTTTTGTTATTGTGTGACCTAATTTTTTTGCAATCTCGTATCCATCTCCTGTTGAACCTGTTGCAGAATATGTTTTTCCTCCTGTCGCAAGAATCACTTTATCCACTAACAGTTTTTTGCTTTCATTATTTTTGTCTATGTAAGTAACTGCTTTTACTTTGTTTTTTTCTACTTCTATTCCTGTTACTTTTGCATCGAATTTTATTTTTACTTGTTTTTTGTTTAGCTCTTTTGTAAAAGCATTTAACACATCTATTGATTTGTCTGATACTGGGAATATTCTGTTTCCTCTTTCTTCTTTTACAGCCACTCCATTTTTCTTTAAAAATTCTATTATATCTTGGTTTGTGTAATTATTAAATGCACTATATAAAAAACTGCCATTTCCCGGAATGTTTGCTATGAATTCATGTATATCTAAACTGCTTGTAATGTTACATCTACCTTTTCCTGTTATTAGTAATTTTTTCCCTAATTTGCTATTCTTTTCTAAAAGATATACTTCATTTTGATTTTGGCTAGCAGATATAGCTGCCATCATTCCAGCTGGTCCTCCACCTATTACTGCGATTCTCACTTTTTTCGTCCTTTCTATTTGTTTAAGAAAAAATTTTCATCTTTTTCTATACAATAAGTTAATGCTTGAACTAGTCCTAATTTTCCATATTCGTATGTTAATGCACCTTGTTGGAATGCAACATAAGGTTCTCTTAATGGTGCATCACAAGATAATTCTATTGATGAACCTTGTGTAAAGCTTCCTGATGCCATTATTACTTGATCGTCATATCCTGGCATATCACTTGGTTCTGCCAATACATTTGAATCTATTGGTGATCCTTTTTGTATTCCTTGACAATATAATATTAGTTTTTCTCTGTCGCAGAATTTTATTGTTTGCACAATATCAGCTCTTTGGTCATTGTATTTAGGCATAACTTCATAACCTAATTCTTCTAGTACTTTGCTTGTTAATATTGCTGTTTTTATACTAGCTTTTACTACTGATGGTGCTAAGAATAATCCTAATAGAAATTGTCTATTTATTCCAAGGGTTGGACCTACTTCTCTTCCTTCTCCCGGTACTGTAAGTCTTTCTGCAGCAAGTTCCACTAAATCTTTTCTTCCTGCTATGTAGGCTCCATTTGGAGCCATTCCTCCACCCAAATTCTTAATTAGTGAACCTACTATTACATCTGCTCCAACTTCCAATGGTTCTCTTGTTCCAACAAATTCACAGTAGCAGTTGTCTATCATAATTATTACTTCTTGGTCTATTTCTCTTATTGCTTTGATTACTCTTTCCACTTTATCAAGTGTTATGCTTTCTCTTATTGCATAACCTTTTGATCTTTGGATTTCTATTAATTTTACTTTTGATTTTTGTAGTCTTTCTTGTATTTTTTCATAATCAAAATCGTTGTCCACTAATTCAATTTGTTCGTAGTTTACTCCAAAAGATTTTAATGAGCTTTTGTTTTCTGTTATTCCTATTACTTCGTCTAGTGTATCATATGGCTTACCATTTATGCTAAGCATGGTATCGCCCGGTCTTAGAAAAGCAAATAGTGCAACTGTAAGTGCATGAGTTCCAGAGATAAATTGTGTTCTTACTAAACAATCTTCTGCGCCTAGTACTTGTGCAAATACTTTTTCTATTTTTTCCCTTCCTATATCTCCATAACCATACCCAGTCGTGCTTCCAAAATCTACTTCTGACACACCATTGTCCTGAAAGGCTTTTAGCACTTTATTGCTGTTATATTCGCATATTTTCTCTGCTTTTTTGAACTCTTTTTCCACATCTTTTTCACATTTGTCCACTAGCTCTATTATTTTATTCATTGTATTTTAGTCTCCTTATTTCATTTTGTTTGAAAAATATGTCATTTGATAAGCATTGTTCACTTCGTAGTATTCTCCTATAAAGTTTGGTTCGTAGCTGGTTAGTTCATATGTTGGCTCTTTCACAACATTACCATCTTGATCAATTACTCCCCATTTATCATTTAACTTTATAGCTCCATAACCATATTTGTTCAAATTTGTTGTCATGTCATATTTGAAGTCAACAACTACATTTCCATTTTTATCAACATATCCCCATTTTCCATTTTGCTCTTTGGCATATATTTTGTTGTCAAATATATCTTTTGCTTCTTTTTTATTTCCATCAAAGTCAAAGTATTCAATATTATCTTTTGACACCATTTCTATATAATTGTCTTTTATATAAATTCTTGCATCTGTTTGTGCCGCTACTTTTTGCATGTCTTTGTTGTACAATTCTGTTACTTTTGATTTTGAATCGATTGTCTGTATTATTTTTGTTCCTTTTATGTTTTGTACTACATTTTTATTTACTGGTATTATTTCTTTTGAGTCTGTATTAATTAGACCTGCCATTCCATCTTTTGATACTACAAAATAGTTGTCGAATGCGTATTCTATATATGAGTATTTGTTTTCTATTACTTCTACTTTATTAGAGTCAATTACTCCATATTGATTGTCTTTGCTGATTGTTATACTATATTGAGTATTTTCAAGTTTTACTATACTTCTATATGAGCTTTCACTTTGATTCACACCTGCTAAATCGAATACTTGCAATTTTCCATCTTTAGACGCATTTATGCATTTTCCTGCAAATATTATATCATCATATTGAATTGGCAAAATCATGTTGCCTAATAAATCATAGACTCCTTTTTTTCCGTTTTTTTGAAGTGATGCTATTTGATTTTGTGAATCTATTTCTATATCTTCATATTCATTTTTTATTACAGTTTGAGAATCCTTCATAAGCCCAGCTTTTCCATTTTTATAATTAATCATGTAAATTGCTGAATCTCCCATGTCTGTAACTCTTTTTAGATTCGTGTATATTGTATCTAGTGTCTGTTTTCCTTTGTTGTTGATATAACCATATCTGTATCCTTCGTTAGTTTTGATGTTTACTATATACCCTGCTTTTTCATATTTTGTTTCTTTGTCATAGTAACCATCTGCCACAATCGAGTTATACTCTGGCTTTACAATTTCTTTTCCGTTAAGGTCAATTAGCCCGTATTTTTCATCTATTTTGACTCTTAGAATTCCATCTTTATATTCTAGCGTTTCGATATTATCATAAATTGCCGAAGTTATTTTTTTACCATTTATTTTTAGTAGTCCATATTTTCCGTCTTTTTTATATTTTAAAATTGTTGTTTGATATGAATTGCTTATTGAGGTATTATTGTTTAATATTGCTTGTACATTATCAAATTTGTTAAGTATTTCCTCAGACTTGTCGTTTAGGACTTTTGATGAATATTCTCTTGTTTCGCTGTTATAATCATACAAGCACACAAATATCGGCTTTTCTGGATTTGGTATTTGTATTGAATCATATTCTGGATTTATAATTATTTTTCCTTCTTTGTCTATAACTCCTGATTTTTCATTGACTGTTACTACAAAATAATTATAATTTGTAACTTCTTGCACAGATACTTTGCTGTCTCCCTTTGCGTTACGCACAATTAATATTACTGCTACTATTATAATTAGCAGTAACAATATTGGCATTGCTTTATTGTTTCCTTTTTTCTTTTGGCTTGTTTTATTTTTTACAGTTTTTCTTAGATCATCTTGATTATTCATAGCTTATTCCTCTTTCTTCTTTTTTATATCAAAATAGAATTTTACTCCATTTTCTTCATTTGTAACTCCATATTCAGAGTCTGTGTTATTCATAATTGCCTTTACTAAAGCCAGTCCAATTCCGCTTCCGCCATCTGCTCTATTTCTAGATTCATCAGCTTTGTAGAATCTTCCCCAGATTTTTTCAATCTTATCTTCCGGAATTATATCTCCCGTATTAAATACAAAAATCCTTGCCTTATCTGATTTTTCTTCAATTTTTATTTCTATATATTTTTCTCCATTTACCTCTTTTGTATGTTTTATTGCATTTGTAAAATAATTTGTAAACACTTGCTCTATATAGAATTCGTCTGCATATACTTCCTCTTTCTTTTTATCAAATCTAATTTCTTTGATATTGTGTTCTTCTAGCATTACATTGCATTTTCTTATAACTTCTTGTATTAGCTCGCATATATCAAATTGACTATTTTCAAAATCGCGTTTTCCATCTTCAAGCTTCATCAATTCTAATAGTTGTTTTACTAGTTTGTCCATTTTATTTGATTCATCTAGTATTACTTCTGCATAGTATTTTCTCGACTCATCATCTGCATTTACATTTTCTATCAGCCCTTCCGCATACCCTTGTATTAAAGCGATTGGTGTTTTAAGTTCATGTGACACATCAGATATAAACTGTTTTCTCATTTCGTCTATTTTTGATTTTTCTTCTATATCTCTTTCCAGTTCAGAATTGCTTCTTCTTAGTTGCTTTATTGTTTTTTCTAGCTTATCTGACATTACGTTTATGCTATTTCCCAACTCATCCATCTCATCATCAGTTCCAGTTGCCTTATACTTTTGACTAAAATCTAACTTTGACATCTTGTTTGCAATATTGTTCAATTCCGATATCGGAGTTGCAAATTTCTTAGAGACATATAATGCTGCTATTGCTCCTATAAATATTACTATAAAGCCAATTATTATCAACATGTTGTTTGAGATTTTAACACTTTCGTCTATTATTGAAATTGGTACTTCTATATACACATTATATTCATTGTCTAATTTTCCAGAAAGTAATATGCTATTTGAGCCATTTATCGTAACTTTTTTAATGATTACATTATTTTTGTAAAAAAGAATATTGTTCTTTTCTTTTAGCTGTGCTATTATCGGTGTTTCGCTGTTTATATATTGCTTTATTGTACTTTCAAATTCTTCGTTGGTCGAAAATACTAAAATATAATCTTCATTTGCTATCAACACATTAAAGTTATTTGCCAGTGCGTCATTTTTTATTTGTTGAAGAATTGTTTCGTCTCTATTATTGTACATTTGATTAATTTTAATATACTCTTTTTTTACATTTTCTATTTTGGCCGCAGTGTAAAAAGTTCTTAAAAATAGACTATTTACCATTATTAGTATAAACAGAATTAGTATTGTTATTAAGCTTAGTGTTGTAAACAATTTCATTCTGACTGTTTTTATTTTTTTCATTTATATCATTCCTCGTATTATTTGATTTCAAATTTGTAACCAACACCCCTAATAGTTTCTATATATTTTCCCTTTTTTCCTAATTTATGTCTTATTTTCTTTATGTGACTATCTATTGTTCTAGAGTCTCCATAATAATCATAGTTCCAAACATTGTTTAATATTTTATCTCTTGACAATGCTATTCCTTGATTTTCTACTAAATAGACTAACAGTTCATACTCCCTTAAACTTAAATCTATTTGTTTTCCATCAACAGTAACTGTTCTTCCTTGGCTGTCAATTTTTATTCCACCAACTTCTGTTACTTCTTTTTTGTCTGCTTGAAGTCTTTTTAAAATAGCTTCCACTCTTGCAACTAATATTTTTAAACTGAATGGTTTTGATATATATTCATCAGCGCCAAGTTCAAATCCAAATAGTTCGTCTTGTTCTTCTCCTCTTGCTGTCAGCATTATGACTGGTACATTAGACTCTTGTCTTATTTGTCTTAAAACAGACCATCCATCTAACTTAGGCATCATCACATCTAAAAGTATTAATTTTATTTTGTTTTTGTTTTCTTCAAATGTTTTTAGCGCTTCTTCTCCATCAGAAGCTTCTATTGTTGGGTAACCTTTTTGTTTTAGAAAGTCTTTTATTAGTTTTCTCATTCTTTCTTCATCATCAACTATAAGTATGTACTCATTCTCCATGTTATCTAACCTCTTTTCTGTTTAATAACCCTCTTTATCTTCTTTTTTGTTCCACTCTGCAAATGGAAATTCACAGCATGGGTTACTCAATAAGTTCTCTTCTATCATTTGATTATTTCCTTTTATGTATTCAGATATTTCTTCGTCTCTAAATCCACCCTCTTTTGCATTATCATAACTTTGTGAATAATATATTGTTTTTATATTTGCCCAGCAAGCTGCTGACAAGCACATTGGACAGCATTTTGCAGTTGATACAAGTATGCAATTCTCTAGTGATTTTGTGTTTAGTTGTTTGCAAGCACTTCTAATTGCATTTATTTCTGCATGTGCGGTTGGGTCTTTTGAGCGTAAAACCGTATTTCTTTCTACTACTAATATGATGTATCTATTATTATCTTTTTTGTAGATTATTCCCGCTCCAAAAGGTCCTCCAATATTATTTTTTACTCCATCTGTTGCATATTTTGAAGCAAGTTCATACACAACATTTACACATTCTTCTAGATTTTCATATTCGTTATTTTCTACCTCATAATTAAACATATTATTCTCCTTTCTTTACAGCTATAAGGGCTTTTATTTTTATTCCTTGTTCTTTAAACATGTTCTCATGTTCAGTTTCAATATTTTCTTGATCTTGCCAAAAGTTTTCTTCATTTGCTAAGTCATATGTTATTTTTTCTATCTCAAATCCCGCTTCTTTAAAGTAGTTCAGGCTGTCACTAAATAGATTATCGTCATCTGTCTTGAAATAAATTTTGCCATCTTTTGCTAGGAAATTTTTATATTTTTCTAATTGTCTGGTATGAGTTAATCTTTTTTTATGATGTTTTCCTCTTGGCCAAGGATTGCAAAAATTTATGTATATACGTTCGATCTCGTCTTGATTGTCAAATATGTTTAATATTCTATCAATGTCATATCTTGTAATATAAATGTTGTCAACTGCTGTGTTTTCTTCTTTGTAAGCTTGTTCAATATTTCTTTTAGCTAGTCCTAACATTGCATCTACTAAATCTATTACAATATAATTGATGTTTTTATTTTTGCTTGCTAATTTAGAAATAAATCCGCCTTTTCCACAACCAAGTTCCATGTATATAGGGTTTTCGTTAAATAGAGTTTTCCATTTTCCTTTATATTCTTCCGGATTGTCTATATAAAAATTGCTTGCTTCCAGCTCCGGTCTTGCCCATTTTTTAAAACGTATTCTCATGTTTATTTATTCTCCGTATTTTGTGATTTTTTGACATATATATTATACACAAAAAATACTATAATTTCAATGAAATTATAGTATTTTGTTTTGTTAGTCTACATATTCGTTTAATGGTTTTATTCTATATTCTAAGTCTCCCATTTTTTCTGTTGTAACATAACCAGGTTCTGCATTTATTACATCTGGTATTCTATTTACAACTGTTGCACAAGTTAGCTCTACTGTTGCTGGTTTTGCAACTGTTATTGTTGTGTCTGGTTCTCCATATACTGTCCATTCGTTTTTGTCGTATTCTTCTGGAGAATATACTTTTCCTATACATTCTGTTTCAAGTGTTATTCCTTCTTCTGTTTGAGTTGTTACAACTGCACTCATTCCTGTTGCATCTCCTGCTTTAACAGTTGTTCCTAATGTTGATGAATATATGTCTTCTTTATATGTTGTAGGAATTGTTACTTGTGTTTGGCTCTTTATTGTTAGTCCAAGTTTTGAACATAACCAGCCATTTACATTCCACATATATGATGGTAAATAATCTCCTGAATCAATTATTTTTTGTCTTTCTTCATCGCTTATTCTATCAACAGATGCTACTTGTTTGTCGAATTCATCTAATGTTAGACCAGCTCCGTGAGCTTTTGCTAAAGCTATTCCATAGTCTTCAACATTGTAGCTTGAGCTTCCTTTTATTTTTGTTATTTTTTGTGTTGATCCTGCTATTGATGTTATTAATTGTCCCCAATATATATCTTGGTAACCGCTTCCTGTAATTGTGCATCCTGTTTTCTTTGCCATCTCGTCAATCGCTTTTGTAACTGTTGGATTTGAGTTCCATGGGAAGAAAGCTTCCTCACATGTTGTTATAGCATTTATTCCTAATCTTGCACATAGCATTAAAGCTTCTTCTACGTCTTTTAATAAGCTCATTGTTTCTACAATGCAGATGTCTGGTCTAGTTTGTTTTAACATTTCTTCTGCATCTTTTAAGTCTGTAACTTTAACTCCAATTTCACCTTGTCCCATTATAGGTCCAACATCTTTTCCTATTACATTTGGATTAATGTCTATTGCTCCTACAACTTCTCCTCCTTTTTCTAGTACATACCTCATTGTATATACTGCCATTTTTCCAGTTCCAAATTGAACTACTCTTACTTTTCTTTCCATATTATACCTCCTTAGTTTATTTATAATATTATAACAAAATGTTATTTATTATATACATTTCTAGACTTTAAATACAATTTTAAAGAATTTTTCTATTCCTCTAAATACACCAATTATAATATTTACTATTATTTTTATTGGCACATTATTGTTATACAAATCTATCATCCAGTTATGAGTTTTAGGAATGTTCCATAAAATTGTAAATGTTAGGGCTATTAATATTATTATACTAAATAAAATCAAAAATTCCTTCTTTGTCCACTTATGTTTTACTTCATATCCTAAACTTCTAAAATAATCCTCATATCTTTTTCTATATTCCTCATTTGCTTCTCTTTCTATCTTTTTCTTTAGCTTAGCCTGCTCTCTTTTATTTAATGCTGCATATGCTTTCTGCCAATTCAAAAATTGCAGATCTTCTTCTGATATATCATTTTGTTCTTCTGGCACTTCAGGCTCAATTTTCTCTTGAGCCTCTAATTTCTTGTCATATTCTTTTCTTTTTTGTTCATCACTTAAAATCATATATGCTTCATTTATTTGCTTCATTTTTTCTTCAGCAACACGTTTTTCTTCTCCTGATTTTAAATCTGGATGATATCTTTTTGCTAATATTTTATATGCCTTATCAATTACCTCTGGAGAGGCCTTTCTGCTAACCTCTAATATATCGTATAATGTTTCCATTATTTGCTCCTATCTTTTATTTCGGTTTTAGTATATCATTAATTTATCAAAAATAATAGTATTTTTAAAAATTTTATGTTATAATACTTTCATAATATTTTAGTAAATGGAGTGAATTAATTTGAAATTAGCATCTGATGATGAGACATTAGCTGAAAACAAAGTTCTAATTCTTTATGTCTTAGAAAAAGCTAATAAAGCACTAACAAATGATGTATTATATAAGATAGTTTTGGAATCAGTAAATATGAATTATTTTTATTTTCAGCAATTTACACTGGATTTAATTAATGTTGGTTATATTTATACTTTTCAAAAAGAAGATCAAACTTTGTATACTATTACAGATTCAGGAAAAAGGACTCTTGACTTAACTCTTGATTTGTTACCTGGTATTATCAAACTTCAAGCAGATACAAAATTAAAGCCAATTCTTGATAGTTCAGAAGAGGAAAAGTCAATTGTTGCCGAGTACACACCTCTTAGCGAAAATCATTACACTATTGTTTGTAAAGTTGTTGATAATAACGAAACTGTATTTGAAATAAAAACATTTGCCGGTTCTCGCGAGCAAGCAAAAGAGATAGTTGATAACTGGCAAAATAATGCTAACGAAATTTATCCAGAGATTCTTGGTATTTTAACAAATAAATCTAAATAAATATTCTCAAAAACCTGAGAATATTTATTTTTTACTTTACATTTATGTACTATTATAGTAAAATATTTTAGATTTTAATAATAAAGGAGTTTATCATGGCAGGTTTACCAATAGTCGTTAAATATTTAATAGTATTTTTTGTAAGTATGGTTCCAATCGTTGAATTAAGAGGAGCAATACCAATCGCAGAAAGCTTAAATTTGAATATATTTTTATATTATCCAATAGCAATAATAGGAAATATGCTTCCTGTTCCAATTATATACTGGTTTGCAAGAAAGGTTTTAGAATGGGGCAAGGATAAAAAGTTTATCGGTAAGTTTTTCACATGGTGCTTAACTAAAGGCGAAAAAGGTGGAGAAAAATTAAAGGCCTCAGCTGGAAATAACGGAATTTTCTGGGCGTTGCTAATATTTGTTGGAATTCCTCTTCCTGGAACAGGTGCTTGGACAGGCACACTTGCAGCATCATTTTTAAAATTGGATTTTAAAACAAGTATCACTGCCGTTTCACTTGGAGTTATACTTGCTGGCATTATAATGTCGTTAGGAAGTAAAATTGTTTCAATATTTGGATGGGCTGGTGTAATTGCTCTGATTGCTGTGATAGTTGCGATTATCATAATTTCAATTATAGTAAAAAAGAAGAAAACCAAAAATAAATAAGAGAAGAACTGGTATAATATATGACGAAAAGGTCGAATTGAAAATGATTGAGCCTAGGAGTTCTTAATAAAGTTTTACGGAAAGAGTTCAGGTGGATTCAGTTATGAATCCATACGTGGAAGGGTGCCGTAAAACTCATTTAGAAATCCTTGCGAAATTGTTTGAACGAGAACTTTGAGGAAGATATTGATACCAGCTCTTCTTATATTCATATTAGTTCTTTATATATACAAACAAAAAGGAACTGATATCTCAGTCCCCCTTCAATAACATTATATTAATTTAAAATCAATTTTTCTTGTAAGTTTATCAGCTGAAAGTACTTCTATTTTTACTTTGTCTCCTATTTTATAAACCTTATTACTCTTTTCTCCTTTTAGAGTCTTTCTTTCATCATCATAAATATAATATTCATCACCAATATTCTCAAATCTAACTAGACCTTCAACTGTATTATCTAATTCTACAAATATTCCAAAAAAAGTAATTCCAGAAATAACTCCATCGTATTCTTGTCCTATTTTACTCTTCATAAATTCTGCTTTCTTTATTTTTTCTGCATCTCTTTCCACTTTTTGTGCAATTTTTTCTCTTTCTGATGAGCTATCCGCATATTTTACAGCTTCTATTTCATATTTTTTTCTTAACTCTTCATTTATATTATAGTCGTGTTTTAAATATGAAGATATTACTCTATGAATGAACAAGTCTGGGTATCTTCTTATTGGAGAAGTAAAGTGGCAATAGCACTTGCTTGCTATTCCAAAGTGTCCTTTATTTTGACTCTCATATCTTGCTACTTTTAGAGTTCTTAATATTAAATCTGATACGACCTTCTCCTCTTCTTTTCCCTTTACTTCGTCTAACACTTGAGCGAAAGCTTTTGAGTGTATACTTTCTTGGTCGTCTTTTTTTACTCCTCTTATTTTATATCCTAAATTAAATAAAAATTTATTTAATTCCTCAACTTTTTCTAAATCTGGAGTTTCATGTACTCTGTATATAAATGGAGCTTGTAACCAATAAAATTTCTCTGCTACTGTTTCATTTGCAGTTAGCATAAATTGTTCTATGACTTCATTTGATTCTAAGTAATCATATTTTTTTACATCTATTGCCACTCCATTATTGTCTAGTATTATTTTACTTTCAGGAATATCTAAGTTCAAGCTTCCATTTTTATCTCTTCTATCTTTTAATATTCCCTTTAATTCTCTCATTCTTAAAAAATGTTCTATATAAGGTTGATATTTCTTAGCCACTTTTTCTATTCTTTTTAACTCTTTATCTGAAAAAGTTTCTTGTTCAATTTTTCCGTCTTGTAAGTCTTTATATAAAAACAAATCATTTACATCATGATAATTCATTCTTTTGGTTGTTTTTATTACAGATTTAAATATATCAGAGTCTATAATTTTTCCTTTTTCATTTATTTTCATTATAACCGATATTGTAAATCTATCTTGATTTTCGTTTAAACTACATATACCATTTGATAGTTCTTTTGGAAGCATCGGTATTACTCTGTCCATCATATAGATACTTGTTCCTCTTGTTATTGCCTCTTTATCTAGTTTAGATCCTGATTTTACATAGTAGCTAACATCAGCAATATGCACTCCTAATGTATATGTTCCATCTTCATTTTTCTTTACATTTACTGCATCATCTAGATCTTTTGCATCTTCTCCATCTATTGTAAAGATTTCCTCTGCTCGTAAATCTACTCTTCTTTGAATATCTTTTTCATTTATAGTTTGTGGGATTTCTAACGCTTCATTTATAACTGGTTCAGGAAACTCGTTTGGTAATTTATATTCTTTTATAAGAGCTAACATATCAACTCCTGCTTCGTCTATATAGCCAATTACCTCAATAATCGTACCTTCTGCTTTGTTTTTTCTATCTGCTTTTTTATCTATTTGGACAACTACTTTTTGATTGTTTCTTGCTTTTGCCATTTTCCTTTTTGGAATATAAATGTCACCTTCAACATTTTTGTCGTCAGGAATAACAAACCCAAAGTTTTGACTTCTTTTAAAAGTTCCAACTAGAGTTTCTTTATTTTCTTCAATTATCTTTTTCTTTCTTGATTTTTTCATTCTTTTCCTCTCTGTCAACACGCAAAAACGACAGAATATCCTCTGCCGCCTTACTAAATCTTTTTTAAGTAATCTTATATAACATATACTATTCCTAGAGCTATAGTTAATACTATAAAAGTTCCTCCAAGTATCATTGTCCATTTCTTTAATTTTCCTTCATGAGTTCTGCTTTTATTCTTCTCATAGAAGTTACTTGTAGTAGAACCAACTATTGTTCCAGAAGCTCCGTTGCTGTCTTTAGTCTGAATCATTGTGATTACAATTACTGCTAAACAGTTTAAGATATATAAGGCCATTAATATATATTTTACTACTTGCATTTTCAACTCTCCTTTTGCTACTTATATTGACTTACTTATTTTATCACAAATTATTCTAAAATGCAATCTGTTTTAATATATTTTTATTAGTTTTAGCAAAACCCTTTATTTTATGCGACTTTTATGATATAATGTGTATGTATTAAAATTGAATATGGAGGTAATTTTATGGTTCCTTGGCAAATATGGCTTATAATAGCAGGAGTTTGTTTGATTATAGAAATTGCAACTGTCGGATTTTTCGTATTCTGGTTTGCAATAGCAGCACTAATAACAGCTCTGTTAAGTCTATTTATCCACAACATAATTGCTCAAGCTACTATATTTATTATAATTTCTGTTATACTAATCTTTTTAACCAAACCATTAACTGATAAGATTACTAAAAAAGATAAAGTGGCTACAAATGTTAATGCTTTAATTGGTCAAGAAGGAATAGTTATAAAGGAAATCAACTCTGGTTCAAATAAAATTGGTCAGGTTAAAATTTCAGGCGATACTTGGTCAGCCGTCACTACTAATGATTTTACTAATGCAATTCCTGTCGGAAGCAATGTAAAAATTCTAAAAATCGATGGTGTTAATTTAATTGTAGAACCGGTTTATTCAATATCAGAAAGCGCTAAATAAATTTAATTTTAATATATATAATTTAAGGAGGAAACATTATGTGGTTTTTAATTGCACTACTAGTTATAATCATAATTATAGCAGTAAAATCAATCAAGGTTGTAAGACAATCAGAAGTTTACATTATAGAAAGATTAGGTAAATTTCATAAAATAGCTGATGCAGGTCTTACAATTATAATTCCTTTTGTTGATCATGTTAGAAGTGTTGTAAGCTTAAAGCAACAAACTATGGATGTACCACCTCAAGGAGTTATCACTAAAGATAATGTTACTATAACAATAGATACTGTTGTATTCTATAAGGTTACAGACCCAGCAAAAGCAGTTTACGAAATCCAATCTTTAAAGAAAGGTATTGAATATCTAGCTATTACTACAATTCGTGATATTGTTGGTAAAATGGATTTAGATGCAACATTTGGTTCAAGAGATCTTATTAATGAACAATTAAGAGCAATTCTTGATGAAGCTACATATCAATGGGGATGTAAAATAGACAGAGTTGAAATTAAAGATATTACTCCACCTGCTGATATTAGAGATGCGATGGAAAAGCAAATGAACGCAGAAAGAAATAAAAGAGCTCAAATTCTTCAAGCTGAAGGTGAAAGACAATCTGCAATTACACTTGCTGAAGGTAAGAAAGAAGCTGCTATTCTTGAAGCAGATGCTGAAAAAGAAGCTAGAATTAGAAAAGCTGCTGGTGAAGCAGAGGCTATAAGAAAAGTTGCAGCCGCTAAAGCTGAAGAAATTCAAATGGTTTATAATGCAATGATGAAAGCAAAACCAGATGACACATTAGTTCAATTAAAGTCTTTAGAGGCTTTAAAAGATATTGCTAATGGCGAGGCTAACAAAGTATTTATTCCTTTCGAAGCTACTAACACTCTTTCAAGTTTAGGTGCTGTAAAAGAAATGTTTAAAGATGATAAAAAAGCTGAATAAAATATTAAGTTCCTGACTGTTTTGTCAGGAACTTTTTTTGTTTATAAATTAATTATATCTCCAGCTTTCAATTTCTTCGCTTTTTTAAATATTTCTTTTTCCTTTTTGGTAATTATCTTTTCTTCTATCTCTCCATTTGATTTACAAACCTTTATTGTTATTTTTCCACTCTCTATTTTTGGATGTCTTAATACAACTCCATCTAATTTCTCAGTTTCAAATTTTGATATTGCAATATATGAAAATTTTTCATCTTCATATGGGATTTCTCCGTCTTTTAGTATTTTATGTATTTTGCTTCTAGCAACTCTACACGAGAATGCGCACCAGTCATCATGCCCTATTTTGCACTCTCTACTATGTTGGCAAGGAGCTACTATATTTACCTTATTACCTATAAAATATTTTCTTATGCTGTTTATTTCTTTATAACCCTCTGGCGTTCCAGGTTCTATTATCAATAAGATTTTATTTGTAGCTTGCCATAATTTTTCTAGTATCTGCTCTCTTGTTTTTTCCTCGATTTCGTTTAACACATAACTTGCAATCACTAAATCAGCCTTTTGATCTATCTGCTCTTGAGCAATGTTAAGTTGCATCCATTTTGCATTTTTAAGTGTTTCATTGTTTTGCATTAATTTCTTACCCATTTGCATCATATATGTTTCGTTTTCGATGCAAGTAATATCATCAACTTGCATAAAATCAAGAATTGCCCACTCGGCAGAACCTGTTCCAGCTCCAATATCTAAAACGCTTTGAATATCTATATTTGCTATTTTTATTGTATTCTCTAAAGCTGTATGAATAGATCCATATGTTGCAGGCATTCTACTAATAGCATATGCAAGTGCTTCTTCTTTACTATTTATAAGCTTATTCTTTGTTTTTATTTTACTATCTTCTCTATATCTTTCACTAACTTTTTGTGCACATTGTTTCAATTCTTTAATACTTGCACTTTGTATTTCTTTTTCTAGTTCTTCTTTTAATTCTAATGGTAATTCCATATAACCTCTCTATTCACAGTTTTCATCTTTTATAAAATATTTAGTTCCAACCATTTTATCTGGTAAATATTGTTGTTCTACATAGTGTCCTGGATAATCGTGCGGATATTTATATCCCACTCCATATCCGTCTTTTTTCATTCCTTCAATAGGAGCATTCCTAATATGCATTGGAACTTCCCCTGTATCTTTACTTGATACATCCTCTAATGCTTTGTTTATTGCTAAGTAACTTGCATTTGATTTTTTTGAATTAGCTACATATAATGCTGCCTGAGATAGTATTATTCTTGCTTCCGGCATTCCAACCATATGTACCGCTTCCATTGCGCTTGTTGCAACAACTAGTGCATTAGGATTTGCAAGTCCAACTTCTTCTGATGCTGCAATTACTATTCTTCTAGCTAAGAACATTGGATCTTCTCCTCCATTTAAAGCTCGAGCTAAGTAAAATACTGTTGCATCAGCATCGCTTCCTCTCATTGATTTTATAAATGCACTAATATTATCATAATGTCTATCACCGTTTTTATCAAATATCGCTTTCCTGCTTTGGACACTTTCTTTTGCAATTTTATCAGTTATTGTAATATATCCATCTGCTCCCATTTTAGTTGTCAATACTGCTACTTCTAAACCATTTAAAGCTGTTCTTACATCTCCGTTTGCAGTTTCTGCTATTTTATAAAGAGTGTCATCTGTTATCTTTATTTTGTACTCTCCTAAACCTTCTGGTTTTTCTAATGCTTTTTTCAACACTTTAAATATATCATTTTCAGTTAGAGGCTCTAACTTGAACACCATTGATCTTGATATTAAAGCTTTATTTACTTCAAAGTATGGATTCTCTGTTGTCGCTCCTATTAGTATAACAGTTCCGTTTTCTACAAATGGTAATAACGCATCTTGTTGTAATTTGTTAAATCTATGAATCTCGTCTATAAATAAAATACATTTTCCAGTAGGATTTAATAATGGATTTTTCGCTTCTTCTATCGCATTTTTTATATCTCCCACTCCTGCAGTTACTGCATTTAATTTAGTAAATTTGTATTTTGTTGTATTACTAATTACTCTAGCAAGTGAAGTCTTGCCACATCCAGGAGGCCCCCATAAAATAATACTAGATAATCTATCTGCTTTTATTGTTCTATATAGAATTTTATCTTGTGCTAATATATGTTTTTGTCCAACATAATCATCCAATGTTTTTGGACTCATTCTATATGCTAATGGTTCATTTGGGTTCATTTTATTCTCCTTTCTTTTTCCTTCCAACATCAACGAACTTAACAAGT
>HF994459.1:18947-22668 GCA_000434195.1 Clostridium sp. CAG:780
CAACATCAACGAACTTAACAAGTTACCTTGCTAAATATTTCAAAGCTTCTTTTATTCTATCTTCTAAAGTTTCTTCCTTTATTTTTGGTAATATGTTATTTATTTCATATCTTCTATAGCCTAAAACTTGCAAAGCTTGTATTAATTCTTCCATATCCTCTTGGATTTGTTCTTCTTGTTTTATTGTATTTTCTTGGTTCTCTATTGCTTCTTCAGTTTTTATCTTATCTTTTAATTCTAATATAATTCTTTGCGCTGTTTTAGGACCAATTCCTTGTAGTTTTTTTAAAGTATTTACATCACTTGTAATTACTGCTAATGCAAATTTTGATGGAGTTATATTTGACAATATTACTATTGCTGATTTTGCACCTATTCCACCAACAGATATTAATAGCTCAAACATATGCAATTCTTCAAGAGTATTAAATCCAAACAAGCTTATATCATCTTCTCTAACTTTTAAATATGTATAGACCTTAATTTCTTTTTCTTCTTCAAGTTTATCTATTGCTGTTTTTGACATATACACTTTATATCCAATTCCTTGTACATCTATAACTATATAATCTACTGATTTTATCACTAATTTTCCTTTTAAATATGCTATCATTTGATTTCCTTTCTTTTATCAAACAAATTTTCTTTTTTCTGTTTATAATTGTATCATATTTTTCTTAATTTGCAAGACTTTTATCTAATTTTGCTTTATCTTATTGCACTATGCTTTTTTTATGATATAATAGTCGTATCTTAAAGAATTTTTAATTAGGAGGTTTTTATGACACCACATAATGAAGCGAAATTAGATGATATCGCAAATATTGTTTTAATGCCTGGAGATCCACTTAGAGCAAAATATATTGCTGACAATTTTTTAGAGGATGTAAAACTAATAAATAGTGTTAGAAATATGTTTGGATATACAGGAAATTATAAAGGAAAAAGAATTACTGTTTTTGCATCTGGTATGGGAATGCCAAGTATGGGAATTTACTCTTACGAACTATATAAATTCTATAATGTTGATACTATTATTCGTATTGGCTCTTGTGGAGCATATACAGAGAGTCTAAATTTATTGGACACAATTTTAGTAGATAATGCTTATACAGAAGGAAATTATGCTTACGAGCTTACAGAGGAAGAATGTCATTTAATGAATTCTGATAAACAGGTTAATTCTGTTATAGAAAATACTGCAAAAGAACTTAATATCCCTTATGTTAAAGGAAATACTCTTTGCACAGACTGTTTTGATTATTATGTTAAAGACGTTAATCAGTTGATTGCTAGATTTCCAAAGGATTTAAATATTATTGGTGCAGAAATGGAGGCTTTTGCCCTATTCTATAACGCTCACTATTTAGGAAAAAAAGCTAGTTGTT
The DNA here is from genome assembly GCA_000434195.1 of Clostridium sp. CAG:780. Lineage (GTDB taxonomy): Bacteria > Bacillota > Clostridia > TANB77 > CAG-508 > CAG-245. Next base: position 20,336 of record HF994459.1, read on the forward strand.
TACTTAGTGTTGTTGATTCTCATTATAAACATCAAGAGATTTCTGCAAACGAAAGACAAACTTCTTTAAACTCTATGATTGAGTTAGCATTAGAATCTGCTATAAGATTATAATTTTATTAAAGAATAGATTTTTTTAACAATTACAAAAACACCACACAGCTTGTTAGAGCATAGTGTGGTGCTTTTATTTTTATTTTATTCTTTCGTATGTTACATATTCGTAATCGAAAGGATTTTTTTCGTCTCTTAAACCTTTCTCTCTTTCCGTTATTTTCCAATCCTTCTCAGATATTTCTGGGAAATATACATCTCCCTCAAATTCTTCGTTTATATGTGTAACATACATTTTATCTGCATATGGCATCAACAATTTATAAATTGTTGCTCCGCCTATTACAAAGTTTTCTTCTTCTGAATCTTTATATTTTTTTAGTTTTGAAATGTCATCTAATATTTCAACATTTTCATCATCTATATTCATCTCCGCATCATTGCAAAGAATTACGTGTTTTCTATTTGGCAATACTCTTCCTAATGATTCAAAGGTTTTTCTTCCCATTATAATAGTATGGTTAGTTGTTAATCTCTTGAATCTTTTTAAATCTTCTGGTAAATGCCAAATAAGTTGATTATCTTTTCCTATTACATTATTTTTTGCAACTGCTACAATTATACTTAACATTTTTCCTCCTTAGATAGCTACTGGAATTTTTCCCAATTTTATATCTTTATTATAATCATATCCTTCTATTTCAAAATCTTCTACCTTAAAATCATAGAAATTCTTTGTAGGATTATTTATTTTTAATTTTGGACATACATCTTTTGCTTCTGCTTCTATTAATTTTTCTATTAGTGGTACATGTCTATCATAAATATGGCAGTCTCCTATGTTGTGTGTAAGAGTTCCTACTTCTAGACCCGCAACTTGAGCGAACATACATAAAAGTGCTGCATACTGCATTGTATTCCATCCATTTGCTGCTAACATATCTTGTGATCTTTGATTTAATATTAAATGAAGCTTTCCACCTTTTACAAGCCATTGAGTTCCATATGCACAAGGTTCTAATCTCATATCTTTTAATTCTTCGTGGTTAAATATATTTGTCATAATACGACGACTAGCAGGATCATTTTTTAATAAGTATAATACATAATCTACTTGATCCATTTCCTTTATTCCTTCTTTTGTTTTAAACTGATATTTCTTTCCTAATTGATATCCATAAGCTTTTCCAATTGTTCCGTTTTCATCTGCCCATTGATCCCAAATATGAGAATTTAAGTCTTTAATGTTATTTGATTTCTTTTGCCAAATCCATAAAATTTCATCTATTGCTCTTTTTACTGTTTGAGAATTATTTCTAAGTGTTATCATTGGAAATTCTTTTCCTACGTCATATACGTTTGTAACACCCACTATAGAGAAGTAGTTTGCTTCGCTTCCATCATCCCATCTTGTTCTAACTCCGGTTCCTTCTGATGAATATCCTTCTGTTATTATCTTTTTGCAAGTGTCTATAAAGTGTTTATCTGCTTGTGTCATATTAGTGTACCTCCAATTTTCTTTTTTCAAAATATATCACAATAGAATATCTTTTTCAATAAATACTAAACATAAAAGTAGCACTTTTGAAAGTGCTACTTAAATTTATTTTGTTATTGATAATATTTTGTATTTTGCTGTTCCTGCTGGTGTTTTGACTTCTACTTCTTGGTTTTTCTTTTTACCAAGTAAAGCTGCTCCAACTGGTGATTCATTTGATATTTTGTTTTGAGCCAAATCAACTTCTGTTGATCCAACTATTGTATATGTTATTTCTTCGTCAAATTCTTCATCATAGACTTTAACTATATTTCCTACTTGAACAGTTTTTGTGTCTATCTCTGATTCATCTATAATTTTAGCATATCTGATTTTATTCTCTAACTCTGCTATTTTTCCTTCATTTTCTGCTTGTGCGTTTTTTGCTTCATCATACTCAGAGTTTTCTGATAAATCTCCAAATCCAAGTGCAACTTTGATTTTTTCTGCTATTTCTGCTCTTTTTTCTGTTCTAAGATAGTCCAATTCTTTTTCTAGTTTATCGTAACCTTCTTGTGTTACAAGTATTCCTTTTTCTTCCATCTTTGTCAACCTCCTTTTGCACATTTGCAGTATAGATCTTAAATCTAAGTTTTTCGTGTTCCTATATATTAAACTATTTTTTCAAATTTGTCAAGGGCTATCTCAAAAAAGGAGCATATATCTATGTCTACTTAGCAATTATTCTTTACACTGGTGCTCACGCTCTAGAGTCCAGTGTTACTTTATTATTAAAGTGGGAC
>HF994460.1:0-1404 GCA_000434195.1 Clostridium sp. CAG:780
GTAATAAAAAGAATGCTAAATGCAAATCTTAGTATTGATTTAATAAAAGAATGTACAAAAGCGACAGATGAAGAAATAGAAGAAGCAAAAGCTACAAAATAGAAAATAAATTAAAAATTAAATAATGAAGTGCTAAAGAATAACGCCTCGAGTTTAGGAATAAACTTAAGGCGTTGTTGTTTATGCTAAAAAGAATTTTTTTAATTAAATATATAATTTAATAAAAACTGTATATCAAATATATAGCATAACTCTAAGAAAAAATCAATACCATAAAATTAATAAAAATAAAATTCTAGAAAAGTTCAAAATCGTAAAACTTAAGAGCAACAGGCACTATGGAGAAAATATTCTTTTATTAAATTATATATTTAATAAAAATATTGACATAATAAAACAGGAGGAATAAGTTTTATGAGGAGAACAATAGAGAAAATAAAAGAAAGAAAAGCAATAACTCTAATAGCGCTAGTAGTAACAATAGTTGTAATTTTAATACTAGCAGGAATAACAGTAGGAATGGTAACAAGTGTTGAACAGTAAAACAGGAGGAATAAGTTTTATGAGAAGAACAATAGAGAAAAGAAAGGGAAGAAAGGGCATAACTTTAATAGCTTTAGTAGTAACAATAGTTGTAATCTTAATACTAGCAGGAATAACAGTAGGAATGGTAACAAGTGACAATGGAATATTAAAAGAGACTAAAAACGCAAAAGAGCAAGCAGAAATTGATAACGAAAAAAGTATAGTCGAAAGAGCAAAAATGCTAGCAATGATGAGAAGTAAGAATGGTGCAATAACATATGAAATATTTGAGCCAGCACTAAAAGACGAAGCAGGAAAAATGTCAACAGACGTAAGCAATGCAGGAGATATAATAGAAGTACTTTTTACAAATTCAAACAGATACTACGAAGACAGCAATAGATGTAAGCGATGCAGGAGATACAATAGAGGTACTTTTTACAGACTCAAACAGATACTATGAAATTGATCAAGACGGAAATGTGAGCAAACCACAAAAAGTAGTAAAAGATGAATTTGCAGGAGATATAACAAAAGGTGGAAGATGTGATGGAAGTGAAGAAAAACCATATGAAATAAGTTGTGTTGAGGATTTAGTAATACTAGCAAATAGAACAAATAGAAAAGGAAATTATATAGATGAAAACGGAAATATAAAAGATGTAGTGGCCGAAAAATACCCCTTTAAGGACAAAAATTTTATATTAACAAGAACTTTAAATTTTGAATCTAAATATTCATACTCAAAGCCAGAGTTAAGATGGAGTTATGATTCTGAAAATGAATTTTATAAAATTGATGATACAAGTACAACAACATTACAAGAAATAATAACAGACAAAAATGGAGTTGGCTTTATACCAATAGGGCCTGATACAG
>HF994460.1:1443-1671 GCA_000434195.1 Clostridium sp. CAG:780
CTAATGTTCTGGGGAAATTTAGATGGAAAAAATTATTCAATAAGAAATTTGTATGAAAATAGAACAGATAGTAATGCAGGATTCTTTGGAGCAATATGTGGAAGCGTAATAAAAAATCTAAAAATTTCAGGAAACATAATTGCTTCTAGAATAGGAGTTTTTGCTATAATATCAAGCGGAGCAAAATATTATAACTGCGTTAATCTTGTGAATTGTAAAGCAAGCCAG
>HF994460.1:1699-23638 GCA_000434195.1 Clostridium sp. CAG:780
GGGGGGATTAACACATGCAGTTTACGGAAGCATAACAATGATAAACTGTTATAGCAAAACCAATATGAGCAATGGAGGAGGACTTATGACTTGGGATGATGTAGGAGGAACAACCACAATTGTAGATTGTTATAATATTAGTGAAATAGAGACTAAAAATGAAGCATCATATGATTATGGAAGTGGAATAATAGGAAATTCATATTCTTCGGGAACAAGACAAATAATAAATACTTGTAGTTTGGGAAAAATAAATCAATATGGCAATAATTTTTATAAAGCATATGGAGGCTCAGTTGTTAGCTTAGAAAATTGTTTTTATCCTAAGAGCATGGTAGCAAATAATGATAAAGCAGTAATAAATGAAGGTAGCATAGCTTTTGACGACTCAACAGTACAAGAAGTAGTTAATACACTGAACAAATATGTAAAAGAACATAAAAATGACTATGAAGTACCATTAAAAGAATGGAAAATAGAAACCATAAACGGAGAAAAGGTGCCAGTACTTGTAGATTAATAAAATAGATAAGGTAAAAAGCATACAAATGTAAAAAGCAAATTTGTATGTTTTTTATTTTTTATAAATACTAATTAAGTAAGCTATCAAAATTAACTATTTACCTTGAAAAAACTGCCAGATAATGATATTATAAAATAGCAAAAGTTAGTAAAAAAAGGGAAAAATATGGAACAAAAATATATAATAAAAAATTGTAAATCTTTTAAAGTAAAAGATATATTCGAATGTGGACAATGTTTTAGATGGAATGAAGAACCAGATGGAAGTTACACCGGAATATTTGGACATAATGTACTAAATGTTAAAGAAGAAAAGGACATTGTAATTACTGGAATATGCAATGGAGACATAGAAGATATTTGTAAAAACTATTTTGATTTGGATAGAAATTATGAAGAGATAAAAGAAACACTTTCATTAATCGATGATAATATGAAAGAAAGCATAAAATATGGAGAAGGAATAAGAATACTAAATCAAGATTTATGGGAGATGATAATATCTTTTATAATATCAGCAAACAACAATATCCCAAGAATAAAAGGAATAATAGAAAGAATGTCTGCAAAATACGGACAAGAGATTAAATTTAGAGGAACATCTTATTACACATTGCCTACAATAGACGAATTATCACAGGCAAGTGTGAAAGATCTAAAAGATTTGGGATTGGGCTTTAGAGATAGGTATGTATATGAAACTACTAAGAAAATAAAAGAAGGAAAGATTAACCTAGAGAATTTAAAACAAGAACCGACGAATGAGGTAAGAAAACAATTATTAACATTAACAGGAGTAGGTCCAAAAGTTGCAGATTGTATAATGTTGTTTTCAACATTAAAGAGATTTGATGTGTTTCCAGTTGATGTATGGGTTAGAAGAGTTATGAATGATTTGTACATACACAATGAAGATGAAACAAAGGTTAATAAAAAGCAAATACAAGAAATTGCAAGAGATAAGTTTGGAGCACTAGAAGGAATTGCCCAACAATATTTATTTTATTGGAAAAGAGAAAGTTAAATATGAGTCTACAAATAATTTATGGCAGAAGTGGTAGCGGTAAGACTAGCTACATTTTTGAAGAGATAAGTAACCACTTAAATAATGGTAGAAAAAAATATATAATAACACCTGAACAGTTTTCTTTTACAGCAGAAAGAGAGCTTTTGAAAACAGTTGCAAAACAGAATAAATCTGCAATTATTGATGCAGAGGTTTTAACTTTTGCTCGTATGGCTCATAGAGTTTCTAATGAAGTAGGAGGAAGCAAGAAAACTATATTATCAAATTGTGGAAAGTCTATGCTAGTTTATAGCATATTAGCAAGCAAAAACAATAATTTGAAATTTTTGAACAAGTCAAATAATAATATTGATATGGTACTTACTCAACTTACAGAGTTAAAGAAACATGGAATAACGTTAGAAAATTTAGAAAACTTAAAAGAACAAATTGGAGATAATGACAAATATTTAAGTAGCAAATTAGAAGATATTTATACAGTATATAGTAGATTTGAAGATAAAATAAAAAATAATTACATAGATGAAAATGATTCACTTTCACTTTTAGAGCAACAGCTAGATTTATGTGATATTTTTAAAAATACAGAAATATACATAGATGAATTTGTAGGATTTACAAAGCAGGAATATTCAATAATTGAAAAGCTTATGAAAATGGCTAACAAGGTGACAATAGCAATTACAAGCAATTCATTGATAAGGGATAAAGATGCAAGTAAAGATATTTTTTATACAAACAAAGAAACAATAGAAAAAATATTAAAACTTGCCAAAGACAATAAAATAACAGTAGAGGATCCGATCAAGCTAGAAAATATTTATAGATTTAAATCAAAAGAATTAAAGCACATTGAAGAAAATCTATATAGTATTCCTTACAAGAAAGATGAAGAAGTTGTAGAAAATTTGAGGTTGTTTTTAGCAAATAATCAATATTCAGAAATAGAAGAAGTGGCAAAGCAAATTACAAAACTTGTAAGACAGGAAAACTACAGATACAGAGATATTGCAGTAATTACAAAGAATATAGAAACATATTCTAATTTGTGCAAAGCTATTTTTAATGAATATAATATTCCTGTGTACATAGATGAAAAACGATCATTAAGCCAAAATATTTTGGTTAAGTATTTATTAGCTATATTAGATATATTTGCAAAGAATTGGTCATATGATAGTGTGTTTAATTATGTGAAAGCAGGATTTACTGATATACCATTTGAAGACATATGTTTAATTGAGAATTATGCCTTAAAGTGGAATATAAAAGGTAGCAGATGGTACAAGGATGATTGGTATTTCCATGATGAAGATCAAGTAGGAACAGATAAAATAAATCATATAAATGAAATTAGAAGAGAGATAGTAAATCCATTAATAAAGCTAAAAAGCAATTTAGCAGGAGAGAAAACAGCCAAACAAATTTCAGAGGAATTATATAAATTTTTATTAGATAATAAGATTAATAAAAAATTGGAATACAAGATAAAGGCTTTAAATGATATTGGAGAAGTAAATGTAGCATCTGAATATGAAACAAGTTGGAAAACGGTTATGCAAGTTTTAGATGAAATGGTACTTGTTTTTGAAGAAGAAAAAATTACCTTCGACAGCTATATGCAAATATTAAAAACAGGACTTTCTGAAAGCAAACTGGGAACAATTCCAATGGGACAAGATGAAGTTACAGTAGGAGATGTAGATAGATCTAGAAGTCATAAGATTAGAGCTATTTTTATAATCGGATTAAATGACGGAATGTTTCCTTCTATAAATAAAGCTGAAGGCTTTTTAAATGATGACGACAGAAATGTAATTAAGGCAAATGGAGTTGAACTTGCAAAAGGAACAATAGAAAGAATATACGAAGATAATTTCAATATATACAAAGCTTTTACAACTGCAGAAGAAAAGATGTATTTGTCATATTCTTCTTCTGATATGGAAGGAAGTTCATTAAGACCTTCAATGTTAATATCAAGAATAAAGAAAATGTTTACAAACCTGAAAGAAGAAAGTGATATTATAAATAGAGAGTCTGTAATATTAACAAAGAAAACAACATTTGAAGAATTGATTACAAACTTAAGAGAATTTAGAGATGGTAAAGAGATAGATAAAAAATGGTTTAATATTTATAATATTTATATGGAAAGTCCAGAATGGAAAGACAAACTTGAGTCTGCTATAAAGGGGCTAAATTATAAAGCTGTAACAGAAAAAATAAATGAAGAAAATGTAAAGAAATTATATGGAGATACTTTAAAAACAAGTGTATCAAAGTTGGAACAGTATAGCGGTTGTCCATTTTCATATTATTTAAAATATGGTTTGAAATTAAATGACAAAGAAACATTTAGTGTGGAAGCTATGGACACAGGATCATTTATGCACGATGTTATAGATAGATTCTTTCAAGAAATAGAAGATAGAAATATAAGTATAAAAGATATAGAAGACGAAGAGCTTGAGAATATAATATCAGAAATAATAGACAACAAATTAAAGACAAATAGAAACTACAAATTTACAGCAACAGCTAAATATAGAGCACTAACAAGAAGGTTAAAAGAAGTTATAACAATGTCTATTAAATATATTGTTCAAAGTATTAGGCAAAGTGAATTTGAAGTGTTTGGCCACGAGTTGGAATTTGGAAAGAATGGCAGAAAGCCGATAGTGGTAACAACTGAAAGTGGACAAAGAGTGGAAATAGAAGGAAAAATAGACAGAGTAGACATCTTAAAAAATCCTGACGGAACTTATGTAAGAATAATTGATTATAAATCTTCTGTAAAAAACATAGATTTAAATAAAGTAATGTCAGGATTGCAACTACAGCTACTTACTTATTTAAATGAAACTTGCAAAGAAGAGGATTTTATACCAGCAGGAGTGTTGTACTTTAATTTAATAGAGCCATCAACAAGTGCTGATAGAAATATGACAGATGAAGAAATAGAAAATCAAATAAAGCAGAAGTTCAAGATGAAAGGACTTATACTTGCTGATGTGAATATCATCAAAAAGATGGATACCAAAATAGAAGAACAGGGAACAAGCTCTATAATACCAGCTGGAATAAAGAAGGATGGAGAGCTAAGTAGTAGAGATACAAGTGCTATAACGAAAGAACAATTTGAAAATTTACAAAAATATACAGATAAAATAATAAAGCAAATTTCACAAGAGATATTGAGTGGTAATATAGATATAAAACCATATTACAATACTAAAGATAAAAAGACCCCATGTGAATATTGTAGTTATAAGTCTATATGCAGATTTGATGAAGGACAATGCAATAATTACAACTATGTAGGAAAATTGAACAGGGAAGCGGTGTTAGAAGAAATAAAAAGTCGAATAGGAGATTAAAATGGATTTATCTAATGAGAATGTTTTACATATAAAAAAAGATGGAATAGAATATTTGCAATTTAGAAGATTGCTTGAATTTGACAATCTAATAAATTGTTATACGCTAAGACCTTTGAACTATAACAAGAAAACATTAACAAATCAAGAACTTGAAGAAAATTATAACAAGATATGCAAAGCATTGGAAATAAAAAGAGAAAACTTAATAAGACCACATCAGTCACACACAGATTGTATAGAAAATGTGGATAGAACAGATGTAAAATACACTGATGTAGACGGATTTATTACCAATAAACCAAATATAGACTTAACATTAAGTTTTGCAGACTGTACGCCTATTTTACTATATGATCCAGTAAAAAAAGTAATTGCCAACATTCATTCTGGCTGGAGAGGAACAGTCCAAAAAATAGGAAAAAAAGCTGTAGAGCAGATGGTTAGAGATTATCAGTCTAATCCAAAAGATATAATTGCTTGTATAGGACCTTGCATAGGAAAGTGTCATTTTGAAGTTAAAGAAGATGTAAAAGATATATTTGAAAAAACATTTTCGTATTTAGGAAGAAATGATGATATAATAGAAAAAGAAAGCTTGGAAAAATACAAAATTGACACAACATTGATAAATAGACTATTGCTAGAAAATTCTGGACTGTTACCGGAAAATATTATAGAGAGTAAAATCTGTACAGTGTGCAACTCACAGATTATGCATTCATATAGAGTTGACAAAGAAAGATCAGGAAGAAACATTACAATACTAGGAATGAAGGGAGAATAGAATGTTACCAAATAAATTAAAAAAAGGCGACACAATAGGAGTGATAGCACCATCGAACTGTATCAAGCAAGATGATTTAGAATATATAAATGCTTCTATTTCACTGATGGAGAAGGCTGGGCTGAATGTTAAATTTGGAAAATATGTATTTGGGAAAAATGAAGTTATAACTAATTCACAAAACAGAGCAAAAGACATAAATGAAATGTTTAATGATAAAGAAGTAAAAGCAATAATGTGTGTAAAAGGTGGAGAAGATTCTAACACAACATTAGATTATATTGATTATGAAACAATAAAACAAAATCCTAAAATTTTGTGTGGATTTAGTGATAACACAAGTATATTAAATGTAATTAATAGTAAAACAGGACTTGTAACTTATCACGGACCAACTTTTAAATCTTTGACTTCTTGGGACAGCGATTATGCTTATAATCAGTTTATTAAAGTATTCTGTGAGGGAGTTAATAATTTAGATGATGCTGAGTACATTACAATAAAAGAAGGACAAGCTCAGGGCGAATTAATAGGTGGAAATTTATTTACATTTATGAAACTAATATGTGGCAAATACAAAATGGATTTAAAAGGAAAAATACTATTTTTAGAGGAGCTAGGATTTGAGTCAACTCCTAGAATAGTAAATAGCTGTATTTATTACTTAAAACAAAATGGAGTATTTGAAGATATAGCAGGATTATGGATTGGAAATTATGAACATCCAACCAATATATCATTAGAAGAAATAATAAAAAATGCCATAGGTGATGTAAAAATACCAATTATTAAATCTGATAATTTTGGACATATAGATAAAAAGTCTATAATTCCGATAGGAGTTAAAGCAGAAATAGATACAAAAGAGAAGGTAAAAATAAGATTATTGGAAAAATGCGTAAAAGAGGATTAAAGAATGTATGACAATTGGGAAGAATTAGAGGAATCAATAAAGAATTGCAAGAAATGTAAATTATGTACAAATAGAACGAATATAGTATTCGGAGTAGGAAATAAAGATGCAGATGTAATGCTTATAGGAGAGGGCCCTGGAGCGGACGAGGACAGGCTTGGAGAACCATTTGTTGGTAAGGCTGGTCAACTTATGAACAAGGCTTTCCAAGCATTAGAAATAAATAGAGATGAAGTATACATAGCAAATATAGTAAAATGTAGACCTCCACAAAATAGAGTTCCAGAGGCAGATGAAGCAAAGGCTTGTTTAAATTATCTAAGAAATCAAGTAGTACTAGTAAAACCAAAAATAATAGTGCTTTTAGGAAGTACAGCTCTAAAAAATATAGTTGGGGAAGAATATGGAATAACTGCTTCAAGAGGAAAATGGATAGAAAAGAAAGGTATAATGTATATGCCTACTTGGCATCCGGCAGCTCTGTTAAGAGATGAAACAAAGAAAATAGAATTTTGGAAAGATTTAAAGCAAGTAAAACAAAAAGCAGATGAGGAAAAGTTGAAAATATAGGAGAAAGCTAATATGAACGAATATGAAGAAATAAGAAACTATTGTTTAAATTGTATTACAAAACCTTGCAAAGAAAAAGGATGTCCACTTCAAAATGATATACCAGCATTTATACATGAAAATGATATAAAAAAAGCTTTTGAAAAACTATCTAGTACAACAGTACTTCCAGCAATTTGTGGAAGAATATGCCCGCATAGTCAGCAATGTCAAGGCAGTTGCGTAAGAGGTATAAAAGGTGAGCCCGTATCTATCGGAAAAATGGAATCAATGATAGGTGATATGAGCTTAAAGGAAGGATGGCCGATTCCAAAAGAAGTAGAGGAAAGATTAACAAGTAAAAAAGTAGCAATTATAGGTGGAGGACCAGCAGGGCTAACTTGTGCAGCATTTTTAGCAAGAAAAGGGGTACAAGTTACAATATTTGAGAAGAATGAAAAACTAGGTGGAATACTGTCATATGGAATTCCTGATTTTAGATTAGAGCCAACAATAGTTGAAGAAACAATAAATAAAATACTTGCATTGGGTATTGAAGCAAAAACAAACTTTGAGCTAGGTAAGAATATTAAATTAGAAGATTTGCAAAAGGAATACGATGCAATATTTGTAGCAATAGGAGCAAATGTTGGTCAAAGCTCAAGAATAGAAGGAGCAGAATTCAAAGGTGTATATAGTGCAAATGCTTTTCTGGAAAATAAAAGGCATAGTTCTTATAAAGGAAAAAATGTAGCCGTGATAGGTGGAGGAAATGTTGCCATTGATACAGCAAGAACGATGAAGAAACTAGGAACAGAAAAAGTTGTTGTAATATATAGAAGACCAGAAAATCAAATGCCAGCTAGCAAGGAAGAGATAAAAGAGGCTAAAGAAGATAATGTTGAATTTTTATTTAAGACTAATATTGTAAAAATTCTGTCAGATGATAAAGAAAATGTTTCTAAAATAGAATGTATAAAAACAAAATCAGAAAGCAGGAATCAATCTCCTAAAAATATAGAAGGAAGTAATTTTGTATTAGATATTGACTATGTACTATTTGCAACTGGCGCAAGACCGGACAAAGAAATAGTTTCTAAATTTGAACAAAATGAAAAAGGATATATTTTAGTAAACGAAGATATGCAAACTTCAATTCCAAATGTTTATGCAGGAGGAGATGTAGCTGGGGAAAGAGCTACTGTCGCTTGGGCAGCAAGAAGTGGAAGAAATGCAGCAAATAAAATATTGGAAAACCTAACACAGGATTGATAAGAAAATCAATCCTGTATTATCATTTAAATACTTCGAACATATAATATAATAACAATAAAATGGAAAGAGTGTGAATCAATGTGAAAACTATATATTTTGACCATTCTGCTACCACTCCGGTAAAAAGAGAAGTATTAAATGCAATGATACCATATTTTGAAATCAATTACGGAAATCCGTCAGCCTTATATTCTTTAGGAAGAAACTCAAAAAGAGCAATAGAACAGGCTAGACGACAGGTGGCAACAGCGTTGAATTGTAAAAGCGAGGAAATATATTTTACATCATGTGGAAGCGAGAGTGATAATCTGGCGATAAAAGGATTTGCGTATGCAAATAGATGCAAAGGAAATCATATAATAACTTCAAAGATAGAGCACCACGCAGTTTTGAATACGTGCAAAACATTAGAAAAAGCTGGATTTGAAGTGACATATCTAAACGTGGATGAAAAAGGATTTATAAATATAAACGAATTAAAGAAAGCAATTAAGAAAAGCACAATATTAATAAGTATAATGACCGCAAATAACGAGATTGGAACGATACAGAGAATAAAAGAGATAGGACAAATTGCACATCAAAAAAATATTGTATTTCATACTGATGCTGTGCAAGCAATAGGGAATATAAAGATAGATGTTCAAAAAATGAATATAGATATGTTATCAATGTCGGCGCATAAATTTTATGGACCAAAAGGAATCGGAGCATTATACGTAAAAGACGGAGTAAATTTTGATAAAATACAGGATGGGGGACATCAGGAAAAAGACAAAAGGGCAGGAACAGAAAATGTTGCTGAAATAGTGGGACTTGGAAAAGCTATTGAAATGGCAAATTTTAATATAGAAAGATATAATGCGAAACTTTTAGAATTACGAGAGTATTGCATAAAGCAACTAAAAGAGAATGTGAAAGATATAAAAATAAATGGAGATTTAAAAGAAAGATTGCCAGGAAATATAAATGTGTCCTTTAAAGGATGCGATTCTAACCAGATTTTGTTAGAGTTAGATAAGATAGGAATATGTGCATCAGGAGGATCAGCCTGCTCGTCTGGAAGTAGTTTGCCGTCACATGTATTGCTTGCAATAGGATTAGAAAGAAGTTATTTAGAAGGAAGCATACGACTAACTTTAGGAGAAGAAAATACAAAAGAGGACATTGATTATTTTATAGCAAACATAACTAAAATTATAGATAAAATAAAAAACGAAGAACAATCAGAGTGATTGTTCTTCGTGAAGGACTCTGCAATTAATTGCGAGACTGCACTTCGGTAAAAAGTGAAATCATATCGTTAATTGTGTCATCATCCAACATGGGTCTCCTAAAGAAAATCTGTACAACAAAGCTTGCCTCAGAATTTCCCTCACAGCTCTTCTTACAATGAAATGTGGAAAAGCTAGAGATGGGGATGTTTAGATCTCTGGAAATGTGCCTCCGCACAAAGGTGGAAATAGCTTGACATTTAGTAGAATCTTCTTCACCCGTCTCGGGAAAAAAGACTCGCATAAGCGTAACCTGCTTGTTGAGGGGTGTCGCAAAACCTAATGAATACTTGATTTTTTGAGTAATTGTGATTGCGCCAGACATGATTTTAAGTCCTCCTAATGAATACGGTTTTACCGTAAGATATACATTAAGTATACCACAAAACTAGCAAAAAAGCAAGCTACATAATATCTATTGATTTTTAGGGCTTTTTGTAGTATCATAGTAATGTGAGGAAAATATGAATATCCTAATAAAAGAAATTGAGAAGTTACCTAAATTTTTAGAGTACAATGAGTGTGTAAAAAATAAAATAAGTCCGATAGTAGTATCGGGCTTATCTAGCGTGGGAAAAATACAATTAATAGAAGCAACTAAGCAGTACTCGAACAAAAATATATGTATAGTAACATATAATGAGATACAAGCGAGAAAAATAATACAAGATTTAAAATATTTTACTAACAATGTAATATTTTTTCCTAAAAGAGAAATTGCACCATATGACTATGAAGCGGAAAGCAAAGATTTGCCTTATGAAAGAATAGAAACATTAAATAAAATCTTTGACCAAACTGAAAAAAAGAAATCTGATATTGCAGAAAATAAGTTAATTATTGTAACAACAGTAGAAGCGATAATGCAAAAAATGATTTCAAAAGAAGAGATATACAAAAATGTATTGGAATTTAAAACAGGAAAGACTTTTAATCTAGAAGAGTTAAAACATACATTATCAAATCTAGGATATGAAAGAGCTGAAATTGTAGATGGAAAAGGTCAATTTTGTGTAAGAGGCGGCATAATAGATATTGGAATTACTAAAACTCAGGGAATAAGAATAGAGTTCTGGGGAGATGAAGTAGATTCGATAAGAAGCTTTAGCATAACATCACAACGTTCAAACAAAATGCTAGAAAATGCTAAAATATATCCTTCGCACGAATTGATTTTAACTAAAAATATAGAAGATATATGCAAACAAATAGAGCAGAATAGACAAGAAGATGTATCTGAAGATATAGAAGAAATAAAAGCTGGAAACTATATAAACAAAATAGATAAATATTTTAATAGCTTTTATGATGAACAAGCTTGCTTTTTAGACTATATACAAAATGATTATTTGTTGCTATTAGATGATATAGATAAAATTAATACAAGACAGGAAAATATTGTTAAAGACAATTTTCAACTTGCGGAGGCGCTACAAGAAAAAGGAAGAACTGTTCCGGATTCAATAAAGAACATAGAGAAATACAATCTAGAAAATACAGATAGACAGACAATTTATTTATACGAAACAGATTTACTAGAGAATAAGAAAAACACTAAATTCTCTAGAAATGTATACAATTTTAAATATAGAGATATGCACTTCTTTAAGAGCGAGTTAAACATATTAACTGCTGAAATAAAGAAGGCGTTAGAAGCAAAGAAAAAAGTATTTGTATTGGCTGGAAATGAAGCTGGTGCTAAGAAGATAGAAACATTACTTGCACAAGAAGATATAAAATATAAATACTTTGAAAAATTGGATGATACAAAGGAGCAAATATATACAAATTCGATACAAGAAGAATTAAAAAACAAAAAGGTAATTATATCTAATGGTAGTCTATCAGCGGGATTTGAAAATTATGACTTAAATATGTTGGTAGTAACTGGCGAAGATTTTATCAGCTCGGAACAAAAAAGAAAAAGAGCAACAGATAGCTTTAAACAAGGAGAAAAAGTAGTATTTGCAGACCTAAGAGCTGGTGATTATGTAGTACATAGAAGTCAAGGAATAGGAATTTACATAGGTGTAAATACTATAACAACAGCAGATGGAGTTACAAAGGATTACATCAAAATAAAATATAAAAATGACGATGTTTTATATGTCCCAACAGATATGCTTGACAACATTAGAAAATTTGTAGGTGGTGGAGAAGCTCAACCAAAGCTAAACAAATTAGGAAGTAAAGAGTGGGAACACACAAAATTAAAGGTAAAGTCAAATTTAAAAGAAGTTGCTAGAGACTTAATAGAACTTTATGCTAGAAGACAGAAAGCAAAAGGCTTTATGTTTTCAAAAGATACTCCTTGGCAGAAACAGTTTGAGGACAGCTTTAAATATACAGAAACAAACGATCAATTAAGATGTATATCAGAAGTAAAAAAAGATATGGAATCAAATAAACCAATGGACAGACTTCTTTGTGGAGATGTTGGATATGGTAAAACAGAAGTTGCGATTCGTGCAGCATTTAAGGCAGTGATGGATCAAAAGCAAGTGGCATATTTAGTACCAACAACAATACTGGCTAATCAACAATATGAAGAATTTAAATCTAGAATGGAAGATTTTGCAATAAATGTGGAATTGCTAAATAGATTTAGAACGAAAAAAGAACAAGAAGAAGTTATTAGAAGACTTAAACTTGGAGAAGTGGATATTGTAATAGGAACACATAGAATATTGAGCCAGGATGTTGAGTTTAAAGATTTAGGACTATTAATTATAGACGAGGAACACAGATTTGGAGTAAAAGATAAGGAAAAAATCAAAAAACTCAAAGAAAATATTGATGTTCTAACAATGACAGCAACACCAATTCCAAGAACATTACATATGTCAATTGTTGGAATAAGAGATATGTCTGTTATATATGAACCACCACAAAATAGAAAACCTGTACAAACTTATGTGTTAGAGTATGATGATGAAATAATAAAAGAAGCCATCACAAAGGAAATAGAAAGAAAAGGACAGGTATTCTATCTATTTAACAATGTGGAACAGATTATAAAAAAAGCTAATGAAATATCAAAATTAGTTCCAGAAGCCAAAGTCGAATTTGCACATGGAAAAATGACAGGAAGCCAGATAGAAAGCATAATGCAGGATTTTATAAATCATAAAATAGATGTGCTGGTTTGTACAACAATACTAGAGTCTGGAATTGATATACCGAATGCAAATACAATAATTGTGGAAAATGCTGATAGACTTGGATTAGCACAACTTTATCAAATAAGAGGAAGAGTTGGACGTGCCGATAGACAAGGATATGCATACATAACTTATAGAAAAGACAAACTATTAACAGAAGTAGCAGATAAGAGATTAAAAGCAATTAAAGAATTTACGGAATTTGGTTCTGGTTTTAAAATTGCGATGAGGGACTTAGAGATAAGAGGAGCAGGAAGCCTACTTGGAGAAATACAATCAGGACATATGGAACAAGTTGGATATGATACATATTGTAGACTATTAGATGAAGTTATTAAAGAAATGCAAGGAGTTCCTGTTAAAGAAGAGAAAGACATACAAATCGACATTAATTTATCAAGCTACATACCAGAAAAATACATTGAAGATAGTGCTCAAAAGAT
This sequence comes from Clostridium sp. CAG:780, assembly GCA_000434195.1. Taxonomy (GTDB): domain Bacteria; phylum Bacillota; class Clostridia; order TANB77; family CAG-508; genus CAG-245. The sequence goes on from HF994460.1 coordinate 15,031, forward strand.
AGAAATTTATCAAGATATAGCACTATGCAAAAATGAAAAAGATATTGAAGATGTTATTGATGAAATAATTGATAGATATGGAAGTATGCCAAAAGAAGTTGAGAATCTAATAGAAGTGGCAAGAATTAAGATATTAGCTCGTAAAGCTTGTGCTATCAAAGTTGTTCAAAAAGAAAGAAGCATAATGGTAATACTGGACAAAGACAATATCAAAATTAATGAAGAAATTGCAAATAATCTAGTAAAAAAATACGGAATTGATATAAGATTCTCTCCGGGAGTAGAACCATATATCACATTAAAAATTGGCGAAATGAGTGAAGAGAGAGTCGTTCAAAAAATTAAAGGTTTGTTACAATCAATTATTGTAGAAGAAAAAGTGTAATAATTTTCTAAGTTTTGTAGAAAATAAAAATGGGGAGGAAGCGGAATGCAAATTATTACTAGTAAAGATAATGAAATAGTAAAAAGCATAAAAAAGTTAAAAGACAAGAAATATAGAGATGAAGCGGGACTATACGTAATTGAAGGAATCAAAATAATAGAAGAAGCAATAGAAGAAAAGGCACACATCAAAAGAATTGTCATTTGTGAAGAGTGCTTAGAAGCAGGAGATATAGAACAAAAATTATTATATGAGATTGCAAAATATGACTGTATATATGTAAGCAAAAAAGTATTTAACTTTTTAACAGATGTGATTGCACCACAAGGAATACTAGCAGTAGTGGAAAAGCCAAATCCTAATACAAGAATAAAATATGACCAAGATATTATACTTGTGCTAGATGGAATACAAGATCCAGGAAATTTAGGAACCATCTTAAGAACGGCTGATAGTGTTAATTTAAAACAAATAATAGTTACAAAAAATACAGCTGATTGCTACAATCCAAAAGTTGTAAGGTCAACAATGGGAGCAATTTTTAGAGTAGGTGTAATAGAAACTGACGATTTGGTCAAAACACTAAAAGAAATAAAAAAGAATAAATTTGAGATAATAGTAACTTCACTTGATACCAATGAAAGTGTTTATGATGTAAAATACAATAAAAAAGTAATTGTAATTGGAAATGAAGCAAACGGAGTTACAAAAGAAGTTCAAGAAATAGCTGACAAAAAAGTAAAGATTCCTATGCTAGGAAAAACAGAGAGTTTAAATGCTTCTGTTGCAACAGGAATAATGCTATATGAATATGTAAGACAAAAAATAAGTAAATAAAAATAGCCCAAGAGTATAAACATACTTTTGGGCTATTTCTATTTAGATTATAATAAACGATTAAAAATCGCAATTATTTGGTGTTCTTGGGTAAGGAATAACATCTCTAATATTTTCCATACCAGTTAGGTACATAAGCAATCTTTCAAAGCCTAATCCGAATCCTGAATGGATAACAGAACCATATCTACGAAGATCTAAATACCAGTATAATTCATCTGTATTTATATGCATTTCATTCATACGGGCAACTAATTTATCATAGTCTTCTTCTCTTTGAGAACCACCCATAATTTCACCAGCACCAGGAACTTCAAGATCAACTGCGGCAACAGTCTTTCCATCTGGATTCAATTTCATATAGTATGATTTTATATCCTTTGGCCAGTTCTTTACAAAAACAGGACCATTAAAGTATTCTGTAATATATTTTTCGTGTTCTTTGGCTAAATCCTCTCCATATTCTGGCTGGAATTCCCACTTTCTATCAGCTTTTTTCAAAATGTCGATAGCTTCTTTGTGGTCTATTCTAGTGAAATTAGAAGAAATAACTCTTTTTAGTTTTTCGATTAATCCGTTTTCTACAAATTTATCAAAGAATTCCATTTCTTCAGGACATCTTTCTAAAACTGCCTTTACAACATACTTTAAGAAATCTTCTTCAATATTCATCAATTCTTCTAAATCACAGAAAGATATTTCTGGCTCCATCATCCAAAACTCATTTGTGTGAGTTTTTGTGTTAGAATTTTCAGATCTTAATGTTGGACCAAATGTGTAGATTTTTCCGAAAGCTTGTGAGAAAGTTTCGCCATGTAATTGTCCAGAACCTGTTATATAAGCTTTTTTACCAAATATATCTTGTGAAAAATCAGTATGACCATCTTTTTGAGGAAGAGGCTTATCTAAATCAAGTGTTGTTAATTTAAACATTTCAGCAGAACCTTCGCAATCTGCACAAGTGATAATTGGGCTGTTTAAATAAACATATCCATTCTTTTGAAAATATTCGTGTATTGCAAAAGCTGCAACACTTCTAACTCTAAAAACTGCACTGAAAGTATTAGTTCTTGGACGTAAATGTGCAACAGTTCTTAGATATTCAAAAGAGTGTCTTTTCTTTTGAAGCGGATAAGAACTATCTGCAAGGTTAAATATTTCAACTGAATTTGCTTGCATTTCAAAAAGTTGCTTAGCATTTTCAGTCTTAACAATAGTTCCCTTTACTATTAAAGTAGAACTAATTGTAACTTTACAAACTTCTGTGAAGTTTGATAATTTATCTGTAAAAACTATTTGTAAATTATTCAAAAAAGAACCATCGTTCAATTCTATAAATCCAAAAGTTTTAGAATCTCTAACTGTTCTAACCCAACCAGAAATTTCGACCTCTTGACCTATATATTTTTCGCTGTCGCGATATAAATCTTTAATTGTTGTTTTCTCCATAATTTGTCCTCCTATCAGTAATATATAAAGATTATACATTTATTATATGGAAAAATCAAGAAAAATAGCTCAAAAATATAGACTTTTAAGTAAATTAGTAGTAAAATATAAAAGAGTTTTTACATAAAATTATACAAAGAAGGGCTTGATGAAAATGACCAATAAATATAGGACCAATAATTGTGGCGAATTAACAATTAAAAATGTAGGACAAGAAGTGAGACTTGCCGGCTGGATACAAAAAATAAGAAACTTAGGTGGAATGACTTTTGTTGATTTAAGAGATCAATATGGAATAACCCAAGTAGTTATATCTAGCGAAGAATTAAAAGAGCAAATGGCAAAATTATGCACAGAAAGTGTAATATCTGTGGATGGTTTCGTTGTTGAACGTTCAAACAAGAACCCTAAAATGTCAACAGGAGATATTGAAATAGATGCTAAAAAAATCACATTACTTGGAGAATGTGAATCAACACTTCCTTTTGAAGTAAACTCTGAAAAAGCAGATATTTCTTCTGTAAGAGAAGATCTAAGATTAGAATACAGATTCTTGGATTTAAGAAATGATACAATTCATAAAAATATTTTGCTACGTAGCAAAATAATCAAAAGTTTAAGAGCAAAAATGGACGAATTAGGATTTTCAGAAATACAAACTCCAATACTTGCAAACTCTTCACCAGAAGGAGCAAGAGATTTCTTAGTACCAAGCAGACTACATCCAGGAGAGTTTTATGCTCTACCACAAGCACCACAACAATTTAAACAATTATTAATGATATCAGGATTTGATAAATATTATCAAATTGCACCATGCTTTAGAGATGAAGATCCAAGAGCAGATAGAGCACCAGGAGAATTCTATCAATTAGATTTCGAAATGGCATTTGCTACACAAGAAGACGTTTTAGGAGTTATAGAACAAGTAATTCCAGCAGTCTTTAAAGAGCATACAAATTGGCAAGTAGACGAAGGACCATTCATAAGAATTCCTTATAGGGAAGCAATGGAAAAATACGGAATAGATAAACCAGATTTAAGAAATCCTTTAATAATTCAAGATGCAACAGAAATATTTAAAAATACTGAATTCAATGCATTTAAAGGAAACATTGTAAAAGCAATAGTTGTTCCAAATGGAGCAAGTCAAGGAAGAAAATTCTTTGACAACATGACAGAATTTGCAGTTCAAGAGCAAAAAGCAAAAGGCTTAGCTTGGACAAAAATAGAAGAAGGCGATACTGTACAAGGTGGAATAGCAAAATTTATTACAGAAGATGTACTAAAAGGATTAGAAGAAAAACTAGGAGCAAAACAAGGAGACAGCATATTCTTTGTAGCAGACAAATTAGAAAAAGCACAAAAAATAGCTGGACAAGTAAGAATAGAATTAGGAAAGAGATTAGACTTACTAGAAAAGAACGTATACAGATTTTGCTTTATAGTAGACTTCCCAATGTATGAATACAATGAGGATGAAGGCAAAATAGACTTCAATCATAACCCATTTTCGATGCCACAGGGCGGCTTAGAAGCACTAGAAAATAAAGAACCATTAGACATATTAGCATATCAATATGATTTAGTATGCAATGGTTATGAAATGGCATCAGGAGCAGTTAGAAATCACGATCCAAAACTAATGGTAAAAGCGTTTGAAATTGCAGGATATTCAGAAGAAACTGTAAAAGAAAGATTTGGAGCATTATACAAAGCGTTCAAATATGGAACTCCACCACATGCAGGAGCAGCACCAGGATTAGATAGAATGGTAATGTTGATTGCAGACACACAAAATATAAGAGAAATAATTGCATTCCCTAAAAACAAAAAGGCAAGAGATGTTATGATGAATGCACCAAGCAAGGTTGATGAACAACAATTAAAAGATGTTCATATAAAAATAGATAAATAAAAGAAAGCAGGTGGACTTATGAAAATAGAAGAAGAAGCAACACTTGCAACAGCAGTAGGAGAAATAAACCAGAAATTAGAAAAAATAATAAATGAACAAAAAGAAATTAAAACAACATGTCAAAAATGTGAAGAAAAAATAAACAAATTACAAGAATTCCAAGAAATAAATGACATGAGATCACAAGCATTTTATAAAGAATTAAATGATGTAAAAAAATGCTTAATAATGTTGTATGATAAACTATATTAGAAAAAGTGAGGATAAAAATGAAGAAAACTTTTAGATTTTATTTTGCACTAACAGTAGCAAAATGCGCAAATTTAGCATTAAAAATACTAGGAAGAAAAGCATCGTATTTTCCAGGAAAAGTAGCATTGTCATTATGCCCGGATTTTTTGGGAATGGTGGAAAAACCAAAAATAGTTATAGCAATAACTGGTACAAATGGAAAAACAACAGTAGCAAACTTACTACTAGATTGTTTAGAAAATTGTGGTTATAAAGTTATAAACAACAAGGCTGGATCTAATGTAAACGCAGGAATTGCAAGCAGCTTGGTACAAGGAGTAACATTAGGACAAAAAGTAAAGGGAGACATGGCAATATTCGAAGTAGATGAAAGAAGTTCACCAAAAGTTTATCCTTACATAAAACCAAATTACTTAATATGCACAAATTTAATTAGAGATTCATTAAGAAGAAATGCACATCCAGAATTTATATTTAATATTATAAATTCTAATTTGCCAAAAGAAACAAAGTTAATATTAAATGCAGATGACTTAATAAGCAGTAGTTTAGGAGCAGAAAACGAGAAAGTTTATTATGGAATAGATAAATTGGACTCAGACTATGAGGAATGTCCAAACATAATAAACGATATAGCGGTATGCCCAAAATGTCATACTAAGATGAAATATAAATATGTAAGAAATAATCATATTGGAAATGGTTATTGCCCAAACTGTGACTTCAAGTCAAAACAAGCAGATTATCACATTACAAAAATAGATTACCAAGCAAATAAGGCAATAGTGGATAGAAAAGAACACGAAGAAGAATACAAACTACTAAACAATAATAGTATATTCAACATATATAATGAACTTGCAGTAATCACATTTTTAAGAGAATACGGATTTTCAGACGAAAAAGTACAAGAATTACTTAAAAATCTAAAAATAACAAAATCGAGATACGAGGATGAAGAAGTCGAAGGATACAAAATAATTAGTTATATGACTAAGGGAGGAAATCCGGTTGCAACATCTGGAGTATTTGATTATGTGAGAAGAGAACCAAACAAAAAAGACATAATTATGATGATAGAAAACATCCATGACGGAGAAGATTGGCCAGAAAATATTACTTGGATATATGACACAGATTTTGAATTCTTAAAAGACGAAAATATAGACAAAATAATAATAGGTGGAATACGTTCACAAGACTACAGAATTAGATGCTTACTAGCAGGAATCCCAGAAGAAAAAATAATATGTGACAAAGAAGAGACAGAAACTTATAAATATTTATCATTAGACAAAAACAAAGACATATATGTATTATTTGATTTGGACTCTTTGGGCAAGCTAGCAACATTACAACAAAACATAAGAAACAGAATAAAGGAGGGAAAATAGATGATAAAAATAGAAGTATTATTCCCTGAAGTATGTAATTTGTATGGAGACATGTTTAATATAAAATATTTAGAAAAATGTATTGATGAAGTAGAATGTATAAAAACAGATTTAACAGATACACCAAGATTTGTTTCAGAAGATGTTAATATGATATACATGGCTCCGATGCCTGAAAGCATTCAAGAATTAGCTATAAAAAAATTAGAACCATACAAGGAAAGAATAAAAGAATTAATAGACAAAAAAGTGGTATTCTTACTAGTCGGAAATGCAGTCGAAGTGTTTGGAAAATACATAGAAAATGAAGATGGGAGCAAAATAGAAGCTCTAGGTTTACTAGACTTATATGCAAAAAGAGATATGATGCACAGACATAATAGTGCATTTATAGGAGATTTTGAAGATATAAAAGTAATAGGATATAAATCACAATTTACAATGATATATGCAGACAATCAAGAAAACTATTTTGCAAAAGTAGAAAAAGGAATAGGAATTAACAAAGAGAGCAAACTAGAAGGAATAAGAGTAAACAATTTAATAGGAACATACTTATTAGGCCCAGTTCTAGTATTAAATCCTCTACTAACTAAAAAAATCTTAGAGATGCTAGGAGTAAAAGAACCAAAGCTTAAATATGAAGCAGACTTAATCGATGCATATCAAAAAAGATTAGAAGAAATAAGACTAAAAGTAAAATAGAAAGAGATAGCATGAAAAATATAAAAGATTATGACTTAGAAGATTTGAAACAAGAGCTTATATCGATTGGAGAAAAAGGCTTTAGAGCAGAGCAGATTTTTAAATGGTTATACCAAGAAAAAGTAAAAAACTTTGATGAAATGACAAATCTTTCTTTGGAATTAAGAGAAAAACTAAAAAATAATTATACAATCTGTAATTACAATATATTAAAAAAATTGGAATCGTCAGATGGAACAAAAAAATATTTATTTGACATTTTAGATGGAAATATTATAGAATCAGTATTGATGGAATACCATTATGGAAAATCAGTGTGTGTTTCATCACAAGTTGGTTGCAAAATGGGATGCAAATTCTGTGCATCAACAGGAATTCCATTTGTAAGAAACCTTACGGCAGGAGAGATTGTAGAGCAAATTTTAGCAATAGAGCAAGATACTGGCGACAAGATTTCGAATATAGTGTTCATGGGAATTGGAGAACCATTGGACAACTATGACAATGTAATCAAAGCAATAAGAATATTAAACAATCCAAAGGGATTGGGAATAGGTGCTAGACATATAAGCGTATCTACAAGCGGATTAGTTCCAAGAATATATGATTTAGCAAAAGAAAATATACAATGTACACTATCAGTATCATTACACGCAAGTAATAACGAAAAACGTTCAAGCATGATGCCAGTAAATAATAGATACAGTGTAGAAGAATTAATTAAAGCTTGCAAAGATTATATTGCAATGACAAATAAAAGAATATCATTTGAATATGCGTTAGCTAAGGATAACAATGACAATATGCAAGATGCAAAAGAACTTGCAAACCTACTAAAAGGAATGTTATGCCACGTTAACTTAATACCAATCAACAAAATTGAAAACGGAAAATTTACAAAAAGCTCAAATGAAAATATAATAAAATTTAGAGATTATCTAAATGACCATGGAATTGTAGCAACTATTAGAAGAGAACTTGGCTCAGATATAGAAGCTGCTTGTGGCCAATTAAGAAGAAAAAATTTGAATCCTAAAAATGAAAATAATGAGAATCAATAGTTGAATCTTATTAAAGTTTTTTAAGAAGATAATAGGAGGAAAAATATGCAAATATTTGCAAAAACAGATATAGGAAAAGAGCGAAAAATAAACGAAGACTTTTTCTATATATCAGATATGAAAGATGAAATACAGTTAGCTATATTAGCAGATGGAATGGGAGGCTATAATGCGGGCGAAGTAGCGAGCAAAACAGCAACCCAAGCTGTAAAAGAATATATACAAAAACATTTTTCAAAAGACGATATAGAAGAAACAATTAGACAAGCAATAGAATATGCAAATAGGGTAGTATATGACAAAGCAAAAAAACAAAAAGAATTAGACGGAATGGGTACTACTTTAGATGTTTGTCTAATATATAATAATAAGGTATATATTGGTCATATTGGAGATAGTAGGGTATATAAGATTAAGCACAACGAAATGCAAAAAATTACAAGAGATGACAGTTATGTGCAAACTCTAATAGAGGATGGAACAATAACCAAAGAAGAAGCATTTAATCATCCTAAAAAGAATATGATAACAAAAGCACTAGGATGCATGGGAGATGTTGTACCTAACATATATGTAGAGACTTTTGAAGAAAAAGATATAATATTAA
>HF994460.1:23660-36319 GCA_000434195.1 Clostridium sp. CAG:780
ATAATATTAATGACTTCCGATGGATTGACAAACATGGTAAAAGAAGATGAAATCTTAAAGATTATCAACGAAAATCCAGAAGAAGCAGTAGACAAATTAATAAAAAAAGCAAATGATAATGGTGGCTATGACAACATTACAGTTGTTATAATATTATAAGTGGGGAGAAAGATTATGAATATAATAGGAAGAACAATAGCAAATAGGTATGAAATAATTAACAAAACCGGTGTAGGGGGAATGGCAACAGTATATGTTGCAAAAGACAAAGTGCTAAATAGAAATGTTGCTGTAAAAGTATTAAAAGACGAATTTACAACAGATGAAGAATTTGTTAAAAGATTCAACTCAGAAGCACAAGCAGCAGCAAGTTTGTCACACCCTAACATAGTATCAATATATGACGTAGGAAACGAAGACAATATTTATTATATAGTAATGGAACTTGTAAGAGGAAAGACACTAAAACAGATTATAACAGAAGAAGGAGCACTTCCTTGGAAATGGTCTGTAAATATAGCAATGCAAATAGCTTCAGCGCTAGAAACAGCACACAAAAATAACATAGTTCATAGAGACATAAAACCACATAATATAATAATAACAGAAGATGGAGTTGCAAAAGTAACAGACTTTGGAATCGCAAAAGCTGTATCAAACTCTACAATAACAGCATTTGGAACAACAATAGGATCAGTACATTATTTCTCACCAGAGCAAGCAAAAGGTGGATACACAGATGCAAAATCAGACATATACTCATTAGGAGTAGTAATGTACGAGATGCTTACAGGAAGAGTCCCATTTGATAGTGACACATCAGTATCAGTAGCTCTAAAACATATGCAAGAAGCGCCAGTTCCACCAATGGAAATAAATGAGAATATACCAAAAGCTGTAAATGATATAATTTTAAAAGCAATGGAAAAGGAACCAATGGCAAGATATCAAACAGCAACAGCAATGCTTAGAGATTTATCAATGGCTTTAAAAGATCCAGATGGAGAATTTGTTGAGGAAGAAGCAAATGACGGACTTACAAGAAGAATGGGAGTTATCACAGACGATATGCTTAGAAATTCATCTGCTTCAAACACAAAAAAGAAAAAACAAGGAAAACTAGCAGAATTTTGCAAAAAACATCCTGCTGCAAGACCTTTAATCATAATAGCAATAATACTTGTTCTATTCTTTGGAAGTATAGGAATAACATCTGCAATAATGAATGCTACAAATCCTAAAGACGTTCAAATACCTAATTTAGTAGGAAAAACAGAGGATGAAGCAAAAGCAGAACTAGCAAAATTAAAACTAGAATATGTAAAAATAAGTGAAGATTATAACAAAGACTATGAAACTGGAAAAATATATGAGCAAACACCAAGTTACAGCGAAGGATATAAAATAAAACAAAAAAATAAAGTATCAGTTAAAGTAAGCAAAGGAACTGAAACAACAATAGTACCAAAAGTAATTGGTGACACATATGACGATGCAGTTAAAAAATTAGAAGATGCTAAACTAAAAGCTGAAAAAGTAGAAGAAGTAAACAAAGACATAAAAGAAGGAATTGTAATAAGTCAAGAGACAGAAGCAAATTCAACTGCAAATGCAGGAGATGTAGTTAAAATACATGTAAGCATTGGTTCTGGAATACCACAAGTTGTAGTACCAGGAGTAGTTGGAAAAAATGAAAACGAAGCAAAATCAGCATTAGAAGCAAAGAATTTAAAAGTAAACATAGAATATACAGAAGATAGTACAAAAAATAATGGAGAAGTACTAAGACAAAGTATAAAAGCTGGCGAAAACATTGATGAAGGAACAGAAATTACTATAACCGTAAATAAACTAGCAGAGATGAAAGATGGAACAGTGAATGTTAATCTAAAATCACTTCTAAAATACACACCATCAAAAGATGATGAAGGAAAAGAAATTATAGAAAATGGGCAAGTAAAAATAGTAGTAGGAAATGACACTATATATAATGAAAATAAGCCAAAGACCACAACAAACATCAGCGCAAAATTTAGTGCAAAAGGAAATGTAACAATAAAAATCTATGTAGATGACATATGGAAAGGAACAAAAGAAATTAATATGAATGTTACAACAACATGCACATTTGAATAAGAAAACTTAAAAAGCAACTCATAACTTAATATGAGTTGCTTTTTGCATTAGAAAAATGTTATAATAAAAAAGTAAAAAATAAAAATAGGAGAAAATATGCAAGGATTAATAATAGAAAATAAAGCAAATCTATATAAAGTAAAAGTAAATGAAAAAGAATATATAGCAACAGCAAGAGGAAAGTTCAAAAACGAGAATACTTCACCAGTAGTGGGAGATATCGTAGAAATATCTATATTAGAAGAACAAAAAAATACAGCAGTAATAGAAGAAATAAAAACAAGAAAAACATATATAAAAAGACCAAAACTTGCAAACATAACAAAAATAATATTTGTAATATCAAGCAAACATCCAAAGCCAGATTTACTAATGTTAGATAAACAATTAGCTTTTGCCGAATACCTACATATAGAACCTATAATAGTATTAAATAAAATAGACTTAGATGAAAAAGAAGAATTTAATAAAATAAGCCAAACTTATAGGAACATAGGTTACAAGGTAATAAAAACAAATGCAAAAGAGAAAATAGGAATACAGAAATTAGAACAAGAACTAAAGGACAATATAAGTGCCTTTTCTGGAAACTCAGGAGTAGGAAAATCAACATTAATAAATGATTTGTTTAATGAAAATATAACAGAAGAAGGAGAGATAAGCCAGAAAAATAAAAGAGGAAAAAACACAACAACACATATAAAACTATACGAATTAAACAAAGATACGTATATAGCAGACACTCCAGGATTTTCAACTTTTGATGTATATGAAATTCCGTATAAAGAATTAGACAAATATTTCGTGGAATTCAAGAATGGAATAGAAAATTGTAGATACATTGGATGTAGCCACATAAAAGAAGATGAATGTGGAGTAAAAGATCTGATAGAAGAGAATAAAATAGACAGACAAAGATATGAAAATTATATTAAAATATACGAAGAATTAAAAGACAAGGAGGAACACAAATGGTAGATGTATCAACATCAATATTAAGCGTAAAAAAAGAAAATATAATAGATACAATATACAAACTAGAAGAGGCAAAGACAAATTATTTTCATATAGATGTAATGGATGGAGAGTTTGTAAAGAATAATACACACGACATTATGTTAGAATATGCAGAATACTTAGATCACGTAACCAAAGTACCATTAGATGTTCATTTAATGGTAAAAGATATAAAAAACTATGTGGATAGTTATTTGATATTTAATCCTAATATAATAACATTTCATTATGAAGCTTGTAAGGATAAAGAGGAAGTATTTGAAATAATAAAATATATAAAAGAAAAGGGAAGAAGAGTAGGAATCTCAATTAAACCAAATACAAAATTAGAAGAAATAAAAGAATTTCTACCATATGTACACTTAGTTTTAATAATGACAGTAGAACCAGGAGAAGGTGGACAAAAATTAATTCCGGAAACAATAGCAAAAATAGAAGAGGTAAAGACATTTAGAGAACAAAACAATTTGGACTTTGAAATAGAAGCCGATGGTGGAATAAATGTGGAAAATGCAACTGAACTAGTAGAAGCGGGAGCAGAAATATTAGTATCAGGAAGTGCAATAATAAACTCAAAAGATTATAAAGAAACAATTAGAAATTTAAAAATGGCATAAAAAAATAACTGTTGGTATAAGTAAAACCAACAGTTTAATTTTATTTTTCAGAATCATCTTTTTTTACTTCAACGGTAGTTGTTTCATTTAATTTCTTACTAAAAAATATTGCATATGTTATAATTCCGAATGCTAGTAAATTGATGATTAAAGTTACTAATCCGCCAACAAAAGGAATCAAACTTACTGCCCAGAAAGCAAGAACTAAAATACAATCAAATAAGATATTCATAGCTTTTGAGTTCTTGTTTATTTTCTTGCAAATTATTCTTCCTAAAGGAATTGCAACAAATGCATAAGTAAGTTTAGCAATAAATAATATATATGCTAACAATACTATGATTGAAGGTAATATACCTATAATTGTGCAGAAAAGTATAATACAAGCAAGAGGAATAGCAATTATTGCTAATGCTCCATAACCTAATGCAGGAGCAAACTTTTTAGTAAGTATAGCTTCTTCTGTATCAACAAACTTAGGAGTTGCTAATACAACAATTAAAATTACAACTAAAGATACTAATAATACTTTTAAAGCATCTAAAGCATAGTTCTTTTTAAGTACAAAACTTTCATCATTAGAAGTTTCAACTTTTGTAAAGTTAATTGAACCAGTAACAACAGATTCTGGAATAGCGCTGCTTGCAGATGCAGAATAGTTGAAATCTCCACCTACGATAGCGTCAGTAGATACCGAAGCGTCTGAGAAAGAGATATTGACATTTCTTCCAACTGAACCAGCTAAACTAAATGAAGAAGTTGTTGCTGTAATGTCTCTGGCAACATATGCATCAGAATCAACTGTCAATTTACTTGATACAGAATACATATTAAATACATTTCCACTTATTGTAACGTTATTAGCGCAAACAAATAAGTCGCAGTAGATGTGGGCGTCTGTATCAATAGTAAGATTATTTGCAAGAACAAAAACATTACCATCAATAGATCCGCTAATAGAAACATCTTTACCCATTATAAAAACATTTCCATCTACATTGTAATCAAGATTCACAGAATCTTCTGTAATAAATACATCATGCTTTACTATAGTTGTTGCAGGAACGTCGGAAATAGGCATGGCCTCATCATCAAGAGATATAGGAACAATACCATATTCATCATCGTTTACTGCAAAAACTGAAGTAGCAATGCAAAGCATTACAAGAAGCAATAAAATAAAAACTTTTGATTTTAATCCTTTCATAAAAATTCTCCCTTCTTTAAAATTTATACATCATAATAATATATTCAAAATTCCAAAATGTCAATGATATTTACAATAACTTTTTAGAGGACATGATTCGCACTTTGGACTTTGAGAGGTACAAGTATTTCGTCCATGCCACATAAAAAGATGATTAATATATTTATAATACTCTGATGGAATAATTTTCAATAAATCCATCTCGATTTTAAGAGGGTCACTTTCTTTAGAAAGACCAAGCCTATTAGAAATACGCTTACAATGAGTATCAACTGCAATGCCCTGAGGTTTGTCGAAAGCTTCAAGCATAATAACATTAGCACTTTTTCTGCCAACGCCGGGCAAAGAAATTAGCTCTTCCATATTGTCAGGAACAACCCCATTATATTTTTCTACCAAAATTTGAGCAGTTGCTTTAATATTTTTGGCTTTATTCTTGTAAAAGCCACAAGGATGAATATAGTCTTCCAATACATGAATATCCATATCAGCAAAATCCTTTGGGGTAGAATACTTTGCAAATAAGGCGGGAGTAGTCAAATTTACTCTATTATCCGTGCACTGAGCAGACAAAACCACGGCCACCAAAAGCTCAAAAGGAGTAGAAAAATCCAAACTACACTTTGCGTCAGGATACATTTGCTTTAAAATTTTAATCATATCTAATACATCATTTTTCTTCATAGTAAAATCCTTTCAACAATATTATATAATAAAAACTTTACAAAATAAATATACAATATTAAATTATTGCTCACACTTATGTAAAATTATTAATAAGATATTATAAGAAAAGGAGGTAAAATATGTTTGAAGCTTTAAAAAAGACAATCGGACTTTGTCTTGTAGGAATAGGAACCGGAATATTATTAGTATTATTACTTCCTGTTACAGGGTGGCTATTTTTAATAGGGTGTGCACTGTTTATATTAGGAATAGCTTGGCTATTTTGTAAAAAATAAAAGAAAGGATATGATTGTATGAAAATAGTGGTTAAGAAAGTACCAAAATTTTTAAGAGGATTCATTAAATTAGTATTTGGAATAAAAGACGAAAAATAATACATAAAATAGCAAAAAAAATAAAATAGGGTTATCCCTATTTTTATTTTACACTAATTATGCTCTTGTAACTTTTCCAGAACGTAAGCATTTTGAACATACTTGAATGTTTTTTGCTTCTCCGTTTACAATAGCTTTTACACTTCTTAAATTTGGTTTCCAAGTTCTAGCAGCTCTTCTACTAACATGAGAACGAGCGATACTAATTTTATTTCCGTGTGATACACCTTTATCACAAATTGCGCATTTTGCCATGTTACTGCACCTCCTATTGATTTAGCTAAAATCGACTATATACTATAATAACATAAAAAGAAAAAAAATACAATACTTTTTGAAGAAATTCACAAATAAAATAAACGTACATAATATATATAAAGCAGGATTGCTAAAAAAAGAAAGGAAGAATTTATTATGGATTTTGAAAAAACTAATTGTCCAGTTGTCAAAATTAATGGTGTTATCGAAAGAGGCAAACAATATGATCTTGACATAACACTCCCAGAAGATAACAGAAACGTGATCTATGGAATAGTAAAAGATTGCTACAAAGACCCAGTTTGCGATGCAGTTGTAAAACTAATCGAAGTTGAATGTAAAATGGGAAAAGACATCAGAAAACCTGTATCCCATACTTTCACAGACGAAAATGGTGAATTCGTATTTGGACCTTTATGTGACAACAGAGTATACGAAGTTGAAATTTGGGTAAACAAAGTAAAACATGCTAAAATATGCACAGAATGCCATCATAAAGGAGAATGCTTAAAGGGTGTAGAGATTGACTGCAAGCCAATGCCACCAAAGCCATGTCATCCATGTGACCGTCCATGCGATTCAAGAGAAGAAGAAAAATAAGACCAATATTAAAAATATAAGTCTTATATCTGTTAAATAGAAAAATAGAGAACATACTTGTCTATGTTCTCTATTTGCATTATATTAAGCCTAACTTTTTCGCAAATTGTTTTCCTTTTTTCATCATCTTGCGAGCATCATTTTTTTGCATGCCACCATTATACATCCAAGTAGCACCAACTGTAAGTAAACTACCAACCAAAACACCTTCAAAAAACTTCATCCAAATTACCTCCTTTTACAATAGTATTCCTACTTTTTATTTTTAATATACAAGATATAATAAGAATAAATCTCATATAAACAAATAACAATTAAAAAACAACCGAACCACTTTCTTAAATTGAAAACCGGCATGTTCTTAGAGACAAGAGCACCCGCAACTGCGCCAATAATACCAAAAATAACAATTACAATGGCATTCTTAAAATTAATGTTTTTTTTTCTAGAATTATAAATAATACTCACAATAGCAGATGGAATAAAACAAACTAAATTAGTAGCTTGAGCAATATGTTGGTCAAAATTAAAAAATAAAGTTAAAAACAAAATCAAAACTGAACCGCCACCGTAGACCTAAACCAGTACAGATTCCGGAAGCAATACCAATCAAAACTTCGGACATAATATTCTCCTAAAAAAATGCTATCTTTATTCCAGAATAAAGAAGAAAAGCAATGAAAATAATTTTTAGATATTTTGAATTTAATTTATTCAAAAGTTTAGAGCCAATAAAACTTCCAATGATACCACCTAAAGCACACAGAAACCCGATTCGCCAATCAATAAGATTGCTACTCCCATAAAAAATAGCAGTAGTTATAACCATTGGCAAAATACAAAAAATGGCAGTGGCTCGAGCCTCCTTTTCTGTTGATTTAAATAAATAAACATATGCAGGAATAAGCAAAAGTCCGCCACCAGAGGCAAACATACCGCTTATAAAACCTACAAAAATACCTAACAAAATTTTCTTCCACATAGAATTAGTATAATAAAAAAAGAAAAAAATATACAAAAAAATCTTGAAGCATCAAAGCAAAATGATGTTTCAAGAAAAAATAAAACTTTTATTTTATAAAAGTATAAAGCTATAAAAACAAGAAAAATACTTTCAAACTCTTTTATGAGTAATGAATATTAATCAAATAAATTTTTAAATTGAATAACATATTTAATAAAAAAATCTTAGAATCATTGTAAAATCAAAAGACGCAAGGAGAGAATACAGTCAAGCTAAAACAAATGAAGAAACAGATTTAGATAGTGCGTCAAGATGGATATACTGTAACAGTAAACTACGCTAAATAAGAGTTAAAAGCTGATAACAAACATGTTATTGGCTTTTATTATATAAAAAATCAAAACAAGTAGTTGTATTATAAAAAATATTGCTTTATAATATAGAAAAGAAAAACAAAAGAGGGGAAGGAAAATTAGATGAAAAAACTAAAACAAAATAAGGCAATAACGCTAATTGCACTAGTTGTGACAATAGTCGTACTATTAATATTGGCAGGAGTTAGCATACAACTACTATTAGATGACAATGGAATAATAGCAAAATCAAAAGAAGCAAAACTAAATACTAGAATATCTGAAATTGAAACTGAAATTGGTATGTGGAAACAAGAAAATTTTATGAGTAAAGAAACAAACCAAACAAAAATAGATTCAGACGTAATATTACAAAAGTTAAAAAATCAAAAATTAGTAACAGATAATGAGATAGACCAAAGTCAAGAACTAATAATTATTAAGAATAAAGATGGCGCAGTTGTAAAAGAAATAAGTTACAGCAATGTGCAAATAAATGTTAGCCAATCAGCTGGAACAGGAAATGTGCTATTGAAAGTAACGTCAGTAGAGGGAATTCTTATTCCAATAATTGATATCAGAGATGAAAATTATGAAGAGCTAGACAGGTATGAAAATTCATTAAGCACAGAAGAGAAAAAAGATATAATAAAATTAAGTATGCCAAACTATGTAAATAAAAATTATCCAGATTCAAATTGTACAAGTTTTGAAGAAGCTTTACCAATTTTAAAAGCTAATTCTGTAATACAAGGAGAAGTGGCAGATGAGTCGGCATTTTGGGAGTCAGTGAAAAATGCTGGAGGTGTAGATCATTTCTTTGATGAACAAATATTATTTGGGTTATATTGTAATGACGAAACACAACAAATATCTGGATGTGAAATTACAAATCCAAATGGAGAAGCTTCAACAGAATATACTGCAACAACAAGTGGAACATATGCATTCACAGTAAAAGATAAAGTTACAGGAAAAAGTTATATTAAAAAAGTAACTGTAAACATATAATTATAAAATAAAAATAGCAATACAAAAAGTATTGTTATTTTTTTGTCGAAAAAAAATAAAAAAATATTAAAATTTTTTAAAAAAACTATTGCTTTTTATTAAATTTTATATTAAAATTTAATCGAAGTGGTAAGAAGTGGTACAAAGTGGTGAAAAAGTGTTGAGGAGGTGAAGATAGTGTTAATAGGTGAATATAGCCATTCTCTAGATGCTAAAGGTAGATTGATAATGCCAGCAAAGCTAAGAGAAGATATGGGAGAGAAATTTATAATAACAACTGGGTTAGATGGTTGTTTATTTGGATTTTCTATGTCAGAGTGGCAAAAATTCGAGGACAAGCTAAAAACACTACCAATCACTAACAAAAACGCAAGAAACTTTGTAAGATTCTTTTTATCAGGAGCAACAGAGTGTGAGCTAGATAAACAAGGCAGATTTTTAATAGCAGGAAAGCTTCGTGAAGTTGCATCATTAGATAAAGATGTAACAATAATCGGAACGGGAACAAGAATAGAAATCTGGAACAAAGAAAAATGGGAAGATCATATTAGTGAGGAAAATCTTTCAATAGAAGAGATAGAACAAAATATGCAAGAACTTGGTATATAACTTTTAAAAAGTTTATATAGTCTCAAACTAAAGAAAAAATTTAAAAAAACAAAAGATTAACTAATAAGACACAAAAGCTAAAAACGTACAAAAGAAAAAACTTACAAAAGATAAAAAATAAAAAGTATCCAACCAAAGAAAAATCTAACCTACGACCAAAGAAACACAAGAAAAAATATCAAAAGAAAAAATCAAACCACTTAAAGTTTGAAAAGCTTAAACAAAAGAATTGTTTTAAGCTACTAAAGCTAAATATAACAAAAACAAAAGAAAAAATTGAAATAATAATTATAACAAAAGACGGAGCAAATAAAATAGCTAAATATACAAAAGATAAAATTTTTTGTAGTACACAGTTGGTATAAATATACCAACTGATTGTGCTTTTATGGGGAAAATACGAAAATTTGTTTTGAATTATTATATTTGATAGAGGGCAAGAACTTGGAATTTAAACATACTCCGATAATGTTGAATGAATGTATTGATGGACTAAAAATAAAAGAAGATGGAATATATGTTGATGGAACTCTTGGAGGAGCAGGACACAGTAAAGAAATATTAAAGCATCTTTCAAACAAAGGTCTATTAATAGGAATAGACAGAGATGAGGAAGCTTTAAAGGCTGCAAAAGAGAATCTAAAAGAATACAACAATGTAAAATACATTCACGGAAATCACGATGACATAAAAGAAATTTTAGAAGATTTAAAAATAGAAAAAGTAGATGGAATTTTATTAGACTTAGGAGTTTCGTCATATCAGCTAGATGAAAGAAATAGGGGATTTAGCTACCTAGGACAAAATGAGCTAGATATGAGGATGGACCAGACTCAAGACTTAACAGCAAAATATGTTGTTAATAACTACGAGGAAGAGAGACTAGCAAATATTATTTTTGAATATGGAGAAGAAAGATTTTCTAGAAATATAGCAAGAAATATTTGCAAATATAGAGAAGAAAAGGAAATAGAAACGACAGACGAACTTGTAAAAATAATAGAAAGTTCGATTCCAAAGTCTAAGCAAAAAGATGGACATCCAGCAAAAAGAACATTCCAAGCAATCAGAATAGAAGTAAATAACGAAATTAAACCATTATATGATACTGTTTTAAATTCGATAGAATGTCTAAAAGAAGGTGGAAGGTTATGTATTATAACATTCCATTCACTAGAGGATAGAGCAGTAAAGAACGCATACATAGAGGCACAAGGACAATGCACTTGTCCAAAGGAATTGCCATATTGCGTTTGCCATTATAAATCGTTTGGAAAAATTATAAATAAAAAACCAATAGAAGCAGATGAAAAAGAAAGAGAAGAAAATTCAAGATCAAAAAGCGCAAAGCTTAGAATTTTTGAAAAACACACAAAGGAAAATTAAGAAGGAAAAGAGGTGAGAATAACTTATGGCAGGTTATCAATACGAAACTAGCCCAAGAAAATTACAACCTGAGAGAATACCAGCAAAGAAAAAAACACAAAGTAAAAAGAAAACAGTAATAAAAAAAGTAGCTCCAAAGACTGCTAAAAAAACTAAGAAAAAAGCAAAGTATAACTATAAACCAATAGCTTATATAATGCTGGGATTTGTAATGCTGTTTACCATAAGTTATAGAAATTCACTAATTAACGAAAATTACAACAAAAAAGAAAATATAAAATCACAAGTAAGTGCTATGCAAAAAGAGAATGAACAATTAAAAGTAAGCATAGAAAACAGTTTAAACTTAAATTCAATAGAAAAAGCTGCAGAAGAAAAATTAGGAATGAGAAAACTAGACAACAATCAAAAAGTATATGTGGATTTGCAAAAGAAAGATTATATAGAGCCAGCAACAGAGGAAGTTGTAATAGAAGAAGATACATCGTTCTTCGGAAAAATTTTAACAAGAATATCAGAACTATTTAAATAAAACCCTTATTAATCATAAGAGTTTTATTTTTTTAGCACTTCATCAAAAACTTTGGCTAGATATTTCATGCTGGTCATGGACTGCTCTAAAGTGTTTCCGGTAGCTCCAACTTCTATGATACAAGCAGCTTTTCCCAGTTGCTGATTATATCTACTATTTCTGATTAGAATAGATCTAAATAGCCCTGGATACAATTCATTTGCCTTCTTTTGAATAGAGATGGCAAATTTTAAGTTTTGTTGCCAGTTAGGATGCTCCAATCCACCGCCATCAGTTCCAATAACAAACATAAGCTGAGAAGCGATTTCATCGCCAATCTGAACAGAAGGAGCATAAGACGTATCTGCTATTGCATCTCTGTGCAAATCTATAATTATATCAGAATTAGGTTGATTATTTAATATTCCTTGAACAGTACTCATGGACCTACCATAAGAGCCGGAATAGGCTGGATAATCGTGATAAGTTTTATCGTGAGTAACATTAAAACCATAAGACGTGAGTTGCTCAGAAAGAGAGTCACCAACCCTGGAAACAGAGTAGTTCAAATCGGTGGTTCTAAAAGTTCCACTTTCCTCGTAAGAAAAGGCCTCTGTTGGAGTATAGCTTTCACAAGTATGAGTGTGAAAAATAATAACATCAGACTTGTTGAAATCTAAGCCGTCAGGGTTAAGAATATCTTCTGTTAAAGTATAATCAGTACCGTTTTTAATTGCAACACCTTCATATTCGTTGGTAAAAGTGTTGGGAACACCGCTATCTAAAACTTGTGTGCTTAAATTTGTATTTGCGTGTTGAATCTCATTTGAAGGAGCCTCGTTATCAACAACAGATGGCAAATCGACTACAGGAAGCACGGTTGAAGTCATAACCGGAAGTTCGAGATTGAGCAAAAATTGTAAAGGACT
>HF994460.1:36372-36841 GCA_000434195.1 Clostridium sp. CAG:780
GCAGAAAGTTCAATATTGCTAAACTCATTTATCAAAGGAATAGTTTGGCCAATAATATTTGTTGAAGAAATAGATTGGTTAAACACAGAAGAGTGCAGTTCTTCAAATGCATTTGAATCAAAATCACTTGCCAAACTTTTTCTACGAGAATATATAAAAAAGACTAATGCAGAAATACAAATGCTTAGCACTAAAAGTTTTAAAATTTTTCTTACACTTACTACTTTTACATTAATCATGATTTTCTCCTTTGCTCTATATAAATATATATTCAAAAAAATATAAATTATGATTACAAAGTCTTGAATAAAAAAACTTTTTAATATATCATATAAACGAGGAGGGGTATGATGGTAGGACTAAAATTAAATTTAGAAAATTCAAAAATTGAAATGGAAGAAATAGTAGAATATAGCAAGGAAGTAAAAAAGATTCATAAAGAATTACATGACAAAAAAGACGATGAAGA
>HF994460.1:36898-38110 GCA_000434195.1 Clostridium sp. CAG:780
AACTTCCAAGCAAATATAATAAAAAAGAATTCAAAAAGATAAAAGAATGTGCTAAAAAAATACAAAAAGATTCAGACATATTGTTAGTAATAGGAATAGGCGGGTCGTATTTGGGAGCAAGAGCAGTAATAGAAGCATTAACAAATACCTTCTATAACATGCAAGAAAAAGGTGTAAGAACAACTCCACAAATAATATATGTAGGAAACAATTTGAGCCCAAGCTATATAAATGATGTTATTGATTTATTATCTGGAAAAGACTTCTCAATAAATGTAATATCAAAATCTGGAACAACCACAGAACCTGCAATCGCATTTAGAATATTTAGAGAGTTAATTGAATCAAAATATGGTTTAGAAGAAGCGAGAAAAAGAATATATGTTACAACTGACAAAAAAGAAGGAGCTTTGAAAAAGCTTGCCGCAAAGGAAAAATACGAAACATTTGTTATTCCAGACAATATAGGTGGAAGATACTCGGTTCTAACACCGGTGGGACTTTTACCAATAGCAGTAGCTGGAATAGATATAGACGAACTTATGAAAGGTGCAAGATTTGCACAGGACAAATACAATGACAATAACATAGAATATAATGAAGCATATCAATATGCAGTTGCAAGAAACTTGCTATATAAAGATGAAAAAAATATCGAGATACTAGCAAATTATGAACCTAAAATGCACTATGTAACAGAATGGTGGAAGCAATTATATGGCGAGAGCGAAGGAAAAGATAAAAAAGGAATTTTCCCTTCGGGAGCAGACTTTACCACGGATTTGCACTCATTGGGACAATATATCCAAGAGGGCAGAAGAAATTTATTTGAAACGGTTATAAGAATAGAAAGACCATATAGCGATATTTATATAAATTCTGATGAGGATGATTTAGACGGATTGAACTATTTGATGGGCAAATCGTTAGACTATGTGAACAAAAAAGCAATGGAAGGAACAATAGAAGCACATGTTTCAGGAGATGTTCCTAATATAATGATTGTGATGCAAGATTTGAGCGAGGAAACAATAGGACAGCTAATATACTTTTTTGAGCTTGCATGTGCAATGTCTGGCAAAATATTAGGAGTAAATCCATTTAACCAACCAGGAGTGGAAGCATATAAGAAAAATATGTTTAGACTATTAAACAAACCTGGATACGAAGAAAAATAAAATTAGAAAACCACTTTTTTAAAGAGAAAAAATA
>HF994460.1:38125-40843 GCA_000434195.1 Clostridium sp. CAG:780
CCACTTTTTTAAAGAGAAAAAATAAAATAATCTATTGACATAACACTAAAAAAGAGTTATTATAATAATATGTTAATATTAAAACAATAGAGACAAAGTAAAATAAAGGTTACCAAAAGAGAGAATTGACCATGGGCTGAAAGTCGATTTAGGAAAACATATTTGAAAAACTACCTCTCGGTATAGAAATATACTGGCGCAAGCTTGTTTAAGAATTAAGTAAAAAATTAGGATGGAACCGTGCATATAAATTCGCACTCCTAAATGCTATTAAGCATTTGGGAGTGTTTTGTTTTCAAATGCGGATGGCAAAAAAATAAAAAAAGGAGGAAAACAAAATGATTAACATTGAATTAAAAGACGGAAGCAAAAGACAAGTCGAAAAAGGTTCTAGCATACTAGAAATAGCTAGACAAATCAGCGAAGGATTGGCTAGAAATGCTACTGCAGGTAGAGTAGATGGAAAGGTAGAAGATTTAAGATTTCCAATCAATAAAGATTGTAAATTAGAAATCCTAACATTCGATGATGAGGACGGAAAAAAAGCTTATTGGCATACATCATCACACATAATGGCACAAGCAATAAAAAGACTATACAAGGATATTCAACTTGCAATAGGACCATCTATTGACGCAGGATTCTACTATGATTTTGACACAGAATACAGATTTTCAGAAGAAGATTTTACAAAAATTGAAGAAGAAATGAAAAAAATCATAAAAGAAGATCTACCAATAGAAAGATTTGAACTTCCAAGAGAAGAAGCAATCAAATTAATGAAAGATGCAGGAGAAAGCTATAAAGTAGAGTTAATAGAAGATTTACCAGAAGATGAAGTAATTTCTTTCTATAAACAAGGAGAATTTACAGACCTTTGTGCAGGACCTCACTTAATGAGTACAGGTAAAGTAAAAAGTGTAAAATTATTATCTACATCAGGAGCTTACTGGAGAGGAAATGAAAACAACAAAATGCTACAAAGAATATATGGTGTTGCATTCCCAAAAGCAAGCTTGTTAGAGGAACATTTACAAATGCTTGAAGAGGCAAAACAAAGAGATCATAGAAAACTAGGAAAAGATTTAGAATTATTTATGACACATAAGCTAGTAGGTTCAGGACTTCCAATGTATTTGCCAAATGGTGCAACAGTAAGAAGATTACTAGAAAGATATATTCAAGATAAAGAAATAAAAATGGGATACAAACATGTATATACACCATCACTTGCAAATGTTGAGCTATACAAAACATCAGGACACTGGGATCATTATAAAGAAGATATGTTCCCTGTTATGAAAATGGATAATGAAGAACTAGTATTAAGACCAATGAACTGTCCACATCATATGTTAATATTCAAGAGCAAAATGCGCTCATACAAAGATTTACCAATAAGAATTGGAGAACTTGCACACGATTTCAGATATGAAGATAGTGGTTCAGTTTGTGGAATTGAGAGAGTTAGACAAATGTGTCAAAATGATGCTCACTTATTTGTAAGACCAGACCAAATAAAAGAAGAAGTTGCAAAAGTAGTAAAACTAATACTAGATGTTTACAAAGACTTTGGATTCAAAGATTATGATGCTCACTTATTCGTAAGACCAGACCAAATAAAAGATGAAGTTGGAAAGGTAGTAAAATTAATACTAGATGTTTACAAAGACTTTGGATTCAAAGATTATGCATTTAGATTATCTTTAAGAGATAAGAATGACAAACATAAATATTTTGATGATGATGAAATGTGGGAGAAGGCAGAAAGTGAGTTAAGAGAAATCTTAACAGAGTTAGGACTAGACTTCTATGAGGCAGAAGGAGAAGCAGCGTTCTACGGACCAAAGCTAGATGTACAATTAAAATCAGCGATAGGACATGATGTAACAGTTTCTACTTGCCAATTAGACTTCTTACTTCCAGAGAGATTTGAGCTAGAGTACATTGGAGAAGATGGAAAAGCACATAGACCAGTTGTTATTCATAGAGCAATACTTGGAACATTAGACAGATTTATGGCATTCCTAATAGAAGAAACAAAAGGAGCTTTCCCAACATGGCTTTCACCACTTCAAGTAAAAGTATTACCAATATCAGATAAACACTTAGAATATGCAAATGAAGTTAAAAAAGCATTGGAAGAAAAAGATGTGAGAGTTGAAGTTGATGAGAGAGCGGAGAAAATAGGATACAAAATCAGAGAAGCTCAACTTCAAAAAGTGCCATATATGTTAATAGTTGGTGACAAGGAAGAAGCATCAGGAGAAGTAGGAGTTCGTAACAGAAAAGACGGAGACTTAGGAGCAATGAAACTAGAAGATTTTGTCTCTAAAATTGACAGCGAAATAAGAAATTTTGAAAACAAATAACACACAAAATACACCTCGAATAAAACAGAGGTGTATTTCTGTAAATAAATTATCAATAACAGATTTTGAAATAGATATAACCAAGAAATTAAAAGAATGTTTATAAAAAATAATAAAGAACCTATAAAGAACCCAAAGTACAGATAAAATCTGATAATTTAGGTTCTTTTTATATTTCAGAATTTTAATTGAATATATAATTTAATAAAAATTAATATACTTATTTTATAGCATAACTGTAAGAAAAAATCAATACCATAAAATTCATAAAAATAAAATTTTAAAAAAGTTAAAAATTGTAAAACTTAAGAGTAACAAGCATTACACAGAAAATACTCTTTTATTA
>HF994461.1:0-253 GCA_000434195.1 Clostridium sp. CAG:780
ACTGAAAACTTTCCTAATTTAATTGTTTGACCAGCATCAACTTCTACAAGCTTTGTAGACCTTAATAAATGATGCTCCTCTAACTTTCCTTTAATCAATCCACAAGTTAATTTTGTCGCATAAATTGGCATATTAATTTGTTGTAATACATATGGAATTGATCCAATGTGATCCTCGTGTCCGTGAGTAATTACCATTCCTCTAACCTTTTCCTTATTTTTTACCAAATAAGTAACATCTGGAATTACTAAAT
>HF994461.1:282-526 GCA_000434195.1 Clostridium sp. CAG:780
CTAAATCTATTCCAAGCATATCATCTGTTGGGAACTCAAGTCCACAATCAACAACTATAATATCATCTTCATACTCGAAAACTGTAATATTCTTTCCAATCTCTTCTATACCACCTAATGGAATTATTTTTATTGATGGTTTCTTAAACCTAAAATCTTCTCTCTTTGTAATTGACCTTTCGCTTCTCTTAGCAATTGCTCTTTCTGGTCTTTTTGCTATTGCTCTATTCTCTACCTTAACAAG
>HF994462.1:0-197 GCA_000434195.1 Clostridium sp. CAG:780
CCTCTTGCTCATCTTTCCCACCTCGCCAATAAACTTTTTAACTCTTCTGGTGTCATTGTTTCTATTTGTTGTTCTTTACAATCTTGTATTACACTATCTATAAGCCTTGTCATTTGTTTAGTGTTATATGATGAACTTCCATTGTATGCTAGTAATACCACTTGTCCATATTCATCTACTGCTTTTTCACAGAACCA
>HF994462.1:251-1307 GCA_000434195.1 Clostridium sp. CAG:780
CATATTCTTTCAAATTCAGTCATTACCTCTTCTTCCATTTGTAAGACTGTATATGTGCCAGCCTCTTTTATATGTTTTTTATATACTTCTATATTGCTTATATTGAGTTTTTCAGCTAATTTTCCAATAAGAACCCATAAGTATGCATTAGCATTTAAAGAACGCTTTTTGTACCATTTTGTTGCTTCCACATTAAGTTTCTTGTCTTTTAGCTCTTCTGCTTCCTGTAAAATATACTTATCGTCAAACAAAAATGTTATTTTAGCTTTTCCAGTTTTTAAATCTATTCCTATGTCATCTATAACTGCTGTATTCTGCATTTTGTTACCTTTCTATATGTTGGTGCATAAAAACATATTTTGAATTTTCTCCCATGTTATTTAATAAAAATTTACTTGCTTGTTGTTTACTTAAATGACTATCTTTTGCTCTAAATTCATAAACATATTTGCAGTCTTGTTGTTTTTCTTTTATTCTTTCTTCTATTTCATCTTCATCATAATTGCCTTCAACTAGATATAAGTCATAATTCTTTGCTACTATTCCTTCTACTGTCCTTGTATCTGTCATATAAATTACTTTATAATCATCAAATAGTACTCTGTAACCACATTGAGGCACATCGTGATATAATTTTATTGGTACAATTTTAAATTGTTTATAATCGTATCTCGTGCCAATTTGAAGTATATCTATGTTCTTTCTTTCAACTCCACATTCCAATAGTGGTTTTAATAGCCATTCACAACAAGCAAATCTTAACGTTGGTCTTTCTTGTGCTAATTTTCTAATTGTTTCTTTTTTGAAGTGGTCTGAATGTATGTGTGTGAGAAGTACTATTTTTAATTGCTTATAATACTTCTCTAGCCTTTTAAAAGTCACTCCACAATCTATTAAAATTATGTCTCTTATTATTGTTGCATTTCCTGTACTGCAACTAGATATAATCTTATAGTTCATTCATTGATACCTCTTTTGTATCTTCTGTTTGTTCTTCTATTTCTGCTTGTACTTCAATAGGATCTTGTTGTGGAATTTCTTGTTGCATTTCTTCTG
>HF994463.1 GCA_000434195.1 Clostridium sp. CAG:780
TAAACAACTTAAATTCTTGATTTGTTATTTTTGCATCTGTTCCTACTATGTACTCTTGTACTATGCTTGGCGTTAGCTTTATTTCATTGCCATCAATGTCGAATTTGACCATCAATTCATTATTTCTTTGAACCTCATTACTCATATTCATATCCTCCATTCATTAAAAATTCTTTTAATGCTCTTAATTTTGTTCTTGTTCCTCTTACTGTAAATTTCAATGTTAATACTTCTTCTTGGTTTTCTTCTATTGTTGGTGCTTGTAAAACTTCTTGTTCTGTTACTCTAAAATTATCTAGTGCTTGTTTTGTCGCTTCTGTTTGCGCTTTTATGTTTTCATCTGCAATTCTTTGAGCTTCTTCTAATTGCTTTTGTTTTAGCTCTTCTTGTTTTTTCTTGGTTTCTTCTACTGCCTTCATTCTGTTTATGACAGTACTTATTGCAGTACTTAGAATATATCCATTTTGCTTATATTCAACCAATATTTCTTCTTTATGTTCTTGTAACATTATTGTTGCTAAATCTGTATTAACTCTGTCTATGAAGTCTTTAGCTTGTTTCTTTAGTGACGTTTTACTATCTGCTAATCCAACTTTGATTTTTGCATCTTCATATTTTATAAAATCAATACTTAAACTTTGTTTATATTCTTCAAAATAATCTCTTGTTTCCTGTTCTTTTCTTGCTCTTAATTCATTTTCTGTTGTATCTATTTTAGTCTTTAAGTCGCTATCTGCACCTTTATATTTATCTGATATATATGTTTTATAAATCTCTTCAAACTGCATATATGGTGCAAGTATTTGCTCTTTTACCATTTTTCTTTGTTGCTCTACTTCTTTAAACTCTTTGTTTAAATCTGCTCTTACTTGTTTTATCGTTTTTACATTTTCTTCTGTACAAATTAAACTTTTTGCACTTTCAACTTTTTTATCTATATCTATTGATAACTCTTTTAAGTGTTCCTCTATTTGAGGTAATTGTTTTACTACTATTAAATCTTGCATTCTTTTTCCTCCTTATAACCTCATTGAATAATATTCTTTTACTAGTGAATCTTCTTCCTCATTCTCTAACTCATTTATTCTTTCTATGAAGTTTTGATTTCTTTCTTGATAATCTTCTTCTAATGCACTTATTAGTCCATTTAGCTCTTCTTTTAAATCTTCGTTAGTTGTATCATCTAGTAAGTCCTCTAGCTTGTCCTTGATGTTCTCATATTCATCTACAAATTCTTGCATATCTTCTAAATCTTTCTCTCTACTCATTTGATATTAATTTCCTTTCCGCAGTTAGGACAATATTTATAAATGTCTTCTATAAAACTCCCACACTCCGCACAAGTATTTGACTTTTGTTTTGAAACTTCAATTTTATTTCCTACTTGTAATATCTCAAGAGGCTCTCCATTTTCTATTT
>HF994464.1:0-158 GCA_000434195.1 Clostridium sp. CAG:780
TTGTATTCAAAGCCATTATGTATAAATTAAATATTACTTACATAAAAAATAAATACATAAAAAAGAAACATAAAATTATTTCTGAAAAAATGTAAAAATACGTAAAACTGTTGAAAATACTGGGAAATACGGCAAAAAATAAAATGGCAAAATCTTTG
>HF994464.1:270-441 GCA_000434195.1 Clostridium sp. CAG:780
ACAGTATGGAAGGAGATAATTACATGTTTAACGTTGGTGACAAAATAGTATATCCTATGCATGGGGCAGGAACAATTGACGCAATAGAAGAAAAAGATATCTTAGGAGAAAAACAAAATTATTATATAATTAAAATGCCTGGAGAAGTAAAGGTTATGGTTCCAATATCAA
>HF994464.1:552-752 GCA_000434195.1 Clostridium sp. CAG:780
ACAGAAATGTCGAATAATTGGAACAAAAGATATAAAGAAAACATGGAAAAAATGAAGAGTGGAAGTATTTATGAAGTAGCAGATGTTGTAAGAAACTTAAGCTACAAGCAAAAAGAAAAAGGACTATCTACTGGAGAAAAGAAAATGCTAAATAATGCAAAACAAATTTTAGTAAGCGAATTAGTTTTAGCAGAACATGC
>HF994465.1:0-922 GCA_000434195.1 Clostridium sp. CAG:780
TGGAAGATGTGACGGAAGTGAAGAAAAACCGTATGAAATAAGTTGTATAGAAGATTTATGTGATTTTTCTAATATGGTAAATATTAATTTCAATTCAAATAAATATGTTGTATTGAAGAGAAATTTGAATTTTAATTCTAAGTTTTCGTATGTGAATGGAAATATAAAAACAGATGGAAAAATAAAGTCGTGTAATAGCATAGATGAATTAAAGACAGCATTAACAACTGGGGAAGGATTTTACAATATAAGTCAAGATCAAGAAAATGGCTTAAAAGAAGTAGTGTTTGATGGAAAATATCATACTATTTCAAATTTATATGAAAACTATGAAGATAGCAAAGCAGGAGGATTATTTGCGCATTGTTCACGGGGAAGTAAGATACTGAATTTAACAGTAACAGGAAATATAAAAAGTAAAGCAAAAACAGGAGGAATTGCAGGAGTTGTAAGACAAGTAGAACTTATAAATTGTATAAATAAGTGCAATATACTAACAAGTGGTAGTTCTACAGGTGGAATAGCAGGAAATACATATAATGAAAGTAGCAAATTCATAAATTGTATAAACTATGGAGAAGTAAGTGGACACGGAATACTTGGATGGGATTGGGCAAACACCTCAAAATTTTATAACTGCATAAATGCAGGAAATGCTAGTGTAAGTGCAACAATATCAAGCATATATGAAAATTCAAAAATAGAAATGGTCAATATACTTAATTATGGAAAGGCAAATACTTTTTTATCTTGTAGAGCTGAAAGTGGAGTTGCTAAAACAATTAATTGTTATTCCGTGAAGGGGTGTATAGAAAGCACAGTAAAATCTGATATAAAAGATGCTACACAATATTCATGGTATTCACAAATAGAAGAAAAGGATGAAAAAAATGTAAAATCTCAGGAGTTTATAGATAGTATG
>HF994465.1:978-1204 GCA_000434195.1 Clostridium sp. CAG:780
AAATGATGCAAAAACGCAGAGCATAGACACAACAGGATGGGCCAAATGGATAATTGGAACAAATGGTTATCCAACTTTAGATTTGCAAATGACTTGGAATGGAACTGAATGGGAAAATCTATAGAATGAAATATTGAATATGACAAAATTGAAAATGTTTAAAATAATGAAACAGATAAAAATAAGGAGTTAAAAAGAATGGAAATAATATGAAACGTAAGAAAAA
>HF994465.1:1225-1517 GCA_000434195.1 Clostridium sp. CAG:780
CGTAAGAAAAAAAGCTATAAAGAATGAAAAAGCATTATATAATACTGGAACTAGATAAGGAGTGGAAACTGGAATAGAAGAAGGCGAAAGAGAGATTGCACTGAAATTATTATCTAAAAATATGAAAACAGAAGAGGTTGCAGAACTTACAGGACTGACCAAAGAAGGAATTGAAAAATTAAAGAATGAGTAAATAAAAATACAAAGCCAGCTAATAGAAAGTAATACTATTAGCTGGTTTTATAATATCTAATGAGAAAAATTTTTAATTAAATATGTAATTTAATTAAAA
>HF994466.1 GCA_000434195.1 Clostridium sp. CAG:780
ATTTTGCAAAATCATACTGGCTGGCTTCCTCTGGGGTTGGCGCTAACTCTAGCTGTGCTTACTTTGGGCTTGGATATGTAAATAATGTATTTGTCAACTCAGTGGTCAACTTGTTCTACTCGAACGGTGACTGGTTTGCCCGTGGTTTTGCGGTTCGCCCCGTAGTATATCTAAACTCTGAAGCCACAGTAGAAGATTTGCATATAATAGATGGACAAGAAGATAATTGGTCAACATACAATAATTCGGATAGTCAAGCTGCAACTGGAGAGGCATCAAACGGATTAGCAGGAAATCGCTAAAACTAAGTCAGTAATAAACTAATATGAAATGTAAAACATAAACAGTAGAAGCCAAGAAGAACTTAAAACTTCTTGACTTTTACTTTTTCTATTTACTTTTCGATTCATAAAAATAAAAAGCTACAAAAACTAAAATAGATACTAAGACAATTAAGAGTCAAAATGAAAAATGCCTTAAATTGCAACAAAATTTGCAAAAACCGTTGACAACAAAGAAAAAAAAGTATATAATAAAAAAGCATGTAAGATAGCGTTGAAGTGAAATGTGGCTACAACCATTGATAAACCAGAGGTTGGAGGGAACTTTCATGGAGCATGTCATGGCTTAGACCAGGCGGTAAGGTTTATAAATACAAAGCACTTATCCCAAGATATTCATGCGCAAAACTTGGGCTTTTATATTGGTGATACATAGAACACCAGGGTGCGTTTATACCTTCCGACCAAAAATAAAAAATTAAGGAGGGAAAATTACATGGCAAAAAAACAAACAACAGAAGTAACAAATGGTAAAATCAGAATAAGACTAAAAGCTTATGATCCAGTAGTTTTAGAACAGTCTACTGAAAAAATAGTAGATACTGCTAAAAAGACAGGAGCTAAAGTTTCAGGACCTATTCCATTACCAACAGAAAAGGAAATCGTAACAATACTACGTTCTCCACACAAACACAAAGATTCAAGAGAACAATTCGAAATGAGAACACACAAGAGAGTTATTGATATTCTTTATCCTACACAAAAAACAATTGAGAGCTTAACAAAAATTGAGCTACCAGCTGGTGTAAATATAGAAATCAAATAATTAAGTATTAATATAAGGTTGAGAGTTGCAACAACCAAAAACAAAAACAACAAACCAAGCTAATAAATTATCAAATTTATAAGCCAATAGTTAGGAGGAAATAAACAATGAAAAAAGCAATAATAGGAAAAAAAGTCGGAATGACACAAATATTCGACGAAAAAGGAAAAGTAATTCCAGTAACAGTTATAGAAGCTGGACCATGTGTTGTAGCACAAGTTAAAACAACAGAAAACGATGGTTACGATGCAGTACAATTAGGTTTCGGAGATGTTAAAGAAAGCAAAGTAAACAAACCAGTTAAAGGACATTTTGCAAAATCAAAATTAGCATTAAAGAAATATTTAAGAGAATTCAGAATGGATTCAGTAGAAGAAGTTAAAGTTGGAGATGAACTTAAAGCTGATGTATTTGCAAAAGGCGACAAAGTAGACATCCAAGGAACTTCAAAAGGTAAAGGATTCCAAGGTGTTATTAAAAGACACGGACAATCAAGAGGACCTATGGGACATGGTTCTATGTATCATAGAAGACCAGGATCTATGGGATCTACATCAACACCAGGTAGAGTATTCAAAGGTAAGAGACTTCCAGGACATATGGGAACAAATACAATAACAATACAAAATCTAGAAGTTGTTTCTGTAGATTTGGACAAAAATGTAATCCTTGTAAAAGGAAGCGTTCCAGGAGCAAATGGAGCAATATTAAAAATAAAATCAAGTGTAAAAGCATAGGAAGGAGGAAGAAAAATGCCTAAAATAGAAGTATACGATATAAATGGTAAAAAAGTTAAAGAAGTTGAACTAAAAAATGAAGTATTTGGAATAGAACCAAATGAAGCTGTAGTACACAGTGTTTTAGTAAATTTCTTAGCAAATCAAAGACAAGGTACACAAAGTACAAAAACAAGAAGTGAAGTTTCTGGTGGTGGAAAGAAACCATGGAGACAAAAAGGAACAGGTAGAGCAAGACAAGGAAGTATTAGAGCTCCACAATGGATTAAAGGTGGTATAGCTTTAGGACCAAAACCTCGTTCTTACAAATACACTGTAAATAAAAAAGAAAGACAACTTGCTATCAAATCATTATTAAGCTCAAAAGTATTAGAAAACAACTTAGTAGTTGTAGATAGTTTACCATTAAAAGACATCAAGACAAAAGAAATGGTAAAAGCTCTTTCAAATTTAAAAGTAGAAGGAAAAGCATTAATAATGCTTCCAGAAAAAAATGAAAACGTACAAAAATCAGCTAGAAACATAGAAGGTGTAAAAACAACTCTAGTTGGAACTATAAATGTATACGACTTGTTAAAATACAACAAACTTGTTTTAACATTAGATACAGTAAAGAAATTAGAGGAGGTGTACGCATAATGAGACCAGAAGACATTATAATAAGACCTATAATTACAGAAGAAAGTAATATGGAAATTCAAGAAGGAAAGTATACCTTTAAAGTAAATAAAAAAGCTACAAAAGTTGATATTGCAAACGCAGTTGAAAAACTTTTTGAAGTAAAAGTATTAAAAGTTAATACAATAACAGTAAAAGGTAAAGAAAAAAGAGTAGGAAGAAATGTTGGTAAAACATCAGATTGGAAAAAAGCTATAGTAACTATAGATACCAACCCAGCTGATAAAACATATCTTGCTAAAGGTGGAAAAGAAACTAAGGTTTCTGCTAAGTATAAGACATCTATTGATGAGTTTATGGGTGCTTAATAAATTTATATCAGCATCTTGCTTCGTTAAACTTCATAAAAAATTTCTCAATGTACACAAAGTACGATTTCGAAATTTTTTAATCGTTTGCCTAGCAATATACTAATCTAAATTTATTAGTAAGAGATATAGCCTTGCTATACTTGGTTCTAATAATTAAGATAAGTAAATCAAGATTTATATCAATAGTAAAATTAACGAGAAGTAACTCGGATAATAAAAAATATCTGTAAGTGAAGCAGGAAAAAATTCACTAATATAAAAAATAAGGAGATAATTAAAAATGGCAACAAAAAAATTTAGACCAACAACTCCATCACTAAGAAACATGACAGTATCTGATTTCGCAGAGATAACAAAAAAGACTCCTGAAAAATCTTTATTAACAGTAAAGAAAGAAAAAGCAGGAAGAAACTCATATGGAAGAATAACAGTACGTCACCAAGGTGGAGGAAACAGACAAAAATATAGAATAATTGACTTCAAACGTCAAAAAGAAGATATGCCAGCAACAGTAATAGGCATAGAATACGATCCAAACAGAAGTGCAAATATAGCATTAATCCAATATGAAGATGGAACAAAAGCTTATATATTAGCACCAGTAGGATTAAAAGATGGTGATACAGTTATGTCAGGAGAAAAAGCTGATATAAAACCAGGAAACTGTATGAAACTAGAAAAAATACCAGTAGGTACTATGGTTCACAACATAGAATTAAATCCAGGTCAAGGTGGAAAATTAGTAAGAGCTGCAGGTCAAGAAGCTCAACTTATGGCTAAAGAAGGAAAATATGCTAACCTAAGATTACCTTCAGGGGAAATGAGATTAGTAATGTTAAATTGTAGAGCAACAATAGGAACTATTGGAAACTCAGAACATGAAAACATCAAATTAGGTAAAGCTGGAAAAACAAGACATTTAGGAAAACGTCCAGAAGTTAGAGGATCAGCAATGAACCCAGTAGATCACCCTCATGGTGGTGGTGAAGGAAAGGCTCCAGTAGGACACGCAGGACCAATGACTCCTTGGGGTAAACCAGCACTTGGATACAAGACAAGAAAGAAAAATAATAGAAGTGATAAATTCATAGCTAAGAGGAGGAAATAAAAATGTCAAGATCTAGTAAAAAGAAACCATTTGTTGCTCCAGAGCTAATAAAAAGAATAGATGCAATGAATGAAAGTGGAAAAAAAGAAGTTCTAAAGACTTGGTCTAGAGCATCAACAATATATCCACAAATGGTTGGACACACAATAGCAGTTCACGACGGAAGAAAACATGTTCCTGTATACATTTCAGAAGAAATGATAGGACATAAATTAGGTGAATTTGCTCCAACAAGAACATTCAAAGGACATGCGGGAGAAAAAACAACAACAAAAAAATAAAATAAGGAGGTAAATATAGTGGAAGCAAAGCAACAAGAAGTACAAAACGAAGTACTACAAGCAAGTGCAACATTAAAATATGCTAGAATTTCAAGCAGAAAAGTTAAAATTGTAGCAGACTTAATAAGAGGAAAAGATGCAGACGAAGCTTTAGCAATAGTTAAATTTACACCAAAAGCATCATCTGAAGTAATAGAAAAATTATTAAAATCAGCAATAGCTAATG
Organism: Clostridium sp. CAG:780; assembly: GCA_000434195.1. Classification (GTDB taxonomy): domain Bacteria; phylum Bacillota; class Clostridia; order TANB77; family CAG-508; genus CAG-245. The sequence goes on from HF994466.1 coordinate 4,449, forward strand.
CAGAAAACAATCATGGAATGAAACATGAAAAATTATATGTAGCTGAAATTTATGCAAATCAAGGACCTACATTAAGAAGAATAAGACCAGCTGCAAAAGGTTCAGCTGTAAGAATTAGAAAGAGAACAAGTCATATAACAATAGTTCTTAAAGAGAGAGACTAATAAAGAAGGAGGATAATTAAGATGGGACAAAAAATGAATCCAAACGGACTAAGAGTTGGAATCATAAAAGACTGGAGTTCAAAATGGTATGCAGATTCAAAACATTTTGGAGATTATCTAGTAGAAGATCACAAAATCCGTGAATATGTTAAGAAAAAATTATATGTTAGCGGAATTTCAAAAGTAGAAATTGAAAGAACTGCTAAATTCGTAAAAGTTAACGTTTATACAGCTAAACCAGGTCTTGTAATAGGAAAAGGTGGAAATTTAGCTGAAAGCTTAAAAGAAGAATTACAAAAAATGATAAACAAAGACGTAAATCTAAATATAGTAGAGGTTAAGAGCCCAGATTTAGATGCACAATTAGTTGCTGAAAACATTGCAGGACAACTAGAAAGAAGAATATCTTTCAGAAGAGCAATGAAACAATGCATGCAAAAAACAATGAAGATGGGAGCTTTAGGAATAAAGACTTCTGTATCAGGTAGATTAGGTGGAGCTGATATGGCTAGAACAGAATTCTACAAAGAAGGAACAATACCACTTCAAACATTAAGAGCTGATATTGAATATGGATTTGCAGAAGCAAATACAACATATGGAAAAATTGGTGTAAAAGTTTGGATATATAAAGGAGAAGTTCTTCCAGCTAAGAAAAAGCAACAGGAAGGAGGAGAAAAATAATGCCATTAATGCCAAAAAGAACAAAATATAGAAAACAACAAAAAGGTAGAAATAGAGGAAAAGCAACAAGAGGAAATGCAGTAACAAATGGACAATATGGTCTACAAGCATTAGAACTAGGACAAATTACTTCTAATCAAATAGAAGCAGCCCGTGTTGCTATGACAAGATATATAAAAAGAGGTGGAAAGGTTTGGATAAAAATCTTCCCAGACAAACCAGTAACAAAGAAACCAGCAGATACTCGTATGGGTAAAGGTAAAGGTTCAGTTGAATACTGGGTAGCAGTAGTAAAACCAGGTAGAGTATTATTTGAACTTGCAGACGTTAACGAAGATACTGCAAGAGAAGCTCTTAGACTTGCTGCTAACAAATTATCAGTAAAATGTAAATTTGTTAAAAAGGAAACTGAAGTAGGTGGTGAATTAGATGAAGATAAATAAGATTAGAGAAATGTCTTCACCAGATTTAGAAAAAGAATTAGGAGAATTAAAGTCAGAACTATTTAAACTAAGATTCAGCTTAGCAACAAATGGATTAGACAATCCTATGAAAATCAAAGAAGTTAAAAGAGACATAGCAAAAATAAAAACTGTTTTAACACAAAGAGAATTAAACGGTGAAGAAGTAGTAAAAGCAGAAAAAAAAGAAGAAAAAGCTGAAACAAAAAAAGTTACAGCAAAAAAAGAAGCTACCAAAAAAACTACTAAAAAAGTAGCTGAAAAAGAAAGCAAATAATAGATTTCTATAAAAGATATTTTATAAGAAAGGAGATCAAAATGGAAGAAAGAAATCTTCGTAAAACCATGATAGGAGTTGTTACATCTAACAAAATGGACAAAACAGTAGTTGTATCTGTTCAAAAAAATGAGATGGACAAAACATATGGTAAAATAAAGAAAATAACATACAAACTAAAAGCTCATGACGAAAACAATGAATGCCAAATCGGAGATAAAGTAAAAGTTATGGAAACAAGACCTTTATCAAAAGATAAGAGATGGAGAGTTGTTGAAATCGTAGAAAAGGCTATAATCAAATAATAAAAGAAATAAGAAGGAGGTACTAGTCAATGGTACAGCAACAATCAATATTAAAAGTAGCTGACAACACAGGAGCAAAAGAAATTATGTGCATCAGATGCTTAGGCGGTTCTTATAGAAAATATGCCGGAGTTGGAGATATAATCGTAGCTTCTGTTAAAACAGCAACACCAGGTGGCGTTGTAAAAAAAGGTGACGTAGTTAAAGCAGTAGTTGTTAGAACTAAAAAACCTATAAGAAGACCAGATGGTTCATATTTAAGATTTGATGAGAATGCAGCAGTTATAATAAGAGAAGACGGAACACCAAAGGGAACACGTATATTTGGACCTGTTGCAAGAGAGCTTAGAGAGAAGGATTATTTGAAGATTTTATCTCTAGCACCAGAAGTTTTATAATTACAATATTCAAAAATAATATGAGAAATTAATATAAAATAATTAACATCCAAAATGTGAGGTGAAAATAGAAAATGAGAATAAAAAAAGGTGATACAGTTAAAGTTTTATCAGGAAATGATAAAGGAAAAACTGGAGAAGTTTTAGAAGTAATGCCAAAAACAGAAAAAATAATAGTAAAAGGTATTAATATAAGAAAGAAAAGTGTAAAACCTAGAAAACAAGGTGAAGAAGGAGGAATAATACCTTCAGAACACAGCATACATAGCAGTAAAGTAGCTGTTGTTTGTCCTAAATGCCAAAAAGCAACAAGAATAGGATATACAGTAGAGAAAGACGAAAAAGTTCGTGTATGTAAAAAATGTGGAGCTAAAATAAAATAGTAAAGGAAAGGAGGTCTATCAAGACTTATGGAAATTTTAAAAGAACAATATGTAAAAGAAATAGTACCAGCTTTAATGAAAAAGTTTAATTATAAATCAGTAATGGAAGTTCCAAAACTAGAAAAGATAGTAATTAACATCGGTTTAGGAGATACAAAGGAAAATCCTAAAGAATTAGAAAATGCTGTTAATGACTTAGCTCAAATAACAGGACAAAAACCAATAGTAACAAAATCTAAGAAAGCTATAGCTGCATTCAAACTTAGAGCAGGTATACCAATCGGATGTAAAGTTACACTAAGAAATGATAAGATGTATGATTTTGCAAACAAATTATTTAATGTAGCACTTCCAAGAGTAAGAGATTTTAGAGGAGTATCAACAAACTCTTTTGATGGAAGAGGAAACTACTCAATGGGTATAAAAGAACAATTAATATTCCCAGAAATCGAATATGATAAAGTAGATAAAATAAGAGGTATGGATATAATATTCGTAACTACAGCAAAGACTGATGAAGAAGCAAGAGAATTGTTAACTCTATTAGGAATGCCATTTAAAAATTAATCGAAACGTAGAAACAGATTAATTAAAGTGTAGTAGAAGGAATAGTTTAAGAAAGGAGAAAGCTGATGGCTAAAAAATCTTTAAAAGTTAAGCAACAAAGAGAACAAAAATACAAGACAAGAGAATATAATAGATGCAAATTATGTGGAAGACCACATGCATACATCAGAAAATACGGAGTTTGCCGTGAATGCTTTAGAAAACTAGCTCATAATGGCGAAATTCCAGGAATCAAGAAAGCAAGTTGGTAGAATTTGATTAAACTTATTTAATTAAATTACGAATAAATAAGAAGGAGGGAAAAGATAAAGTTATGATAACTACAGATCCAATAGCAGACATGCTAACAAGAATAAGAAACGCTAGCAGTTCAAAACATAAAACTGTTGACGTACCATCTTCAAACGTAAAACTTGCAATAGCAAAAATATTATTTGAAGAAGGATATATAAAATCTTTTGAAGAAATAAAAGAAGAAAATAATCAAGGAATAATAAGAATTACATTAAAATACACAGAAAAAGGTAAAAAAGTTATAGATGGCTTAAAGAGAATAAGCAAACCAGGATTAAGAGTTTATGCATCAAAAGACGAATTACCACAAGTGTTAAATGGATTAGGAATAGCTTTAATTTCAACATCTAAAGGAATAATGACAGACAAAGCTGCAAGAGCAGCTGGATTAGGTGGAGAAGTTCTAGCATATATCTGGTAATAAACAAAGAAGGAGGGAGAACAAAACATGTCAAGAATAGGAAATATGCCTGTTACAGTACCAGAAGGTGTTGAAGTAAAAATAGACGGACAACACATTACTGTAAAAGGACCTAAAGGAAGTCTTGAAAGAGACATTCATCCAAATATAAAAGTTGAATTAGACGGAAATGAAATAAAAGTTTCAAGACCAGATGATACAAACATAAATAAAAGTTTACATGGAACAACAAGAGCTTTAATACATAACATGGTTGAAGGTGTTGTACATGAATTTAAAGTAGAATTAGAAATCAATGGTGTTGGATACAGAGCTCAGAAAAAAGGAAATGACCTATTAATGAACTTAGGATATTCACATCCAGTAGAAATGAAAGCACCACAAGGAGTTACTTTTGATTTACCTGATGCTAACCATATTGTAGTTAGAGGAATCGATAAAGAAGTAGTTGGTCAAGTTGCTAACGAAGTAAGAAGCAAGAGACCACCTGAGGTTTATAGAGGTAAAGGTATTAAATATGCTACTGAGCATATTAGAAGAAAAGAAGGTAAAGCTGGTAAGAAATAATATTAAACTGCGCGCTTGCGTTGTTTAAATTACCAGTTTTGCACAACTACGTTAAAATTATGAAAAAATAGTAATTAATACAAGAATTTTCGTTAATTTGAAGAAAGGAGTAAGATTCATGATAGGAAAAACAGACAGAAAGTTTGAAAGAGAAAGAAGACATATCCGTGTACGTACAAAAGTTAGTGGAACAGCTGAACGTCCAAGATTATGTGTATATAGAAGTAATAAAAACTTGTTTGTTCAAGTAATAGATGATGTAAATGCAGTAACATTAGTAAGTGCTTCAACATTAGATAAAGAAGTAAAAACAAAACACGCTAATAAAGAAGCTGCAAAAGAAGTTGGAACTCTTATCGCAAAAAGAGCTCAGGACAAAAAAATAAAAACTGTTGTTTTCGACAGAGGTGGATATTTATATCACGGAATAATAAAAGAATTAGCAGAAGCTGCAAGAGAAGCAGGACTAGAATTCTAAAAAATAATACTTACTAAAAGGAGGGAAAAAAAGTGCAAGAAGAAAATTCTACAGAATTAAAAGAGAAAGTAGTAGCTATAAACAGAGTTGCTAAAGTTGTAAAAGGTGGAAGAAACTTTAGATTTAGTGCAGTAGTTGTTGTAGGAGACGGAGCTGGACACGTAGGAGTAGGAAATGGAAAAGCAGCAGAAGTTCCAGACGCTATAAAGAAAGCTATTGAAGACGCTAAAAAGAACTTAATAGAAGTTCCAATAGTAGATACTACAATACCACATGAAATAATAGGAAAATTCGGAAGTGCTAACGTTATGTTAAAACCAGCTCAAGAAGGTACTGGAATTATAGCAGGAGGAAGCGTTAGACCAGTTCTAGAATTAGCAGGTTACAGAGATATAAGAACAAAAATCATAGGAACAAACAATCCAAGAAATGTTGTTTATGCAACACTAGAAGGGTTAAAATCTATGCAAACAGTTGAATCTGTAGCTAAAAAAAGAGGAAAAAAAGTAGAAGAAATAATGTAAGAGAGAGCTAAAATTAGAAAAGGAAGTTAGATAAAATCTGACCTCCAATCTAATAATGGCAAATCTCAAAATAAAAAAATTGGAGGTGTAATTGCGAAATGAAATTAGACGAACTAAAACCAGCACAAAAAAATACAAAGAGAACAAGAGTTGGACGTGGAATTGGATCTGGTCTAGGTAAAACATCTGGTAGAGGACATAAAGGTCAAAATGCAAGATCAGGTGGAGGCGTAAGACGTGGATTCGAAGGTGGTCAAACACCATTATTTAGAAGATTACCAAAAAGAGGATTTACAAACATTCATGCTAAAAACTTTACAGAAGTAACATTAACAATGTTATCTAAAGCAAAAGCTGAAAACATAACTGCTGAAACTCTAGTTGAAGAAGGAATAATAGGAAAAATCAATGATGGCATAGTAATTCTTGGAACTGGAAAATTAGACAAAAAAGTCAATGTTAAAGCTGTAAGATTTACAAAATCAGCCAAAGAAAAAATTGAAGCTTTAGGTGGAAAGGCAGAGGTGATATAATTGTTTAAAACCATAAAAAATGCGTTAAAAACACCTGAGGTTAGAAAAAAACTATTATATACTTTATTATTAATAGTAATATTTAGAGTAGGATGCTATATAACAATCCCTGGTGTAGATACATTTACACTTACAGAGCAAATGAACAATGCAACAAATGGAGTAACAGGACTTATAGATACAATATCAGGAGGAGCTTTCTCAAGACTTTCTATATTTGCAATGTCAATAACTCCATACATCACTGCATCAATAGTAATACAACTATTAGGAATAGCTTATAAACCTCTTGAAAGACTAATTAAAGAAGGCGGAGAAGAAGGCAGAAAAAAGATAAACAAATACACAAAAATACTTACTATCATATTAGCCTTAATCGAAGGATTAGGAATATTCTTTAACTATAAATCAACAGGAATATTCTTAGACACATCTTTCTGGGGAGGATTTGTAACAATATTATCATTAATGACAGGTACAGCTATATTAATGTGGTTAGGAGAACAAATAACCAACAAAGGTATAGGAAATGGTATCTCAATGTTAATATTTGTTGGTATTATAGCAGGACTACCAAGAGGAGTTACTACAGTTTGGAACTTAATTGTAGAAACAGGAACATTTAGTACAGTAGGACTAATCAAAGCTTTAGCTTTAGTTGTAGGAGTTCTTGTATTAATTACTGGAGTTGTATTTATACAATTAGCAGAAAGAAGAGTTCCAGTACAATATGCAAAAAAAGTTGTAGGAAGAAGAATGGTAGGAGCACAAAATACTCATATACCACTAAAACTTGCAATGGCAGGAGTTATGCCAATAATCTTTGCTTCATCATTTGTAACATTCCCAGCAATGTTAATACAAATAATATCAAAGGATATTGCAACACAACATGGCTTCTGGGCAGAAGTATATAAAGTATCAATAGCTTCATCTTATTCTGGATACGGAGTTCAATATACAATAATAAATGCAATCATATATCTATTATTAATATTAGGATTCACATATTTCTACACATATGCTACATTCAATCCAGCAGAAATATCTGGAAACATTAAGAGAAATGGTGGATTTATTCCAGGAATAAGAGCCGGAAAACCAACAACAGATTATTTAACATCTGTTATATCAAAACTAACATTAGTAGGAGGAATATTCTTAGCAGTAATTGCTATCATTCCTATGCTAGTAAGTTTAACAGGAATAAATATTGCATTTGGTGGAACATCTATACTTATCGTAGTAGGTGTAGCGCTAGAAACAATACAACAATTAGAATCTCAACTTGTAACAAGACATTACAAAGGATTCTTAGAATAAAAAATAAAAAGAAGAGAATAATCTTCTCTCCTTTTTAATTAGTAGAACGCAGAAGTTCTATTAATTAAAGAGGAGAAAGTACGGGTTATAGGGGCCTTAAAACCTAAATAAATTTTAAAGGAGATTAAAATTATGTATTTAATTATGTTAGGAGCTCAAGGAACAGGAAAAGGCACAGTGGCAGGAATACTAAGCAAAAATACAGGATGGCCACAAATATCAACAGGAGATATATTTAGAGCAAATATATCAGAAAAAACAGAACTAGGAATAAAGGCAAACGAATACATATCAAAAGGACAATTAGTTCCAGATGAAATCACAGTACCAATGGTAATAAACAGATTAGAACAAGAAGACTGCAAAGAAGGAGCTATACTAGATGGATTCCCACGTACAGTAGAACAAGCAGAAAAATTAGACGAAATACTAGCTGAAAAAGGGAAGAAAGTAGATTTAGTATTAAATCTAACAACACCAAGAGATGAAATAATAGAAAGAATATTAAATAGAAGAGTATGTTCAAATCCAAAATGTAAAGCAACATATAACTTAAAACTACATCCATCAAAAGTAGAAGGAATATGCGACATTTGTGGATCAGAATTAGTACAAAGAGAAGATGACAAAAGTGAAGAAGCTGTAAATCTAAGACTAGAAACATACGAGAAAAAAACAAGTCCATTAATAGACTTCTATACAAAAAAAGGTGTACTAATAACAGAAGAAATAAGCCAAAGAATAAACAGATTAGGCCAAGATGTAGCAGATGATGTTTTAAAGAAAATAAAATAATATGCGAAAAGAAGGTAATAGAATTGGTAAGCATAAAAAATAAAAAAGAAATAGAAAAAATGAGAGAAGCTTGTAGAATTGCAAATCTTGCACAAAAAGCAGTAGAGGCAGCAATTAGACCAGGAATATCAACATTAGAATTAGACAAAATAGCAGAAGACACAATGAGAAAAAATGGGGCAATACCTGCAGAAAAAGGTTATCCAAGTGGAGTCAAAGGAGTTATGGACTTCCCAGGTTCAATATGTGCATCTGTAAATGATGTAGTTATACATGGAATTCCATCAAAGAGAGAAATCTTAAAAGATGGAGACATTATAAGTGTTGACTTAGTTGCATACAAAGACGGTTTCAATGGAGATTGTGCAAGAACATATTACGTAGGAAATGTAAGCAAAGAAGCAAAAAGACTAGTAGAAATAACAAAACAAGCCTTTTTCGAAGGAATAAAATTTGCTAAAAAAGGTTTTAGACTAGGAGACGTAAGTCATGCAATAGGCGAATTTGTAGAAAAAAACGGTTATAGTGTAGTAAGAGAATTTCAAGGACATGGAATAGGAGAAAGCATGCATGAAGATCCAGGAATACCAAACTATGGAAAAGCTGGAAGAGGAATAAGACTTGAACCTGGTATGACACTAGCAATAGAGCCGATGGTAATAATGGGAAATCCAGATATTTTAGAACTAGATGATGGATGGACAATAATATCAGAAGATGGTTCACTGGCTGCACACTATGAAAATACAATATTAATTACAGAAAATGAGCCGGAAATATTGACATTATTGTAAAAACGTTATATAATAATATAGCTATTGTGTTAAAATAGCTATATTGTATTTAATAATAAATAACAATAGAAAATAATGGAGGGAAAATAATGTCAAAAGAGGATGTTATTGAAGTAGAAGGTACAGTTGTAGAAACTTTACCAAATACAAATTTTAAAGTAGAGTTAGAAAATGGTCATCAGATATTAGCTCACATCTCTGGAAAATTAAGAATGAATTACATCAAAATTCTTCCTGGGGATAAAGTTAAAGTAGAATTATCACCATATGATTTAACACGAGGAAGAATAACTTGGAGAGCAAAATAATATCTAATACTAATATATAACAATAAAAATAAATTAGGAGGTGCGTAACAATGAAGGTTAGACCATCAGTAAAGAAAATTTGTGACAAATGCAAAGTAATAAAAAGAAAAGGTGTCATAAGAGTAATATGCGAAAATCCTAAGCATAAACAAAGACAAGGATAATTAAAAATTTAGATATTAACACAAATCAAGATTAGCGGCTGTTAAATATTAAAAAATATTTAATAAATTAAAGGTTTGTGTTTATATATATGCTTATAAAAAAGTTAAAGACCGGTTTAAAAAACTGTAAATTACAAGAATATTATAGGATACCTCTAAAACTATAATAAGAATGTAAATTTAAAAGAATTAAATTGGCACATTTCACCTTTGACAATTTTAGGAAGCAGTAAAAAACAAAATAATAAAAATAACATTTGGAGGTGCAAAAATGGCTCGTTTAGCAGGAGTTAAAAAAGGTTAAAGACTAGTTTGAGAAACTGTAAAAAACAAATATATAATAAGATACCTCTAAGATTATTATATAAATGGTATTTAAAAGAATTAAATTAGTACATTTCACCTTTAACTATTTTTATAAAGTAAAACAAACAAAAAAGTAAAATATATTAACATTTGGAGGTGCAAAAATGGCTCGTTTAGCAGGAGTTGATTTACCTAGAGAGAAAAGAGTTGAAATAGGACTTACATATATATATGGAATAGGTCTTACTCGTTCTCAAGAAATACTAAAAAAAGCTGGAATCAATCCAGATATTAGGGTAAAAGATTTAACAGATGAACAAGTACAAGCAATTAGAAATGCAATGGAAGGATATACTCTAGAAGGAGATTTAAGAAGAGAAGTTGCATTAAACATTAAAAGATTAACAGAAATTGGTTGCTATAGAGGACTTAGACATAGAAGAGGTCTTCCAGTAAGAGGACAAAGAACAAAAACTAATGCTCGTACAAGAAAAGGACCAAGAAAATTAGTCAGCAAAAAGAAAAAATAAAATAAAAAATCCAATCTAATTTTTCAAAAAGGAGGGAATTTAGAGAAATGGCTACAAAGAATATAGCAAAGAAACCAGTTAGAAGAAGAGATAGAAAGAACATAGAAAAAGGTATGGCTCATATCCATTCTAGCTTTAATAATACAATCGTTACATTAACAGACGCTCAAGGAAATGTTTTATCATGGGCAAGTGCTGGAGAATTAGGATTCAAAGGTTCAAGAAAAAGTACACCATTTGCTGCAGGAGAAGCTGCTGAAACAGCTGCAAAAGCTGCAATGGAGCATGGACTAAAAACAGTTGATGTTTTTGTTAAAGGACCAGGTTCTGGACGTGAATCAGCAATAAGATCTCTACAAACAGCAGGTCTTGAAATAACATCAATCAAAGATGTTACTCCAATTCCACACAATGGTTGTAGACCACCAAAAAGAAGACGTGTATAGTAATATACAAAAAATATAAAAATCGAGAAATAATTAAGGAAGGTGAAAATAAAAATGGCAAGATATAAAGACGAACAATGCCGTATTTGCCGTAGAGAAGGACAAAAATTGTTCTTAAAAGGTGCTAGATGCTATTCAGACAAATGTAGCGTAACTAGAAGAAATTATGCACCAGGACAAAATGGTCAAAAGAAGAGCAAGATTTCTGAATATGGTACTCAATTAAGAGAAAAGCAAAAAACAAAAGCTTTCTATGGAGTAGGAGAAAAACAATTTAGAAGATACTTCGAAAAAGCATCAAACAGTAAAGGAAAAACAGGTGAAGTTTTACTTCAATTATTAGAAAGCAGACTAGATAACGTAGTATATAGATTAGGATTCGCAAGTTCAAGAGCACAAGCAAGAATGCAAGTTACACACGGAGCTTTTGAAGTAAACGGACAAAAAGTTGATATACCATCATACCTAGTAAAACCAGGAGATGTAATCTCTGTAAGAGAAATAAGAAAAGATAACGGAACAATAAAAATAGCAGTAGAAGAAAATAGTAGCAGACCAGTTCCAGCTTGGTTAGAAAAAGATCAAGAAAAATTAAGTGGAAAAGTACTAACATTAGCAACAAGAGAAGATGTTGACCTACCAGTTGAGGAACATTTAATAGTAGAGCTTTACTCTAGATAATAGGTTATATTAAGTAAAAGTGAATAAATATATCTAATATATTTATATTAGGAGGTAAAAATGATAGAATTTGAAAAGCCAAATATTAAATGCTTAGAAATGGATAACACTAACAATTATGCTAAATTTACATGTGAACCATTAGAGCGTGGCTATGGTATTACAATAGGAAATTCATTAAGAAGAATACTACTTTCTTCATTACCAGGAGCAGCTATTACTTCTGCAAAAATAGAAGGTGCTGCACACGAATTTACTACAATACCAAACGTGGTTGAGGATGTACCAGAAATAATAGTAAACTTAAAAATGGTTAGACTAAAAATTGATGGTGACGAAGTAAAAAATCTAAGAATAAACTTCGAAGGAGAAGGAGAAGTAACAGCTGCTAATATCGAAACAGATGGAACAGTTGAAATACTAAATCCAGATCTACATATTGCAACAGTTTCTGAAGGTGGTCGTCTAGTAATAGAATTGACAGCAAATCGTGGTAGAGGATATAACAACGCAGAAAAGAATAAAACACCAGATATGCCAATCGGTGTAATTCCAATAGACTCTATATACACACCTGTAAAGAAAGTTAATTACTCAGTAGAAAATACTAGAGTTGGACAAATGGTAGACTTAGATAAACTTACAATAGAATTATGGACTGATGGAAGCCTTAAACCATACGAAGCTCTAAGCTTAGCAGCAAAAATAATGACAGAACACTTAGAACTATTCATAGACCTATCAGAGATAAGTAAAAATACACAAGTAATGATAGAAAAAGAAGAATCTAAGAAAGAAAAAATTCTAGAAACTTCAATAGAAGACTTAGAATTATCTGCAAGATCATTTAACTGCTTAAAGAGAGCAGGAATATCTACTGTAGAAGATTTAACAAATAAGACAGAAGCTGAAATGATGAAGGTAAGAAATTTAGGTAAAAAATCATTAGATGAAGTAACTAACAAATTACATTCATTAGGACTAGACTTCGCGAACAATGATGATTAAAGGAAGGTGAAAAAAGTGGCAACAAATAGAAAGTTAGGAAGAACAACAGACATACGCTTAGCAATGCTTAAAACACAAGTAACAGACCTTTTATGGCATGGAAAAATAGAAACAACAGTAACAAGAGCAAAAGAGACAAAAGCAATAGCTGATAGTTTAATAGCTCTAGCTGTAAAAGAAGCAGGAAACTTTGAAGAAGTTGAAGTAAAAGTTTCAAAAGCAAAATTAGACGAAAAAGGAAACAAAGTTACAGAGCTTGTAAAAAGCAAAAATGGCAATGAATATCTAAAAGTAGTAAGAGAAACAACTACAGAAAAAAGAAAAAAAGATATGCCATCAAAACTAAATGCTAGAAGAAAAATAATGCAAAATGTTAATAAAGTAAAAGATGCAGAAGGAAAAAACGTAGACCTACCAACAAAATTATTCGATGAATTAGCACCAAAATACAAAGATGTAAAAGGTGGATATACAAGAATAATAAAAGTAGGACTAAGAAGAGGAGACGCTGCAGAAACAGTTATATTAGAACTAATATAATTAAATATAAAAAGACACAAATTCCATTGATTTGTGTTTTTTTTTATGTCTAAATTGCGGATTTGTAGGCTAGCAAAGAAGAATATTCTTCCAAAGACAAAACAGTAATAAAATTAAAATCCTTAGCAAAAGTATGTAAAATATTCAAAGTATTATCTGTAGAATCTAAATCCACAATAATAATTTCAGGAATATTCAAATTATAATAAAGCATTTGATAAATAAACAAACGCATAAAATACTCAATATTATTTTCTTGATTGTGAACAGTAATAACAAAAGATGTTCCAGTAAAAGAAACTTTAGGATATCTACGTATATGAACAATAGTCTTAACAATCTCAAACAGACCATATAAAGCAAAAATCCATAAAAGAGAAGTAAGAATAAAATCTAACATAATTTCCTCCAAAATAAAATCTAATATATAATATGAAAAACAAAAGAATTGTGTTAATTGAACAATAACATTGAAAAGAACAAAATTTTGTGATAAGATAATATAAGTCAAGAGAGACAATAAAAATAGAATTGAGGAAACAAGTTGCAAATAGAAGGTCAAATAATAGATATTATATATAAAAACGAAATTAATAGCTACACAGTAGCAACCTTTGAAACGGCAGAAAACGAAGAAATCACTGTTGTAGGCTATTTGCCGTTCATAAACAATGGAGACAATCTAAGATTGACAGGAGATATAGTAACACATCCAGAATATGGAGAACAACTAAAAATAGCAACATTTGAAAAAGTAATACCATCAACGCCAGAAGCATTAGAAAAATATTTAGCAAATGGTAACTTCAAAGGAATAGGACCAGCAACAGCAAAGAAAATAGTAAAAACATTTGGAAAAGACACAATAAACATAATAAAATTAGAACCTCAAAAATTAACACAAATAAAAGGAATAAACAAAGCAAAGGCACTAGAAATAGCACAGCAATTTCTAGAAAACTGGGAGCTATGGCAAATAGTAGGATTCTTGGACAAATTTGGAATAGGTCCTCAAAATGCAGAAAACGTATATAAAAAATTAGGAGAAAGCGCGCTAGAAAAAATAGAAGAAAATCCATACATATTAATAGATGTAGCAAGTAAAGTCAACTTCGAAAGAGTAGACAAAATAGCATTAGACTTAGGCTTTGAGCAAGATAACTACAAAAGAATAAGAAGCGGAATAAAATATGGACTAGAAAAAATAGGGCTAAATGGTCACTCAGCAGTCATATATGAAACCTTAGTACAATTCGAGCAAGAACTATTAAGAATAGATGTAAATGCAATAGAAGAAACAATAATAGATATGAAAGCAAAAGAAGAAATAATCATAGAAGAAAGAGATGATCAGAAAGAATGGGTATATGCTAAACCATTTTATATAGCAGAAAAGAATATAGCAGAAAAAATAACAACACTAAGAGATTCAGAAAATACAAAGAGAATAAAAACAATAAAAAAAGAATTAGAAAAAATAGAAAAAGAAATCGGACTAAGTTTATCAGAAAAACAAAAAGAAGCAATATTTAGTGTAAATGACAATAATGTATGTGTAATAACAGGAGGACCAGGAACAGGAAAAACAACAATCATAAAAGCAATAATAGAATTATACAAAAAACATAAAATGAAGCCTGTTCTATGTGCACCAACTGGAAGAGCTGCAAAAAGAATGACAGAAACAACAGGAGAAGAAGCAAAAACACTACATAGATTGTTAGAATTAATGGGTGGAACAAGTGACACAGATTCTTTTAGCGTAGACTTATTAGTTACTCCAATAGATGCAGACATAATAATAGTAGACGAAGCATCAATGATTGACATGTTTTTAATGAACTACTTGTTAAAAGGAATATATAACGGAACAAAGTTGGTGCTAGTAGGAGACGTAGATCAGTTACAATCAGTGGGACCAGGAAGTGTTCTAAAAGACATAATAGAATCAGAAAGAATAGAAACAATAGAACTAAACCAAATATTTAGACAGGCAGCAAAAAGCAAAATAATAGTAAATGCACATAGAGTCAACAATGGGGAAAATTTTATAAGTGGAAATGTAAAAGAAACAACAGTAGATGAAGAGAATGTAGAGCTACTAGATGATTTCTTCCTTATAAACGAACCAAATCAAGAAAAAGCACAAAGCACTATTGTAAGCCTTTGCAAAGGAAGACTGCAAAAATTCGGAAACTACGACTTCTTTAGTAACATCCAAGTAATAACACCAACCAAAAAAGGAAAACTTGGAACGAAAGAACTAAATGCATTATTGCAAAGTGAAATAAACCCAATGGAAGCAGACAAAGAAGAAAGAACCTTTGGAGATATGAAATATAGAGAACAAGATAGAGTAATGCAGGTAAAAAATAATTACAATATATTATGGGAAAAAGATAATGACAGAGAATTCAAAAAAGAACTAGGCAATGGAGTGTTTAACGGAGAATTAGGAGTAATAGAAAAAATCAACAAAGAGGATAAAACAATAAGAGTAAAATTTGATGATGGAAAAGTTGCAACATACGAAAACACAGACTTAGACCAACTAGAGTTGGCATATGCAATCACAGTACACAAATCACAAGGAAGTGAATTTGATGTTGTACTATTTGTAGCATCTCAAACAACTCCATTACTATTAACAAGAAACCTGCTATACACAGCGATAACAAGAGCAAAAAAACTGCTAATAGTAATAGGACCACAAAGTGTAGTAAACTACATGATAACAAACAACACAACAAAGAAAAGAAACACAGGACTAAAATACAAACTAAGAAACATAAAATAACACAACCGATAGCAAAACAAGAATTGCTATCGGTTTTTGTTAAACAATGGTATGCTTACTGTACCCCTTGCAAAATTCGACAAACTAAGGTAAAATATAAAAAGCAAAAAATAAAAAGGAGAATATCAATGAAAAGCAATAGGGGAATGGGAATGATTCAATTAATCATATCAATAATAGTAATAGCAATAATAGCGGCATTGGGAGTATACTTTTTAAGAATGAAATACGAACAAGCAAAAGTGCAAACGGCAAAAACAGATATGCTATTAGTTGAATGGAAAGCAAAAGATGCAATAGAAAAACAAACAGTAAAGGGAGAAGAAAAAGTATATATAGGAACAAAAGTCAGTGAAATGAAAGATGAACCTTTAATAAAAGAATTCTTAAATCAAAATATCATTTCAGAAGAAGAATACGAAAAATATTATGTATTAACAGACGCTGACTTAGAAAAATTGGGATTAGAATTATCGAACTATGAAAACAGTTTCTTTCTAATCAATTATGATAATTATGAAATAATAACAACAAAAGGTTGCAAATATGAAGAAGGTGAAACCTTATATAAATTATCTGACATATTAGAAAAAGAAGGACAAAAAGAATCTAATAAAGAAGAAACAAAACAAGAAGAGAATATACAAGAAACGGAAAATCAATAATGAAAGAAAAAGAAGAACAAAGATTAATAGAATTAAAGAAAATAGAAAAAGAAATATATGATTCAGGAGCAGAGTATATATGTGGAATAGATGAAGCGGGACGTGGACCACTTGCTGGACCGGTTGTAATTGCTGCAGCTATAATGCCAAAAGACTCAATGATAGAAGGAGTAAATGACTCTAAAAAAGTATCGGAGAAGAAAAGAGAACAGCTATACGAAATAATAACAAACGAAGCTATAGCATATGGAGTTGGAATCATAGATCAAAAAGAAATAGACAGAATAAACATATTAAATGCAACTAAAGAAGGGCTTACAATGGCTGTAAAAGAACTTACAACAAAGCCCGACATAATAATTGTAGATGCATTAAGCAAAATAGATACTTGTGGAATTCCATATAAATCAATAATAAAAGGAGATGCAAAATGTTATTCAATAGCAGCAGCTTCAATAATTGCAAAAGTAACAAGGGACAGAATAATGAGACAATGGGATGAGATATATCCTCAATATGGTTTTGCAAAACATAAAGGATATGGGACAGCGGCACATATTCAAGCAATAAAAGAATATGGACTTTGCCCATTGCATAGGTTATCTTTTGTAAAGAACATAGTAAACAAAGATTAAAACAGGAAGGATAAACAAATGGATATATTAGAAATAATAGGAAAAAAGAGAGATAAAAAAAAGTTAACAAAAGAGGAAATTGAGTATTTTGTAAAAGAATATACAAACGGAAATATTGCAGATTATCAAGCTGCAGCATTAGTGATGGCGATATATATAAATGGAATGACAATTGAAGAAACAACAAATCTAACATTAGCGATGGCTTACTCGGGAGATGTACTAGACTTCTCATCTGTTGGAAATGTTGTAGACAAACATAGTACTGGAGGAATTGGAGATAAAATAACAATAATCTTAATGCCAATAGTTGCTGCACTTGGAGTAAAAGTTGCAAAAATGTCTGGTAGGGGACTTGGATTTACAGGGGGAACTAAAGATAAATTAGAAGCAATACCAGGATACAAAACAGAAATAAGCATAGAAGAGTTTATAAACAATGTAAATAAAGTAGGAATAAGCTTAATTGGACAAACTTTAAACTTGGCACCGGCAGACAAGAAATTATATGCTTTAAGAGATACTATAAATTGCACAGCAAATATTCCATTAATAAGTTCAAGCATAATGAGCAAAAAAATTGCAGCAGGAGCAAATAAGGTAGTGCTAGATGTTACTTGTGGAAGCGGAGCCTTTATGAAAGATATAAAAGATGCAGAAGAATTATCAAGAACAATGATAGACATTGGAAAGCTAGCAAACAAAGAAACTGTATGCGTTATAACAAATATGGACCAACCTTTAGGAAGTATGGTAGGAAACACATTGGAAATTATAGAAGCAATAGAAGCTTTAAAGGGAAAGATGCAGGAAGATGTAAGAAATGTTGTATTAGAATTAGGTGCATATATTCTAAAATTGGATGGAAAAGGGAACGACGTTGAAGAAAACAAAAAAGCAATAGAAGAAGTTATAGCAAATGGAAAAGCATATAAGAAGTTTTTAGAGCTTGTAGCAAATCAAGGAGGAGATATTTCATATATTGAAGATACCGAGAAATTTGAAAAAGCAAAATATAAGCTTCCAGTTATAGCTGAGAAATCAGGATATGTAAAATCTCTAAATGCGGAAGAAGTTGGAAAAATAGCAATGCAATTAGGAGCAGGAAGATTAAGAAAAGAAGATGATATTGATTATAGTGTGGGAGTGGAATTAGTAAAAAAGGTTGGAGACCACATTGATGAAAAAGAGACAATAGCTTATATATATGCAAATGATGAAGAAAAGGGAAAAGAAGCGGTAAGAAAATTGTTAGGAAACTATCAAATATGTGCAGAAACTGTGAAAAAACCAAGCGATATATTAGAAATTATAGAATAAAAAATAACTTTGAATGTTAAATGATACATTCAAAGTTTTATTTTTACATCAAATTTATATTACTATTAAAGCTATTTTCAGAATTAAGTCCTAGATTTGTAAAAGTTTTATACAAGTCCTTATTCTGCAAAAATCTATTGACATTCTTTAAAGAAACTCCTGTATGAAGAGACAAATCTTCCACTGAAATAGCACTTCTGTCAGATTCATTTAAAAAATTCTTTAATTGATTTATATCATTTTCATCTTTAGATTCGCACTTAGGACATACATCTGTTGTTGAAGCAAAAAAACATCCGCAACGACTACACTTATTTAAATTCATTTGTAACCTCCTATGCAAAATAAAATTTCTACTACGTATTCTATCATAAAAAAATGAAAAAATAAAGAGAAAAATGTCAAAAAATGAAGAAAACTTGTTAAATAAAGACGTGCTATGCTACTTTGAGAGCGGAATTTTT
>HF994467.1:0-1033 GCA_000434195.1 Clostridium sp. CAG:780
TTTCGAGTCCTACATCAAATGCAAAATAAAAACACACCTCTTCGAGGTGCATTTTTTATTTTGGTACCACTGATGGGACTCGAACCCATATGGTTTCCCGCTGGATTTTGAATCCAGTGCGTCTACCAATTCCGCCACAGTGGCATTTATTTAATACTTACTAAATATAGCACATTTTTTATCAAATGTCTATATTTTTTTTGCAAAAAACAAAAACTGCTCACCAAATTCCGACAAATTTCATAAAATCTAGTATACAACAATTATAAAAGGAGGAAAATACGATGAGCAAAAATTGTAATTGTATGTGTAATTGCAACATGAATCAAGAAAATAGCCCTCTTGAAACAATATGTGATGATGTACAAACAAACAATACAAATATGTGTGGATGCAATAATAATTATAATCAATGTCAATGCGGATTCAACGAAGAAGAGAGTGTATTTCCGTCTAACCCAATGTTAGGACAGAGCTACGTACCAATTCAAAGAATGACAAACACTTTCACGCCTTGCTGTGGACTAAAAAATGGAACAATATTTCCAGAATTAGTAAGCCCATACTACCCATGTCAAAGTGTAGAAGACATTGAATATTTAAGAAGTCGCAATACTATTGGAAAGGGGTGCAATAGATGAATTTTGACAATATAGACAACTGTGAATATGAACCAACTGGAATAAATGCACAATTCGGTTACAACACGCCTAATATGATGAATAATAATGGATGTAACTGCAAAGCAAGAGATGAACTTGGGGAGAAAATGTTATCAGAGATAAGATGTTTAAAATTTGCCATAACAGATATAGGAGAATATTTAAACACTCATCCAGATGATGAAAAAGCATTATGCTTACACAGAGAATATTGCAATCAATTAAGAGATTTATCAGACAAATATCAAAGAGTATATGGACCACTTAGCATCTACTGCCCTTGCAATAGTTGGAGATGGCTAGAAAATCCATGGCCTTGGGAAAGGAGTGAAGACTAATTATGTGGACATATAACAAGATTTTACAATATC
>HF994467.1:1088-1304 GCA_000434195.1 Clostridium sp. CAG:780
ATGGCTAAGGTAATTATTTCACAATATGGTGGACCTGATGGAGAACTTGCAGCTTCATTAAGATATTTATCTCAAAGATTTGCAATGCCAGACCAAAAAGCAAAAGCAACTTTAAATGATATAGGTACAGAAGAATTAGCCCATTTAGAAATGGTAGGGACACTAGTCCATCAGTTAACAGATGGAGTTTGCCCAGAAGAACTAAAAAGAGCAGGA
>HF994467.1:1337-3313 GCA_000434195.1 Clostridium sp. CAG:780
TAGGTCCATATTATACTGATCATGGAGTAGATATATATCCTCAATCTGCAGCGGGAGTACCTTTTGATGCAACATGTTTAGCTTGTAAGGGAGATGCAATAGCAAATCTACAAGAAGATTTAGCAGCAGAGCAAAAAGCAAGAGCAACTTATGAAAAATTAATAGATTTATGTGCAGACGATAAAGATGTTGTAGATGTATTAAAATATTTAAGGCAAAGAGAAATAGTGCATTTCCAAAGATTCGGAGAAGCACTAAGAGGAGTACAGGATAAAATGGCAGAAAAGAAATTTTATATGAATCAAATGAATAATTGTAATTGTAGAGAATAATCGGAACACCTTGAAAGTTATGTAAATTTATAGTATAATAAAAAAGCTTAAGGCAGAGTTCTTATGCAATTTCCTAAAATTACTAATTAGTGAGAGACAACTCACACAAATTAGTTTGTAATATAGCACTGTAAGAAAGGAGAAAAATCATGATGGACAAAGAAGCTCGGCGTGTATACAGTATTGTTATTTGTTTTTTGATGATTATCACAGTGATTATCAAGATAACAATGGCAAATCTGAGACTAAACCTTACGCTTAATGTCATAATGATTGCATTGTTGGCAGTAAGCGTACATCTAAACAGTGAGAATATCAGAATGAGAACTATTTTGGAATTTTTGATGATTTTGATTGCAACAGATTTAGGTTTAATTCTTACTACAATGCTATAAGGAGAGCAGGGGATGCAAAATGCATCTCCTGCTTTATATATTACCATACTAAATATGTTGTAAAAAGTGGCGACGTGTGGTATACTAACACAAAAAACTAAATACAACTACTTCAATTCGCAAATATTGTGAAAATAGAATAATATAAAACAAAAAAGAGATAATAAAAGGTAGGTTATGAATAGAAAATTTATAAAAGATTTAACTAACAATATAAATAAAGATGATATAGGGCAAGTGTCAGCACAATGCTCATATTATACAATACTGTCATTTATTCCTTTTGTAATATTAGTAATAACCCTAATACAATATACCGGAATAGAACCAAGCGCTTTGTTTGAATTCATCTCGAAAATAATACCGGATAGCATGAATGAAATTGTTGTAAACATCGTTCAAGAAGTGTATTCAAAATCAATAGGAACAATATCAATTTCAATCATATTTACAATATGGTCAGCAGGTAAAGGATTATTTGCATTAACAAAGGGAATGCAAAACATATATAAGACAAGAGGAGAAGAAAACGCGTCATACTTATATATAAGAATAAAAGCTATTTTAGAAACTATATTATTCATAATACTAATCGTAATAGGACTTGTAATGCTAGTATTTGGAAACAACATTAGATCAATATTAGACAGTCGCTTTCAAATGTCAGAACGATACAATATACTATCTACAATTAGTACTGAACTTGCCTTCACAGTAGCAACATTTATCATATTTTTATTATTATATAAATTCATGCCAAAACACAAAGAAAAATTAAAAAGCCAAATAGGCGGGGCACTATTTTCAGCAATAGCGCTAAACATAGTATCATTTGTGTTCTCAAAATATTTATATATTTTTAAAGGATTTTCTATAACGTATGGAAGCTTAACAACGTTAATGCTGATAATGATGTGGACGTACTTATGCTTTTATATAATTTTTATAGGAGCAGAACTAAATAAGACAATAAAAATGGAGAAAGAAAAATGTATATAGAATTAAAAGAAAAAGACTTTACGAAACTAGAAGAACCAGCACAAATTATTAAAAATGGTGGAATAGTAGTATTCCCAACAGAAACGGTGTATGGAATAGGAGCAAATGCACTAAATGCAGAAGCGGTTAAGAAAATATATGAAATTAAGAAAAGACCATTAACAAAGCCAATTAATTTGCTAGTAGATAGTATAGAAATGATAGAAAAAGTTGCGAAAGACATTACACCATTGGAATATGCAATAATAAA
>HF994467.1:3369-4717 GCA_000434195.1 Clostridium sp. CAG:780
TAATTTTACAGAAAAAAGAAGTAGTACCAGACATCGTTACAGCAAATGGAACAACTGTAGGAGTTCGTATGCCAGCAAATGAAATAGCTCTTGAGTTAATAAAAAAAGCAGGAGTACCTCTTGCAACACCAAGTGCAAATATTTCTGATAAACCAAGCAAGACAAATATAAAAGACGTCATGAGTGATTTTCCAGAAGGAGTAGATTGCTTTATAGATGGAGGAGAAAGTAAAATAGGAGTGGCATCAACTATTGTTCAAGTAATAGATGGAGTACCGCACATTCTAAGACAAGGAATAATAACAGACGAACAAATAAATAAGCTAATATAAAATTCCCACCAATGCAGGTGGGAAAATTTATTTATGTTCTAAACATTTATTAACAATATTCTCTAAGTCTTGTGTGTTAACAATAGATTTAATACTAGCATCTAAAATTTCTTGTGCGGTGAAATTCTGCAAGTTTAAATTATAATTGTATTTTAAAGCAATTTGTCTTATAAATTCTCTGGTAGTTCTACCGTTTCCTTCTCTAAAAGGATGAAGAACATTTAATTCTGACCAATAATATGCTAATCTTTTTGCAAAATCTTCTTGTGAAAGATTATCTAATTTTTCGTTTCTTAATTGGGTAAGTAAACGATCTAATTCACTATCAATATATTCCCATTGAGCAAATTGAAAATAGCCTTTTGCAATATTTTCGCTTCTGAACAATCCTGCGAAGGGGTAAATGTCTTCGAAAAGAAATTTATGAATTCCAACAAAATGAGCAACATCGAAATTGCCAGTAATTCCTTTTTTCTCTAATGCCATTAATTTCAAAGCAACCATACTTTTTTCATAATTATCTAATTTATTTGCATCTTTAATATTAAGTTTATTGACCAAAGTATTTGTACCAGGGTAACAATAAACAGAATCTCTAGCTTCGTACATAGTTTTATCCTTCCGTTTTATAAATAAAATCTAACAATAAATTCGTACATTTTGTATGTACGAATTAGTTACTAATTTAAGCACAACAAAAGATTAGAAAAACATACTCTTAACCCTTTGCATAGCATCTTCCATCGAAATCTTGTTATCTGCAAAATCGTTTAACAACGAAATGTCATTTTGAGTTAAAGTTTGATTTTCCATTTCCATTGAAGTTTTTATATTATTAATTATTCTTATTTTTTCTTCTTCAGGAATCATCATTTTATCTCCTTTTTAAACAAAATCACTACATATCTATTATACCATAAAATGAGGAAAAATACTAGTATTTTTAAGGAAAAAGTGAATATTTTTAAAGAAAAGCGAGAAAAAACTTTTTAATTAAATATGTAATTTAATTAAAA
>HF994468.1:0-2242 GCA_000434195.1 Clostridium sp. CAG:780
GTTGCTTTAATTTTTTGAATTAGTATTTTTTGTTCAATTTTTTTGAACAGTCTTTATTGTAGCTTTCTTTTTTCTATAACAATCCAGATTAATCGTCTTTATAATAAAAGTTAGGAGACTAAAAGCCTCCTAACTTTTATTTATTTTAATACATTCCACTCATATCTGGTGTTTCGTGTCCACCACAGTTGCAAGCTTTTTCTTCTTTTTTGTCTGTTACTATGCTTTCTGTTGTCAATATCATTGCTGCAACTGATGCTGCATTTTGTAGAGCACTTCTTGATACTTTTGTTGGATCTACTATTCCAGCTTTTTTCATATCTACATATTCTTCTTTACCAGCATCAAATCCAACTCCAACTGGTGAAGCTTTTACTTTTTCTAATATAACTGCTGGCTCTAGTCCTGCATTTATTGCAATTTGTCTTACTGGTTCTTGTAATGCTCTAAGAACTATATTTCCTCCAAGTTTTTCTTCTTTTTCTAGACCACTTACAAATTTCTCTACTTCTGGTAATATGTTTACAAATGCTGTTCCACCACCTGCAACAATTCCTTCTTCAACAGCTGCTTTTGTTGCAGATAAAGCATCTTCTATTCTTAGCTTTTTGTCTTTCATTTCTACTTCTGTTGCAGCTCCTACTCCTATTACTGCAACTCCTCCTGCTATTTTAGCAAGTCTTTCATGTAGTTGTTCTTTTTCGTATTCGCTCTTTTCTTCTGTTATTTGAGCTTTAAGTTGACCAATTCTGTCTGCTATTTGTTGTTTATCTCCTGAACCATCAACTATTATTGTATGCTCTTTGTCTGCTTTTATTTGTCTTGCTCTTCCTAATTGTTCTATTTGAACATCTTTTAATTCTAGTCCTAAGTCTGATGTTATAACTTCTCCACCTGTTAATATTGCAATATCTTGTAACATTGCTTTTCTCTTATCACCATATCCTGGTGCTTTAACTGTTAGAACGTTTATAACTCCTCTAAGTTTGTTTAGTATAAGTGTTGATAATGCTTCTTGCTCTATATCATCACATATTATTACTAGTTTTCCAGATTGTTGCATTAAGTTTTCTAGTAATGGTAATATTTCTTGGATATTGCTGATTTTTTTGTCTGTTATTAATATGTATGGATTGTCAACAACCGCTTCCATTTTTTCTGTATCTGTTACCATATATGGAGAAACATATCCTTTATCAAATTGCATTCCTTCTACTACTGTTAGCTCTGTATTTGATGTTTTTGATTCTTCTATTGTTATAACACCATCACTTGATACTTTTTCCATTGCTTCTGAAATTAGTTCTCCAATTTCATTATCATTTGCTGATATACTTGCAACTCTTGCTATATCTTCTTTTCCAGCTACTTTCGAGCTTATTTTCTTTAATTCTTCAACAGCCTTATCAACTGTTTTGCTCATTCCTCTTTTTATTGCCATTGGATCTCCACCAGCTGCAACATTTTTTACGCCTTCTTTTATCATGCTTTGAGCTAAGACTGTAGCTGTTGTTGTTCCATCTCCTGCTACATCGTTTGTTTTTGTTGATACTTCTTTAACAAGTCTTGCTCCCATATTTTCAAATGGATCTTCTAATTCTATTTCCTTTGCTATTGTAACACCATCGTTTGTAATTAGAGGTGCTCCAAATTGTTTATCTAATACTACATTTCTTCCTTTTGGTCCTAATGTAACCTTAACTGTATCAGCTAATTTATTTACACCATTTAATAATGATTTTCTGGCATCTTCACCATATTTAATTTCTTTTGACATACTAATTACCTCCTAATTATTCAGCTATAGCTAAAATATCTCCTTGTTTTACTATTATAAAGTCTTCTCCTTCGTATTTTATTTCTGTACCAGCATATTTGCTTACTACAACTTTATCTCCTACTTTTACATACATTTTTATTTCTTTTCCATCTATATTTCCACCAGGGCCTACTGCGATTACTTCTGCTATTTGTGGTTTTTCTTTGCTCCCTTCTGTTAAGATAATTCCACTTTTGGTGGTTTCTTCTGCTTTTGTCATTTTTAAGACAACTCTGTCTGCTAATGGTTTTAACATTTTTATTACCTCCTTGAAATTATCGAGCACTTTTTTAGCACTCTTTATTTGTGACTGCTAATAATTTATACCTTTTGACATTAAATGTCAATATCATTTTTATAATTTCACACAATTTTCACATTTAATTTTATGTATTTGGCACTTTTTTATTCCTTGTTTGTTCA
>HF994468.1:2272-2532 GCA_000434195.1 Clostridium sp. CAG:780
GTTCAACAAAAAGCTTCCGGAAGTTTTTTCTTCCTGAAGCTTTTCCTTTTATTCTTCTATTTTTTTCTTTGCTGCTTTTAGTAATCCAACAAATAATGGATGTGGTTTATCTGGTCTTGATTTTAATTCTGGATGGAATTGAGAGGCTATAAAGTATGGATGATTTTTTATTTCTATTATTTCTACTAATTCTCCATCTGGTGATGTTCCTGAAATAGTCATTCCATTGTCTTCCATTTCTTTTCTATATTCATTATTAA
>HF994468.1:2552-2787 GCA_000434195.1 Clostridium sp. CAG:780
TATATTCATTATTAAACTCATATCTGTGTCTATGTCTTTCTGATATTTCTTCTGTTTTATATAATTTACTTGCCAAACTAGATTTCTTTAATATGCAAGGATATGCTCCAAGTCGCATTGTTCCACCTTTTTTTGTTATGTTTTTTTGAGATTCCATTATATGTATTACTGGATTTTTTGTTTTTTCATCAAATTCTAGTGAGTTTGCATCTTTTATATTAAGTATATCTCTTGC
>HF994468.1:2809-3074 GCA_000434195.1 Clostridium sp. CAG:780
AAGTATATCTCTTGCAAATTCTACAACTGCCATTTGCATTCCTAAACAGATTCCTAAGAAAGGTATGTTGTTTTCTCTTGCATATTTTACTGTTTGTATTTTTCCTTCTATTCCTCTTCCTCCAAATCCTCCTGGAACTATTATTCCATCTATTCCTTGAAGTTTTTCTCTTGCGTTTCTGTTTGTAACTGTTTCGCAATCAATAAATTTAATATTTGCTTTTACTCCATTTTCGTATGCTGCGTGTTTTATGCTCTCTACAACC
>HF994468.1:3107-3302 GCA_000434195.1 Clostridium sp. CAG:780
TAAGTACGAATCTTCTAGTTTTACATATTTTCCAACTATTGCAATGTTTACTTTCTTTTTATCAGTGTTTTCATATTTTTCATCTATTTTTCTGAAGTGGTTTATCATTTTTTCCCACTCTTCATTCTTTGGTTCTGCATTTTTTAATTTTAGATGTTTGCAAACATCTATTGCCAATCCTTCTTTTTCAAGCAT
>HF994468.1:3368-3615 GCA_000434195.1 Clostridium sp. CAG:780
ATTACATTTTCTGGACGCACATTGCAAAATAACGCAATTTTCTCTCTTATATTTTCTGTTATTGGCATCTCTGTTCTACACACTAATATATCTGGTTTTATTCCTATTGATTGTAGTTCTTTTACAGAGTGTTGAGTTGGTTTTGATTTCAGTTCATTTGAACCTGATATATAAGGAAGTAATGTTACATGTATGTATATTACATCTTCCGGATTGTTTTCTATTCCAACTTGTCTGATTGCTTCTA
>HF994468.1:3648-10152 GCA_000434195.1 Clostridium sp. CAG:780
AGGCTCTCTATATCTCCTACTGTTCCACCTATCTCTGTTATTACAACGTCAGCTCCTGTTTTTGCTAATGAGTATACTTTGTCTTTTATTGCATTTGTTATATGAGGAATTACTTGTACTGTTTTTCCTAGATAATCTCCTCTTCTCTCTTTTTCTAGTACTTCTTGATATATTTTTCCTGTTGATATACTACAGTTTTTATTTAAGTTGACATCTGTAAATCTTTCATAATGTCCTAAGTCTAAGTCTGTTTCTGCCCCGTCATCTGTTACGAAAACTTCTCCGTGTTCGTATGGGCTCATTGTTCCCGGATCTACATTTATATAAGGATCAAATTTTTGATTTGCTACTTTATATCCCCTATTTTTTAATAATCTTCCTAATGATGCTGCTGTTATTCCTTTTCCTAGTCCTGATACTACTCCTCCAGTTACGAATATGTACTTTGTGTTCATTTATTGTTCCTCCTTATAAAAACAAAAAATAGGCTAAATTTCCCCAAAAGGGGTTTTTTTTTAGCCTATCTTTATTAACTAAGTTTTATTTTAACAAATTTTTTTGTCACTTTCAAGTATTTTTTGTTATTTCCATGAAAAAGTATTTACAACTGTTGATATATCTTGGTCTAATACTTCTTCATCATTTAAATTGTATGTTACTGCTGTTATTGCTGTAACGTTTCCTGCATTATATATATAATTTAGGTAGATTATTGATTCTACTTCTGATGTGTCTATAATTTTAACTTTTAGAACATCATAGTCCTTATTTGTTTTTGCTTGCTCTATGTTAAATTCGGTTATACCTAATTCCTCTCTAATATAACTATCTAATCCTGTTTTTAGTTCTTCTAAACTACCTTCTTGTCCCTCTTCTGCCTTTGCATATACAACATTTAATGTTGCTGGATATACAGAGTAGTCTATTGTATTTTCTGCTGTTTCATTTTCTGTCTTTGTAGAATTGCTTATATTTTTGTAATATACCCAGCCTTCATTTTCGTTATAGTTTTGGTAAAGTTCCCAACCTACTGGTAAAGCATAGCTTACATCTGCATTTTCAACTATGTTTGATGCTGTATCTTCATTGTTTATCATTATAGAACTTGCTGTTATTAGAAGAAGTACTACAAATATCCATACAAATATATTTGTTTTATTTTTTTGTACTTTTTCCTCATTTTCTTCACAGTAGAAGTACTTTCCTTTTGATTTTTTTATTATGTTTGAATTTTTTAAGAAGCTGAAATATATTCTTCCACTTTGACCTTCTATTTCTGCTAGCACTTCTTCTTTTGTCATTGTGTTTTCCTTGTTCATTGCATTATATTTTTCGAATATTGGTTTTATAGCTGTTATGGAATCTTCTTTTAATTTTTGTTGTTCTTCTTTGTTTGAAAAATCTAATTTTATATCTTCACTATTATTTAATAGTTGTTTTTTTATTGTTCCCGTTACAGCTCCAGCTCCTAGTATTGTGAATACTACAGATATTGCATAATCTCTCATTAATGCACTTGTAAATTCACTATATGAATATAAAGCTTTTACGCCCTCAATATTTGCTTCCATTCCATTTTTTTGTAGCAACATAAATGGTATTACTAATAATGTAACAACTGTAACTATAATTATTGCTATTACCATAATTATTATTGGTAATTTTGTTGTCATTTTTCCTTTGCATAGCTTATATCCATAAAATTCTCCTGCACCTATTATTAATGCTAAAAGTGATAACATCATGTTTCCATATACATATGTTAAAACCCATGGAATTGCTGCGATTACTCCACCTAATATTGCTCCTAATATTCCTGTTAAATAACTTCTTTTTACTTCTTTTGCTTCCATTTTTTCCCCTTTCGTTTTTTGTTTACTATACCATATTTTTTGTTTGTTTTTCAATAATTATTTATATTTTTGCGAAACTATTTGCATTTTTTATGTAGATATCTGTTATTTTGTTTGCGCTCTATATTTTTCTTCGTCAAAAGTTCCTTCAAACGTTATCTCAGCAGGTCCTGTCATATATATATGGTTGTCCTCTCTGTTCCATTCGATTAATAGACTGCCTCCACGTAAATGAACTGTTACTTGATTTGATGTTATTTTGTTTAATACAGATGCTACTGTTGATGCGCAAGCTCCTGTTCCACAAGCCATTGTTTCTCCTGCTCCACGCTCCCAGACTCTCATTCTGATATTGTGATCGTCTAGTTTTTCGATAAATTCTATGTTTGCTTTTTGTGGAAATGCTTTGTCGTTCTCCATTTTTTGTCCATATTTTCTGACGTCTATTGCATCTACATCTTTCACAAAAATTACTCCATGTGGGTTTCCCACAGACACACATGTGACTTCAAATTGTTTGTCATATGCTTGTAGTTTTATTTTCTTTAAGTCGCCTTTTTGATCGCATATTACTGGTATTTTTTCAGCTTCAAATATAGGTTCTCCCATATCTGCTCTCACAGTTTTAACTACTCCGTTTTCAACATTAAGCTTTAATTTTTTTATTCCTGCCAATGTTTCAATTTCTAGCTCTGTTTTGTTCGTTAATCCTTTTTCATACACAAATTTTCCAACACATCTAATTCCATTTCCGCACATTTCTGCTTGGCTACCATCAGAATTGTATATTTCTATTCTGAAATCTGCTATTTTGCTATTGAATATTAATATCAAGCCATTTGCTCCAATTCCAAAGTATCTATCACATATCAAATATGCGAGCTCCCCCGGATTTTGAATTTTTTGTTTTGTACAATCTACATATATTCCGTCGTTTCCGATTCCTTCCATTTTTGTAAAATTAATCATATTTACACCTCTAATAGGTTGTTTTAAAAAGAACATAATTATATTCTTTTACCTGAATTATTTTAGCACATTATATTATAATTGTCAAAATAAAAACGACCACCTCTCTGGTAGTCGTTCGAAAATAAAAGGGGATGTTTTTTATTTTTAGTTAGCTTTTGGAGTCTTGCTAACTATGGTCTTATCTTACCAATGTTTTTTGTCCTTTTTGTGAACTTAATGTAACGAATTTGTATTTTATTTTTCTTGAAGTGTTATTTTTACATCTTTTTCTTTGCCATTTCTGCTTATCGTCACTGTTATTGTCTCTCCTATTTGATGTTCATTTTTTATTTCATTTAATTTGTTCATAGTTTTTACTTCTTCGCCATTTACCCTGATTATTACGTCTCCCGGTTGAATTCCTGCTTTTTCAGCAGCTGAAAATTCTTCAACACCAACAACATATACACCTTCTGGTAAATTGTTCTTTTCTGCTAATTCTTTGCTTAAATCTCTTCCACTTATTCCTATATATGGCCTTTTTACTTTATTATAAGTTATTAACTGCTCATATATTGGTTTTGCTGAGTTTATTGGAATTGCAAATCCCATTCCTTCAACTCCTGTTGATGCAATTTTTAATGTATTTATTCCTATTACTTGGCCCTTACTATTTACTAATGCGCCACCACTGTTTCCCGAGTTTATTGCAGCATCTGTTTGTATTAGTTTATATTTTTTTCCGTCTGAACCTGTTATTTCTCTATTAACAGCTCCTATCATTCCTGCTGTTACAGAACTTTGCATTCCTAGTGGGTTTCCAACTGCCATAGCAAATTCTCCAACCGTTACGCTGTCAGAGTCGCCAAGTTCTGCTGCTTGTAATCCAGTTTTCTCTATTTTTATAACTGCTAAATCTGTTTCTTCATCTGTTCCAACGATGGTTGCTTCATATTCTGTTTCGTCGTTATACAAGTATACACTAACTTTTGTTGCTTCTCCTAAAGAATAATATGATGAAGTTGAACTTGAATTTATAACATGATTATTTGTTAATATATATCCATCTTCACTTATTATAATTCCAGAACCTTCTGCTGTCGCTGTATTTTGTTGTTGCATAAATATTGAGTTTACTGGATATTCGACTTTTATTCCTACTATTGATGGTAATACTTTTTGTGCAACTGATGTTCCTATTTCTGAATAACCTTCTAGCGATAATTGTGTTGTATTTAGTTGCGTTGCTTTTTGATTTGTTGAACTTGTTGATACTGTCGTGTTCGTGCTATTTAATAGTCCACTTCTTATTTCTGGAACTCCTAAACATATTCCTAAAACAAGTCCTGCTCCTAATACTCCACTAACAAATGGTGTTAAAATTTGCTTACCAAAGTTTATTTGCTTTGTATTTCTTTCGTTATTTGGCTTTACTGCCTTAAATTCTTTTCCATCCTTATTTAATACTGAGTCTGGTTCTTTTACGTTATTTTCTTCCATGTGATTTCCTCCTAGAATAGTAAGTTTAATTTATTTTAACTTATTATAGTGTTATAATACAATATTATTGTGAAAGAATTGTGAAATTTTTTTGAATTTAATAAGATAAAAACATTCCATCTTGAAGTACAATTTTAAACTTTTTGTTTAATAGTTTACTTCATTTTAGAATGTTTTATTTGTATATATATTTTTGTGGGTTTATACTTGACCCATTTAGTCTTATCTCAAAGTGTAAGTGGTTTCCTGTTGAGTTTCCTGTCGAGCCAACTGCTGCTATTACATCTCCTGCTTCGACCACTGTTCCGACTGTTGCATACAATTTGCTACAATGTCCATAATATGATTGAACTCCATTTTCATGGTCTATTATAATTAAATTACCATATCCTCTCATCCATCCAGAATATGATATTGTTCCATTTGCTGATGCTTTAATATCTGTTCCGTATGGGGCTGCTATGTCTAATCCTCCATGTGCATGGTCTCTTATGCTTTCTACTGCTCCATATCTGGATGTAATATTTCCCATTACTGGTTTTATTTGAAAATATACACCGTTAAATGTTGCACTAGCAATTCTTGCTTTCTCGTCTTTTATTTCTTTCATGTTCGAATCTACGCTAGCTTTTGCAACCGTAAGTTCTGTTCCTATTTCGTCTAAGTTTTTGGTATAATTTTCAATAATTGATATTTGCGCAATATCTTCTGAATAATTTTCTTTCATTTCATTTACGATTTCTTCTGCTTGCTCAAATGTATCTACATGTGTTTTTATTTCGTTGTCTATTGTTATTGCATATTGCTTATACATTGTTGTTTTATTTTCTTCTAATATTTGTTTTACTTTTTCCTCGTCTGTTTGCTTTATTTCTGCAAGCTTTAATTCGTAAGTTGGTTGTTTATCTAGTGTTGAGAATACTGCACAAGGATTGTCTAGTGCTAATATCTCATTGTTTATCGTTTCTTCCATTGCTTGCTTGCTTTTTATATAGCCTATTGTTTCGCCGTCTATTTTTACTTCATATACTGGATTGTATTTTATAAAGATTATTGTTAGTATTATAAATAGTGCTATTGTCACAATCTCAAGCAATTTTATGATTTCTTTCGTGTCGCATTTTAGTTTATGGTATAAAATAATTTCACTCTCCTTTTTCACACGACAAAATCTATTATACCATATATTTTACTCAAATGCAAATTTTTTATACATTTTTCATTTTATGTCAACTTTTTTGTTTGTTTTATTAATGTTTTATCAGATAATTCTTCCTATCCTGGACGATCTGCTTTCATGACAGCTTCTCCTGTATATTCTTTTCCATCCTTAACTAATATTATTGTTTGCGTCGTACCCCAAAATTCATCTTCTTCACTGCACTTTCCTTGATTGTATAAATAACTTCCAATCTCACCTGTATCCACCATTTTCTTTTCTATATCAATGA
The DNA here is from genome assembly GCA_000434195.1 of Clostridium sp. CAG:780. Taxonomy (GTDB): domain Bacteria; phylum Bacillota; class Clostridia; order TANB77; family CAG-508; genus CAG-245. The sequence goes on from HF994468.1 coordinate 9,404, forward strand.
TACTACTTATATCGATTTTTTCTCCTTTAAATATTATATATGCATTTTCAAAAGAAGTAGTTTTTGTATCAATTATACCTTTTAAAGATATTATAGTTTCTCCGTAGTTTCCTGCTTCACTACTTACATTATATGCTGGTAAACTCGTATCCACATTTGTTACTGCTACTTTTTTAGTATATGTTTTTCTTGTTACTATATCTTGTATTTTAAATGTATATGTGCCATTTTCTGTGGCTATATATTCGTTAGAAGTCTCATTAGCCAGATTTGTTACAGTGTAGACTTCTATCATTTTAGTAGATTCGTTAAAACATACTAATTTAAGTGTTCCTATCAGATTTTCGTCTAATCCTTGTTCGCTTAATAGTACTGTCCAAAAAGCATCTTCGGTCGCCTCTGAAATTGCTCCTTGTTCTTTTGCCCAATCTAATACGTCTTGAAACGTTGTACAATTTGCTGATGGATCTTGTTTATTCACAAACTTTATATACCCATTTCTAATTATTTCTTTCTTCTGTTCTTCACTTAGTGAATTTACAAAATTATTAAGTTCTTCATCTCCTTGGCTAACATCTATTTTTGTAAGTCCATCTACGGAATCTACTGTCAGTACAACTGCTCCTGATTTTTCTGTAGCTGGTGTTTTGGTAATGTTTATTGTTACATTGCCATAGCTTATTTCTTTTACTATAGTTCCGTCTTTTTTCTTTATTGTGATTAATTCTTGCTCTCTATCTATTTCATCC
>HF994469.1 GCA_000434195.1 Clostridium sp. CAG:780
TGTAACAATAAACATCAGCAAAACACCAGCCACAGAAAAATCAAGAGCAGTTATATTAACAGTAGATTCTGTGGAAGGAATGACAACAATCACAAACGAAGAAGAACTTAATAATTTTATAAATTCACTAAATGAAGAACAAAAGAAAGAAATAATTAGAGTTGCTTATATACAGGATATAAATCTACAAGAGCCAGAGGCTAATTGCAAGACATTTCAAGAAGCATTAGATTGGGCAAAAAAACTACAAATGCTTTCAGAGGCGACCGAAGATGCTTTCTGGACGACAATGTTAAACAAAGGGGGACTAGACAACAATCTGAGGGGAGCACTATTTGGATTCTACTATAATGAAGATGCTAATATGATAGAAGGATACACTGTAACAAATCCAGTTAACGAAATATCTGATGAATATATAGTCACAGAAAATGGAACATATACATTTAAAATACAGGATTTGGTAACAAGAAAAATATATACTAAAAAAGTGGAAGTAAACAACATTGGAACTACTGCAGATAGTATGTATAAAATAGTAAAGGAAAATGAATATTCACCTATATTATTGCAAAGCACAGATACTAATATAGCAACAACGTTCGAAAAAGCATATATAAGATATAATAATGAAATAATAGATATAACGAAGACAATACAACATTCTGAAACATATGATTCTTTGCATAGTAATAAAATTAAAGATTACCTAAATAAATTAGGAAAAGCTGATAGCCCTATCGCGAACACTAACCAACTGATAATAATCATAAAAGATAATAAAGTATATGCTGAAGAAATAAATATGGGAAGATGGGTAGAGTAAAATAATATAAAAATACTAAAAAGTAATACGACAAGTGTTGTATTACTTTTTACTTTGGATAAAATAAAAAACTTCTTAAAAACATTGTATAAAAATGTCGATTTTGGTATAATCAATTTGCAGTTATATTGCATCAAAAAAGATAATAAACTTAAAAGAAGATATAAACACAAAATACAAATGTATAAGGGAGGAAAGTATGGAGGAGAACAAATGCACAAATTGTGTTGATGAAAAGCTAAAGACAGAAATCGGAGAAATCTTAAAAAAGTACAAAGGACATAAGGACAATTTAATTCCAATACTAAACGAAGTACAAGTAAAATATGGATACATTCCTAAAATTGCACAAATTGAAATAGCCAATTATTTAAATATGGCGTTAGCGGAAGTGTACGGAGTTATAACATTTTATTCAAGATTTACATTAGTACCAAAAGGAAAATACAATGTTTCGGTATGTCTTGGTACTGCTTGTTTCGTAAAAGGTTCCAAAGAAATATTAGAAAGAGCAAAGTCGAAATTAGGAGTAGAAGAAGGTCAAACAACATCTGACGGAAAGTTTTCATTAGATACAACAAGATGTGTTGGAGCTTGTGGTTTAGCACCTGTATTTACAGTTAATGATGAAGTATATGGAAAAGCTACTGTTAAGAAAATGGACGAAGTTTTGGATATGTATATGTCTAAAGAATAAATTTTAACCAAAGGCTAGTAGGCCATAAAGGAGGAAATTGTGAAAAAAACTATTGAAGATATAGAAAAAATACGCAAAGAAAAAAGAGAAGAACTAGATTTAAGAGTTAATGTAAATGCAAAGTGCAAAGAAAAACATATATTAGTATGTCATGGAACAGGGTGCACATCTTCTAAATCAACTCAAATAATAGAAAACTTTAGAAAAATAGTAAAGAAAGAAAAGCTAGAAAATGTAAGAGTAATACAAACAGGATGTTTTGGTTTGTGTTCAAAAGGTCCAATTGTAATAATTAGACCAGAAGATACTTTTTATTCAATGGTAAAACCAGAAGATTGTAAAGAGATTATAAAAACTCATATAATGGAAGGCAAAATTGTTGAAAGATTACTTTGCAAAGATATTGATGGAACTGTAGTAAAAAAATTAGATGAACTTCCTTTTTACAAAAAGCAGATGCGTATAGCTCTTAAAAATTGTGGAGTTATAGATCCAGAAAACATTGATGAATATATAGCTTTTGATGGATTTAAAGCTTTGGAAAAAGTTTTAACAACAATGACAAGAGATGAAGTAATAGAAGAAATTAGTAAATCTGGCTTAAGAGGTAGAGGGGGAGCTGGCTTCCCAACAGGAAAGAAATGGAGTTTTGTAAAAGCAGAGCCTGATGGTCAGAAATATGTAATATGCAATGCTGATGAAGGGGATCCTGGAGCTTTTATGGACAGAAGCATACTAGAGGGTGATCCAAACTCTGTAATAGAGGCTATGGCGATAGCAGGATATGCTATTGGAGCAGATAAGGGTTACATATATGTAAGAGCAGAATATCCAATTGCAGTAAAAAGACTTCAAATTGCAATAGATCAAGAAAGAAAATATGGAATATTAGGAAAGAAAATATTTGGAACAGATTTCAACTTTGATGTTGAAATAAGACTAGGAGCGGGAGCTTTTGTTTGTGGAGAAGAAACGGCGTTAATTGAATCAATAGAAGGAAAACGTGGTCAACCAAGAGTAAAACCACCATATCCAGCACATTATGGATTATGGGGGAAGCCAACATTAATAAATAATGTTGAAACATATGCAAATGTAACAAAGATAATTATAAATGGAGCAGATTGGTATTCTAAAATAGGAACAGAAACTTCAAAAGGTACAAAGGTGTTTGCACTTGGTGGAAATGTAAACAATGTAGGTCTTGTAGAGGTTCCAATGGGAACAACATTGAGAGAGATTATATATGATATAGGTGGAGGAATACCAAATGGTAGAGAGTTCAAAGCTGCCCAAACAGGAGGCCCTTCAGGAGGATGTATTCCCAAAGAGCATTTAGATACAAAAATTGATTATGAAAGTTTAGCTCAAATTGGTTCTATGATGGGTTCTGGTGGACTTATTGTAATGGATGATACTAAGTGTATGGTTAATATAGCAAGATTTTATTTAGACTTTACAGTAAGCGAAAGTTGTGGAAAGTGTACACCTTGTAGAATTGGAACAAAGAGAATGTTAGAAATACTTGAAAGAATTTGTGAAGGAAACGGAACAGAGGAAGATTTATATAAGCTAGAAAGATTAGCATTCAATATTAAAAAATCTGCAATATGTGGTCTTGGTCAAACAGCTCCAAATCCCGTTTTAAGTACAATGAAATATTTTAAAGAAGAATACAGAAGACACGTAATAACCTACGAATGTGAAGCAATGGAATGTAAAGCATTAGCTAAAATTGTAATAGATTCAGAAAAGTGTAGAGGTTGTGATATTTGTAAAAAAGTGTGTCCAGTTGGAGCAATATCTGGCGAACCGGGGAAAGTACACACAATTGACCAGAGCAAGTGTATAAAGTGTAGAAGTTGTATGCAAAAATGTCCGTTCAAAGCAATAGGAGCAGGACAAACAACACAAGTTGATATGTCAAATTTTCAATGCTAAAGAAGGAGAAAAAAGAGAATGATTAATTTAAAAATTGATAATAAAGAAATAAGTGTTCCAGAAGGTACTACCATACTAGAAGCTGCAAGACAAGCTAACATAGACATACCAACTCTTTGCTATCTAAAAAAAGTTAACGAAATTGGCGATTGCAGAATGTGTATAGTAGAAGTGGAAGGTAGAAAAGGATTTGCGACATCTTGTATTCAAAAAGTAGAAGAAGGAATGGTAGTTCATACTCATACACCAGATGTATTAGAGGCAAGAAAAATGGTACTTGACCTAATAATATCTAATCACGCCAAAGACTGCTTGACATGTATAAGAAATGGAAATTGTGAGCTACAAGCATTAGCTATAAAGTTTAATGTACTAGATGTAGAATATGAAGGAGAAAGAACAAAACACAAAATAGATGATAAGTCTCCTGCAATAGTGAGAGATTTTAATAAGTGTGTATTGTGTAGAAGATGTGTAGGAGTTTGCAAAAATATCCAAAATGTAGGAGCAATAGATTGTATAAATAGAGGATTCGAAGCTTGTGTATCAACAGCGGGCGATCATAGTTTGGCAGATGTGGATTGCACTTTTTGTGGACAATGTATAGAAGCTTGTCCAACAGGTGCACTTCATGAAAAAGATGATACAAAGAAAGTATGGATAAAATTAAAAGATCCAGATGTATATACAGTAGTTCAAACAGCACCAGCTGTAAGAGTTGCACTTGGAGAAGAGTTTGGAATGCCAATAGGCACAAATGTACAAGGCAAGATGATAACTGCTCTTAGAAGATTAGGATTTGATAAAGTGTTTGATACAAATACAGGAGCAGATCTTACGATAATGGAAGAAGCAAATGAATTTATAGATAGACTAAATGGAAAAGCAGTGCTACCAATGATAACTTCTTGTAGTCCCGGCTGGGTAAGATTTGCAGAAAAGAACTATCCAGAATTACTAGATCATTTATCAAGTTGCAAATCTCCACATCAAATGTTTGGAGCAATTATAAAATCATATTATGCTCAAAAATTTAATGTTGACCCATCAAAGATATATGTAGTATCTGTAATGCCTTGTATTGCTAAGAAGTATGAGTGCACAAGAGAAGAAATGGAAGTAGACGGACTAAGAGATGTAGATGCAGTTATTACAACAAGAGAACTTTCAAGAATGATTAAGCAAGGAAACATAGAATTTAATAAGCTTGAAGATTCTGAGTTTGATGATCCAATGGGAGAAGCAACAGGAGCAGGAGCTATATTTGGAACAACTGGAGGAGTTATGGAAGCAGCTCTAAGGACAGCATCTGATATACTAGAAGGAAAAAATCTTGAAAAGGTGGAATATGAGGAAGTCAGAGGAAAGGAAGGAATAAAGAAAGCTACATTAACAATTGCCGGAAAAGATGTAAATATTGCAGTTGCATCTGGTTTAAAAGCTGCAAGACAGATTATGGAAGAAATAAAAGGTGGAAAAGCAGAATATCATTTTATAGAGATAATGGCCTGCCCAGGCGGATGTGTAATGGGTGGAGGGCAACCTATAAAAAGCTCAAAGATTAGAAGTACAGTAGATGTAAGAAAGCTAAGAGCAGACAGTCTATATTCAATAGATGAAGCTAGCACGATAAGAAAATCACATCAAAATCCTACTATTATAAAATTGTATAAGGAATTCTTAGAAAAACCAGGAAGTAAAGTTGCTCATAAATATTTACATACAACATATAGCAAAAAAGAAAAATATAATATATAAATAAAAGTACGCCCAATACCTATAAACACTACGGTATTGGGCGATTTGGCCCTTGGGAAAATTGACTTTATGTTACTATTGTGGTATAATAATAGTAATCCCAAGAAATGGGACAAAAAATAATAAGGAGGAACAAACGAAATGTTGTTCAAGGCAGAGGAAGTTGTTATCAAGAAGGACGTTTTGCAGCGTGCAAACAAGTTGGTTAAGGCTTTCGAGAAGCAGCTGCGGGTATCCCCGCGGAATGGTATTTCTATCGGAAACTCTCTTGACGATTTCAACTGTGCGCAGTTTGTAGCGGCTACCCTGACGGAAAAGGGCTATGATGTGCAGGTTGAGAACGGTAAGCACCATATTACCGTTTGGGCGGCCAACTGCTAAGCTACTCCAAACAAATGACCCCTCTCAGCAATGCTGAGAGGGGTCGAACATTATTTTGAATAAGTTGATGAATCAATCTGGGTATATAATTTATCAGCTTCTTCTTGAGATAATGTTCCAGTCTCTACCATAGAAGAAACAACCTTTTTTTGTCTACTCTGAGTTAAATGAAAGTTGATTGTTGGAGCGTAAAGGCTAGGAGCATTTGGAACACCAGCAAGCATTGTGGCTTCATATAAAGTCAAATCCTTTGCATCTTTATTAAAATATCCTTTTGATGCTTCTTGAATTCCGTAATATCCATCTCCAAAATAGATGGTGTTAACATATAACTCTAAGATTTCATCTTTATTGTATTTTTTTTCTAAATCTCTACCAATTAAAAATTCTGCAACCTTTCTGTTAGAAACGTCTTTTTCTTTTATTAAATACAGATTTTTTGCTGTTTGCTGAGTAATGGTACTTCCACCCTCTTTAAAATCTTTTTGCTTAATGTTGCTAAAAGTTGCTCTTGCTAAAGCGATAAAGTCAATAGTTCCGTGAGAATAGAATCTTCTATCTTCAACTGACACAACAGCATCTTTATAGTAAGTTGGAAGGCTATTTAACTTAATAAAATTTGAATTTTCTCTTACAAAAGACACTTTATTTTCAAGACTTATTTCTGAAAGTTTTTCTTTATATAGTTTGTTACCATTTAAATAAAGCACGCTTCCGACAATTATAATAATAACAAGAATAAATAACAATAATCTTCTAATAAACTTCATAAATTCCCCCTAAAATTATTATATAAATATTATAACACAAAATATGGCGAAAAAGGAAGAAATTTGTTAAAGAAATATTCAGAAATTTGCAAAAAACACTTGCAAATTTTTTTCTATTAATAGATAATATAATGGAAAATGTTAAACAGAAAGAAAAGATTGCAAAGTTACGAAGGAGGAATTGTCAATGTACATTTTTAATAAAATAACGGTAACACCACAATTACCAGAGAGAATAAATAAGTTACCAGAAATAGCAGGAAATTTATGGTGGGCTTGGAATACAGATTTCTTAAAATTGTTTAAGAAAATGGATATAGATCTATGGGAAAGTGTTAATAAAAATCCAGTTAAATTTTTGAAACTAGTATCGCAAGAAAAACTAGAAGCAATGGCAGAAGACCCAGAATTTCTAAAAGAGTATGATAAATTTGTTAATAATTTTGAAGATTATATGAGTAGTAAAAATACTTGGTTTAAGAAAAACTACCCAGAGAATAAAAATGATTTGATAGCATATTTCTCGGCTGAATATGGGCTAGACCAAATACTTCCAATATATTCAGGCGGTTTGGGAATGTTGTCAGGAGATCATTTAAAATCAGCAAGTGATTTAGGTATTCCACTTGTAGCAATAGGACTTTTATATAAACAAGGGTTCATGCATCAGAGAATTAATGGAAATGGACAACAAGTTGAAGAATATATAGACAACGACTGGGATTCTTTACCTGTATATCCTGTAAAAGATGTAGAAGGAAAAGATTTGTTGGTGTCGGTAAAATTACCTAAGAAAAAATTATATTTAAAAGTATGGCAAATAAATGTTGGAAGAGTTAAATTATATTTAATGGATTCAGACATAGATGCAAATATACCAGAATATAGAAGTGTTACAGCAAATCTATATGGAGGTAACCAAGAAACAAGAATTCAACAAGAAATAGTTTTAGGAATGGCAGGAACAAGCTTACTTAGAGTGTTAGGCTTAAATCCTACTGTATACCACATGAATGAAGGACATTCAGCTTTCTTAATATTAGAACTAATGAAAAATATAATCAAAGAAAAAGAAGTATCATTTGATGTGGCAGGAGAGATAGTGTCTTCAAAGACAGTGTTTACAACACATACACCAGTTCCGGCTGGAAATGATATATTCCCACTTAATTTGGTTGAAGAGTATTTTAAAGATTATTGGAAGAGATATTCAATATCAAAAGAAGATTTCTTTAGATTAGGAATGAAACCAAACGCAGATTTAGCAACATCTGGGTTTAATATGGGAATATTAGCCCTTAAATATGCTGGTAAAAAGAACGGAGTTAGTAAGCTACATGGAGCTGTTTCAAGAGAACTATTTGGAGAAGTTTGGCCTAATATTGCAGCAAATGAATCACCTATAACATATGTTACAAATGGAGTTCATACATGTACATGGTTGGCGCCAAATATTAAAAAATTATACAATAAATATCTAAAACCATATTGGCAAGATGATATTCAAAATGATAATACATGGCAAAAAGTAGCAGATATTCCTGATAAAGAATTGTGGAATGCTCATTATGATAGAAAAGTAAAACTTTTAAAATTAGTAAAAGACAATATAACAACAAGAATGAAAAGAGAAGGATATCGCTATGACGAAATAAACAAAATAACTTCTCAACTTAATCCGAATGCATTAACAATAGGATTTGCAAGAAGATTTGCAACTTACAAAAGAGCAACATTGATATTTAAAGATTTAGAAAGAATAACTCAAATTCTAAATAATGCAGAAAGACCAATGCAGATAATATTTGCAGGAAAAGCACATCCTTCTGATGGAGGCGGAAAAGATTTAATAAAATTCATACATGATATATCAATGAAACCTCAATTTAAAGGAAAGATATTCTTGCTAGAAAATTACAACATGGAACTTTCTAAGCACTTGGTAAGCGGTGTTGATGTTTGGCTAAATACGCCAAGAAGACCAATGGAAGCTTCTGGAACAAGTGGACAAAAAGCTGCTGCAAATGGAGTTATAAACTTTAGTATATCAGATGGATGGTGGGCAGAAGGATATAACCAAAAAAATGGATGGGTAATTGGAACAAATGCAGAGTACTCTTCTTATGAAGAACAAGACAATGCTGATAGTGAAAGCATTTATCAAACATTAGAAAATAAAATAATTCCAACATATTATGCAAAAGATACAAACGGACTATCAAAAAAATGGATAGAGATTATGAAAAACTCTATAATGTCAAATGCTGGTAGATACAGCACTTCAAGAATGTTGATAGACTATGTTTCTAAACTATACATACCACTTTGTAATTTGTACAATAAATATTACACAGACTTGTCTGCTGTTGGAGAATTTAACACATGGAAGAATAATGTAACATTAAATTGGAAAAATATAATTATAAAACAAGAAAAAGGCAATCTTGATAATATGACAATAGATGCAGGAAATAAAATAACTGTAAAATGTAAAGTTACACTTCCAAATATTTCGGTAGATAGTGTTGAAGCACAAGTTTATTATGGACAAATAATGGATGATGGAATAGTTGACAATATCTCTATAATACCAATGACATTAATAAACTCAGATGATGAAAATAAAGAATATGAGTATCAAGCGACAATAGAATTAATGACAGGTGGAAATTATGGTTATACATTTAGAGTAATGCCAAAAAATGATATGATACTAGACTCAGCAAATCTAGATTTAATAAAATGGATAACAAAGGAATAAAAGTACCAAAAAGCCTTGACATTCAAGGCTTTTTATGTAATAATAAGAAAGTAATTTTTATAAAAGGAGGTATGTTTCATGGCAGACATAAAAGAATTAATGCAAGTGCGTAAGGAGAAAATGCAAAAAATAAAAGATCATGGTATAAGTGTAAGACCAGAAAGATATGAAAAAACGCACACAATAAAAGACGCAAGAAATTTAGCAGACGGAACAAAAAATGTTTCGATTGCGGGGAGAATAATGTCTAAACGAAAACTTGGCAAAATCAGTTTCTTAGATTTACAAGATTTACAAGGACATCTTCAATTATGTATAAAAAGAGATGACTTAGGAGAAGAAACATATAAATTCCTTCATGAGACTGTAGATATAGGAGATTTTATAGGAGTAAAAGGTGATATTTTTACAACAGAAGCAGGAGAGAAAACTTTACAAGTATATGAATATACATTTTTAGGAAAAGCTTTCAGACCACTTCCAGAAAAATTCCATGGAATAACAGACACAGAAGCTGTTTATAGAGAAAGACATTTAGACTTAATAATGAATGATGACTCTAAAAAGAGATTTATATTAAGAACAAAATTAATAAGATTAATGCGTGAGTTTTTAGATAATCACGGATTCTTAGAGGTTGATACACCAGTTCTTCAAAACACAGCATCAGGAGCAACAGCAAGACCATTTATAACACATCACAATGCTCTAGATATGGATGTATATTTAAGAATATCACCAGAGTTAACATTAAAGAAATTAATAATTGGTGGATTTGAACATGTATACGAAATAGCAAGAGATTTCAGAAATGAAGGAATGGATGCAAACCATTTACAAGACTTCACGATGGTAGAAGGATATAGTGCATATTGGTGCTATAGAGACAATATGAAGTTCTTAAGAGAAATGATTATCTATATATTAGATAAATTATTTGATGGAAATTTAAAACTACAATTAGGTGGACAAGAAGTAGATTTTGGTGGAGAATGGCCAGCAGTATCTTTTAGAGATTTAATATTAAAAGATTGTGGAATAGATATTGATAAATATCCTACTGCACAAGAACTTTTAGCAGAGATTAACAGACAAGGAATTAAACTAGAAGCAGATAACTTAGAAAACCTAGGTAGAGGAAATCTAATCGATACACTATACAAAAAAGTAAGTAGACCAAAAATAATTAATCCAACATACTTAACAAAACACCCATTAGATTTATCACCACTTGCAAGAAGCAATGATGAAAATCCACAAATAACAGATAGATTCCAATTAGTAGTTAATGGACAAGAAATAATCAATGGTTACTCAGAACTTGTTGATGCAGAAGAGCAAGAACAAAGATTGCTAGAGCAAAGCAAGTTAAAAGCTGAGGGCGATGAAGAAGCTATGAGCATTGATACAGAATATATTAGAGCTATGGAATATGGTATGCCACCAATTTCTGGTTGGGGACTTGGAATAGATAGGTTCTTACAATTCTTAACAAATAGCGATAATATAAGAGATGTAGTACTATATCCATTAATGAAACCAAGAGCTTCAGAAGAAGAGGAATAAAATCTATATAAAACAAGCATTAATTTAACCAAATGCTTGTTTTTTTGTATGTTTTGGTATAGAATATTATCAAATTTTATTTAAAGTAGGTAGTTAAAATTTGAACAAGAAATGGAAAATAAATGATACACAAACAGATATAGCTGAAAAAATAGCAAATGAATTTAATATAAGCCGATTAGTGGCAAATATAATAGCAAACAAAGGATTAAAAGATAAGAAAGAAATAGAGATATTTTTAAATCCCACTAGAAAAGATTTTTACGATCCTTTTTTGATGCCCGATATGGAAAAGGCAGTAGAAAGAATAGTAAAAGCTATCAATAATAAAGAAAAGATTACTATATATGGAGATTATGATGTTGATGGAATTACTAGTAGTACAGTATTATCAAGATTTTTAGAAGAGAGAGGCGTAAAGCCAGATATATACATACCGGATAGAATAAATGAAGGATATGGATTAAATCAAAATGCAATAAAAAGTATTGCTGAAAATAAGACAAATCTTATAATAACAGTAGACTGTGGAATTACAGCGGGAAAAGAAGTAGAATTTGCAAAAGAGCTAAATATGGACGTGGTTGTTACAGATCATCACGAACCAGGAACAGAAATTCCAAACACCATAGCAGTAGTTGACTGTAAAAGAAAAGACAATAAATATCCATTTAGTGAACTTGCAGGAGTTGGAGTTGCATTTAAATTAATACAAGCATTATCAATGAAGATGGGACTTCCAGAAGAAGCTTATTTAAAATATTTGGACATAGTGTGTATTGGAACAATATCAGATATAGTTCCTTTAGTAAACGAAAACAGAACTATTGCAAAACTAGGAATAAAACTAGTAAAACAAACAAAGAATGTAGGATTAAGATGTCTACTAGCAAGTATCGGATATAAAAAAATTGATTCTAATACAATATCTTTTGGAATAGCGCCAAGAGTGAACGCTTGTGGACGAATGGGACAAGCTAGAAAAGCACTTGATTTGTTTTTAACGAATAATATAGAACAAGCAAGAAAATTAACAGATGAGCTAAATGAGTGCAACGTAAAAAGACAAGAGATAGAAAAAAGAATTTCAGAGGAAGCTATTAAAATGCTAGAAGATGCGGAAGAACAAAATGCACCTTGTATAATACTTGGAAAGGAAAATTGGCATCACGGAGTTATAGGAATAGTATCTTCTAAAATAACAGATATGTATTCAAAACCAAGTATATTATTATGTTTTGAAGATGAAAAAGCAAAAGGTTCAGGAAGAAGCATTCCAGGTTTTGACTTGCACGAAGCTTTAGAAAACTGTAATAGATATATAGAACAATTTGGTGGTCATAGTATGGCTATTGGAATAACTATACAAAAAAATAACTTCCAAAAATTCAAAGATGATATAGAAGAATATGCAAAAAGCAAGAATGTTTCAGAAATAGTACCAGAAATACAAGTTGATGAAAAGATACAATTACAAGATATATCAATTAAAGATGTGGAAGAACTAAGCTTACTAGAACCTTTTGGAGAAGGAAATAGAGTACCATTATTTCAAATAAGTGGTCTGAAAATATCGTCTATTAGAGCTCTGTCAGAAGGGAAACATCTAAAATTATTTTTGAAAGATGATAATAAATATATAGATGCAATAGGCTTCAACATGGGAAATGTTGCTGATAAATATACAATAGAAGATAAAATAGATATAATTGGTGGATTAGAACTAAACAGTTATAACGGAACAGAAAAAATGCAAATCAATTTAAAAGATATGAGACACAGTGTATAAATTAGGAGGTGAAAACATATGTCTGAATATATAAATCACACAATAGAAGAAGTTTTAGAAACAGTAAAAAAATCAAATAGAAGAGCAGATTTAAAATTAATAAAAAGAGCATATGAGTTTGCAAAAGATAAGCATAAAGATCAATTAAGAAGGTCGGGAGAGCCATACATAATTCATCCAATACAAGTTGCATATATTTTGTCAACATTAGGACTAGACCATAGCACAATTTGTGCAGCGCTTTTGCATGATGTTATAGAAGATACAGATGTAACATTAGAAGATATTGCAAAAGAATTCTCGCCAGAAATTGCGGAAATGGTTGATGGCGTTACCAAATTAAGCAAATTAAATTATACAAGTGAACAAGAACAACAAGTAGAGAACTACAGAAAAATGTTCTTGGCAATGGGTAAAGATATAAGAGTAATACTAATAAAGCTAGCAGATAGACTTCATAATATGAGAACATTAAAATATCTTACAAGAGATAGACAAATAGCAAATGCTAGAGAAACAATGGATTTATATGCACCACTTGCAAATAGATTAGGTATGTATTCTCTAAAATGGGAGCTTGAAGATTTATCTTTTAAATATTTATATCCAGAAGATTATAGAGAATTAGTAGAGGGTATAGATAAAAAGAGAGAAGAAAGACTTAAGTTTATTGACCAGATAATGCAAGAGATAAAAGTGGAGCTAAAGAAGCAAAAAATAGTTGCTGAAATAACAGGAAGAGCAAAGCATTTATACAGTATATACAGAAAAATGCAAAGGGATAACAAAACATTGGACCAAATATATGATTTGTTTGCATTAAGAATAATAGTAAACTCTGTAAAAGACTGTTATGCTGCGCTAGGAGTTGTACATGAATTATACAATCCAATGCCCGGAAGGTTTAAAGATTATATATCAGTACCAAAACCAAATATGTATCAATCATTGCATACAACATTAATTGGACCAAAAGGAACACCTTTTGAGGTTCAAATAAGAACTTGGGATATGCATAGAATTGCAGAATATGGTATCGCTGCGCATTGGGCTTACAAAGAGGCAAGTTTCTTAGGTGGCAAAAAAGCAAATGTAACAGTAGAGGAAGATAAACTATCATGGCTTAGAGAAACGCTAGAATGGCAAAAAGATATGCAAGATCCACAGGAGTTCTTAAATACATTAAAAACAGAATTATTTGAGGACGAAGTATATGTATTTACTCCGAAAGGAAAAATATTAGTGCTCCCAAATGGGGCAACACCAATAGATTTTGCATATGCAATACATGCTGAAATCGGTAATCATATGACAGGTTGCAAAATCAATAGCAAAATGATGCCGATAGTAACTAAGTTAAAAAATGGCGATATTGTAGAAATAGTTACATCAGATAAATCAAAAGGACCAAGTAGAGATTGGCTAAAATTTATAAAAAGTAGTACAGCTAAGACTCGTATACAACAATGGTTTAAGAAAAATGAGAGAGAAGCTAATATTGCAAAAGGCAAAGATGCGCTAGAGAGAGAAGTTAAGAGAATAGGAATGAGCTATCAAGAACTATTTAAACCAGAATTTGTAGACGTAGCGGTAAACAGATATAAGTTTAATTCTTTAGACGACATGTATGCTAGTGTAGGATTTGGAACAATAACAGCAGGAAAAATTGTTTCAAGAGTACTAGAGGAATATAGAAAAGTTAATAAAGAAGAAAATATAGAAGAAAAAATAGAAGAACTAAAGAAAACAAAAGAAGACAAACCTTCATCAAGTGGTATAATAGTAAAAGGAATTGACAACTGTTTAGTTAGACTTTCAAAATGTTGCAATCCGGTACCAGGAGACGAAATAGTAGGTTATATAACAAAAGGCAGAGGAGTATCTGTACATAGAAAAGATTGCAAAAATGTTAAAGACTTATTTGAAGAAGAAAACAGAATGATAGATGTATCTTGGTATACAGACGAGCCATCAAGTTATAATGTGGACATTGTAATGTTTTCTAATGATAGAGACGGTTTATTAGCAGATATAATTTCAACTGTAACAGCAGAAAAAGCACCATTAATGGCCGTAAACTCAAAAGTTTCAAAAGAAAGAATAGTAATTACAGAACTTACAATAGAAGTAAATAACATAGCTCAATTAAATAGTGTGCTAAAATCATTAAGAAAAATCGATAGTGTATATGATGTAAAGAGAAATAAATAAAAGGAAGTAAAACAGATGATATTAAAAAGACTAAAGGTAGAAACAAGTTTAGGCGAACCAACTAATTGTTATATTGTAACAGATGAAGAAACAAAAGAAACTCTTGTAATTGATCCTGGTGGAGAAGCGGATAAAATAATAGAGATGTTGGATATTTTGGAGGCAAAATTAAAATACATTTATTTAACACACTGTCACGCAGACCATATAGGAGCAATTACAGAAATAAAAAACAAAAAAGGTGGAAAAATACTTATATATAGAGATGATGCAGAAGGATTAAAAAATGAAAACATAAATTTGAGTGAATGCATAAATATGGGAGATATAGAGTTGGAAGCGGATTCGAGAGTGGATGAAGATGACCTAATACATATTGGCAATTTAGAGTTCAAGGTGATACATACACCTGGACACACAAAAGGAAGTAGTTGTCTATATTGTAAAGAAGAAAATCTACTTTTTTCAGGAGATACACTATTTAGAGGAGCATGGGGAAGAACAGACTTGCCAACAAGCTCTTTTGAGAGTATAATTAAATCGATTTGTAATAAATTGATGATATTACCTGATGAAACAATAGTATATCCAGGACATGGAAAATCTACGTTAATAAAAGAAGAAAAACCAATTTATTTAGAACTTAAACCAAGAGAATATTAGAAAGGAGGAAAAATTATGGCAAAAACAGAACCAAGAACATTACCAGGATTTATGGAATTATTACCAAATGAGCAGATTTTGTTTGACCAAATGAAACAAGCAATAGAAGAATCATACAGAACTTTTGGATTTTTACCAATAGATACTCCAATAATAGAACTTGCAGATGTATTATTGGCAAAAACAGGAGGAGAAACAGCAAAACAAATTTATAAATTTGAAAAAGGAGACACAAATTTAGCACTTAGATTTGATTTAACTGTCCCACTTGCAAAATATGTAGCGAAAAACTATGGAAATTTGAGCTTCCCATTTAGAAGATATCAAATAGGAAAAGTATACAGAGGAGAAAAAGTACAAAAAGGCAGATATAGAGAATTTTATCAATGTGATATAGACATTATTGGAGACGAAACACTTGATATAATAAATGATGCAGAGCTTCCTGTTGTAATAGCAACAACTTTTAGCAATTTAGGGTTCAATGATTTTACAATAAAAATCAATAACAGAAAAATTTTAAATGGATTATATGAAAGTTTAGGACAAGAAGAAAATTCAGTTGAAATAATGAGAATCGTGGACAAGCTAGACAAGATAGGAGTAGAAGCGGTAAAAGAAGAAATTTCAAAACTAGGAGTGTCAAGTGAAGTTACTGATAAGATAATAGAATTTATACAAATAAAAGGTTCAACAGACGAAATATTGCAAAAATTAGAAGCTTTAAATATATCTAACGAAAAATATCTAAAAGGTGTAGAAGAATTAAAAGAAGTAGTTAAATATATAAGATTATTTAAAATGCCAGAAGAAAATTTTGCAATAGACCTAACAATAGCAAGAGGACTTGATTACTACACAGGTACAGTTTATGAAACATTTTTGAATGATTACAGAGAACTTGGAAGCGTTTGCTCAGGAGGAAGATATGAAAACTTAGCAGAAAACTATACAGACAAAAAGCTTCCAGGAGTAGGTGTTTCAATAGGACTAACAAGGTTATTCTACAAACTAAACGAATTGAACATAATAAAGGCTGACAAGAAATCTATATCAGACATACTAATAATTCCAATGACAGAAAATATGTCAGTTCCATTAGAATTAGGAACCGAGTTAAGAAAACTAAAAGTAAATACAGAAATTTACCTAAACAACAAGAAAATAAAAGCAAAAATGAAATACGCTGACAAGTTGGAAATTCCATATGTTGTTGTTATAGGAGATAATGAAATAGAAACAAGCAAAGTCAAGGTTAAAGAAATGGCAACAGGTAAAGAAACCGAATGCGAATTAGACGCAAAAGAAATTTTAAATGTAATAAGGAGAAAGTAAAATGGGAAATAAAAAATTGATAAAAGGATTAATCATAACATTAGTAATATTACTAATAATAGGAGGGGCTTTAGCATATATATATTTTGGTACAGATTTGTTAAAGACAGATGCTGAATTGTTTGCAAAATATGGAGGAAGAGCAACTTCTGCATTAGGACAATTTTTAGAAAGTGGAAACACAAAGACATATTACCAAAAGAAACAAAATCAAAACTATGAAAATGACACAAAATTAAATGTAAAATTAAATATAGGAAATGACAACCCACAATATGAAACAATATTAGCCCTAAAAGGTGCAGTCGACCATGATAACAAAAAGGCAGAACAAAATATAGATCTAAACTACTCAAATAGTCAAAAATTTTCTTTCAATCTTATAAAAAACGATGAAACATACGCATTTGGCTCAAAAGAAGTTGTTGACAAATATGTAGCAATAGAAAATTCAAATCTAAAAGACTTCGCAAAAAAAGTTGGAATAACAGACTTAGACAAAATACCAAATAAAATAGATATAGAAAACTACAAAAACACTTTAACACCAGAGCAACTAAAAGAGTTAAGAACAAAATATCTAGAAGTAGTTAAAGCAAAACTTTCAGATGCAGACTTCAGCAAAGAGAAGGGAGAAAACAATAAATACATTCTTTCTTTAAGCGGAGACAAAGTAAAAACAATATTAATGACTGTTTTAAAAGAAATGAGAAGTGAACAAGTGATGTTAAACATGCTAGAAACATCAGACAATATAAGAGAATATCAAGATGATATAGATAGCAGTATTAATGAACTTGAAGACACAGATTTTTCAGAGTTTACTATGCAAATATCAGTTGGAGAAGACAACACAGCAACAGTAGAGATAAAAGAAGGAGACCAAAAAATATTAGTCAACTTAGCAATCACAAATTCTGATGAAATAGCAATTAAAGCAGAAGTAACAATGCCATCAAATGATATAACAATAGTAGGTTCAGATAATCAATCAGGATTACAAACAGAAACAATAAATGTTAAATTAACAAAACAAATTACAGACAACGAATGCCAATATATTGCTAACGTAAATGTAGGAGACAGTACAATTATTGCAACATTAGACATAAACAACATGTTATCAAGTAATGTAAATGAATCATATAAGATAGAATTATTAGAAAATTCAGAAACACAATTAGCAATAGAACTAAAAAATTCAATAACATTCAAAACAGTAAATGTTACAGAATTAAATGATAGCAACGCAGTAGTATTCAACAAATTAAAGACAGAAGAAATCCAATCACTAGTGCCAGCAATAATAGAAGAAATACAAAAAGTAAATCAAAATAAAATGGAAAAAATACTAGAAGACGTGCAAAATGGAATAGACGGTGGAATAATGAGTGTAATATTATCATATATTAATATGATGCAATCATCATTAGATGGTTATGACAATCTTGAAGACTATGAAAATTTTAATTATATGGATGATTCAAATGGAAATTATAATTTTGAATTAACATATAACGAAATAGGAGCGTAATATTAAAAATAGTAGCTAACAACTTTAAAAGGTTGTTAGCTTTTTTTATTGCATAATTTATCTAAAAAAGGAAAAGATATTTTTAACAAATAAAAATGGAGGTTATTTTGTATGGAAAAACACTTAATGATAACAGGTACATCAAAAGTATCTTGGAAGGATGCAATAGTAAAAACAATTGCCGAAGCATCTAAAACGTTGGATTATTTAACAGGAGTAAAAATTATAGAACAAAAGGCAAAAATAAATGGAGACAAAATAAGCGAATACTATGTGGACTTAGACTTAACATTTATGATTGATAGAGACAGAAAATAGGAGGGAAGTATGGAACAAATTCAAACACAAAAACAATATAGTGACTACGTAGATAAAAAATCGCCAAATTCTCCAATAGTGAAAAATTGTTTTAACGCTTTTTGGGTAGGAGGATTAATTTGCGTATTAGGACAAATTATAATAGATTACTGCATGTACAGAGGAATGGACAACACATCGGCATCAACAGTTGCTTCAATCGCGCTAATTGCGATATCAGCAATATTAACAGGACTCAACGTTTTCAATAGAATAGGAAAATTTGCAGGAGCAGGTTCACTTGTTCCAATTACAGGATTTGCAAACTCAATAGTGTCGCCAGCTATAGAATATAAATCAGAAGGATATGTTATGGGCGTTGGCGGAAAAATGTTTACAGTAGCAGGACCTGTGTTAGTATTCGGAATTTCAACATCAGTAATCATAGGAATAATTGCTGCATTATTCTAAATAGGAGGGAAGTACTTTGAAAAAAATAGGTAAACAAACAATAAGTTTTGATGCTCCACCAGTTATTATAGGAACAGCATCAATAGTCGGCCCAAAAGAGGCAGAGGGACCAATGGCAAAATATTTTGACAAATGCTTAGAAGATGAGTTCTGGGGAGAAAAATCTTGGGAAAAAGCAGAAAGTAAAATAATAAAAGAAACAGTAAATCTAGCAATAGCAAGAGCAAATCTATCAAATACAGATATAGATTATTGTTTTGCAGGAGATTTATTAAATCAATGTATATCAAGTGACTTTGGATTAAGAGATACAAACATTCCGTATTTTGGAGTATTTGGAGCTTGTTCAACATTTGTAGAAAGTATGTGTCTAGGTTCAGTATTTCTAGAAGGTGGAGGAGCAAATAATGTAATATGCGCTACATCGAGTCACTTTTGTAGTGCGGAGAAACAATTTAGATTTCCACTAGAGTTAGGAACACAGAGAACCCCGACAGCACAATGGACAGTAACGGGTGCGGGGGCTGCAGTTTTATCAAGCACAGGAGATGGACCATATATAACAAACATCACACCAGGAAAAATAGTTGATATGGGAATAAAAGATGCAAACAATATGGGAGCTGCAATGGCACCTGCTGCATTAGACACTTTGGTTACGCATCTTCAAGATACAGGCAGAAAGCCAAGCTATTATGATGCAATAATAACAGGAGATTTGGGATATATAGGAAAAGAAATATTGCAAGAAATGGCTCAAACAAAAGGATATAATATAAATGCAAATTATGATGATTGCGGAGTATTAATGTTTGATAAGCAAAAACAAGATACACATTCAGGCGGAAGCGGATGTGCTTGTATAGCAACAGTATTTTCAGGATATTTTTATAAGCAATTAAAAGAGAAGAAAATGAAAAAAATATTATTAATTGCAACAGGGGCACTAATGAATTCAACAAGTATGCAACAAGGAGAAACAATACCAGGAATTGCACACGCAATATCCATAGAAATTTAAAGTTAGGAGATGTAGAGTTATGAGTTTTATACAGAGCATTGATTGGATGCAAATACTGAAATGTTTTGTTGTTGGAGGGGTAATATGTATAATAGGTCAAATACTATTAGATAAGACTAAACTAACGCCAGCAAAAATATTAGTAATATTTGTAACAACAGGAGCAATACTTGGTGGACTAGGTGTGTATAAATGTTTAATAGATTTTGCGGGGGCAGGAGCAACAGTTCCACTTACTGGATTTGGAGCAAATCTTGCAAAAGGTAGCATAGAAGCGGTAAAAGAGAGTGGATTATTAGGAGCATTTACAGGAGGAGTAAAAGCATCAGCAGGAGGAATTGCAGCAGCAATATTCTTTGGATACATTGCTTCATTAATAGCAAAACCAAAAATAAAAAAACAATAAAAATAATAGCGGCAGTTTATAAAAAAAAACTGTCGTTATTTTTAACTTTAAACAAAAACAGCTAGAGTTTTATGTCGAAATTTGAAGTACGATTTTCTTTGAAAAATTGCACAATATGAGATATAATGAAAAGCAAAAAGGAGTTTTCAAAATAGAGATATTAGAAAAAATAATTAATGCAATTTTTCCGCCAGTGTGTGCATTTTGTGGACAAACAAGCTTAGAAAGTGTATGCAAAGAATGTTTAAAAAAGATGCAAAACTGCGAAAAGGCTAGAATAGACAAGTATCTGAACAAAAATTTTGAATCACATATATATTTGTTCAAATATGAAGAACCAATCAGAGAACAAATCATTGAATATAAATTTAGAAACAAACCATATTATTATAAAACTTTTACAAAGATTTTAATAAATAATAAAAAAATATATGACATTTTAAAATCTTATGATATAATAATTCCAGTTCCATTAAATAAGTCAAGAAAAAAAGAAAGAGGCTACAACCAAACGGAACTAATTGCAAAAGAAATATCAAAAAATATTAAAAATTTGAAATATTTAAACATATTAGAAAAAACGAAAAATGCAGTTCCACAGAGTACTTTAAATAAAGCTCAAAGGTTGAAAAACTTGGAGAATGCATATAAGTTGAAAAAAGAAATAAACATACAAGACCAGAAAATCTTAATATTTGATGATGTGTTTACAACAGGAACAACAGCAAATGAATGTGCTAAAATAATAAAAACAATTGGAAATAATAAAATTAGTATTTTTACAATAGCAAAAGATTAAAGCGAAAGGAGAAATAACAATGGATGATTTAGTTGAAAGCATTTTGGATTATATTAGAGCAGATTACACAGATTATGCAATAATGATAAATGGTGAGTGGGGAAGCGGAAAAACTTACTTTTGGAATCACAAAATTAGAAACAAAATAGAAACGATGCAAATCAATGGCAAAAAATATACTACAATATATATGTCATTATATGGAATATCAAATCTAGAAGAAATTAGCAAAAAAATATTTATAGAAACTACCCAGCTAATGGACAAAAACTTGAAAAAATATATGGGTGCAAAAGGCGAGAAAGTAATTCCAGAATATGCTAAAACAGGTCTTGACATGGCAAACTTCTTTGGAGTAACACAAAATGGAGATAAAATTAATTATGAAGAATTTTTCTCAACAGAAGACAAAGTGTTATGCTTTGATGACTTGGAAAGAGCAAATGTTGATGTTATAGATATATTAGGTTATATCAATAATTTTGTTGAGCATGACCATATAAAAACAATAATAATATGTAATGAAAAAGAATTGGCTACAAAACTAAAAAGTAGCAACCTAGAAATGAAAACATTTATAGCAACATATTTGCTAGACAAAGAAAATAAATTGAACATAAAAACAGACGAGCCAATGGTGCAAAGAATTCAAGATACAATAGAATATGTATTTGATAAGGCAAACGATTATGAGCGAATCAAAGAAAAACTTATAGGAGAGACCTTTGAATATGCTCCAGAATTCACTTATATAATAAATGGTTTGTTAATGAGATATGAGAGATATCCAGAATTAATAAGGTTTTTAAGAGAAAACTCACATTTGATAACTTCAACATTTAATAAGAGTGGAACAAGAAACTTAAGAATTCTAAAACATGCACTAAATGACTTCAAAAAAATATTTGACATGGTAAACAAAGATTACCCAAACACAAACAACAGAATATTGCAAACAATGCTAATATTTACAATAGCTATATCATTTGAAATTAAAGCAGGAAAAGTTACAAAAGACAAATTCAAAAATATAATGAGCAATGAAGAATATAGAGCAATTCTTGTATCCTCAAGAGTGTTCATGGATAATAGACAATTCTACATTAAAGAATTTGATAACACGTATTATTACAACTTCAAAGTAGAATATAGATTCTTTAAATTTATAGAATATTATGTACGCACAAGAATATTTGATATGAAAATATTTAAAGACAACATGGAAGTTATTAGAAACACAGTAGATACAGACAAGCTTCCAGGATATAAGAGACTACTAACCGAGGAGTATTGGAAAATTTCAGATGATCAATTCCCAGCTGTTATAGATCAAGTTTTAGAAGATGTAAAAAACGGAAAAATAAAACCTGTTGAAATGGTAAAAATATTTGCATATTTTAGTTATTTCATAGAAAAACACCTAATAGATTATGATATTACAACATTAGAAAGTGTTTTCTTAAATGGAATGAATATAGCATCAATAACATCAGAATATTGTGATAATGCAGAAGAAGAGTTATCTCAAATTGCAACAGAAGATGCTGGCCCTGAAATGAAAAACATGATCGACAGATTTAATGATATAAATGCTAAGTTAAAAGACAAAATGTATAAAGAAAAAGCAGACGAAATATTCAAATGTATACCAATGAAAATGGAGATATTTTATGATAAATTTGCAAAGGAATGTAGCAATATTCCAATATTCAAATATTATGATCCATTCCAAATGTTCCAGAGAATATCGTGTGCAAGCAATGAAGACATAGTATCAATAAGAGAAATGCTAGCAGAAAGAGCAAAACATAATAAAAAAGAAATAGAACCAGAAGTTCCAAATATTACAAAATTAAAACGAATTATGGAAGACTATGTCGATGGAAAATGCCCAACAATAAAAACTGTAATTATAGAAGAATTTGCTAAAGAATTGGGAAATATTCTAAACAACTATAAAGAAGAAAAAATATCAGAGTAAAATCAAAGTATCCAATGAAAATTGGGTACTTTTTATGTTATAAACAAAATTTAATAAAAATGAATAATTTTTTCCTTATTTGTAATAATAAAAATATAAAAATTATTTATTAAAATGAGGAGGAAGAGGATGAAAGCAACGGGCGTAGTAAGAAGAATAGATGACTTAGGCAGAGTTGTTATTCCAAAGGAGATAAGAAGAACATTAAGAATAAAAGAGGGAGATCCGCTAGAAATCTTTACAGACAAAGAAGGTGAAGTTATTTTAAAAAAATACTCGCCTATTGGGGAACTTTCAGAATTTGCAACTGAATATGCTGAAACTTTAAACAAAACAACTGGACATATAGCTTGCATAACAGACAAAGATACAGTTATTGCAATATCAGGAGCATCAAAAAAAGAGTGGCTAGAAAAAGAAGTAAGTAATGAACTAGAAAGAATAATGGAAGACAAAGAGCAATATATAAGCAAAGAAAACAATGATTTATCAGTGCCAATTACGCAAAACGAAAATAAAGATAGAATATATAATTCTCAAGTAATATATCCAATAATATCAGATGGAAATACAATAGGAAGTGTTATTTTATTATCAAAAGATTCAAAAACTAAGATGTCAGAAGTAGAGCAAAAAGTAGCTCAGTCAGCAGCTAACTTCTTAGGAAAGCAAATGGAAATATAAAAAAAGAAATCCCCTGTCAGAATAAATCTGGCAGGGGAAAAGGTTTGCTTGGAAATGCTTTATTCGAATTTTGTTCCTTCCAGCATGAATGCGAGGCCCTTATTGTTGAGGTCGAACATAGACAACCTCTTCATCTTGGACTCGAAGTCCTTGCTACACCACAAAAGATTGTGGTGGCCCGCAAAATAAATGACAAACCACGAAGAGGGTTTCAAATTTATCTGAGGGCTGGCTTTGTTCAGAATGTCCGTGACAGCAATTCGAAGAGCTGTCAGGATGTCATGTTTGTACTGAAAATGTGAAAGCGAAAACTCTCCAAGGAATCTCTGCTGGTCTCCACTGAGTATAACCAAGTGGAATTTAGAAGAATACTCTTCCTGAGTCAGCACAAGGTATTCCTTAAAAGGGTCCAAGGGCTCGGGAAGCCGCTCAAATCTCAACACTACCATGCACTCCTTTCATATTTTTAATATATTCTAGTATATCACAGAAAAGTGAAAAAGTAAACATAAAATATGAAATCTGTAAAATTAATCCATAAAATGAATAAAACAACAAATTAATAATAAATATGTAAAGAAGAAATAGAATTATTATGAAAAAAATTATAAAACCCTATACAAAATCATTTTTTAATTATATAATAAAAGGGAAATTGACAAAAATAGTAATTACTATATGTTAAAATTACCAGCTTAAAGGCATGGAAGGAATGATAAAATATGAATTTAAAACAAATACTAGCAGGACTAGAAAAAATCAAAGCAAAAGGAGAAATAGACAGAGAAGTAACTACAATAGAAAATGATTCGAGAAATGTAGTAGAAGGAAGCATGTTTTTCGCAATTAAAGGATTTACTTTAGATGGAACACAATTTATACCTTCTGCAATAGAAAAAGGTGCAAAAGTTATTGTTGTGGATGAAACAACAGATTTTAAGAGCCTAAACATACCAGAAGATGTAACATTAATTGTAGTGCCAGAAATAAGAGAAGCTATGGCAATTTGTGCATGCAATTTTTACGACAATCCATCACGTAAATTTAAACTAGTAGGAATAACAGGAACAAAGGGAAAAACAACTACAACATATATGATAAAAGCAATACTAGAAAAGCAAGGAATAAAAACAGGATTGGTAGGAACAATCGCAACTTACATAGGAAACGAGATGCTAAGAGAAAATACAAGAACAACTCCTGAAAGCATAGAATTACAAAAAGAATTTGCTCAAATGGCAGAGCAAGGTTGCAAAGTAGTGGTAATGGAAGTATCTTCACAAAGCCTAAAATTACACAGAGTTACAGGATGTCAATTTGATATGGCTGTATTTACAAACTTGTCAGAAGACCATATAAGCCCAAAAGAGCATCCATCAATGGAAGATTACTTTAACTCAAAGCTAAAATTATTCAAAATGTGCAAAACAGGATTTGTAAATGCAGATGATATTCAAGGTAGCAGAATACCAAGACTAGTTCCAGACTGTGACATAAAAACATATGGAATTGACAACACATGCGATTTATTGGCAAAAGACATAACAATAACAAATTCATATGTGGACTTCAAAGTAAAAATAGATAATAGAAATGAAAGAGTAAAGGTAGGAATACCAGGAAGATTCAGCGTGTATAATAGCTTGGCAGCAATAAGCGTTACAACAAAGCTTGGATGTTCAGCAGAAGCAATAAAAGAAGCTTTGCTAGAAGTTCGTGTGCCAGGAAGATCAGAACTTGTAAACAATGACAAAGAACTAACAATAATGATAGATTTTGCTCATACACCAGACAGTTTGAAAAACATTCTAAGTGCAGCAAAAGCATATACAAGAGGAAGAGTAATTGCTGTATTTGGTTGTGGGGGAAATAGAGATTCTGCAAAAAGACCTGCAATGGGAGAAATATCAGGAAAAATTGCAGACTATACAATAATAACATCTGATAATCCAAGAGATGAAGACCCACAAGAAATAGTTAATCAGATAGAAGAAGGAATTAAAAAGACAAAAGGCAAATATACATGTATAGTAGATAGAGTAGAAGCAATAAGACATGCAATAGAAATGGCAAACAAGAAAGACATAATTATTTTGGCAGGAAAAGGTCATGAACCATACCAAGAAATTAAAGGAGTAAAACATCCTTTTGATGAAAGAGAAATAGTTAATAAGATAATCAAAGGAGAAATATAAATTAGGAGGAAGAAATGGAATATCATATAAAAATACTTTTGCTAGCTTTTGCAGTAGCATTTGTAATTTCATTAATAATAATACCAATATTAAGAAAAAGAAAAATAGGTCAAAGTGAAAGAGAAGAAGGTCCAAAGTCCCATCTTAAAAAGAAGGGAACACCAACGATGGGCGGAATAATTATGATGATTTCTCTTGTAATAATGGGAGGAGTTGTCTACTTTGGTTACATTAGAAAAGACGCTCAAGAAGCACAATCAATGGCAAAAAACTTCTTACCAATATTAATAGCAGTACTAGGATTTGGATTAGTAGGATTTATAGATGACTTTAAAAAAGTTGTATTAAAAAATACAGAAGGACTTAAACCAAGATACAAAATGTTAGGATTGCTAATAGTAGCGACAGTTTTTATAGTGTATTTAATCAAAGTAATGGGAGCAGGAACAGATATAATAATCCCATTTGCAAAAACAACAGTTACAATGCCAATATGGGCGTATATTCCATTTTCAATAGTAGTAATGCTTGCAACAACTAATGCAATAAACTTAACAGATGGAATAGACGGATTAAGCACATCAGTTACAACAATAATATTAACTTGCTTAACTGTAATTGGAATAGTAACAGGAGTAAAAGAAATAGTAGTATTTGGAGCAAGCTTAATAGGAATATGCTTAGCATTCTTATTATTCAATTTGCATCCAGCAAAAATATTTATGGGAGACACAGGCTCACTTCTACTTGGTGGAGCTGTATCAGTAATGGCAATATACCTAAAAGTGCCACTATTACTACTAATAATAGCAATAGTACCGGTATTAGAAACATTATCAGACATAATACAAGTAGCTCATTACAAGAGAACTAAAAAAAGAGTGTTCAAAATGGCACCATTGCATCACCACTTTGAATTATCAGGATGGAACGAAAATACAATAGTATCAGTATTTAGTATTGTAACATTAATTGCGTGTGTTATAGGCATAATGGCAATCTAAAAAATAAAGAGGAAGGAAGAACAAATGCAAAACAGAGAAGAAAAAAAGACAAAAAAATTCTCAAAATTTCTAAACAATAAAATGGATTATGTATTAGTAATAACTGTATTGATACTTGTATCTCTAGGAGTTGTTATGGTTTTATCAGCAAGCGCTCCTTCGGCACTATCAAAAACAGGAAGCAGTTATACATATTTCATAAAACAGTTTGGGTTTGCAGTTTTTGGAATAATAGCAATGCTATTTGTTTCAAAAATAGATTATCGATTCTATAAAAAATACTATTGGGGCGTGTATGTGGTATCAGTATTGGTGCTATTGTTAGTATTAGTACCACATCTAGGAAAAGAAGTAAATGGAGCGCTTAGATGGATCGAAATAAAAGGTCTTGGACAATTTCAGCCATCAGAAATTACAAAAATAGGACTTATAATATTTTATGCAGGTTATTTATCAGATCATAAAAGTGAGCTAAAAGACTTTTGGAGAGGATTCTTTAAACCTTTAATATTCTTAGCTATACCAGTAGCAATATTATACAGAATTCAAAACCACTTAAGTGTATCTTTAGTAATATCAGTAATAACATTTGTAATGATGTTAATGGCTGGTGTTAGAGTATTGCACTTTGTTTGGGCTGGCCTTGCAGGAGGAGCAGGACTAACATTATTGCTATTAAAAGGAAAAATAGACCAAATAAAAGGTGTAGCCGGAACTTCAGATAGTTTTAGATTGGACAGAATAAAAGTATTCTTTGATCCTTGGTCAGACGCAACAGGAACAGGATATCAAATGATACAAAGTTTATATGCTATTGGTTCAGGGGGACTATTTGGCGTAGGACTAGGAAACAGCAAACAAAAATATTTATACATACCAGAACCACAAAACGACTTTATCTTTGCAATAATAGCAGAAGAACTAGGATTTGTAGGGTGCATAGCAATAATTGCTTTATTTGCTGTATTTGTTTGGAGAGGAATAGTAATAGCGATGAAAGCACCAGACATGTTTGGAAGCTTAATTGCTGTGGGAATAACCACGCTAGTTGCGATACAAGCAATTATCAATATAGCAGTTGTAACAGCATCAATCCCAACAACTGGAATGGCTCTTCCATTCTTTAGTTATGGTGGAACTGCGTTAGTAATTTTGCTATCGTCAGTGGGAATCTTGTTAAATATATCAAGAGCAGGCGCGAAAGTCTAAAAACTCGCCCAAGAGGGACGCTCCTTCTTGGGCGAAAATATCGTTAAGAAAGGAAAAAGGAAAATGAGAGCAGTAATAGCGGCAGCAGGAACAGGTGGACATATAAATCCGGGAATAGCAATAGCAAATAAAATAATGGAAAAAGAACCGGATTCAAAAATAATATTCATAGGAACAAATAGAGGATTAGAAAAAGACTTAGTTCCAAGGGCTGGATACGAATTAAAATGTATCAACTCATATGGAATAAGCAGAAAAATAAACCTAGAAAACATAAAAAAACTTTGCAAAACAATCAAATCTATAAGTGAAGCAAAAAAAATATTAAAAGAATTCAAGCCAGATGTAGTAATTGGAACAGGTGGCTATATATGCGTATCTGTGGGATTAGCTGCAAAAAAATTAAAAATACCAATCATACTTCACGAAAGCAACGCATTCCCAGGAGTGGCAGTAAAGCTATTGTCAAAAGATGCAAAGAAAATATTGTTAGGATTTAAAGAAGCAAAAGCAAGACTTCCTAAGGCAAAAAAAGTAATAGTAACAGGAAATCCATCAAAAATAAAAAGAACATATATATCATTAGAAGAAAAGAAAAACAAAATAAAAGAAATGGGATTAAATCCAGATTTGCCAACAATATTAACGTTTGGAGGAAGTCAAGGGGCTAAAACAATAAATCAAGCATTATTAGGAATAATAGAAAACAATCTAAACGACAATTACCAAATAATTTGGTCAGCAGGAGCACAAAACTACGAAAAAATTAAACAACAGTTAGCAGACAAACAAATAAACATAGACAATATAAGAAACACAAAAATCTTGCCATACATATATAATATGCAAGAAATAATGCAAATTTCGGATTTAGTTGTATGTAGAAGTGGAGCAATGACAATAACAGAAATTGCAATACTTGGTAAACCAGCGATATTCATACCATTCCCATTTGCAACAGAAAATCATCAGGAATATAATGCTCAGGTGCTAAAAAATGTAGGATCAGCAGAAATTATACAAGACAAAAACTTAACATATACAAGCTTAAACAATGAGATAAATAATATGATAAAAGACAAAGAAAAGCTTGCTCAAATGGGAGAAAAAGCAATGAGCGTAGCAAAAGAAAATGTAGAAGAAAAAATATACCAAGAAATCAAAATGTCGATAAATGTCGAAAACTGTAAAAACTAGTCGTACGAAAGTTCTTGCCTTTTTGCCAGTTCTGATATATGATAGAAGATACCTAAAAAGAACAAAAAGAGGAGAAGACTTATGCTAGACACAAAGAAACTTTATGGTATTGCAAAAATAGATTCATTAGAACTAGAGGAAGCAAAACAAAACTTAGAAATTGATATTAAATACTACGTAACAAAAATATTAATAGGAAAAGTAAATAGTAGAAAATACGGAATTGAAATAATAAAAGAAGAAAAACAAGGCAACACAACGACAAAAGAAAGAAGCAAAATTAACGGATTATCAAATAACGAGAGAGTCATTAAAAACTTATTAGAACTATTGATGAAAAACAGAGTAACACCTATGTCAACAGAAGAAGTAATTGATGACTTAAGAAGAAATCCACAAGTAATATATGACATGTTGTAAAACAAAGTCAAAATAAAATATGCAATCAAGATTTAAAAAAATGATAAAATCTTGGTTGCAAAAGTTGAATTGCTAATAAACCCATAAGGAAAAATTTACAAAAACAACGTTAAAATGCAACATTTCAGAGGAGTGTTTAGATAAAATAAAAAGTAAGTACATAGAAGAAATAGATTAATCTAAAAAGAAGCGAGAAAATTGCTTCTATTTTAGATTATAAAATTGTGTAGAAAAATGACATAAAATACAAATTTTGTCTAAAAGCTTGAAAAATAAACAAAAGTAGGCTACAATACTATAGTAATAAAATATAAGGAGAAAATGATGTCAAATAAATTAATTATTGTGGAATCACCAGCAAAAGCTAATACAATAAAAAAGTTTTTGGGAGCAAACACAAAGGTACTTGCTTCAATGGGACATATAAGAGATTTGCCAAAGTCAAAATTGGGAGTAGATATAGAACACGATTTTGAACCAGAATATATAAACATCAGGGGAAAAGGAGACCTAATAAAATCTCTAAAAAAGGAAGCAAAGAGTGCTGATGTAGTGTATCTTGCAACTGACCCTGACCGTGAAGGAGAAGCAATAGCTTGGCATTTAGCAAAGATTCTAGAAATACCAGAAGATTCTGTTTGCAGAGTAACATTTAACGAGATAACAAAAGAAGCAGTAAAAGAATCGATAAAACAACCTAGAAAAATAGATATGAACTTAACAGATGCTCAACAAGCAAGAAGAGTACTAGACAGAATAGTTGGTTACAAAATAAGTCCACTTTTATGGAAAAAAGTTAAACCAGGGTTATCTGCAGGAAGAGTTCAATCGGTTGCGGTAAAATTAATTGTAGATAGAGAAAACGAAATAAGAAACTTTATACCAGAAGAATATTGGAATATATACGCAACATTGCTAGATGAAAAATCAAAACAAGATTTTGTTGCAAAGTTTTATGGTAAAAATGACAAAAAGGTTGAATTGCATAAAAAAGAAGAGGTAGACGAAATTCTAGCAAATATAAAGAATGGAAAATATATAGTTACAAACATAAAGAATGGAGAGAAGAAAAGAACTCCAGCTCCACCATTTACAACAAGTACAATGCAACAAGAAGCATCAAGAAAAATAGGATTTACAATTAAGAAAACAATGTCAGTTGCACAAGGATTATATGAAGGTGTAAGAATACCGGAAAAAGGTAGTGTAGGACTTATAACATATATGAGAACTGACTCTACAAGAATATCTGAAGAAGCAAGAGCAGTGGCAAAAGAAGTAATAACACAAGCTTATGGAGCTAATTATTATGAGAACAGATATTATAGACAAAATAAAGATGCACAAGATGCGCACGAGGGTATAAGACCAACATATATTCATATAACACCAGATAGTATAAAAGATTCGCTTACACCGGATCAATACAAATTATATAAGCTAATATATAATAGATTTATAGCAAGTCAGATGGCAGCAGCTGTGTATGACACAATAAGTGTAGATATAGATGTAAATGAATATAAATTCAAAGCAAGTGGACAAAATTTGAAATTTAAAGGATTTATGACATTATATGTAGAAGGCAACGACTCTAAGGAAGACGAAGAAGAAAGCACGAATATTCCAAAACTAGAGTTAAATCAAGAAGTGAAAAAAGAAAAGCTAGATGCAAAGCAAAGCTTTACAGAACCACCAGCAAGATATACAGAAGCAAGCCTTGTAAAAGAGCTGGAAACAAAAGGAATAGGAAGACCAAGTACTTATTCACCAATAATAACAACAATAATCGAAAGAAGATATATAGAAAAAGACAAAAAACAATTAGTTCCAACACAACTTGGAGAAGTAGTAAATACGTTATTAACAGAGAATTTTACAGACATAATAGATGTAACATTTACAGCAAGAGTTGAAGATGAATTTGATGAAGTGGCAGAAGGAAAAGAGGAATGGAAACAAATACTTAGAGAATTCTATCCACCATTTGAAAAAGAACTAGAAAAAGTAGACAAAGAGCTAGAACATGTAAAACTAGAAGATGAAGTTAGTGATGTTAAATGCGATAAATGTGGAAGAATGATGGTTATAAAAATGAGCAGATATGGAAAATTCCTTGCTTGCCCAGGATATCCAGAATGTAAGAATGTAAAACCTTTTGTAGTAACAATAGATGTTCCTTGCCCAGTTTGTGGAGGACAAGTGCAAGTTCGTAAAACAAAGAGAGGAAAAAATTACTATATTTGCGAGAATAATAAAAATACAGAAGAATCTTGCAAATTTATCTCTTGGGATAAGCCAAAAGTTGGAGAACCTTGGAATCCAGAGGAGGAGAAACAAAAAGCTCCAAAGAGAGCAACTAGAAGAAAGAAAACAACTACAAAAAAGACAGCAAAAAAAGCTACTACCAAAAAGAAAAAATAAAAAAATAAGCCTTGAAGTATTAGAAAAAATCTAATATTTCGAGGCACATTTTTTTGCAAATTCTAATTGCAACTTATTGGAAAATGGTGTATAATAAATAATCAGTAAAAGAGGAGATTTTAATGGAAAATAAAAACGAATACACAAATCCAGGGGATTATAAAATATTTAATCAGCTTGTAAAAGAATTCTATCATTTCGAGGAAGAGGACGATATATCAGAAGAACGCTCAGAGAAAAAAGGTTATATACATATAGAGCCCAAAATCATATATAACAAATTTAATAATGTGCTAAAACTAGAAATAAGAATTGGAGAAAAACAATTTTATAAAATAAAATCATTACCAGAATTTTATGATAGATTTCTAAAGAAAGAAACATATAGATATGGTGCAAAACTTGAGTTTGAACATACTAGAGATATGTTTCTAGAAGAAGATAGAAATCTTTTAGATTTTGTGCTTAAATATGCTGAAATAATAAAGTATGCGAACGAAGCATCAACAGGATATGATTATTATACAAAAAGATTAGGAGAAGATTCGATTGTACTTTCTAATAGTGGAATAGATGAACTATTTAACTGCTTAGAAAATAAAGCAGTTATAATGGAGTGCCAATATAACACGAGAAGTATAGTATTTGTACCAAATGAACCAGATATAAAATTTTCATTTAAAAAGATAGATGACAATAATTATAAGATATCAACAGATTTAGATATATACGAATATACAATTTACAATGGCAAAGATTACGTGTATATATTAATAGAAAATAATTTATATAAATGTTCTAAGAAATATAGTGAAACAGTCCTAAAAATTCTAGAAATTTATAGAAAGAATTTTACTAGAACGATAAAGATGCCAGCAGACCAGTTATCAAAATTCTTTTCTATAGTTGAACCAAATATAAAAAATAACTTAGAAATTGATAAAGATGACTATCAAGAAATAAAAGAATATATTCCTGCTCCACTATATGCAAAATTATATCTAGACTACAATGAGAAAAATTATGTGTTAGCAGATATAAAATTTGTATATGACAATATAGAAATAAACCCATTAGATAACCAACCTCACAGTGAACTTTTATCAAGAGAAACAATAAAAGAAGCAAAATTGATAAATATGTTTGTAAAAAGTGGATTTATGTTGGATCAAAAAAATAACAGGTTAATTTTAGCTGATGAAGAGAAGATATATAAATTTTTAACAAATGATATTAATTCATATATGAAAAATTTTGAAATCCTTGCAACAGACAACTTCAGGGAAAAGGAAGTTAAGGGAACAACAAGTGTAAATTTAGGAGTTAGAATAGAAAATAACTTATTGGATGTAGATTTGTCAAACTTAGAATTTAACGCAGACGAACTACAAGCAATAATGGAAGGATACAAATTAAAGAAAAAGTATTACAGATTAAAAAATGGAAGTTTTGTTGTATTAGAAGATAATGAAACTATAAAATTTATAGACAGCATAACAAAAGATATTGATATAGATTATAGCAAGATAAAGAATAACACCTTGAAATTACCAATGTATAGAGCCTTATATTTGGAAAAAATATTAGAACAAAATCAATTTATAAAAGCAACCAAAGATGATAAATATAAGGATTTAGTAGAAAATATAGACATAAAAGAAATAAATGCAGAAATGCAAATGCCTAAGAATTTAAATGCAAATTTAAGAGAATACCAAAAAATAGGAGTAAAATGGTTAGAAACATTAGACTATTATGGTTTGGGTGGAATATTAGCTGATGATATGGGACTAGGAAAAACTGTACAAATATTAGCTGTTATCTGCCAATATCTAGAGAGTGAAAAAAATGCAAAACCAACATTAATTGTGTGCCCAAGCTCATTGTGTTTAAATTGGCAGAACGAAGCGGAAAAGTTTACTAAAAATGTTAGTTCAATAGTAATACACGGAAGCTTAGAAGAAAGACAAAAACAGATAAAGTCAATTCCTAAATTTAATATAGTAATAACCTCATATGAATTGTTAAAAAGAGATATAGAAGAATACAAAAAATATGATTATGAATTCAGATACTTAATTGCAGATGAAGCACAATACATAAAAAACAACAATACACAAAATGCAAAAGCGATAAAATATGTTACAGCCAAAACAAGATTTGCTTTGACAGGAACTCCAATAGAAAATGCATTATCAGAGTTATGGTCAATATTTGATTTTATAATGCCAGGATATTTATTTAATTACAGGAAATTTAAGGAGTTATATGAAACTCCAATAGTAAAAGAAAATGATGCTCAAGCAATGGAAAAACTTAAACAATTAATAGAACCATTTGTATTAAGAAGAATAAAAAAAGAGGTTCTAAAAGAGTTACCAGATAAGACGATAACAGTGCTAAC
Source organism: Clostridium sp. CAG:780 (assembly GCA_000434195.1). Lineage (GTDB taxonomy): Bacteria > Bacillota > Clostridia > TANB77 > CAG-508 > CAG-245. The sequence continues at coordinate 34,745 of HF994469.1, forward strand.
AAGTCAAATGGTAGATGAGCAACAAGACATATATCTATCATATTTAGCACAAGCTAAAAAAGATGCATTTGCTGAGATAAAAGAAAATGGAATAGAGAAAAGTCAAATAAAAATATTAGCATTACTTACAAGACTAAGACAGATATGTTGCCATCCAAGCTTGTTTATAGAGAATTATAAAGGAGAAAGTGGAAAGCTAAATCAATGTATAGAAATTGTAAAAGATGCAATTCAATCTGGACATAAAATATTACTATTTTCAGGATATGCTACCATGTTTGAGATTATAGAAAAAGAATTAAAGAAAGAAAACATAGAATATTTAAAATTAACAGGTCAAACAAAAGTGTCTGACAGAATTGATTTAGTGAATGAATTTAACAACAATCCAGACAAAAAATTATTCTTAATTTCATTAAAGGCTGGAGGAACAGGACTAAATTTAATTGGAGCAGATATGGTAATACACTATGATCCTTGGTGGAATTTGTCTGCTGAAAATCAAGCAACAGATAGAACATATAGAATTGGCCAAAAGAAAAATGTGCAAGTCTATAAGCTAATAACAAAAAATTCAATAGAAGAAAAAATTTACGAATTGCAAAAAAGAAAAGAAACCTTAATTGACAGTATGCTTTCAGTAAATCAAACATTTATTAGTAAACTATCAAAAGAAGATATCATGAATTTATTTGAGTAAGGAGCGAGAAATGAACAACGAAATTATTGTAATTGGTGGAGGTTTAGCGGGCTGTGAAGCTACTTACCAAATAGCCAAAAGAGGAATAAAAGTAAAACTATATGAAATGAAACCAGACAAATTTTCTCCTGCACATACAAATAAAAACCTAGCAGAAATAGTTTGTAGTAATTCATTTAAATCAAATTTACATACGAATGCTTGTGGACTATTAAAGGAAGAATTAAGAAAATTAGATTCACTATTGATAAAAGTAGCAGATGAAACAAGTGTGCCTGCAGGACAAGCATTAGCAGTTGATAGAGAAGAGTTTGCTAAAAAGGTAACTGAAAAGTTAGAGCAAATGGAGAACGTAACAATAGAAAGAACAGAGGTTGGAGGAGGACTTATATCATTAAAAGAACTTGCAAAAGATTCAATAGTAATTATAGCAACAGGCCCACTGACCTCGGACAATCTATCAAAAGAAATATTGGAAATAACAGGACAAGAAGATATGCATTTTTATGATGCAGCAGCTCCAATAATTTCAAAAGATAGCATAGATATGAACATAGCTTTTTATGGTAATAGATATGAACAAGAAAGACCAAAAGATATGGATGTAGAAGAATGGAAGAATAGTGCAAAAGATGTGGACAAAAGCTATATAAATTTACCTATGAACAAAGAAGAATATGAGAATTTCTATAATGAGTTGGTAAATGCACAAGTAGTAGAGTTGCATCAATTTGAAAAAAGAGAAATATTTGAAGGATGTATGCCTGTTGAAGTAATGGCAAAAAGAGGAATTGATACACTAAGATATGGGCCACTAAAACCAATGGGTTTTACGGATCCAAGAACTGGACACAGACCATATGCACTAGTACAACTTAGACAAGACAACAAAGAAGCTAGTATATATAACATTGTTGGATTTCAAACAAATTTAAAATTTGGAGAACAAAAAAGAGTATTTAGTATGATACCAGGTCTTGAAAATGCAGAATTTATGAAATATGGAGTAATGCACAGAAATACATTTATAAATTCTACAAAGCTATTAGATAAGACGTATAATTTAAAAAATAACAATAATATCTATTTTGCAGGACAAATAACAGGAGTTGAAGGATATGTAGAATCGATATCTTCTGGACTAGTGGCAGGAATCAATGCTGTTAGAAAATTAGAAAACCAAGAAAAAGCTGAATTTTCTGAATATACAATGATAGGAGCGTTAGCAAATTACATATCAACTCCAAACGATAAATTCCAACCAATGAATGCAAACTTTGGGATACTTCCTGAGCTAGAAGGAAAAAGAATATCTGACAAAAAGCTAAAATATGGCAAATTATCAGATAGAGCAATAGAAAATCTGACAATATTTCAATAGTATTAAATTTTTATTACAATTCGATTAAAACCATAAAAAAACGTAAATTTATATGTTATACTCAGATTGAATAGTATGAACCGTATTAAATTAACATAAAGTATTGCAAAAACATACAAAATATGGTAAAATAGAAACAGAGTGAAAAAGTTTTTTATTTGGAAAGGGGAACTTATATGGAAGAAAATATGTTAAACATATCAAAAGAACAATTAGAAAAATTATCAATAGAGGAATTAGCAGACTTAAAGGTTAAGGTAGATAACTTAATGAACAAAATAAATAATGCAATAGAAGAGTGCGATAAAGCACTAAATTCATAATAAAAGGAGAGTAAAATTATGGAGAAAATTGAATTTGAAGGATTAACAGAAGCGTATAAAGATTATGCTGAAAGAATAAAATCAGCGACCGAAAGAATCACAGCCTTAGAAAGAAAGCTAAATATAAGAAGAATTAACTTAAATTTTAATGAGCAAACAAAAAAATATTATGATGAACAAAAAAAATTAGGGATAGATGTGGCAGAGATCTTATATAACGACTTACAAGACGAACAAAAAAAATATAAAGAAGAAATAGAGAAAATTAGTTCAGAATTAAGAAAAGAACAACTTATGTTGGAACCAATAAAACAAGGATTAGACAAATACATAGAACAAGTAACATCAGATCCAGAGGTATTAGAATATATTAATAGTGAATTAGAAAAAGGGTATAAAAAAAGCAAAGAAGGCGCAGAAGAAAAGAAAAGCAAGGCAGAAAAAAAGAAAGAAATACTAGATCAAATAAAGAATGACCCAGATGCTCAAAAAGAAATAGGAAATCTTATAGAAATAGCACAAGAAATGTCTGATATAAGAAACGAGATGGATGGCAAGGACGAAAATTCAGAAGAATATAAAGCTTTACAAGAAAAACTAACAAATAAAGAAAAAGAAGTTCAAGACAAGAAAGAAAAAATTACTACTGCAATATGTGGATTTAAAAAAGATAATAAAGATATTGTAAAGGAAATGCTAGACAATTTAGTAATGAATAACAAGAAAGATAAAGATGGAAAACTAAATATAGAAGAAACACTAAATGCTAATATTGCTCTAGAAAATGGCAACATAGAAAGTGCTAATAAAGACATAAAATCTAATGAATTGGCGATACAAGAAATTACTGGCAGAACTCCACAACAAGTAGGAAACTCAAACCCAGAGAAAGAAGAACCAGAACAAACTGGTGCACCAAAAAAACAAAACTTGTTTAGGAGAATAGCTAACAACATAAAAATGTTATTTAGTAAAGAAAATCCAGAAGCATTACCTGAAGGTAAACCACAGCAACAAGGACAACAACCGGCACAACAAACAGCTCAACAACCAGAGCAACAACAAGAAGAATCAGAATTTATAAAAGGTCTAAAAGAAAATCCTATGGTAAACGAAATTATAGCAAATAGAAGAGCTGAAATAGACAAAAAAGTAAAAGAAAGCCAACAACCAGCACAACAACAAGAAAATGATGAACTAGGAAGATAAAATTAAAAATCAACTGTACTAAAATCAAAAGTACAGTTGATTTTTTGTGCCATTTTATTATATAATTGCACATATGAATAAAATAAATAAGGAAGAATAGAAATGAAAAAAATATTGTTTGTAATAGCAATGCAAAAAGAGGCTACAAAAATAGCAGAAGAGCTGAAATTAAACAAAATAACAGAAAACCAATATTCAAGAGATAATATAACATTAATAATAACCGGAGTTGGAAAACAGCAAACCGCAATTGGGTTAGTAAGTTATCTTGAAAACAATAAAGAAAGTAAACCAGACATAATAATTAATATGGGATATGTTGGCTCAACAAATTCCAAAATAGGACAATGGGTAAATGTAAATAAATCATATAATTATGAATGGAATATACCAGGAGAAGAAAGATATACAATTATAGGCTATGATAGAGAGAAAATATCAACACTTGATAATGCAAACATAAAAATATTGCCTTGTTATAGTGCAGAATGTTTTGTAACAAGCACAGATATAAAAGAAGATGCAGTATTTGATATGGAATTACATTCTATATATATGATATGTTGCAAATACGATATTGAATTAATATCCTTAAAAAAGGTAAGCGATAATTTAAGCTTAGAAAATTATTACGAAAACATAAAAATGGAAGAAGTAATGGAACTAACAAGTGGGCTAAGTTACTTAAAAGAAATTATAATGTAATCAAAGGGGAAAGAAATGTATTTAAAAAGACTAGAATTACAAGGATTTAAATCCTTTGCAGATAAAACAGTATTAGAATTCAAACCAGGAATAACATCTGTAATTGGACCAAATGGTTCTGGAAAGAGTAATATATCTGATAGTATAAGATGGGTTTTAGGAGAACAAAGTATGAAATCTCTAAGAGGCTCAAAAGCAGAAGATATAATATTTGCAGGAACTCAAAACAGAAAATCATTAGGCTTTGCAGAGGCTTCAATAATTATAGACAACTCTGACGGGAAATTGCCAATAGAGTATAATGAAGTTACAGTAACAAGAAAAATATACAGAAGTGGCGAAACAGGATACTTTATAAACAAAGTACCTTGCAGATTAAAAGATATACTAGAGTTGTTTATGGATACTGGAATAGGAAAAGATGGCTATTCTATAATAGGACAAGGAAAAATCGACGAGATATTAAGCAATAAATCAGAAGACAGAAGACATATCTTTGAAGAAGCTGCTGGAATTGTAAAATATAGAACAAGAAAAATGGAATCTGAGAAAAAGCTAGAACAGACTAAACTAAACTTACTTCGTATAAACGACATACTAGCAGAGATAGAAGGACAATTAGATCCGTTAAAAATGCAATCAGAAAAAGCTAAAAAGTTTTTAAGTTTAAGAGAAGAATTAAAAGACATAGAAATTGGATTATTTGTATTTAAAATAAATGAATATAAAGAAAAAATCAGCAAGGTTGCAGAAGATTTAAAAACGTTAGAAGACCAAGAATTAGCAGAAAATACAAAGTTAGAAGAAGGACAATTTCAAAAAGAAGAGTTAAAAAATAAAATAGATGAATTAACACAAGCCATTGAAGATATGCAAAACATAGGATTTGAGAGTAAAACAAAGATAGAGCAGATTAATTCTCAAATAGGTATATCAAAAGAGAGAATATCAAACAATTCTGCTAATATAGAAAGATTACAAAAAGAGATAGAAGAGCTGAAAGTGAGAATTCAAGAGTTCAACGAAGAAAAAGAAAACAAATTATCAAAAAGAGAGAATCTTTCTAAAAACAAAGAAAAATTTGAGAAAGAATTAAAAGAAAAAGAAGAAGAACTTGCAAAGTTGTCAGAAAAATTATCTACAAAAGAATTAGAAATAGAAGATAAAAAGAAGAAAGTAGAATTAGACACAGATGCAAGATATGAAAGATTATCTGAAATTAATACATATGATGTAAACTTTGAAAACTTAGAAAAGACAAAGAAAAATGTAAAACAAGAATTGCAAATTACAGTGTCAGAACTAGATTCAAACAGAATAAAGAAACAGGATATAGCAAAAAACTTCTTAGAAATTGATAACACTAGAAATAAAGCTATAAAGAAACTAGAAGAAATAAAAGATAAAAAAGAAAAAGCAATAAATGCAATTAAAGAATATGATAACAAGATTAACAATTTAACTGCAGAATACAGAATGAAAGAATCAAGATGCAAATTCTTGCAAGAAACAGAAAAAGATAAAGATGGATATATAAAAAGTGTCAAATCCTTGCTATTAGCTTGCGAAAAAGACGCTAGCTTAAATAAAGGTGTAGAAGGAGTTTTAGCAAGTTTAATTTCAGTAGATAAGAAATACGAAACAGCAATAGAAATGTGCTTGGGACAATCAATGCAAAACATTGTTACAGAGAATGAAAATGATGCCAAAAAGCTAATAGAATATCTAAGAAATAACAATTTAGGTAGAGCAAGTTTCTTACCAATAACTTCTGTAAAAGGCAAAAAATTAGAAAAATTTAAAAAAGTGGATGGAGTTGTCGGTATAGCATCAGACTTAATAAGCTATAACAAAAAATACCAAGACATAATATTAAGCTTGCTAGGAAGAACTATAATAGTAGAGAAGATGGACAATGCAATATCTCTTGCAAAAGCAAATGATTATTCATTTAGAATAGTAACATTAGAAGGAGATGTAATAAATCCATCAGGAGCAATTAGTGGTGGTTCTGTTGCACAAAAAACTGTAAATATTCTAGGAAGAAGCAGAGAAATAGAAGAAATAAAAGCAAAACTAGAAGAAATAAATAAACAGATAGAAAAAATAACAAAAGAAAAAGAAGAATTTTCAGCAAGTATAACTGATACAATAGAAGAATCTGCAAAGCTAGAAAAAGAGTTACAAGAAATAGAAATAACATATGCAACAAGACATCAAGAATTAGAAATGATAGAGACTCAAATTGTAAAATTAGAAGAAAAAGTTACAAAATTAAAGAAACAATTAGATGATATAGAAACAGAAAAAGCTAATATTCAAACTTCTAAAGAAGGAACAAAGCAAGTAATAGAAAACTTAGATAAAGAAATAGCAGAGTTAAATCAGGAAATATCTAAATTTGCAGAGCTTAATAAAGATGACCAGACATATATAGACAACTTAAATACTGACATAACAGATTTAAAAATATCTGTATCATCATTTGATGAAAGTGATGCTTCAATTAATGAAATGCTAGAAAGAATTGATGCTGACATTAAAAATGCCAACACAAGTATTGATACGAAATTGCAGGAAATTGAAGATAAAAAACAAGATACAATAAAGCTAGAAGAAGATATAGAAAACTTTGGTAAAGAAATAGAAACAATAAAGGCAGAAGTATCAAATAGCTCAGAAAAAATAGAAAATTTGAAACAAGAAAAAATAGAGGCAAATGCTAAATTAGAAAAGGCAGAAGCAAGAATAGAAGAGCAATATGAGGTAATAAATTCATTAAAAGCACAAATCGTAAAGATTGGAACAAACAAACAAAAACAAGAACAAGATTTAGAAGAACTAATTAACAAACTATGGAATGAATATGAGATTACACCAAATAATGCAACTGAATATAAAAAACCTGATAATGTACAATTAGCACAGAAAAAGACTAATGAATTAAGAAAAGAAATTGCAGACTTAGGAAGCATAAACATAGATTCAATAGAAGCCTATAAAAAAATGCAAGAAAGATACGACTTTATGAATGAACAAAGATTTGACTTAGAAGAATCTATAATAAAACTAAGAAATGTAATATCAGAAATGATAAACACAATGCAAAAACAATTTGCCGAAAAATTTAAAGAAATAAACAAAAACTTCAATGAAGTATTTTGTGAATTGTTTGGAGGAGGAAAGGCAGAGCTAATACTAGAAAATGAAGCAGACATATTAGAGTGTGGAATAGACATAAGAGTACAACCACCAGGAAAGAAACTTCAAAATATGATGCTTCTATCAGGAGGAGAAAAAGCATTAACAGCAATAGCAATATTATTTGCAATATTAAAAATAAACCCAGCTCCATTCTGCATATTAGATGAAATCGAAGCAGCATTAGATGACGTAAATGTTGGAAGATATGCTATGTATCTAAAGAAATTTAGTAAAAATACACAATTCTTAGTTATAACACATAGAAAGGGAACAATGGAAATTGCAGACACTGTTTATGGTGTAACAATGGAAGAAAAGGGAATAAGCAAATTACTTTCAATGAAATTAAAATAATATTATATTATAAATTGGAAATAGTAAGAAAAAGGAGATTGTAATGATAAATGATATAAAAATATATTTTTTACTTTTTATGACATATTCAATCTTAGGATGGATGCTAGAAGTAACTTGCAAGTTAATACAATATAAAAGATTTATAAACAGAGGATTTCTAATTGGACCATATTGCCCAATATATGGATATGGGGCGATATTAATAACACTTCTTTTGCGGAAAATACAAGACAGATCCCATAACACTATTTGTAATGACAATAGTGTTATGTGGAACGCTAGAATATTTAACTAGCTATTTTATGGAAAAAATATTCAAGGCAAGATGGTGGGATTACAGCAAGAGAAAATTTAATTTAAATGGGAGAGTATGTTTAGGAACGCTAGTCCCATTCGGAATATTTGGAATGTTGCTGATGTATGTAACAAATCCGTTCTTCTTGGAAAAAATTCAACAATTACCACAGATGTGGCTTGATATATTGTTCTGGTCACTCTTAGTTATATATATCATAGACAACATTGTTTCAGGTGTAGTAATTGGATATATAAAAAAGACAGAAAAGAGATTTACTCCGGAAGTAGACAATACAGAAGAAATGACGGAAAAGGTAAAAGCTGTGTTAGAAACAAAATCACCATTGCATAGAAGATTGGTAAAGGCATATCCAAAGTTACAAGCTGTTAAAGTAAAAATAAAAGAGAAAAAAGAGCAGATAAAAGAGCAAATAGTTGAACAGAAAAAAGAAATCGAAGACAAAGCGAAAAAAGTTGAAGAAAAAGTAGAGAACACAACAAAAAAGGTAGGACAAAAGGTAAGAGAATTTAAAAACAAAAAGTAGAACTTTGTCGGAAAAAGTAGCATAGTATATAGTATAACATCATAAAGGTGTTATATGGAGGTGACTTTTATGGAGCCACAAGAATATAGTTACTGCTGTGAAGCAAAAAAGAAATGCAAAAGAACAAATTGTTTAGGAATAATTGCTATAATATTAGGAATATTGTTTGCAGGAATTATTGGTGTAATAATTGGAGCAGCACTTGCAGAAACAATATTAGCAGCATTAGCCGCAATTATAGTATTAGCAATAACTTTTGGTGTTCTTTTAATACTAACTATAATATTGCTACTTTGTAAAAAGCACAAAGATTGTTAATGCGTAATTAACAAAATAGCATCCCTCGTTTAAGAGGGATGCTTCTTTTCACCAAAAATGAACACTTTTGTGGAGAGAAAATCTTGCATAAAAAATCTATAAATTGGAAAGATATTTTTAGAAAGGAAGAGTTTTGTGGAAGTATTTTGGGAAGATGGAAAAATAGTAAGAATAAAAAACGAAAAAGTGGGTGTATATAAATCTCAAACAGGAGAGATTTATAAAGTAAAACCATATTGCACACATTTGGGATGTCAGCTTCATTTTAACAATATAGATAAAACGTGGGAATGTCCTTGTCATGGTTCAAAATTTTCTTATGATGGAAAATTGATAGAAGTACCAAGTAATAAAGATTTAAAGTAATAGAGACAAAAAATAATTCCAAAAAGTTTAAGGAATTATTTTTTTAATTAAATATATAATTTAATAAAATTTTACTATCTCTATTTATAGCATAGCTGTAAGAAAAAATCAATACTTATTTTTTATAAAATGAAGTAGATTTAATCAAGGAAAAATGAGTAAAGCTTAGAAAGACAAAAGGTATAGCACTTTTATATTTTTATTAAATTATATATTTAATAAAAGAAAAATTACTAGTTGATTTGTAGAACATAATGTTTTATAATGACGATATACAAAAGGAAAGGGAAATGAAATGCCAAAAGAAGCATTAAAAAATTTAAAAGAAACAAATGAAGGGAGAAAAGTAAAAATGAGAAAAATGTTAAAAAACAAAAACGGAATCACGCTAATAGCGTTGGTTGTAACAATAGTAGTACTTTTGATTTTAGCAGGAGTGACGCTAAAACTAGTATTAGACAATAATGGAATAATACAAAAATCAAAAGAAGCAAGAAGTGAAACAATTGTTGCAGATGAAAAAAGCAAAGTTGAAATGGCGTATCTTTCAGCAGCATTAAAAAAACTTGGAGATACTGTTACAGCAGAAGAATTACAAGAGGAATTGGATTCATCTGTTGGAGCTGGAAAAACAGTAGTAACAACAAATGGGGATGATACATTAAATGTATTATTTAATGCAACAGGAAACAATTATAATGTTGATAATGGAGCTGTAGAAAAAATAGAAATTGATAATACTAAAATGGCAATATTTGATACGGGAAAAAATGTAGCAAAAAAGATGTATGCATTAGCTCAAGATGGTTCTATTCAATTTTGGTATGTTGTAAATAATTTATCTATAGATGGAATAAAGAAATATAAAGGAACTCCTGATTTAACAAAAATGACAGAAGCAAATATTGTTTCTTGGACAGAAGGATACAATGCATATGAACAAAATCCAAGCGCGTATAAGAGTATGATTCCAGAAGGAACAAAATTATGTCCAATATATATGTGGTTTGAAGAAAGTGGAGAAGAAATACGAGGTATGGATGGATCTGTAGGATTAACAGAAATTACTAATTCAAACACGCAAAAGAAAGTGAAAACTGGTACAATATATTGGTGGAGTGAAAGCCAAAATGTATATTTAAATTCTGACAGCTCACAGATGTTTTTTGGATTATCATATCTAGCTGATATAAGAGGATTAAGCAATCTAAAAACAAATTATACTAACAATATGAGTTATATTTTCTGTGTAACTACTCAAAACCAAAAATTAAAGAATTTTGATGCATTATCTAACTGGAATACTGAAAGTGTAACAAATTTAAGTAGTGCGTTTGCAGGATATAAAAATTTAGAAAGCATTGAGGGATTAACAAATTGGAATACATCAAAAGTTACAAATATGCATGGAATGCTTGGTGGAGATATGGATGTGCCTGGTTCAAAAATCAAAGATATTAGCCCGTTAAAAAATTGGAATGTTAGTAATGTTGTTGATATGTCATATATATTTAATGATATACGGAGTGGAGGATTTGTCGCCAATAACAAATTGGAATGTAAGCAAAGTAACTGATATGTCATATATGTTTAGCAGTTGCAAAATAGATAACTTAAATCCAATATCTAGTTGGAATGTAAGCAATGTAACTAATATGAATGCAATGTTTGGTAATTGTACTAGCTTAACAAATGCATCTGGAATAAACAACTGGAATATAGCAAAAGTAACTAATTTTAATAGTATGTTTTCAGGTTGTCCGACTCACCCAGAGTTTACAAAAGTTACTGGAACATGGGATGATAATGGAACATTTACGCCAACTACAAAATAAAAAATTGCCCAAGAAAAGATTTTCTTCTAAAGGGAAGTCTCTCTTGGGCAAGGATTTTTGCATACCTCTTGAAATTTAAAACATCTATTATTATAATATAGATACAAAACGAAAAGAGGAATAATATGAAATACGAATTTGAGGTTCCGGGCAAAGTAGTCGGAAAAGAAAGACCAAGAGTAAACATGTACACAGGTAGAGTGTATACACCAAACAAGACAAAAGAATATGAAACATTGATACAACAATACTTTAAAATATCATATCCAATGGCTGAAATGCTGGAGGGAAGAGTACACATAGATATAATTGCATACTTAAAAATCCCAAAGGGAACAAGTAAGGCAAAAACGACGCAAATGCTAGAAGGTAATATGAGCCCAACACAAAAACCTGATGTCGATAATATTGCAAAATCAGTATTAGATGCAATGAATAAAGTAGCCTTCAAAGACGACAATCAAGTTACAAAAATATCAGTTGAAAAACGCTTTTCACAAGAAGAAAAGGTAGAAATAAGAATAGAAGAATATTAATAAAGCTATGCCCAAAGTCAATGCTACTCTTGGGCAAGTTTTATTGACAAAACCGCTAAACCGTGCTAATATGAATATGTAGAAAAATTGGAATGTAAATGTTTTTCACATAAATTGCAAAATAATATGTAAAAATACATGAAAAAATAAAAGCTGTAAACAATAATGATGGAGGAAAGAATGTTATTAGAATTAAAAGATATTTGTTTTACAAGAGATAATAAAAAGATATTAAATAATATAAATCTGCAAATAGAACCAGAAAAATTTATTGCAATAACTGGACCAAATGGCTCGGGAAAGTCAACACTTGCAAAGATTATAATGGGAATAGAAAAACCGGATTCGGGAACAATTTTATTTAATGGACAAGACATTACAAATATGCCAATAAATGAAAGAGCAAAATTAGGAATGAGTTTTGCTTTTCAACAACCTGTTAAATTTAAAGGAATAACTGTGTATGACCTGTTGAAAATAGCAGCGAAAAAACGCATAAACAGAGCAGAAGCATGCGAGATATTATCAAAAGTAGGATTGTGTGCAAAAGAATATGTTGATAGAGAAGTAAATGGTTCTTTGTCAGGCGGGGAATTAAAAAGAATAGAAATAGCAACAGTTGTGCTAAGAGAAGCTATGCTTACAATATTTGATGAGCCAGAAGCAGGAATAGATTTGTGGAGTTTTAATAATTTAATAGAAATATTTGAAGAACTAAGCAGAGAGATAAAAGGCTCAACAATTATAATTTCACACCAGGAAAGAATCTTGAAAATTGCTGACGAAATTATATTAATGAAATCGGGAAAAATTGCAAAAATTGGAACCAGCGACGAAATATTAAGCAGTGAAATTCTAAGTAAAGAATGTTGCAAAATGAACAAAAAATGCTAGAAAGGAGACGGAATGGAAGATAATAGACTAGAAACAGTTGATGAAGAACTACTAAATGAAATATCTGATTACAATGGCGAATTCAAGGGCGCATATAATATAAGAAAAAATGGGAAAGGAATACAAAGACAAGTTACAGAAAATATCAATATAGTTACAAAAACGGACAAACCGGGAATAGATATAATAGTTAAACCAAATACAAAGTTTGAATTTGTGCATATACCAGTTATACTAACAGAGAGTGGATTAAAAGATGTAGTTTACAATGATTTCTTTATAGGAAAAGATGCAAATGTAATAATAATTGCTGGTTGTGGAATTCATAATGATCATCATAAAAATAGCCAACACGACGGAATACACAGATTCTTCCTAGAAGAGGGAGCAAAAGTAAAATACATTGAAAAACATTATGGAGAAGGCTCTGGAGATGGAAAGAGAATTTTAAATCCGGTAACAGAAGTTTATTTAAAATCGGGAAGTAGTATGGAGATGGAGGCTGTACAAATAAAGGGAGTGGACTCTGCAATAAGAGAGACAAAAGGAGTGTTGGAGGATAACACAAATTTTGTAGTAACAGAGAAAATTATGACACATGGAAAACAAAGTGCGCAAACATGTTTTGATGTTCAGTTAAATGGAGAAAATGCAAGCACACATGTAACATCCAGATCAGTTGCAACAGAAGATTCATACCAACACTTTACATCAAAAATATATGGAAATTCAAAATGTTTTGCACATAGTGAATGTGATGCAATCATAAAAGATAATGCAAAAGTTAAAGCAACTCCGGAAATTACAGCAAATAATGTGGATGCAAATTTGATTCACGAAGCTGCAATCGGAAAAATAGCAGGAGAGCAATTAACAAAATTAATGACATTGGGATTATCTGAGAAAGAAGCAGAAGAACAAATAATAACTGGATTTTTAAGATAAAAATAGAACTGCCTAGCATGAACGATGCTAAGCAGTTTGTTTTTAATCGTTTATTTTTGAATATAATCCGATACAAATTAAACCACATACACCAACTAAAGAGTATATGATTCTAGTAAATACGCTCATAGCTCCAAATAATGTAGCAACTAAATCAAAGCTAAACAAACCTATTAATAGCCAGTTTAAAGCGCCAATTATAACAAGAGTAAGAGCTATATAATATAATACCTTCATAATTAATCTCCTTCCTTTGAAAAATTAATTAGACTGGAATTGTTATCTCTCAAAAGCTAATTATATTTTTAGTATATTAAATTTTTAAAAAATTATTCAACAAAAATAAAACCAAAAAATTTAAAAAGTAGCAAAATTTGCTACTTTTTAAATTGTGAATTATAAAGATCTGCATAAAATCCATTTTTTGCAATTAACTCCTCATGAGTTCCTTGCTCAACAATGTTTCCTTCATTCATAACTAAAATCATATCTGCATTTCTTATTGTAGATAGTCTGTGAGCAATTATGAAAGAAGTTTTTCCTTCAGTCAATTTATCCATTGCTTTTTGAACAAGCTCTTCTGTACGAGTATCAACATTACTTGTCGCTTCATCTAAAATTAGGAAAGGTGCATCCTTTAACATACCACGAGCGATGGTAATTAACTGTTTTTGACCAGCTGAAATACTTTCGTTATCGGTTATTTCAAATGAAAGACCATTTGGTAGAGAATTAACAAACTTATCAATTCCAACAACCTTGCAAGCTAGTATAATTTGTTCATCAGAAATATTAGTATTGTTATATTTTATATTATCTCTAATTGTTCCATTGAAAAGCCAAGTGTCTTGAAGGACCATAACAAATAAATCGTGAATATTTTCTCTAGATAAATCTTTAATAGAAATTCCATCAATCTTAATATCTCCGTCTGTAATATCATAGAATTTCATAAGAAGATTTACCATAGTTGTTTTTCCAGCACCAGTAGGGCCGACAATAGCAACTTTTTCGCCACTTTTAACATTACAGCTAAAATCTTTTATAACAGTTTTATCATCATCATAAGAAAACTTAATGTGGTCAAAAATTATATTTCCTTTTGCATCTTTGCGCTTTAATGCCTTTTTGATATTTTCTTGTTTATCCATTTCAGGTTCTTCTAAGAATTCAAAAACTCTCTCAGATGCTGCAGCAGTTGTTTGAAGATTTGTCATACCTTGTGCAATTTGAGATAGGGGACCTGTAAAAAGTCTGATATATAGCATAAATGCAACAATTACACCGAAAGTGATTTGATTATTCATAACCAAAATAGCACCAACAATACAAACTAAAACATAACCAAAGTTTCCTATAAAGTTCATAATAGGAGACATCAAACCTGATAAGAATTGACTCTTTCTATTACATTCATAAACTCTTTGATTAAGTTCATCAAATTTTGTAGATGCTTCTGCATTACCATTGTAAGACTTTACAACATTGTGACTAGAATAAATCTCTTCAATATGTCCATTTAAATTTCCAAGCTCAACCTGTCTAGCATTAAAATACTTTTGAGATTTTGCTAGAATTATAAACATAAATATAAATCCGATTAGGGAAGAGATAATACCTGTCAAAGTTAAAATCCAATTTGTATAGAACATCATTATAATTGAGCCAATAAACAATGTTAAAGCTCCTATAAGAGTACATAAACTTTGTTGAAGAGTCATATTAATAGTATCAATATCGTTGGTTACTCTGGATAAAATGTCACCATAGCTATGTTTATCAAAATATCTAAGAGGAAGAGCATTTATCTTTTTAGATATTTGAGTACGTAAGCTTTGAGCAAATTTGTTAGAAACTGTTGACATTATAAAGCCTTGAAGATAATCGAATACAGCGCCAATTAAATAAATTATCAATAAAAATAGTGATATAGATTTTACAGAATCGAAATTTATTCCACCCATAAGACCATTTGTTATTTCATTTGTTAAATCACTTAATTTATTTGGACCAATTATGACCAAGATAGAACTCAAAGTTGCTAAAACAAGGGCAATTACAATAAAAGGTATATATCTTTTCATATAATGCAATAATTTTCTTAAAGCTAATTTTAAGTTTTTAGGCTTTTCATTAACTCTATTAGGTCCGACATTTCTAGGTTTTTGTTTATAAGTCTTTTCGTCATTACCCATTTTCTAATTCCTCCTTTGAAAGTTGAGAATATGCAATTTCTTGATAAACTTTACAGTTCTTCAAAAGTTCTTTATGAGTACCTAAACCAACGCACTCACCATTTTCTAAAACTAAAATTTTATCAGCATTCAAAATTGTTCCAATTCTTTGAGCTACAATAATCATAGTAGCATCCTTTGTATATTTCTTTAGCTCACTTCTAAGCATAAAATCAGTCTTATAATCCAACGCACTAAAAGAATCATCAAAAATATAAATTTCAGGATTTCTAGCAATAGCTCTAGCAATAGCTAATCTTTGCTTTTGACCACCAGAAATATTTGTTCCACCTTGTGCAATAAATGCGTTATATTGTTCTGGCATTTTTTCGACGAATTCTTTTCCTTGAGCAATTTCAACAGCTTTTTTTACTTCATCTTCGGAAGCTTTTTTATCTCCATTATCACCATAAGAAACATTATAATTTACACTACCACTGAACATTACAGCTCTTTGTGGAACATATCCTAATTTGTTATGTAAAAATTCTTGCGAGTATTCTTTTATATTAACTCCATCAACCAAAACTTCTCCTTCAGTGGCATCAAAGAATCTAGGAATTAAATTAATAAGAGAAGACTTTCCTGAACCAGTAGAACCTATTATAGCAACTGTTTCTCCTTTTTTAGCAGTAAATGAGATATCTTTTAAAACATAGTCATTGCCATCAGGATATTTAAAAGAAACGTTTTTAAATTCTACTTCTCCAACAAGTGATGATGTATTTTTATCAATTTTTCCATCTTTAATTTTAGTTTCTGTATCTAAAACTTCAGCAATTCTGCTTGCAGAAACACTAGCTCTAGGATACATTACAAAAATCATTGCAAGCATTAAGAAAGACATAATAACCTGCATAGCATAGCTAGAAAATACAACCATATTACTGAAAATTGTAATTTTATCAAGCATATTAGCTGCATTAATCAAATAAGCACCAACAAAATAAATTGATAAAGTAAGTAAGTCCATAATTAAATACATAACAGGGGACATAGCAGACATTGCTCTCTGATTAAATAACTGAGTATCTGTTAAATCTTTATTACCAACTTCAAACTTATCTTCTTGATATTTTTCGGCATTAAAAGCTCTAACAACACGAATACCTGTTAGATTTTCTCTTGTCAAACCGTTAATATTATCAATTAATTTCTGCACTCTCTTAAATCTAGGCATTACAACAATTATTAAAACTACAACACATATCAACAAAATAAAAACTGCTGCACCGGTAAGAGCACTCCATTGCCAACTTTTATTCAAAATCTTAAATACAGCCCATACAGCCATAATAGGGGACTTGATCAATAACTGTAGTCCCATAGAAATGAATCTTTGAATATTTGTAATATCGTTTGTAGTTCTTGTAATTAAGCTACTTGTTGAAAAGTTATTAATCTCTTCCATACTAAAATTTTGAACTTTCTCAAACAATTTCTTACGAATGTTTTTAGAAAAAGTTGCAGAAATAAAAGAAGATAAATAGCCAACAAAAATAGCAGAAACTAAACTTCCACCAGCACAAAGCATCATATATTTGCCTTGCTCTAAAATATCAGACATTTGACTGCCTTCGGTTTTTACTAAAATCGTTATTTCTGACATATAATCAGGAAGCTTTAAATCAAGCCAAACCTGAAAAGCAACTAATATAACACAAATAAATATTAGTAAATAATCCTTTTTTGTAAAATTCTTTAAAAGCTTTAACATTGTAAAATCCTTTCTTAAATAAATTAATCTCTATCTCGACTTCCTAAAATTAATACTAATCTAAGTAATTGTAGAATAGACGAAAGCAAGCCTGCAACATAAGTCATTGCAGCAGCTCCAAGAACACTCCTAATCCCTGAATTATCTTGTTCGAATGATAAATTTAACATATCTAATTGCTTTTTTCCTCTACGAGAAGCATCAAACTCGACAGGTAATGTAACTAATTGAAAAACAACAGTTGCAAATAATATTAGAATTGATAATTTAATATAACCAGTTAAACCACCAATTAATGAAACAATTAATCCAAAGTATCCTAAATATGAAATAAAATTTACGATAGGAACTAAAAAAGATCTAATCTTAAAAAATATATAATTTTCTTTATCTTGAATAGCATGACCGCATTCATGGGCTGCAACTGCCATTGAAGCAATAGAAGTTCCATTATAAATTGCAGAAGAAAGCCTAATTAACTTTTTAGATGGGTCATAATGATCTGTTAAATTACCAGAAGTTTTATAAACTTCAATATCAGATAATCCATTAGCATTTAAAATAGTTTTTGCTACTTCATAACCAGTAAGACCTTTATAATTTTGAATTCTTCTATACTTAGAATATGCTGAATTAATTCTAATTTGTGCAAAAAGCACAAGAAGAAATCCTATAACCATCAATAAAACAGTAAAACTGTTATCATACCACATTAACCAAAAATCCATATAAAAACCTCCTGTATTTTTATAAGTATAATGTAATGCAAAACTCAGAAAACACGAGTATTGCGTATAAACTATTATAAAAACAAAAAATATATAAGTCAAGGAGAAACTGTGAACATTTTGTGAAATATTCAGAAAAATAAGCAAAATTCGACAAATAGGATACGAGTATAAGAAAATGGAAATGGAATCTTTCTTTTCGATTTCCGGCATTCTAAAACAAAACAACATTAAAGCTTTGCTTTAATGTTGTTATTCATAAATTATATATTTAGTGTTGTATGGGAAATAAGTAATGTTATACACAAATCTATTCTATTTTAATTATAAATTAATAACTTTTTCTACAATATCTAAATCTTCAATTTTGTTAATGCCAAAGCACTTTTTGCCTAAATCTTTTATTGAAGCACCTAGATGATACATTTCTTTATTATCTATTACTATAAATCTATCGTGAAATTTATTTGTTTCAGCAACTTTTAATATTGGATATTCTTTATTAAATTTTTGAATATCAATTTTTTGTATATTGCTTTTATTAGAAGTTAATATTACAACTTCAACATTCTTATTTTTCTTTGTAAGCATTTTCAAAACACTATCATCTATATAATTATCTATTATTAAAATTTTCTTGTTTGCTTTTTTAATAATATCGATTATCAAACTGTATGCATCATATATTTGTCCTTCAAAGAATATTTTTTGTTTAATATTTTCTTCATTTTGTAACTGGTCAAATACTTTATCAAATTTTTTGTCATGTTCTAATAATTTATACTCTACATTTGTTAATCTTTCAAACAGCTGTCCATTAACCATTAAAAATTTTCTCATCTCTACAAAAGCATCCATTATATTTATGCTTACTTGAATTGCTATATCATTTTTAAGCAAACCAGATAACATTGCTATACCTTGTTCAGTAAAAACATATGGCAAATATTTACGATGTTTACCTCTACCAGTATTTTCATTTAAGGTCGCAAATTGCGACCTTAGAGAAGAATCCTCAAAATTGTCTTGTACAGTAGTTTTGTTTAAGGTCACAATTTGTGACCTTAAACTAGAAAACTCTTCTTCTGTTAACTGAAAACAAAACTTTTCTGGAAACCTCTCTATATTCCTCTTTACAGCTTGATTTATTTTTTTAGTTTCATAGTGATATAGCATTGCCACATCACTATCTAGCATTACTTGTTTTCCTCTTATAGTATATATTAAATTCTTTATTTCTTCATTTGATAGGTTGTCTTGAACTATCAAATTATTTATTTCATTTTCCATAATTTCACATCCTTATATAAAACTATATATAGTATAAAACATTTGTTTGTTACTGTCAAGTGCTTTTCAATATTTATTTTTATTTATTGTTTTTGTAAACTCTCAATTTCTTTATCTACCTTTTCTGTATTTGTTACTTTTTTATCAGCTAGTATAGGAAAAAAATACTTTTTAACTGCATATCATATTCAACTAAATCTAATATTGGTTCAATATTCTGTAGTTTTCCAATTCTTTTATATTGTTCGTAATCTCCCATATAAACTCTATTCTCTAATATTTTTTGTATAGTAGAATATCTCCATTGTTTAGGTGCTAATGCTTTTTCTTCTTTACGATATTAATCATATCACACCATCCTCAATAAAAGGCATCAAAAAAAAATCAACCTTTTACAGTTGATTTCTTGGTTTTCGTCTGGTGCGACGATTTAATCTTTTGGTGCAGATGGCCGGAATCGAACCGGCACGGTTTATTCAACCGCAGGATTTTAAGTCCTGTGCGTCTACCAGTTCCGCCACATCTGCATATATGTACTTTACTGGCTAACAAAATTATTGTACTACAAACTAACTGCTTTTGTCAATACATATTTCAAAAAATTTTACAATAATGTCGATAGTGTAAAATTTTATTTGACTTTTCTTAAATATCTGTGTATAATAAATATAGGAAATGGAGAAACCACAAACGTGGTTATGCCAGATATATTGAGAAAACTCACATCTACCTTGCAAAGTACAGATGTGAGCTTTTTTTATTTATGTAGTTGCTTATCAACCCAGTTCTTATACAGAACTGCTGTCAAGGCAACGTTTAATGTTAAAGATAACATAAAGGGTATTATAAAAAATAGTATCACTTTAACCATAAACATCACCACCCTTCCTACGAAGATTCGTGAAATTGGTGGCAAAACCACATCTGTTTATTCTCATTGCCTATGGGAACTAATATAGCACACAATTAAAAATAAATCAATATAAAAGAAACAAATTTTCGTAAAACTTTTTAATTAAATTTCTTGATTTTTATGAAAAAATCTGTTAATTTATATATATAATAAGATTATGAAAAGAGGATTTCTGATGAATAATAAAGTAATAAATAAACAAATACCATTAGAAACTATAGTAAAAGTTGCTAATTATTTAGAAAAATACAAAGAAGAATATGATAGAAAATTTGAATTAGAACAAAATAAAAATAAGAATATTCCTTATGGAGAAAAGCAATGGGAATATGAAAATGGAAATACGACGATAAATTACACAATAGAATTTAAAAATGGGAAGAATATAAAAGAAAGTGATTATAACTGGTTTGCACAAAACTTAAATCAGCCAAGTATAATAAAAAGCATAGCTATAGATTTATATGTTAGCTTTTATACAAAAGGTCCAAATAATACTATTAATGATATATATAATAAAATTAATGTTTCATTATATTTTAGAGAATTTGATGTTACTATAGATGTAGATACTACAAACCAAGAAAATGAAGCACATAATTTATATTCAGAAGTTATGAATATTTTAGAAGATAATGAAGATAGATATAATAAAACTATGAAACATAGAAAAATAAGAACACAATGTTTCACAATATCTGTAGGAATAATTTTGTCTTATATTTTATATGCTATAATAAAATTAAATATCAGCAAGATGTCTCCTTTTGTTAATGAATATCTAAATAATAAATACTTTTTGATATTTGGACAGTGGTTTATTGCTATTTTATTAGGAAATATATTTTCATATTGGTATATTCTATCAATATATAGACCACTATTACCAAATACAAAATATACAGGATATAATTATTCTACTGGCAAAGGAAATTATACTGATGATGTTGATGACTATGTAGAACATTCAGAAGTACATTTTGGAAAATACTGGGATGCAGAAAAGAGAAGAAAAAAGATTGAAAAAATATATAAAGTTACTAGAATGATTTTACTCGTACAATTAGTTATTAGTGCTATTTTATTCCTTATATTAAAATAACACTATGAAAAGAGGATAAAATGGTTAGTGTAGAATATGCAAATGCTTATAGTGAAGTTTTAGAGATATTAAAGTTTATTTCTAAAGAAGATTATGAGAAGATTCCTGCAAGTAAGATAGAATTATTTAAGATAAATTCGAATAAAGAATATAAATTTACATATAATCCTGAAAAGACATTGGATGAACAAAATGTTTCTAAAAGAGCAAAAGCAATAATAGGAATATTATTTAGAGATTACTGGGCAACAGAGGTACAAAGAGAGAAAATTATCAGAAAGCAAAAAAATGATAGATTAATATTAGAAGAACAAAAAAAGTTATTATATGATACTGAGAATATATTAAAAAAACAAGATATTTGTGGTGAAACAGAAGTAAAAGAAGAAGTTAATGAAATGGTAGTCTATAAAGCAAATTTTATTACAAGAGTTTTTAATAAAATTAAAAAATTTTTAAAAATAAAATAATATTTCTTATACTATTAAGAAAAGAAAGAACCAATGAAGGGATTGTTTATGGCTAAAAATGAAATAATCAAAATAAATTCAGAAATGTTAAATAAAATGCAAGTATTAGGAAGAGGTGCTTGTTCAGTTGTATATAAATATGGAGATAATCAAGTTATTAAAGTATTAAATGAAAGTGGTATGAAACTTCATAACGAAGAACAATTTGAACAATTACTAAGAATTAATAATGATATTTGTGTATTCCCACAAAATAAGGTTGAAATTGATGGAAAATTCCAAGGATATACAATGGAATTTGTTGATGGACAACAATTACAAGAAAAAATAGGAAAAATCGATTTAGATACATTAATAGGCGCAATAAAAAAAGCAGAACGAGATATAAGAAATTTGGCACAAGATAAAGTATTCTTTCAAGATTTAAATCAAGGAGGAATAATGTGGGATGAAAAAAGTGATAGAATAAAAATTATAGATACAGACTTTTTTGAAGTTAATCAAGATTTTGAAGAAGAAGAATGTTTTAATGCAAATATGACATCGTTTAATACAATGTTAGAAATGGAATTGGGAATAATGGCAGGACAAGCAAAGGGATTAGCAGAGTATTTACATACCAATCCACAATTTAGTAATGCTTATAGGGAATATATATTAGGCTCATTAATGGGAAAAGAGTCTTCTGTAGTTGATTTAATTCAAATTGCAAGAGAAGTAATAGAAAATGAATTTGGAGTTATACCACAAAATTTAGCAGAAATGAGAGAATTAGTAGGTGAACAAGAAATTGAAATATCTGATGTTACAGATACACCTACATTTTTGCCTCCTGATCAACAAGTTGGTACTCCTATTTTAGGAAAGCAAGTATTAGAAGAAATGTCAGATACACAATTGACCGATGAAACGGAGAATGAAATGGCAAGTCAAGAATTGGAATTACAACAACAAAGTAGTGTAGAACAAGCAAGATGACTTTAGAAATATCTTAAAAAGGAGAGGATGAGCGAATGAATAAAGAAAATATAAAAAATATTTTAATGTCAATAAGAAATCCGGAAAATGAACATATAGTAAATTATCTGTTAGGACAAGTGGATATGAAAGACGATAAAAGTATTAGTGAAATTGCAGAAAGTTTAGGAAACGACGAAAATAATATAAGAACTTTTTTATTGAAAAAAATTCAAGAAAAACAAGAGCAGACAAATGACGAAAAATATCCAATTAATGATATGTTTACTTATGGGGTGTCAGAACATTGCATTCATTTACATTTGCCGGGAGATTTGAATAAGAAAATGGCTGAAAATGGAATAGTAAAAACTATATCGATGGTTAATCTAAGACTATTAGATGCCATAAGCAAAATACAAGCTTTAAAGGATGAAAAGTTTTATAGATTTGAAGGTAAAGATAGTATATATATGATTTCTCCTATAGTAATAAAAAGAGAGATGAGATTTTTAGAAGGATTGGATTTTAAAACTCAATCATATAGCAAAAAACAATTAGAAGATGAAAAATTTGTTAGAGAAAATCCTGAAGCGGAGCTTGCTGTTCATATCTTTGGAAAAGGTAAAAATATTGGTACTGCATCAATAGATTTTGATACAATTAATACAACAGAATGGCAAGAAAAAAGAGATACCGCAATGAAGGAGTTAAGAGAAAAATTAGCAAATAGAGAAGATAAAACTGATATAGAGAAATAAGACTTAAGGGAGGAAATTATGACAGAAAAGGAAAAGATGTTGGTTGGAGAGCTATACAATGCTAACTATGATGAAAATTTGATAAATGAAAGAAATCTAGCAAAAGAAAAATGCTTTGAATATAACAATATAAAACCATCAGATACAGAAAAAAGAACTAAAGTGATGAAAGCAATATTAGGACATACAGGTGAGAAATTTTTAATAGAACAACCATTTATTTGTGACTATGGATATAACATAAAAATAGGTGAAAATTTTTATTCAAATCATAATTTAATAATATTAGATGCGAATACGGTAGAATTTGGAAATAATGTATTTATAGCACCAAATTGTGGTTTCTATACAGCAGGACATCCATTGGACTATAAAACAAGAAATGAAGGGCTAGAATACGGAAAGCCTATTAAAATTGGAAACAATGTATGGATTGGTGGAAATGTTATTGTACTTCCAGGAGTGACGATAGGCGACAATTCTGTTATAGGCGCAGGAAGTGTGGTAAATAAAGATATACCAGCAAATGTGGTAGCAGTTGGAAAACCTTGTAAAGTAATAAAAGAATTACAAAATAGTAAATAAAACACACGATTAGAGTAAAAAGTCCAGAATAAAAAACGTTAAAGGTATTGAATTATTATGTAAAGTATGATATAATAATTCCAGCAATTCCCAATTTGAAGAAAGGGGAGAAAATTTTATGACTATGGTAGAACGCCTGAATAAGCTTACCTATGGACCTTTGTTGGGCTTGAAGCCTGGCACGGTGATAGGCATCTTTCGAGACAAACAAGAAAGTGTACGCTTTGCTGGGCGCGAGCCTTGGAACCATCCGGTGAAAAACCGGAATGTGTTCTGGGATTTGACCCGGCATAAGAAAATCAAGTATCTGGGTAACTATAGGTCTACTTTGGTCCCCGCTATCTTCTTTGACGCCAGTGCGTTGTATGACGAGGCGTTTAAAAGAAAGGTACGAGTTGAACTGCTTATGTTGCAGTTCGACCCCGATGAGTTGCAGATTTTTACTTATCAGATTAAGTAAAAGTTAAACGCAAAATAGCCACATTCGATAAGAATGTGGCTATTTTGTATGAGGGATTTATTAGCAAAACCAACTGCTTTCTTCAAAACCGCGTTGCTTCAGCGAAACCGGAACTTTGCTGTTGGAAGAAACGTAAGTATTTCCGTCCAGATAGACAAAAACAGTACAATTCTTTACCGTGGCAAAATGCCCAACTTTAGCAGCTGCTTGGTTGTCAAAACAGTCTGTGGCTAAAATGGGGTAGAAGGTTATTCCTTCAAAAATGGTTCCCCCAGGAATTACCCGAATGCAATGCTGAAACAATGTATCAGGTAAGCCCTTTAGTCCAACGATAGAACAGTAGCTTGCACAATCCTCACGGAACTTTGCTTGTTGCGAAGACTTGACGAATTCGCTCAGCGGGGAAAGAACTTTTTTACCTTCTTCATTCAACTGAAAATCAGGATTAAGAATGAAGTTGTCAGAACGGATAAAACCGTTGTTCCACAACACCTTTAAATACTTAATGGCGTCGGGGAGAAGATAAAGTTTGCCACCGGAAGAAAATACAAGAACTCCTTTTCCGGAAAGGTAGGTGCGATCTCGCTCACTGAACCAGATGCCATGAAATTCTTCGCGATAAGCAAGTTTTTTGCGCTTAACAAGTTCCCTCTCGTTTGAGACAGGAAGAGCTACGCTCTTTAAAAATGTGAGGTCTTTGCTGTCCTTCATAATTACTCTCCTTTATTAATATAAAATGATTTGTAATGCCTAAGTTGTCCAACAAGGAGATTAAAAAACTTAGAATACTTATAGTATACCATAAATTTACATAAAATGCAAATTCAACATAAGTAAAAAGCAACATTTTAAGGATATAATAAAAACATTCTACTATATATTAAGCAGAATGCTTATAAATATAAATTATATAGGGTTAACATGAATTATTGACAAATATACAGAATCTAAAGAGTTTAATTCCTTTTCTAGTTTGTCAGCGATTTGATGACTATCAAAAGTAGACATATTTCCGTCAACATATATTGAAATGGAAATTAAATATTTGTATCCCACAGGCTTTGAAGTAAGATGGTTAATCTTTTGAATAGAGGGATAGTTCTTAACTATATCCAAAATTTTTTGCTTGGTTTCGTCGTCCATAGAAGAATCCATTAAAACATCATAACTGTCAATAAAGAGCTTGATTCCAGTAATACAAATTAAAATAGAAATGCCAATACCAACAATACCGTCAAACCAGTATATTCCAAACATGCTAAGAATAATAGAAATCAATGTAAAAGTTGTAACAATACAATCGTTTCTATGATCTTGTTTTAAGGCTTTTATAAGTATGCTGTCAGTCCTTTTTGATAAAAATCTGGTATATACAAAAAGTATCAGTTTAATTGTAATTGTGATAATGCAGACGATTATTGCTAGATTTGGAACAGAAATTTCTTTAGGATTAAACAAAGAAATAACCGAATCATATATTAATTTCAAGGCAATAAAAATCATTGATAAACTAATGAACAAAGAAAATATGTATTCAGCTTTTCCGTGTCCAAAATTATGAGAGTCGTCGCTAGGAGCTCTTGAAATTTTTCCACCAATATAGCTCATTAAAGAAGCAAAAATGTCTCCTGCACTATTTGCTGCATCAGCGATTAAAGCTTGGCTTTTACTCAGAAAACCCACAATAAACTTGATAATTAGTAAAAAAATATTTCCAGCAATTCCAGCAATAGTAGCTTTATGAATATCAGAATATCTCTCCATGATAATAACACTCCTTATAATTTAAGTATAATAAGAATGATATCATAAATATGCCTTAATATCTACTATTTTAATAAAATTGAAAAAAATATAAATTTTCTTTGACTTTTTGTAATAAATAGCTTAGAATAGAGGAGAATAAGAATTAGATAAAAAGAAAAGAGGTTTTTTATATGAATATATGGCATGACATAGCAGAAGATAGAATAAAAAAAGATGATTTTGTAGCGGTTGTTGAAATACCAAAAGGTTGCAAAAACAAGTATGAACTTGATAAAAAAACAGGAATGTTAAGACTAGATAGAATTTTATATACAGCGACACATTATCCAGCAAATTATGGATTTATTCCAAGAACATATGCAGGAGATCACGACCCACTAGATGTACTAGTTCTTTGCCAAGAACCAATTTATCCATTAACATTGGTGGAATGTTATCCTGTGGGAGTTCTAAGAATGACTGATAGCAATGAAGAAGATGAAAAAATAATAGCAATAGCAAAAAAAGATCCTTTCTTAAATTGCTATAATGACATATCAGAACTTCCAGCACAATTATCAGCTGAAATAATGCACTTTTTTGAAGTGTACAAACAATTAGAAGGAAAGAAAACAACAATAGATAAAATGATGGGAAGAAAAGAAGCAGAAGAGGTCATACAAGAAACAATAGATAACTATAAAAAGGAATTTGAAAATAAAGAGGGGTAAACGATGATTGAAAAAATAATATTTAACGTACTTGCCTTCACATTATTTATTCTGATGTTTATACAATTAATAAGAAAAAATGACACTAGCTATGTGTACCTACTAGTGGCACAATTTATAGGAATAACCATAAACTTCATAGAGTTAAGTATAGGAAAAAGTTTTGGTTTTGTAGCAAAATTGATAATGTACATGCTGTCAGTAATTTTGCCAGCATTTGTAATGTGGCTTGAATACAAGAAAAAGATTGAATTTGCAGAGATTTTTAATTTAGCGATGGCTACAATATATTCAAAAGCAGGAAAAGACGAGGAGGCTAAAAAATATTTAAACAAATTAATCGACAAATATCCTAACAGTTACAAAGGTCATATGCTACTGGCACAAATATATGAGAAACAAGAAAAGTATGAATCAGCGCTAGATGAATATGAAAGAGCTTATGATATTAATCCTACAAACAAGAATATTTATTTAAAAATAGGCAAATTATATGGAAACGTAGGAAGAGAAGATGAAGCAATACAAATATTTAATGACTTATTGAAAAAGAACCCAGAATATTATGAAGCAAGCATGATTTTGGGAGACATACTAAACAAAAAACAAAACTACAAAGAAGCAGTACAAGTTTATATGAATGCACTAAAATATAGACCGGCAGATTATGAACTATATTACAATTTGGGAATGACATATACATTACTAAATGATTTTTCAAAAGCAAAAGAATGTTATGAAAAGGCTGCACAGATAAATACTTTATTGTATCATGCAAAATACAGCATTGGACAATTAAATCTACTTTATGGAGATTTGGATGAAGCAGAAAAACAATTCATGGAATGTATAGATGCGGAAGAAGTTGAAGCTGGAGCGTATTATTACTTAGCTAGAATCGCAATGGTAAAAGGTGAACTTGATAAAGCAAAAAATTACGCAAATATAGCAATAGAAGAAAATGCAGAAATATACAATAAAATACTAGATGAGAATATATTTGCACCGATCGCAAAGCAAGTAAATAAACCTAAAATTACGGTGGAAACGAAAAAAAGAGGAAAAAGAAAAACTTTAAGTAAAAAAGAAAAATACATAGATGAACATTTAGACAAGACATGTAAATTAGTAGGGAAATTAAACAACAATGACATAGAAATGATAGAAAACATGAGAAAAACAAAAAATCAAGATTTTAGAAATAAAGATGATATTCAAAGGGAATACTAAAAGAAAAAAAGAATATACTTTGTATATAATAATAGGAAGGAAAAAACAATATGGAAATTTATCAATCAATAATATTAGGAATAGTCCAAGGACTAACAGAATTTTTACCGATATCGAGCTCAGCACATTTAAATGTATTTCCATGGATTTTTAACTGGCCAACATTATCAGATGGAATGGATGTAGCTTTACATATAGGAACGCTTTTAGCATTAGTTATATTCTTCTTTAAGGATTGGGTAAATCTAGTAAAAGCAGGATATAAAAAGGCTGTGAAAAAAGAAGATTCGATAGAAGGAAAAATGTTTTGGTATTTAGTTGCGGCAACAATACCAGCAGGAATACTAAGTATAGTTTTAGACAAAATATCTTCTAAAATAATAGGAGAGAATATAAATGTAAAAATGGCTGTAATAGCAGCTTCATTAATTATAATGGGTATAATTTTATACATAGTAGACAAAAAAGCAAAATCAAAAACAGATTATGAACATATTACTTTAAAACAATCAATATTAATAGGAATATCTCAGGCGATAGCAGCTGCTTTTCCTGGAGTTTCACGTAGTGGAATAACAATGACAGTAGCAAGAGCACTAAAAATTGATAGAGAAAGTGCAGCAAAATTTTCTTTTATGCTAGCAATGCCAATAACTTTAGCAGCAGTTGTGTTTGACCTAAATAAATTTAAGTTTGATTTATCGCTTATATTAGGAATACTTGCAAGTTTTATAGTTGGAATAATAGTAATAAAATTCTTGTTAAATTATTTGAAAAAAGGAAGCTTTAAAGTATTTGCAATTTATAGAATAGTGATAGGAATTTTAATTATAGGAATACTAGTATTCAGAATGATGTAAAAACAAAAAATGTGGTTTTAAGAAACTACATTTTTTCTACTTTTAATCAGAAATATTGCAAAAATATTACAATATTGCATCTTGTTTACAATTACGCAAAACATGTTGACTTTTTTCTAAAAAAAGATACAATTATATTGTATATTTGTAGAAAAATGAAAAAAATGCAAAAATTGATAAAATAAAATAGTATTTTTTATCAATTTTTGCAAAACATAAGTAAAAGAAAAACGAAAGGATTAAATATGGCTAGCTGTTTAGGTATATATATAAATCAAAATATAATTAAATATGCAAAAGTCTCAAGAGAAAAAGATGACTTAAAAATAGAAGCCTTCGGGATTAAAGTTTATTCGGATTTACACCAAACAATAGATCAAATTATATCTGAAACATTTAGCTTTAAAATTCCTATTAGTGTCAACATGTCAGAAGAAACATATAACTATTTTTCTATGTCAGACTTGTTAAATAAAAAAGATTTAGCAAAAGCGATTGACACTGAGTTTGAATCATTATGTTATGAAAAACAATACAATCCAAATGCTTTGGAATCAAGATATGCGTTAGTTAATGATGTAAACGAAAAAGGAAAAATAAGAGTAATACATGTTTCAACAAATAAAATAAAGATAAATAAAATAACACAAGATTTTGAAGATAAAAAAGTGCAATCAATAACACCTATTTCAATAAGTATTGCAAATATTGCGCCATTAGACGAAAAGGAAAATACAATAATATTAAATATAGAAGATACTACTACTATCACAACAATGGTAGGACAAAAGGTGTATGATATTCAAACGCTTCCAGTTGGAGCAAGCCAGATATTAGATGCAATTAGCGAAAAGGAAAATTCATATTTAAAAGCATATGAAATATGTAAAAATACAACAATATACACTATGGAGGGACAAAGCCTTCAAGAAAAAGAAAATGAGTATCTAGAAGATATAGTGCCAACATTATATACAATAGCAACACAAGTGAGAGATATGATTAGCTCAAGCTTATTTAAAATAAACAAAATTTACATTACAGGAACAGCATCTGCTATAAACAATATAGATTTATATATTGAAGAAATAGTTGGTGGAGTTAAATGTGAAATATTAAAACCATATTTCTTAGAAGATAGTCCTAAAATAAACATGAAGGATTATATAGAAGTAAACTCCGCAATAGCGCTTGCAATGCAAGGATTAGGATATGGCGTTCAAAATATTAATTTTAGCAAAAAAAGTTTTTGGGAGAATCTACCAGAACTACTAACAGCAGATATTTCAATAGGAAAATCTAAAAAAGGTGGAAGTAGTTCAAAAGGAAAATTAAACATTGAATTACCAAAACTAAGAACTTGGGTGTCAAGAGAACTGGCAGGAGTTGTAATATTAACTGTGGCTTATGCAGCAATCGCAATGTATATAAACAATCAAATAATCAAGAAAAATGACGAAATTCAAACTATAACAGCAGATATAAACAAACAAATAAGCTTAATAGATGCAGATAAAAAGAAGGTTGATTCTAAAACATCTGATTACAATACTCTAACAACAAATTTAGAGAATGCAACTAATGAGATGAATGATAGAAATTCATATAGAAATGTAATACCAGTTTTGCTTAGCCAAATAATGAATACAATACCAAAAGAAGTACAATTAACTTCTATTGAAAACACAAGTGGTAAAAAGATTGTTATAAATGCACAATCAGAAAAATATGAACAATTAGCATATTTTAAAACATTATTGAAATCAAAAGGAATATTAGAGCCAACTTCGATTGTATCAACAGCAGCAGTTAAAGAAGGAAATAATGTTAAAATTGTTATAGAAGGAGATTTGCCATGAAAAATATATTAATAACGGTAATTTCTGTACTTATGACAGTTCTGATAATAATAACAATGATAAAAGGTCTTACAATTGGAAAGATAAAAATATTAAGCATTGCGGACATTAAACAAAACAGCATGGATTTAGATAAAAAAATAGAAGATTTAAATACTCTAAAAAATCTAACATATAAGCAAAAAGTTGGAAATCTAGAAGATTCTACAAAAAGATTGACAACAGCTAAACAAAAATATTTAGAAGTAGCAAGCTTAAGTACAGATGAACAAATAAAAGCAGCCAACCAAGAGCCAGTATATTCAATGGAGTTCTTATGGGACAAGGTTGGTAGTTATGCAACAAGAGAAGGATTAAAACTAAAATGGGTAGTAACTCCTACTGGAACAACAAATAAAAGTACCTTATCATTTACACTTACAGGAGCATATATCTCAATTATAAATTATGTATATGCAATAGAAAACGACTCTGAACTAGCATTTAGAATAGAAAACTTTAAAATAGTTCCAGCTGGTGGAGAAGGAGAGTTTTTGACAGCAACATTTACAGTATCAAATATAGGAGTTAAACAAGAATCTACAACGACGAGAGTGACATCAACTACTACAGATACAACAAAGACTACAACAAACAACACCAATACAACAAATAATACAACAAACACTACAACACAAAACAAAGAGACAAAATCAACTGCAAACTCTTTGGATGAACAAATTGATGATGCTATAAACTAAAACTTGGAAAGGAGATATGCAAATGAAATCAGTATTAAAAGAAATAATTATAATATTACTTTTGTGTTGTGCAATATGCTTGATTTTAGGAGTGGTATTTTATGATTATATTCCAACAAACAAAGTAATTCCAAGTACAGTAGAACCTTATACAACATCAAATACAATAAAAGAAGAAATAAACCAGGAAATTACAGAATTTCAAAAACAGACGATTGTTATGGAAATAACAGACTCAGATCTTAAAATCCATAAACAAGAAAGAAGCTACGATTCTGGAAAAATAAATCCTTTTGCTAAATCATCATCAGGAACAACCAATACTGAAAAGGGTGATAAAAACACAACAGGGGATACAAATCAAAATCCAGATTCAAAAGATTATTTCTTTAATAATCAAAGTGGCTTAAAATAATTAATCTAGATATATTTTTAATAAATATATACAAAAAAAATCAAAGGAGGAATTTAATATGTTTAAGAAAGAAAAAGGTATCACATTAGTTGCATTAGTAGTAACAATAGTTGTACTATTAATATTAGCAGGTGTAAGCATTAGCTTAGTATTAGACCAAAACGGAATAATAAACAAAGCTAAAGGCGCTAGAACAGAATACCAAAACGCTGCTAACTATGAAAAAGATTTGTTAACAGATACTAACACAGCTTGGATAGACAACTTAACAAAAGACTAATAAAAAACGATAATGAATTTATTGTATTAAATGTAAGGTTACCTTATAAAATATTATAATATTTTGAATAGGGTAACCTTGTATTACTATAAAGGCAATAATTATGAAAGGCAAAAGATGAATGTTATATTATATATCTATATATTTTTAATAGGAATAACCTTTGGAAGTTTCTTCACATTGGCAATTCATAGAATACCAAGAAACCAAGATATAACACATACAAGATCATATTGTCCAAAATGCAATCACAAGCTATCTTTTTGGGATATGATACCAATGCTAAGTTATATATTCTTAAGAGGCAAATGTAGATACTGTAAAACAAAAATTGCGCCAAAATACTTTTTTATAGAACTTCTAACAGGATTGACATTTGTATTATTTGCATATTCTTTAAGACTACAAATATTTAATCTATATTTCATATGTGGCTTGCTATATATAGCTGGCTTATTTGTCATATCTGGAATAGACAAAGAACACCACGAAGTAAGGTTAAGTGTAATATTATACATGACAATAGTACAAGCAATATATATAATATATCTATACATAATAGAACAATCTAATGTTTATAGATATGTTATATATCTAGTAATATTAGCAATACTAATATTATCAGACACAATATATTTCAGAAAAAAATTAAAAAATAATTACATATTAGAAAATCTAATTTTATTAAATGTAATGTTGATGTTTACGTATGAAGCATGCACTATTTTAACAGTAGAATTTACACTAATAGTAATTGCAATAAAATCGTTTATAGAAGCAATAAAAAACAGAAAAACAAAACAAGTAAAAAAGAAACAAGAGAAAATAATGCCAATAGCTTTCTATTTATGTGTAACAAATATTATAACATTAATAATTACTAACATATTATGTTTTTATAGGTGAGTATTATGAATAGATTAAAAAATAATAAAGGAATAACAGGCATTGACTTAACAATTAGCATAATAGTTTTGACAATCTTTGCTGGTCTGATTGTTGGGTTGATGGTAAACAACTACAATGTAGCTATAGAAATACAAAAAGGTGCAAATGCTATGTCATATGCTACTATGATATTAGAAAAAGTTGACGAAAAAGCTTATGAAAAAGTGACTAATAACTTCGTACAAGAACTAGGAGATGAAATATCAATAAATAGTGATTATACAGTAAATTTAGAGGTTAATCAAGCAGACGATAAGGACTACGTAAAAAGAGTAACTGTGAAAGTCACTTATACTGTAAATAATGAAGAAAAATCATTAGAAATAAGAAAATTAAAAATAAAGGAAATAAGTTAAAATGAAAAATAAACTTAAATCAGAAAAAGGTGTAACACTGACAACACTTGTAATATACATTATTGTATTAGTAGTGGCGTTAGGAATATTAGCAACAGTAAGCACATTCTTTTATAAAAACGTTATACTTATAAAAGACTCGGCAAAATATGCGGCAGAATTTGATAAATTTAATGCAAGTTTTATAAAAGATATAAAAAGCAATGCTGAAGCGAATGTAGACCAAAATGCAAAAACAATAGTGTTTGAAGATGGAACAACATATGTGTACAACGAAAATGATAAAGGAATATATAGAAATCAAGTAAAAATAGCAACACATGTAGATGTTTTTAATATATCAACAAAAACAATATCGGTAAATAATGTAGACAAGCAAATAATATCAGTCAACATAGTTATAGGAAATTCTAAAAAAACCCTAATAAATAAAAGTATAGATTATACATTGAAATATTGGTAATCAAAATATTTACAAGAAGGAGAAAATAGTATGGATGGTAAAAGAACACAACCAATAGGAATTGAGCTTGTAAAAAGAGGAGTTGTTACAGAAGCAGATGTAAACAAAGCCCTTGAATATCAAAAAACTCATTCTTCAAAAAAATTGGGAGATATAATCAATGAATTGCACTTATGTGATTCATATAGACTTATCAAAGAAATAGGCGAGATTTTAGGCGAAAAAACAATACTTCTAGAACTAGAAGATGTTAAAGTAAATATAACAGACTATATATCTATGGATATGGCAAAAAAGAATAGAGCAATACCATTTGAAGTAGGTGCTGGAAAAATAAAAGTATGTTTCTCTGATGGAACAAATAAAAAAATGATAGATGCTATGAAATTATTATTCCTAAACAAAGGACTTGTAATGGATAAATACATTACATTTGATAGCAACATAGCAAGAATACTAAATTCAATAGGTGGAACAGCATCAGAAAACATAGATGTAACAGCTGATATTTCTGGATTAGTAGATTCTATAATAAAAACTGCTATGGAAAAAAGAGCAAGTGATATCCATATAGAACCACTAGAAGACAGTGTAAGAGTAAGATACAGAATAGATGGAGAATTAATCTCAGCAGCAACAATAGAAAAAGATAAACAAGCTCAATTAATAGGAAGATTAAAAGCAATATCAAATATGCATCAAGAAAAACAAGAATCTCAAGATGGAAGAATTATAATGTATCCGGATTACAACATCCGTGTATCTTCACAGAAAAATGTATGTGGAGAAAAATTTGTGTTGAGACTTCTAAAAAAGAATGTAGATGTACAACAAATATTTGAATTAGGATTCCCAAGAGACGAAGAGCTTGTGAGAAAAAGCTTTGACAAGAGAAACAGTATAGTGTTAGTCGCAGCTCCAACAGGAGAAGGAAAAACAACAACATTATATAGTATAATAGATTATTTAAATAGACCAGAAATAAACATTACAACAATAGAAGATCCAGTCGAAATAAGAATTCCAGGACTAAATCAGGTTGAAATAGATTCAAGAACATCTTTCTCAGGCTCATTGAGAACAGTATTAAGACAGGATCCAGATATCATATTAGTTGGAGAAATTCGTGATAAAGAAACAGCAGAAATTGCAATGCAAGCAGGTCAAACAGGACACTACGTATTATCAACAATCCACACAATCGATAGTGTAGAAGTTCTAACAAGATTAAGAAAAATTGGAGTGTCAAATTATGATATAGGAAGCACACTTGCAACATCATTATCTCAAAGACTAGTAAGAAGAGTTTGTCCAGACTGTGCACAAGAAAGAGATTTCACAGAAGAAGAAAAAGAAATTATCAATAGGATAGCAAGAAAATATCATGTAGAATATGACTTTAAAGGAAAGAAAACATACACAACAGTTGGTTGTGAAAAATGTAATAACACAGGATTCTATGGAAGAATTGGTATATTTGAAGTATTAAACATAACAGAAAATATAAAAGAATTAATAGTAAAAGATGCATCAAGTATCGAAATAAGAAACAAAGCAATAGAAGAGGGGTATAAACCTTTAGTAATAGATGGATTCAACAAAATTATGGAAGGTTATACAACATTACAGGAATTGAATTCTAAACTAGTTATATATTAGTTAGAAAAGAAGGGAGCAAAAGAATGATAAATATAGATAAAGTTATAAGAGAAGCTATAAAAAGAGATGCATCAGACATTCACTTACTATGTGGAATAAAACCAATGTTAAGAATTGCAAGAGATTTAGTTCCATATGACGAGGAATGTGAGGAACTATCTCAAGAAGATATGGTAGACATATATGATTATTTCATAAAAGGAAATGTTGATAAAGATAGAGTATTTAAAGAAACGAAAAAATTAGACTCTTCATTTGAATTTGAAGGACTAAGACTAAGAGTAAACATCTCTTTATCAGGAGATATACCAACATTTACTCTAAGAATTATAAAAAATGAATTACCAACATTTGAAGAATTAGGAGTTCCAGACATCGTTAGAAGAATGATGTACCAACCACAAGGACTAGTTCTTGTAACTGGTAAGACAAATTCTGGTAAAACAACAACATTAAATGCCTTGATAAATGATATAAACGAAAATCAGAACAAAAAGATACTAACATTGGAAAGCCCAATAGAATATAAACACACATGCAAAAAATCAATAGTAGTACAAAAAGAAGTTGGAGTAGGACAAGATGTACTAAAATATAAAGATGGTGTAAAGAACTGTTTAAGAGAAGACTGCGACATTCTAGTAATAGGAGAGATTCGTGATAGAGAAACAATGGATGCTGCAATAGAAACAGCAGAAGCTGGACACTTAGTAATAGGAACACTACACACAAAATCATGTGCAGAGACAATCGACAGAATGATAAACTTCTACGAAATATCTGATCAACAAAGTATAAAATATCTAATAGGTTCATTATTAAAACTAGTTACATCTCAAAGATTGCTAAAAGGAAAAAATGGCAAGTTAGTACTAGTTCCAGAAGTTATGGTTGTAGATAATATAATTTCTGGTATAATAAGAAAAGAGAAATTTAATGTTTCAGAAGTAGAGGATGCAATACAAAGTGCATCAGCAAATGGAAGTATAGGACTTATAAACTCAATAGCACAACTATTTGTAGATGATATGATAACATTAGAGCAAGCAAAAGCTCAAATAGAAGAAAAGAACATAGAAACACTAAACAGAACAATAATGCAACTAAAAATCAAAAAAGGAAATGCACATAGAATGGAATAGGAGGTTAATATGCCTGAATATGTTTATAGAGCTATTACAAAAGAAGGTATAATAGTAAGAAACAGAGTAGAAAGCCCAAGCAAGCAAAACTTAATAAAAAGACTAAAAGGCGGAGATTTATTACCAATAGATATAATTCAAGTTGGTTATGGTCGAAAAAAGGCTGGAAAAGTAGCCAGAAGAAACGTAACTGATATAGACCAAATAATGAAAACTGCAAACTCTGCAACAATAGTACAAGGTAGAGGGAGAAAACAGCAAACAACACTAGAAAAAATAAATCTAGCATTATCAAAACAAGAAAAAATAAAGAAAAGAGACTTGGTTGTATTTACGCAAAACTTCTACTTGCTAAAAAAAGCAGATTTCAACAATATCCATGCATTAAGTACAATTATACAAAGCACAGAAAATATAACATTTAAAGGAATACTAGAAGATATACTAGCCGGAGTTGAAGCCGGAGAGTACATGTATACAACAATGGAATACTATGCAGACGTATTTCCATATATATATATAAATATGATAAAAGTTGGAGAACTATCAGGTTCGCTAACACAATCATTGCAACAAGCAATAAAATATCTAGAATCAAACACAGACACAACTAGAAAGCTAAAAGGAATAATAATACCAAATGCAATACAATTAGTAGCATTACTTGCTTTATTATTTGTAGGAAGTTTATATACAGTTCCAACGATTCAAGGGGTGTATGATGCGGTAGGAACTCAAGATAAACTGCCATCAATAACAATAGCGTTCTCGAATGTCTTGCAGTGGGTAGCGGCACACTGGTATGTACCGGTTGGAATTATAGCAATAATCGTTGGAGTAATCATTGCTTATATAAGAACACCAAAGGGAAGATATAACTTTGACTATTTTAAGTACACAATGCCAGTATTCGGAAAACTAAACTATTCATTAGATTTTTCGAGATTAATGAGAGCGATGTTGCTTAACTTGGAAAATGGAATGAGAATACAAGATGCGCTGGATGTAAGTAAAAACGTTATAAATAATTACGTTATGAGAGCTATGGTAGAGACCTCAATAAACAACATATTAGTAGGTGCATCGTGGATAGAACCATTTGAAAAATCAGGATTAGCTTCGTCGATGACAACAGAGATGCTTAAGGTAGGAATGCAGACAGACCTTTCAGAAATGATGCATAAACTATTAGATTATATGGACATTGATATAGATAATACAATGAAAAACATAATGGCAGTGTTGCCACAAATTGTTTATTCAATAGTAGGTATATTATTGATATTTGTTGTTCTAGTAGTATTAGTACCATGTATTCAAGTTTATATGGGTAACTTCTTATTCTCAGCAGCGGGAGTATAAATAAAAATAATATAAAAAAGCTTTGAATCGTTAAATTCAAAGCTTTTTTGAGCAAATAAATTTTTTATTGAATAACATATCAAACAAAGAATCAAACCAAGCACAAGAAAGTGCAGACACAATGCTAGCCTTTTGCAAATAGCAAAAACTGACAATCATAATGGTTGCCAGTTTTAAATTTTATATACAAAATATTGAGAAAATCAAATACATGTGATAAAATATATTAAAATTTCAAATAAGGAAAGAAATATAATGGAAAGAAAGAAAACAAGAGTATATGCATTTGTTGGACCATCAGGAACAGGAAAAAGTTATAGAGCACAAATGGTAGCAAGTGCAAATGATATTCATCATATTATAGATGACGGAATATTAATAAACGAAAACGAAGTGCTAGCTGGAACATCAGCAAAAAAAGCACCAACCAAAATCGAAACAGTAAAGCATGCGTTGTTTATAGAAAAAAAAGAACAAGATGAAATGAAAAAAGCATTAAAGAAGTATAAGCCAGATAGTATATTAATATTAGGAACATCTGACAAAATGGTGGAAAAAATACAAGAAAATCTTGGATTACCTAAAATTGAGAAAACAATATATATAAACGAAGTTGCAACAGAAGACGAAATGGAAAAGGCACGAAATATGCGTGTAACACAAGGAAAGCATGTAATTCCAGTACCGACATTTGAAATAAAAAAAGATTTTTCTGGATATATATTAGACCCACTTCAAATATTTAGATCAAAAGGTAAAGGTGGAAATCCATACATATCAGAAAAGTCGATAATAAGACCAACATTCAGCTATTTAGGAAACTTCACAATATCGGACAGCGTATTTAGACAAATAGCAGAACAAATTGCAAATAATATGCCATCAGTATATGAAGTAACACGAACCAGAGTTGAAAATTATGGGGACGGAATTTCAATATATATGGAAGCGATAATAAACTATGGAAATAATATAATTGATGTAATGCAAGAATTAAAAAATAAAACCAAGAAAGAAATTGAAAAGCAGACAGCGATGAATGTGTTAAAAGTAGACCTAGTAGCAAAAGGTATACACATGGAGGAGGAGTAAAATGTCTTTTATAGTAGCAATAGATGGACCAGCAGGAACAGGAAAAGGAACAATGGCGGAGTTGTTAGCAAAAAAATATAAGCTAGTAAACATAGACACAGGAGCAACTTATAGATGTGTCACATTAGAGATGCTAAATAAAAATATTAGCCTAGATGATGAAGAAAAGATTGCTGAAATGCTTAAAAACATCAAAATAGAAATGAGCAACGAGGATGGCAAGCAGAGGGTCTTATTAAATAGAGAAGACGTAACAGATAAAATAAGAAGTAAAGAAGTATCAAGCAATGTTTCACAAGTATCTAACATTAAGCAAATAAGGACGGCAATGGCAGGACTTCAAAGAAAAATGGCTCAAGGCAAAGACGTAATAATGGAAGGAAGAGATATCTGTACAGTAATATTCCCAACAGCAGATGTAAAAATATATCTTGATGCAGATGCTAAAGAAAGAGCAAAAAGAAGATTCAAGCAAAACCAAGAAAAAGGAATAGACATGTCATATGAGGAAGTTTTAGAGAACATTAAAGCGAGAGATAAGAATGACATGGAAAAAGAAATTGGAGCGTTAAAAATTGCACCGGGAGCAACAGTAATAGATTCAACGAATATGACAATAAAACAAGCAGAAAAAGCTATTTCGAAGATTATAGATAAAAGAAAAACTGAAATAAAAAAAGAGAAAAAGATATATTGGGAAAGACCAGAAACGCCTTGGAAAAAAGGTGTGAGAACAACTATAAAAGCAATACTTCACGCATTTTATAAAATAGTATTTAGATTAGAAAAAGTAGATGAAGAAAATCTTCCTATGGACGAACCTGTTATAATATGTGCAAACCACTTAAATTACTGGGATGCAACAGGATTAGTAGTATGTTCAAAAAGGGTGATCAGATTTATAGGAAAAGAAGATTTATTTAATCATGCTTTCTTGAATTGGATTGCACATGTATTTAATGTAATACCAATAAAAAGAGGTCAAAGAGACTTAGAGGCAATGAAGAGATGTCTAAAAGCACTAAAAAACGGAGAAGCAATAGGACTATTCCCAGAAGGTACAAGAAAAGGCTTGGAAAAAGGAGCAAAAGTGCAAAATGGTGCAGCTTACATGGCTTTGAAAGCAAAAGTGAAAGTAGTACCAGTTGGAATACAGGGAACATTTAAACCTTTTACAAAAGTTAAATTAGTATATGGTAAACCACTAGATTTTAGTAAATACGATGCAAAAAATCCAGAAAAGGACAACTTAGAGCTAGCAACAAAAGAGATTATGGACAATATAATTATGTTGACAAAAAAAGGAAAATAGTTTATAATAAAGAGCGTATATAACTTAAAATATAAAGCAAATAACTAAATTAGAAATGAAGGATTTTTATGGGAAATTTTGAAGACAATTTAACTTTTGAGGATGTAATAAATCAAACTTTTAAGCAAATAAAAACAGGAACAACTGTCACAGGAACAATAATCGAAATAAATAAACAAGGAGAAATCTTTGTAGATATAGGTTATAAAGCGGATGGAATTATTCCAAAAGCTGAGTTCTTTAGTGAAAAAGGATTATCTCCAAACGAAGAATATGCAGTTGGAGATAAGATAAAAGCAGATGTTTTAAAATTAAATGACGGACAAGGCAATGTTTTAATGTCTTGCAAACATGCAAAAATAAGAGAAATAAGAAAAGAGTTTAAGGAAAAAGTAGAGGAAAAAAACATCTTCGAAGAAACAGTAAGCCAAGTAAATAAAAATGGACTAATCATATTATATAAACAATTAATCAGAATATTTATACCATTATCACTTTCAAACATAGGAAGAGATGAAGATGTAAATGAATATAAGGGTAAAACAGTTAGATTTAGAGTAATAGAAAATGACGAAAGAGCAAAGAAAATTATTGGTTCTATAAAAGATGTAGTAGAAGAAGAAAAAAGACAAAAATCAGAAGAATTTTGGAATAGCATAGAAGTTGGTAAAAAATATGTTGGAACAGTAACAAGTATTAGCGACTATGGAGCGTTTGTTGATATAGGCGGAGCACAAGGACTTCTACATATATCAGAAATAGCTTGGGGAAGAAACCAAAATCCTAAAGACATATTACAAGTAGGACAAGAAATTGATGTTAAAGTTAAAGAACTAGACAAAGAAAATAAGAGATTTAAACTGTCATACGAGAAAAAAGGACCAAATCCTTGGAATAAAGTTGGAGAAAAATACAACATAGGAGATATAGTAAAAGTTAAGATTTCAAAACTAATGCCTTTTGGAGCATTTGCAGAACTAGAAAAAGGAGTAGAAGGATTAGTACATATTTCACAGATCTGTGAAAGAAAAATCTCAAAACCAGAAGAAGAACTAAAAGTCGGGCAAAAAGTAAATGCAAAAATAATAAATATCGACTTAGAAAATAAAAAAATAGAACTTTCAATTAGAGAATTGGAAGGAACTTCTAATGAATACAAAGAAAACTAATAAGCTTAAAGCAAAACCAGGATGTTGGAAGATAGAAGCTGGCACACAAAAGCCGAGCATCTAACTTCCAACCTCACATTATAAATAATAAAAATCGAGGGGAAAGAAAATGAATAATAAGAATATAAGAAATATAGCAATAATTGCACACGTTGATCATGGAAAAACAACATTAGTAGATGCTTTGTTAAAACAAAGCCACGTATTTAGAGAAAACGAACAAGTATCAGAAAGAATAATGGACTCTGGAGATATAGAAAAAGAAAGAGGAATAACAATCCTTTCTAAAAACACATCAGTAATGTATGATGGAGTAAAAATAAACATAGTTGATACTCCTGGACATGCAGACTTTGGAGGAGAAGTAGAGCGTGTTCTAAAAACAGTTGATGGAGTTTTACTATTAGTAGATGCTTTCGAGGGTGTCATGCCACAGACTCGTGAAGTTCTAAAAAAATCTTTAGCATTAAATCTAAAACCAATAGTAGTAATAAATAAAATAGATAGACCAGGAGCAGATCCAGAAAAAGTATTGGATAAGGTTATAGAGCTATTTATAGAACTAAATGCAACAGATGATCAATTAGACTTCCCAGTTATATATGCATCAGCAAAAAACGGAATAGCAAAAATGAATTTATCAGATGAATCTGACAACATTACTTGCATATTCAAAACAATAATAGAGAAAATAGATCCACCACAATGTGATATAGATGGAACAATGCAAATGTTAGTTTCTAACATCGATTATGATGATTATTTAGGAAGAATCGCAGTTGGAAGAGTTGAGCGTGGAAAGATTAAAAATGGAATGTCAGTAGCTGTTTGCAAAGACGAAAAAAATGAACAAGGAAAAATTGCAAAATTATTCACATATATGGGATTAAAAAGAACAGAAGTAGATGAAGTTGAAGCAGGAGATATAGTTGCAGTATCTGGAATATCAAACATCAACATAGGTGATACAATTTGTGATTTGTCTAATCCAGAGAAGATACCATTTGTAAATATAGATGAGCCAACAGTTTCTATGACATTTAGTGTAAACAATGGACCATTTGCAGGAAAAGAAGGAGAGTTTGTAACTTCAAGACACATTAGAGATAGATTATTCAAAGAACTAGAAAGAAATGTAAGCTTAAGAGTAAAAGAAACAGCTTCACCAGATAGCTTCGAGGTATGTGGTAGAGGAGAATTACATTTATCTGTATTAATCGAAACAATGAGAAGAGAAGGATATGAACTACTAGTATCAAGACCAAAAGTTATATTCAAAGAAATAGATGGAGTAAAATGTGAGCCAATAGAGAACTTAGTTGTAAACGTACCAGATGAAGCAATAGGAACAGTTATAGAAAAACTAGGTAGACGTAAAGCAGAAATGAAAAATATGGAACCTGCAGAGCTAGGACATACAAAAATAGAATTTAGAATACCAGCTCGTGGATTAATTGGTTACAGAACAGAATTCTTAACAGATACAAAAGGAACAGGAACAATGAACTCAATATTTGATTGCTATGAACCATATAAAGGAGATATACAATCAAGAACAAGAGGTGTTTTAGTAGCATTTGAACAAGGAACATCAATAACATACGGATTATACAATGCTCAATTAAGAGGAGAACTATTTATAGGTCCTGGTGTAGAAGTATATGAAGGAATGATAGTCGGAATCAACTCTAGAAACGAAGATATATCAATAAATGTATGTAAAGAAAAACACTTAACAAATACAAGAGCTTCAGGTTCTGATGATGCTTTAAGATTAGTTCCACCAATTCAATTATCATTAGAAAAAGCTATAGAATTCATAGCAGAAGATGAACTTGTAGAAGTAACTCCCAAAAATATTAGATTAAGA
The DNA here is from genome assembly GCA_000434195.1 of Clostridium sp. CAG:780. GTDB lineage: Bacteria > Bacillota > Clostridia > TANB77 > CAG-508 > CAG-245. Next base: position 78,811 of record HF994469.1, read on the forward strand.
AAAATAATCTTAAATAATAAAGACAGAGAAAAAGCAGCAAGAAGATAAAAAAGAGAAAAGGGGAAAAGTATGAAAGATTTAAATGTTTTAATAAGTAAAGAAGAAATTAATAAAAAATTAGATGAAATGGCTGAAATATTGGACAGAGATTATGAAGGAAAAGCAATAACAGTTCTTTCTGTATTAAATGGAGCAGTATTTTTTACAACAGACCTAACATCAAGAATGAAAACAAAAATGCAATTTGCATTTATTAAAGTATCAAGCTATGAGGGAACAGAAAGTACAGGAAAAATAAAATTAAAAGCAGATGTAGATGATTCTCTTATAGAAGGAAAAGATGTATTAATAGTAGAAGATATAGTAGATACAGGAAGAACAATGTCTTACTTATTAGAACATTTAAAAGCTAAGAACCCAAAAAGCTTAAAGTTATGCTCATTGATTAGTAAACCAAGTAGAAGAGAAATCAAAGTTCCAATAGATTATTTAGGATTTGAAATACCAAATAAATTTATAATAGGCTATGGTTTTGATGACGAAGAAGGTTATAGAAGAAATTTACCTTATATAGGATACAAAGAGGTCTAATAAATGAATAAGGACGAGTTATCAAAAATAAAACAAAAAGCACTTGAAGACAAAATTCCAATAATAATGGATGACACTTTAGAAGTGATTTCTAAAATACTGATAGAAAAGAAACCTGAAAGAATATTGGAAATAGGAGCAGCAGTGGGCTATTCAGCAATGTGCTTTTCTGAGTATTTATCAGAGAATGGCAAAATAGATACAATAGAAAGAGATGAACAAAGAATTGCTGAATGTAAAAAGAATCTAAAAAAGGTAGGAGTAGAAGGCAGAATCAATCTATATGAAGGAGACGCTGTTGAGATACTTCCAACTTTGAATGAAAAATATGATATAGTCTTTATAGATGCTGCAAAAGGAAAATATCCATTTTTCTTAGAACAAGCACTTCGTATGTTAAAAGATGATGGAGTAATATTTGCAGACAATATTTTGTACAAGGGTTATGTAATGAGTGATTATAACAAACATAAACAAAGAACAGCAGTAACACATTTAAGAGAATATATAAAGGAAACCACAGAAAATCCAGAATTACAAACTGAGATTTTAGAAGTTGGAGACGGACTAGCTATAACAAGAAGGAGAATAGAAAAATAAGATGAAAAAGCCAGAGTTATTAGCACCAGCAGGCTCTTTTGAAAAAGCAAAAGTAGCTTTTATGTATGGAGCAGATGCGGTATATTGTGGAACAGCATCACTATCACTAAGAAGTAGAGCAGAAGTAGACGATGATGATTTAATAAATACAATAAAATATGCTCATAGTATAGGCAAAAAAGTATATGCAGCTATTAATATCTATGCATGGGATAGCAATTATGAGGAAATAGAAAAACAAGTAAAAAGATTAGCGGAAGTTAAAGTAGATGGAATAATTGCATCTGATGGTGGTGTAATACAAAAAATACGTGAAGTAGCGCCAGAGATAGAAGTTCATATCAGTACACAAGCAAATGTAGTAAGTTATCATAGTGCAAAGTTTTGGTATGACAATGGAGCAAAAAGAGTAATATTAGGAAGAGAAACAAGTAAAGATCAGATAGAAGCAATAATGAAGAACAAACCAGAAGACTTAGAAGTAGAAATGTTTGTACATGGAGCTTTATGTTGGGCATATTCTGGAAGATGCTTCTTAAGTGAATACTTATCTTGTAGAAGTGCAAACCTAGGAGATTGCTCTCAAAGTTGCAGATGGGCGTATAATATGTATTTAGAAGAAAAGAATAATCCAGGAAACTTAATGCCAGTAGAAACTGACGAAAATGGCACATACATATTATCATCAAAAGATTTATGCTTAATAAAAGAAATTCCACAAATAATAGAAATGGGCGTAGATAGCTTAAAGATAGAAGGCAGACTAAAAACAGAATACTATCTAGCAAGTGTAGTAAATGTGTATAGAAATGCAATAGATGATTATATTAAAGATACAGAAAATTATGATTATACTAAATACTTAAAAGAACTAGAAAAAATAAAAACAAGAGGACTTACAACATTCTATTTTAATGATAGAAATAATAAGGACTTCCAAGAGTATGAAGGAAAGCAATATAATCCCAACTTTGAATTTGGTGGAAAAATAATAGAAGACAAGCCAGCTGGAGAAATATCAACAATAGAAATCAAAAATAAATTAAAAGTTGGTGATGTACTAGAGCTAATAATACCAAATAAAATAGAAGCGGAAGACTTTGAAATAAAAGAACTATTTGACAGTGAAACAGGAGAAAAAATAGAAACAGTAAATCCTGGAAAACTTGGACAAACAGTAAAACTAACAATACCATATGAAGTAAAACAAGGATGGATATTAAGAAGAAAAAAATAAACTAGGAGCGAGCACAGGCTCGCTCTTTGTTTGTGTAGAGTACAATAGGTTCCATAACTTTTAAGATGAAAATTATTGCACTTTTTCATATTTGGCCAACTTATAAGAAAGAACCAAAGAAACAATCATAATTATAATTGAAATTAATCCAGTTAAATCAAAGGAAAATCCAGGATAAAGCACGAAAATAGAACCAAGAGTAAATCCTATTATTGCTAAGAAAGTAGACTGATGATATTTCTTTAATAAAATATTAATAATTTTAAGCCAAACAATGCTACCTAGTAAAACACCGATTGCCAAAGGAATAAGGAATCTTAAATTAACACTTGCAATAGCAGAAATGTATTCAGAATAAACTCCAAGACACATCAGAATTATAGTATTACTAACGCCGGGCACAACAATTCCAATAGACATTATAAATCCTGCAAATACTAAATAAAAAGGATTATAAATAAAATCTAAAACAATATTAGTAAAATCAAAATGATTTTCAAATACAATTAATAAAACTCCTATACTAAAAGATACAATAAGAGGAAAAAGACTTTTTAATCGAATACACTTACCAAAATTAGCTTGTTTAAATAAGGCAGGGACAGTACCAAGAATCAAACCAATAAATGCATAACAAGCCTGAAACTTAAAAGTATTAAAAAAATATTTTATTACATTTCCAAAAAGAACAATTCCAAAGAAAGCACTAAGTCCAATTGGAAATAAAAAAGCAAAATTCTTTTTAAAATCTTTAAACAAGTTTAAAACAGAATCTACCAGTTTTTCATAAATTCCAAAAATAACACAAAAAACTCCACTGCTAACGCCAGGTAGAATTGCGCCAAAACCTATTAAAATACCAATAACAAAATTAAATATACCACTCATATAAACCTCTAACGCTTTATAAATAAGTATGGCAAAATAATAAAAATATGAATAAAAATAAATTTTAGAGGTCAGGCACTTTCGTAAAAACTATAACATATATTATGGTATAGCAAGAAATGGAGGTGCTTGCACAATGCTTACCATCTCATTAACGGGATTTTTAGCTTTCTTACAAACATCAGTATTTGCAGTTGGATATATAGCGAGCAACAATTTATTTCCTGAACCATTAAGTAACGAAGAAGAAAAAATGTATCTAGAAAAAATGGAAAAAGGAGATGAAGAAGCTAAAAATATATTAATTGAACGAAACCTAAGACTAGTTGCTCACATATCGAAAAAATACTCTAGCACAAATATAGATCAAGAAGATTTGATTTCTATTGGAACGATTGGATTAATAAAGGGAATAAACAGTTATAAAATAAACAAAGGAACAAAACTCTCGACATATGTTTCTAGATGCATAGACAACGAAATACTAATGTACTTAAGAGCGACTAAAAAACATCGGAGCTGAAGTGTACTTAGAAGATATAATAGGAAAAGATAAAGATGACAATACTGTAACGCTTAAAGAAGTAATAGAGAGTAATGATAAAAGTATAGAAGACGAAGTTGATTTGAAGATAAAAATGAAAACACTATATCAAAAAATAAAAGATATTTTAAAAGATAGAGAACGAACAATTATCAAACTGCGTTTTGGATTAGAAGGAGGTAAGCCGAAAACACAAAAAGAAATAGCAGACATGATGGGAATTTCTCGTTCATATGTATCAAGGATAGAGACAAAAGCAATAAATAAATTAGGAAAAGAATTTCAAGAAGAAGTGCCATAGCACTTCAATTTTTTTGTCAGTAAGTTGTTAGCAGGACAACTTATTTTTATTTTATGAAAAATATAAAAAAGATATTGACAAAATAAAATCACAGCCATATAATGAATATATGAACAAATATTCACATGAAAGGAAATAAGAATGAATTTTGAAGAAAATATAGAACAAATTAGTATTAATTTGGAAAAAGTAAACAAAATAAAAAATAAGATTCCAGCAGATGATCTGCTGTTTGAAATAGCCGAAAATTTTAAAGTTTTCGGAGACTCCACAAGAATGAAAATAATTGCAGCTCTTTTAGAAGGAGAGTTAAATGTATCTGAAATAGCAGCGATAACAAATTCAACACCATCAGCAATATCACATCAATTAAGAGTTTTAAAACAAGCAAAATTAGTAAAAGGAAGAAAAGATGGTAAAGCGGTTTATTACAGTTTAGATGATGAGCATGTAAGAAAAATTTACCAAATTGGAAAACAACATATTGAAGAAATTTAATAAAGAAAGGGAAGAGTATGAAAAAATATCAATATAAATTAGAGGGATTAGATTGCGCAAATTGTGCAAATAAAATACAAGAGGAATTAAGTAAAAATAAAAAGCTAAAAAATGTAATAGTTAATTTTGCAAAACTACAATTAACATATGAAACAGAAGATGTTTCAAAAGAAGAAGTAGAAAAAGTTGTAAAAAGTATAGAACCAGATGCTCAAATGACAGAAACAGGAGCAAAAACAAAAGATGAGAAAAGTCAAAGAGCCCAAAAAGAAAATAATTCAAAGGTTTTAAAACACATAGCAAGGCTAGCAATAGGTCTAGTAGTTGCCCTAATAGGTTTATATGTTCAAATGCCAAAACACTTATCAATAGCATTAGTAATAATAGGCTATGGAATTTTATTATATAGAACAATAAAAAATGCAATCAAACTTTTAGTAAGAAACAAAACAATAAATGAAAATTTATTAATAACCATTTCTTGTATAGGAGCTTATTTAGTAGGTAAACATATGGAAGGTTTAATGGTTATAACACTATATGAAATAGGAAAAATACTAGAAGAAAAAGCAATAAACAAAACAAGAAAATCTATATCAGATTTAATGGATATAAAACCAGAGTATGCTAACTTAAAAACAAAAGATGGAATAGAAGTTTTAGATCCATCAGATGTAAAAGTTGGAGATATAGTAATTGCAAAAAAAGGTGAAAAGATACCATTAGATGGTATTGTTGTTAAAGGAACAGGAAGCTTAGATACAGCATCTTTAACAGGAGAAACAAAAACACAAGATGTAAAAAAAGACGATCAAGTATTATCTGGAAGTATAGTCTTAGATGGATTACTAGAAATAAAAGTAACAGAAAAATACGAAAACAGTACAGTTAGCAAAATACTAGAATTAGTAGAAAATGCAACAGACAAAAAAGCAAAAACAGAAACATTTGTAAACAAAGCAGCAAAGATTTATACACCAATAGTATTAGGTATAGCAGCATTAGTTGCAATATTCTTGCCTCTAATATCAAATGTAGAATATCTAACAGAGAATGGCTCAATTTATAGGGCATTAATATTTTTAGTAATTTCTTGTCCTTGTGCTATTGCAATTTCTGTTCCATTGTGTTATTTTTCTGGTATAGGCAAATCTTCTAAAGAAGGAATCTTAATAAAAGGTAGCGATTACCTAGATGGAATAAAAGACATCAAAGAAATAGTATTTGACAAAACAGGAACATTAACAAAGGGACAATTTACAATAGACAAAGTAGAAGTATATGGTCAACTAACAAAAGAGCAAGTCTTAGAGTATGCGGTACTTGGAGAAAGCTATTCAAACCATCCAATAGCAAAATCAATAATTAAAAAATCAAATATGGAAAAATATATAGCAGAACATAAAGAAAAGGTATCAAGCTATGAAGAACTTGCAGGAAAAGGAATAAAATACAACTTTGAAGGAAAAGTAGTACTTGTAGGAAATAGCAGTTTAGTAGAAAAGGAAAAAGAAAAATCAGACAGTACAAAAATATATGTAAAAGTTGATTCTGAAATAGTTGGAGCAATTTGCCTAAAAGATGAAATTAAACACGGAACTAAAGCAGCAATAGCAAAACTAAATGCAAGAGGAATCATTACAAAAATGTTTACAGGTGACAATACTGAAATTGCAGAGAAAATAGCAAAAGAATTAGGAATAAAAGAAGTAAAATCAGAAATGTTACCAAACGACAAATATCAAGAGCTAGAAAAGGAAATAGCAAAATACGAGAACAATGGAAAAGTAGCATTTGTTGGAGATGGAATAAATGACTCACCAGTACTTGCAAGAGCAGATATAGGAATATCTATGGGTGGTGTCGGAGCAGGTTCTAGTATAGAAGCATCAGATGTTGTAATAATGACAGATGCAATAGAAAAAATTAATGATGCAATAGACATCTCTAAAAAAACAAGCAGAGTAATAAAGCAAAACTTGATATTTTCAATAGGAGTAAAAGTGTTAGTTTTAGTACTAAGCATTTTGGGAGTAGCAAATATGTGGGAAGCAGTATTTGCAGATGTTGGAGCGACTTTAATAACTGTGCTAAATTCTATAAAAATATTAAAATAATATTATGGAGGATAACAAATGATTCAATTATTTGAAGCAAGAAAGAAGCAAAAAGTTGAAGACAATGAATTATTAGAAAAATACTTAAAAATCTCAAAACAAGAAAAAGAAGAAATACTAAAAGAATATAAGACTTCTGAAAATGGAATATCCGAAGAAAAGGGAAAAGAACTATTTAAACAAAACGGACCAAATGTAGTTGTAAAAAATGAGAAGAAAAGCAGATTCTACTTTTTGCTTAATAGCTTCAAAGATAAATTTATAATCATATTAATATTGCTGGCAATAATAAACTATTTTCTAAGTGATGCGCTTAGTATGTATATAATACTTGCAATAGCAGTAGCGAGTGCACTTATAAGATATTTTCAAGATTACAGTGTGTATAAATTCAATCAAGATTTAAAATCAAAAATTTATACAACAACACATATAATTAGAAATGGTAAAGAAAAAGAAATAAGAGTAGAAAAAGTAGTAAGTGGAGATGTTGTACATTTAAGTGCAGGCTCAATGATACCAGCAGATTTAATATTAATAGACAGCAAAGATTTATTTATAAATCAGTCAGTATTTACAGGAGAGAGTATTCCAGTAGAGAAAATGGCAGGGAATAGCGACTCAAAAAAAGAGATATTTAGTATTCCTAACATTTGTCTGATGGGTTCAAGTGTAATAAGCGGAAGTGCAACAGGAGTGGTAATAGAAACGGGATTTTCGACTTATTTAGGGAGAATGAGCAAAGAAGTTGAAACAAAGAAAGAACCTACTAACTTTGAAAAAGGAATGAACAACATTACAAAAATGCTAATAAAATATATGAGTGTTGTATCAATAGCAGTTTTTGTAATATATGGACTAATTAGAAAAGATTGGCTAGAAGCCATACTATTTGCGCTATCGGTGGCAGTTGGAATAACACCAAGCATGCTTCCAATGATAGTAAATGTAAATCTAACAAGAGGTACAAAAGTTTTAGCGAAAAAGAAAACCTTAGTAAAAAATATAAACTCAATTCAAAATTTAGGAGCGATAGATGTTCTATGTACAGATAAAACAGGAACACTTACAGAAAATAAAATAGTACTTCAAAAATATATAGATGTAAATGGAAAAGAAGACTTATCAATATTAGAGTATGCGTACTTGAATAGCTATTTCGGAACAGGAATGAAAACCTTAGTAGATAGAGCGATAATAAGTTATGGAAATACAAGAAATGTGAAGGACATAATTCAAGAATATACAAAAATTGATGAAATACCATTTGATTATACAAGAAAAAGAATGAGTGTGGTTGTTAAGAGTAATAAAAATAATGGTTATAGAATGCTTACGAAAGGTGCGCTTGAAGAGATATTAAAAGTATGTACAAAAGTTAAATATGAAGGCAAAATAGAAGAGTTAAGTCCAGAAATGATAGAAATAGCAGAAAATAAAGCAAAAGAATATGCTGTTCAAGGAATGCAAGTAATAGCATTAGCTTCAAAAAGAGAATACAAAGGAGCAAATATATTTAATGTATCTGACGAAAAAGAAATGACATTTATAGGATTTGTAGCATTCTTAGATCCTGCAAAGAAAGATGTAAAAGAAACGTTACAGAAATTAAGAAAAATTGGAGTAACAACAAAAATATTAACAGGAGATAATCCTTATGCAACAAGTAACATTTGCAATTTAGTGGGAATAGATAATAGCGAAATTTTATTAGGAACAGACGTTGATAAGATGACAGATGAAGAACTAGCAAAAAAGGTAGAAATAGTGTCAGTATTTGCAAGAATGAATCCTTTGCAAAAAGAAAGAGTGGTAAAAACATTAAAAAATAATGGACATGTAGTAGGATATATGGGAGATGGAGTAAATGATTCACCATCATTACATACTGCAGATGTTGGAATATGTGTACATACAGCAACAGACATTGCAAAAGAAGCGGCAGACATCATATTGCTAGATAAGAGTCTGAATGTAATTTATCATGGAGTAATAGAAGGAAGAAAAGTATATGGAAACATAATAAAATACATGAAAATGGCACTAAGTGCAGACTTTGGAGATGTATTTAGTATAGTGATTTCAAGTATATTTATACCATTCTTGCCATTACTCCCAATACAAATGCTATTGCAAGATTTTTTGTATGATTTGTCACAGATAGCAATTCCATATGATGACGTAGATGAAGAATTTTTAGCAAAACCTAAAAAATGGAGTACAAAAGGAATTAGCAAATTTATGAATGTAATGGGAATCACAAGTTCAGTAATAGATGTAATAGCCTTCATAGGATTTTGGTTCTTATTTGGATATGGAGCACAAAAAGAAACATACTTCCAAACAGCCTGGTTTGTAGAATGTTTAATATCAGAAACAATGATAATACACTATGTTAGAACAGCTAAAAAACCATTCATAGAATCAAGAGCAAACAAATGGCTAACACTTGGAACAATAGCTACAATAGTAGGTACGATACTAACGCCAATACTATTACACAATATACCAAGCTTCCATTTTGAAATATTACCACTACAATATTATGGATTTGTAATAATATTATTAATCATATATTCAATATTAGTAGAAGTAATAAAAAAGCAATATATAAAGAAAAACGGAGAATGGTTATAAAATATTGTGCTTTATATTGACAATGGTTTTATAATATGATAAACTTAAACCATCAAAAGAATTCATAAAAAAATTAATTAAAAGAAAAAGATAGAGCGACCACTCTATCTTTTTCTTGCTATGTATTAAATTGCTTTAATCATTAGCATCTTTTGTCTTTTGATCAGAATTCTTGTCATCATTTGCTAAAAGCATTTGAATTAGAATCCATATTAAATCAAAAGAATTCATACCATCACCCCCTTTCATCTATTAGGAGGCTGAACTATAATATAACTTTAAAAATGCAAAATCAATCGAAATTTGTAGGATAGTATAAATTTGTAAAAAATAGTTGAAAAAACTTTTTAGTAATGTTATCATATATATGAATTATTTAATTCTGAGAGGAATGAACGAAATGAAAAAAACAAAAGAAATCAAAGAAAACATAATAGAAGAAACTCTAAAATTTACATCAAGAGAGGATGCAGAAGAATTTAGCAGCATTGCAAGAGGACGCAAATTCTGTAAAAAAGGCGAAAGACTTCAAGATATATGTATGCAAGAAATTGAAAGAAGTAACTATAAAAAATCACGCAATATTTTTGTGAAAATATTTAAGCATAGCAAATTTAAATCAGAAAAACTATTATTAGAAAAAAGAACTTCGAGCATAATTAGAACCGTTGCAAGAGAATGCATAAACAATAGTGAAGAAGAAATTGATATAAATAAACTAGTAAAACAAGTAAAAGAAATAATATTAGAAAATACAGAAAAATATCTAAAAAATCTTAAATAAGGTGAAGTGAACTCAAATTAGAGTTCACTTCAAAAACTTTAGTTATATAAATCTTTTTCATACAAGTCATCAATATACAAATCTTTTGTACTATCAGAGTTAAGAAAACCAACTTTAGCTGTGTTTCCGTGTAACTCTTGAACCCAAACGGGTTGCTCATTATAATAAATCTCTTTAATCTCTTTACCTTGCAAAATTTCACTAATTCTCTTATTGGTCATATAATATTCCTCCCACAAATTTAATAAAATTTAATATAAGTATATCCAAATATGTAAAAAATATGATACAATGTATGAGTATAAACTAAAAAGATAGGAGCAAACAACATGAAAGTTTTTGAAAAATACAAAAATGAAATAGATGAGGCTACAAAGCAAGAAAGAACTGTCATTGCTTGTATGTGCAATAATGAAGTAAAATCATTAAATTTTGAAATTAAAGATACTGATAAAATAACTCTACTAGACACAAGCACAAAGGATGGGCACAGAATATATATAAGAGGAATTTTATACATAATGGCAAAAGCCTTAGAAGAGTCATATCCCACAGCACTACTTAGTGTAAATTATCAGCTTGCAAATGCCATGTTTTGCAAAATAGAAAACATGGAAATAACAGAAGAAATGATACAAAAAATAGAAACAAGAATGCAAGAAATAATTGACCAAAATCTAGAAATAAGAAAAGTAGAAATGGATAAAGAAGAAGCAAAAGAGTTCTACAGTAACACCAAAAGCCAAAGAGGAATGGCTCAATTTGATAACTACCAAAAGGAAATGGTATCACTTTACTACTGTGAAAATTACTACAACTATTTCTTTGGAGTAATGCCAATTTCAACAGGATACACAAATGTATTTGACATAAAAAAATACAAAGATGGATTTTTAGTAAGATACCCTGCGGCTTCAAATCCTCATGAACTATCAAATCAAAGAAGTGGTAAAAAATTATTGGCAACATTGGAGGAATATGAAGATATTCATAAAGTACTAAACATACACAATCTATACAATCTAAACAATGAAATAGAGAAAGGAAATGGAAAAGACATAATCCTACTATCAGAAGCACTACACGAAAAGAAGATAGCAGATATAGCAGACGACATATTGCACAGAAAAGGCATAAAAATGGTGCTAATTGCAGGACCATCATCATCAGGAAAAACTACATTTGCAAAGAGATTGGGAGTTCAATTAAGATTAAATGGATTTAAACCTGTTACGATATCAGTAGACAACTACTTTGTTGAAAGAAAAGACAATCCAAAGGACGAGAACGGAAATTATGATTTCGAATGTCTAGAAGCTATAGACTTAGACTTGTTCAATAATCATATAAAAACATTGCTAGAAGGTGGCACAATAGATGTTCCAACATTTGATTTCAAAGTAGGAACAAAGTGTTACAACGGAGAAAAAATGCATCTAGCAGATGACGAAATTTTGGTAATAGAGGGAATACATTGCTTAAATGACAAACTAACGAGCTCAATACCAATGGAGCAAAAATATAAAATATATATAAGTGATTTAACAGTATTAAACATAGATTATTGCAATAGAATTTCAACAACAGACACAAGATTAATAAGAAGAATCGTTAGAGATAACAGTTACAGAGGCTATTCAGCACTTCATACACTAAAATCTTGGGACAGCGTAAACAGAGGAGAATTCAAAAACATTTTCCCATTCCAAGAGAACTGTGATGCAATGTTCAACTCTTCATTAATATATGAATTTAGTGTTCTAAAAAAACACGCATTGCCTTTATTAGAGGAGATAACAAATGAAGAACCAGAGTATGCGGAGGCAAAAAGATTAGTAAAATTCTTAAAATATTTTGAGGAAATTGATGAACAATATATACCAAAAAATTCTTTATTAAGAGAATTTATAGGTGGAAGTATATTTGAAGAATAGGGGATAAAATGGCTGGAAATTTTACAGAAATAGATGAAGAATTTATATGTGAACATTGCGGGCAACATGTACCAAAATTAGGATACTCATGCAGAAATCATTGTCCATATTGTCTATATTCAAAACACGTGGATGTAAATCCAGGAGACAGGCAAGAAGAATGTCATGGAGAGCTAGAACCAGTGGGAGCGGAGATAGATAGCAAAAAAGGATATGTTATAATATTTAAGTGCAAGAAGTGTGGAAAAATAAGAAGAAATAAAGCTGCAGAAGATGACAACATGGATTTGATAATAAAACTGACAGCAATGCATAATTATTAACAAAGAAACCTTAGCAAAAGAGCTAAGGTTTCTTTAGCTATATGTTCTTATTTAAATTTCCATTAGTATATTCAGACCCTTCAAGCTTTTTGCCAGTTGAAGTAATACTAACAATTTTATTAATCTCATCAACAGTCTCATCTAAAACATTAATTCTGATAGAAGAAATAGCAAAGCTAGAAGTATCAATAGAAGTTATCTTGCTATTGTAAATAGAAGTAACTGTTTGAATATTATCAGGCATAACTCTAAAAGTAAAACCTAGTCGATCTTTTAGATAATAAGTATTACCATTAACACATTTCATGTCACACTCAGGGTAACATTTATTACTTTTTCCTAAAAGACAATAAGATGAATTCATTAAAACCGTTCTTCCATATGCAATTAATTCGACAGGCAAACTACTATTAGAGCAAAGCATTTCCAAAACATCCTTATTAAGCTCAACCGAAGGAGTAACAACTCCAACACCGAGACGCTTTAACTCATCAATAGTAAAATTATTAAAAATATTCATTGTATAATTTGCTACAAAAATATATTTTTTAGTGTATTCTTCTAAGAATTTAAAATCAGCAACATTTGAAATTACAAATCCTTTAATGTCAAATTCCTGTAAAACGTTTTCTAGAACATTTAGTAACAAGTTTTTATAATTTGGCTTAATAATAGTTGGCATATAAATAAACAAATTATGCTTGTCAGAGATTGTATGCAAAACATCGTAAAATTGTTTATTACCAAAATACTTTAAAGGAACATAAACATTATCAACACCTTCAAGTTGAGAATAGTCATATTTTAAATTAATATTTTCAAGTAGCAAACTAATCTTTCTAGGAGAAGCTGAGCAAGGAGCACTTGATTCCGTTGTAAGATTTAGCAATTCAATTCTATTCTTAGAAAAGTCAGACATCACTCTTTCTTCAAGCATTGAAATAGCATTTCTTCTTAAATCATTTATAGCGCTAATACTTGGAATATGTAAATTCTCATCTAATTCAATCTGAAAAGAAGATAAGGTAAAAGGCGTATTTCCAAGCTTTGAAAGTTGAGAATGCAATCTTTCGGCACTAATAGGAGAAGAAATAGAATCCTCTGGAAAAACATCAGACTTATATTCAACAGAAATATTATTATAAAAAGGCAAACAATTAGCGGTAAGTTTTATAGAAATAGGTTTATTTCTTTTAACCTTTAGCAAGCAAGAAATAGGAATCTTCTTAATTTCAGTTCCTTTAGAAAAACTTTCTTTGCAGGAATTAAACAAATCCTTGCTAGACAATTTATAAACTTTTGCGCCAGGACGAATATTGCCTTTCATTCTGCCTAACTTTACAATAGCACCAACACTTGCAGTTTTTAAAGTAGTATTTCTATTCATAATTTCTGAGATAGTATACTTGCCTGTTTCACCCTCAATGGAAATAGAATCACCAATACAAACGGGTTCATTCAATTTTATAGTAATATGACCTTTGTTAGAATTGTAATTCGAAATATTTCCTAAATACAATCCAATATTATTAGATTTCTCTTTATAAATTAGATTTTGATTAGGTTCAGAAAGCAGATGACCAGTAGAAAAACCACCTCTGTTAAAAACTTGCAATAAATCCTTTTTATCAGCCTCATCAACAACATAATCTTTATCAGACAAAGCTAAATCAATATACTTCCTATAAATTCTGGTAACAGTTGCAACATATTCAGGAGTTTTCATTCTTCCTTCAATCTTAAAAGAATTTATACCAAGACTAACAAGACGAGGTAAAAGCTCTAATGAACATAGATCCCTTGGACTTAGCAAATAACCATCATCAACTACCTTAGTTTTTTCATTATGCTCCTCTAAAAGCTTATATGGAAGTCTGCAAGGTTGAGCACATTTGCCTCTGTTTCCAGAACGTCCGCCAACTAAGCTAGAAAACAAACATTGACCAGAGTACGAAATGCAAAGAGCGCCATGGACAAACATTTCCAAATCAACTTTACAATTATTTCTAATATATTCAATCTCATTAATTGGAACTTCACGAGACAAAACAACTCTTGAAAAGCCTAACTTCTCAAGCTCTAAGACACCTTCTAAATTATGCACAGACATTTGAGTACTTGCATGAACTTCAAGACCGGGAAAGTGGTCAATCAGAAATTTTGCAAAACCTAAATCTTGAACAATAATTGCATCAACACCAAAATCATAGGCGCACTTTGCAATATTTATAGCATCATCGAACTCGGCATCAGTTAAAAGAGTATTTAAAGTAAGATTAGTCTTTACATTTCTAACCTTGCAATATCTGATAACCTGTTCTAGTTCATCCAAATCAAAATTCTTAGCGCTAGCCCTAGCACTAAACATATTGGCACCAAAATAAATACAATCAGCACCATTTTGAACACCTGCCCTAACACAATCAAAATCTCCGGCAGGAACAAGTAATTCAGGAATTACTTCATTTTTTACATTATTTAATTGTTCCATAAAAAATCCTTTCAAATGTAATCTATATATATTGTAACACACTTTTGCAAAAAAACATACTATATAATATATAATTAAGAAGGAGGAAGGAAAATGCAAGACGATAGAAGCTGTGGATGCGGATGTGACGAATCTCCAAGAGGAAACTGTGGATGCGGAAATAATGGACCTTTTGGTGGACTATTTGGCGGAAACAATGGTTGCTGTGGAGATAGTGGAATCCTATTCTTTATCATAATATTCTTACTATTATTTACAAACTGTGGATGTTGCAATAGATAAAATACATTAAAAATGCAAGCCTGTTAAATTAGGCTTGCATAAAAATAAACTTAAAAAGGACATGCATAAAATAATGTAAAACTAAAAGATTTCAAACATTAAATCGGTCATTACATATTTACAAAAACAAAAAAAGATATTATAATAAATACATCATATGCCACTATAGCTCAGTTGGTAGAGCAACGGATTCGTAACCCGTAGGTCAGCAGTTCGATTCTGCTTAGTGGCTCCAAAAAAACAAAGATAGCCTTTGAGCTATCTTTATTTTTTTGTATGTAAAAAATCTCTTGGTCATTAAATATTAGAAAGTGGACTAAATTTACTTTGCTTAGATATAACCATTTGTTCGGCAATATGTACATATTTTTCTGTCATATTAAGAGTAGAATGACCTAAAATTAATTGTAATGAAATAGGGTCACCACCATTGATTAAAAACAATGTAGCAAATGTGTGTCGCAAATAATGTGGATGTAATTCTTCGTAACCTAGTTTGCTTTTTAATGTTCTAAAAATACGAGATATACAAGAATTTGTAACAGGTCTAAATTTTTCATCTACAAGTAATTTCCCTTTTGGTAAAGTATAAAATTTACGATATTTTAAAAAATAGTTTTTAACAGCTGGAGAAAGTGGAACAAATCGTTCTTTGTTGCCTTTTCCTAGAACCTTTATTACATTTTGCTCCAAATTAAAATCTTGAATATGTAATCTTGTTAATTCTGAAAGTCTTAACCCACAATCTAGAAACAAGCTAAGAATAAGTAAATTGCGAGAACCCATAAAATTGTCTGGTTTGTAATAATTCATAATATCTTTAATTTGTGAGCTAGATAAAACAGCAATAACTTTTTTACCATAACGAAATGATTGGAGCCCATATGTAATATCAGTTTTAACTAGTTTGTTATTATATAAATAATTAAAAAAAGCTTTTATAGCAGTAGTTCTTGTTCTAATAGTATCAGTTGATAATTTTTTATTTAAAACTTTATTATTATTTACAACATTTTTATTTCTTAGATATAAAACATAAGTATTGTAATCATTTATAGATAACTGATTGATAGGTTTATCTCCAACTATGTTTATAAAGTAATTGATATTTTGCTTATAGTAATTAATTGTAGGAGTTACACTTCCTATAATGTTTTGGTATTCGATAAACTTTTGCATTGCCTCTGAACATAACATTTTACAAAACCTCCTGAGCTTCAAATGGATTAAAATACACATAGTTGTCAACAAGGTCTAGTGAGTATTTTTGAGATAAATCTATGCCGGCCTGTTTCAACAAATTCATATTTCTATAATAAGTTGTCGAGCTAAAACGCTCTTTAATTGAATCTTCTCCATCAGCCATTAAACATATGTAAAAGTTATAAAGTATTCCTGCTTGTCTATTAGAATACAAACTATATAATCTATTTTTTATATCATCTTTTTTTCTAACAATATACAAATCACTCTCAAATAATTTTAACAATTTCATAAATTCATCACTCCAAATACTTTTCAAATCCTTATAATTTACTTCTCTTACTCTTATATATTTTTTATTATAAATATTCTCTAGTTTTTTCTTTTTTATTTCACATTCAAAACGAACAAATCCACTAATCTTACACATAAATGAATCAACATCAAAATTAAATCCAAAAAACTTTTTCAAATCGTGCTTTTTAAACTCTAAAAGCTTATTATAAATCTTTAAAGTTGTTGTTGTACCAGTACAATAGATACTCTCGTCTTGATAGTGTTTTATATTTCTCTTAGCATAATTACACAACTTTAAATTATTTATATAATTACAAACATTTTTATTATTTTCTAAATCATAGCAAATTGCAATATCTACTCTTTGTAAAAACCAATGCTTTATATTAGGTAGTTCAACACTATAAACATTCTCAACAGCTTGAATAAAGAATTTTGCAATATCGTATAAATTGTAAAATCCGTCATAAGCATTAAAACCACGCACTATTTTGTGATAACTTCCTTCTATTTCAAGGAAATATTTATCTTTGAATTTATACTTTGCACCTAAACCTACTCGAACAGATAATCTATTATCATAAGAACCTGATAAATAACCGTTCGCAATCTCGTAAAAAATTTCTCCAGTAGATAAATTATAACTTGCTTTTATATCGGAACTATGATATATTTTTTTGTAAATATCTTTGTTAATCATAGTATAAATTTTTACTGTATCAATCATTTTTTAAAACCTCAAAATTTCTCAAATTTTTATATAAAATTCCCACTGGTGGGACTCAGGGAGGGTGTTACTAAGAACCCTCCCATTTTTAATTATGTAAATTGTCGTTTTCTTCATCAAAATTACAACAACATATTTCACAATTTTTATTATTATCATTATTTAAAGTTTTTAAGTTTGATAAAAGTAAAAATGTTAAAATAATATAAATAATTATAAAAGATATAAACAATAAATCTCCCACATAATCTTTATACATTTCATAAACCTCCTACTATTTTTTTTGTATTACATTAAATACATTTGTAACTACATCGTTTGGCTTGTCCTGGAAGCCAACCTTTTGCAGCCTTTTTATAACTTTGTATGTATCGTAACATTCTCTTAATTCTTTATCGTGAACAAAGAAATACATACCTTTCTTTTTAAATTCTCTTACATTTCCTTCTGAATCAAGAATTGGTTCGAACCTTCGAACGATTGTCAGAGCCCCGAGGAGCGTAGTACACCTACGCACCTCGGTGGCTTGTGACCTTATAGCCTTTGCTAATAAATAGAAATTTTGAGCAGTACCTAAAAGAATACGCCTATTTTTTCTATTTTGAGTTATTATTTCAAGCATATCTGGTGGGAAGTTTTTAGAATCCATTGAAGAAAACCAGTTTTGAAGTTCATCTATTACAACAATAACTCCAAAAATATCGTTCTTATAGCCTAATAACATTCTCCAATCCTCTAATTCGATATTTTCTTTTGTATAGCCTAAATTTGTCGTACACTTTGCTTTAGGGTACTCATTTTGCATCCTCATCGCAAATTCGACCATTCCAATCGTTTTACCAGCACCTTGTCGACCTTCAAATATTATACAGCCCTGATAAGGAAAAAAATCAGGGTCTCTATTGAAAAAATCTTCAACAACTTGTCTAGGTAATTTTACAAATAGTTTATACAAAAAGCCCTCTTTCTTTATGTAACGATGTTCTCCTTTTTTTATTCTTTTACCTTTAAATAAATTATAGATAAAGAAAAAAGAACAACAAGTTATAAATACAGCTATAAAAATTAAAATTACAAATAGGGGGTATTTTAAAAAGCTGAAAAGGGCTTTTAGTACTTCTAAAAAAGCTTTAGTCATTTGTCCTTCCTCCACTAAAAGAATTTGCAAGCGCTTCTGCGTATTTATCGTAAAGTGTATTAATATCATCATCCAAAAGTTTTAATTTATATATTATAAAGACATAGCTAATAACAAAAACAATAAAAAACAAAATTAATAATATAAACATTTAAACACCTCATTTTAACCACTAATAGGGAGTAAATTCCAAATAGTTTTTATAATAGAAATTATGATTCTAAAGGTCATTAGGCCTAAGAAACAATATATAATCGGACTAAGTTTTTTTATTGGTAATACATAATAAATAATGTGTAAAAAACTAGTTAGTCCTTGCAAATAGGTACTTGTATTAAGAGTCCAACCAAACGAGACTGTACCAATAATACCAATTACAATAGCCACAATTATTGCAATAACTGTAACACGAAAAATACTTTCAACCATACTTTAAATCTCCTTAAAATCCTCTAGTTTTATAGCTAGAACCACGGGCAAAACCAGTCTTTCTGTAAGTTTCAATATCGTTTATCATATTGCCTGCATAAGAAGAGGCTCCAGCTCCGTTGATAATATCGGGTAATCTAATAAAGATATTCCATAAAAAGCTTAAGTAGGCAAAAATACATATAACATTGTCTCCAAAATCTTTATATGGAGCATACCAGCCTAAATCAACAACACAAATTTGTCCAGTGTACCATTTTGATTTTACATTTAGATAGTATTTAGGGGCACTACTTACATCAGTAATTACATCAACCATTGATTTTACATTACTAGATACATCAGTGTAAAATCCAAATTTCTCTTGAATACCATTGAACCCCCCAGAGATAGTGCTTTTAGCACTTTCATTTCCGGCATTTGCGTTTTCATCCCCAAAATTCTTATAAGACATGACATAAATTAAATCTTTTAAAATAAAATTGTCGCTAAATGGGTTTAAATAACTAAGAATACTTACAATGCCTTCAATTATTTTCTTTAAAATAAAATTCTCGGAAAATGGGTTTAACCAATCTAATATATTTAAAATACCCTTTACGATTGATTCAAGAAATTTGCCAATGTTCTTAAGGCCTTTCGCAATCCAACTAAAGACACCAGTGTCACTAAAATCAGTGGAAGAATTCCCACCACTTCCTGAAGAACCTGAATCATCTGAACCTCCTCCAGTTTCGGAGCCACTTCCCCCTGAAGAACCACCGGAACTGGAGGTTCGAAAAAAACCTCGTCTGTCATGATTCCGTTTTCTCTTACATATACATTTGTATTAGAATACATGGTGTCCCAGCCATCCCAGTGATATTTACTAGTTGGACCAGACCAAGCAACAGTGTCAGTTCCAAGAACATATTTAAACCAAGTATAGTCGTTACTAGAACAGTAAAGAGAATCTCCCTGGACACCAAACTTAACATCACTATCTTTTGGAACATCAACAAAATAAGCCATATACTCATTACTTTCTACTCTAACAAAATAATAAGTATAACCTTTATCGGTGCACATTTGTTCTAGCCAACTTTTTTGTTCGTCTGTTAGTTCTAATGTGGTAGTGGCAGAGCATATATTGTGACTAAAAAGTAAAAAAATAATAGCTAAAATAATAATTAATAGTGTTTTATTTTTTTGCATAAGAACTCCTTTCTTTTTTTAAAAAAAGGATTGAACAAAAAAGTCCAATCCTGAGGTTTATTCTTCGAGCCCACATCTATCTCGTGTTTAGGGGCTTGGATTAGGCAGCGTGTAATATATGTTGTACAAACGCAATACCTTTTCTAATAGCTATAAATCCTATCATTACTGGTATAACTATTGGTAAAAGTGAAGTAATTTCACTTAATACTCCTGATAGCATATCAGCAGTAACAACTTTTGATAATACAGCTGTTGTTGTAGCTCCTCCTTCCATATTCGAGCCCTCCTTCCTGATTAAATTTTAAAAAACATATCAAAAAACTTGTATGCGAAATAGCAGATAATAACTAGTACGAAAAAAACAAGAAAGCAGTTAATAACTGAAAGTGAGTCGTTAATAGAGGTTAATAATTCAATTTCGTTTACCGTATTACTAACAACATTAGTTACTGTTTCTTCCAATTTTTTTCTCCTTTCTTTCTGCTAAGTATCGAAATATTGTTATGTACAATATTAAAAACAACATACAAGTTTATATTTTCTCAGGCGCCGAAAGGCTGTTCACTACCTACGGTCTCCACTCCTCATTACATTCGTCGTTCCCACGCTTCGCTTTTTTGGTCACTAAAACAATTATTTAGATGTGTTGCTGTTCTCAACATCATCAAAAATTTTAAGTTTATCAGACTTTAATTTAACTTTTAAGTCTTCTAATGCTTTTGTATAGTTGTATTTTTCTTTCCAATTAAAAGAAAATCTCATATTTTTTAAAATTTTGTCTTTTAAAATATATTTCTTAAAGTCAAATACAACCATACTTGAAATATACGAAATGATTAATAAATAAATCATTAATGTAAAAAACGCTAAAATTTTATCCATAATTACACCTACTAATAACTAAATAAAATATCTTCTAGATTACAATTCCAAAGTCTACCGTTATAAACCAAATTCATATCGATTAAAACTTTTTGCATTGCTTTAACTCCATTAGCATTTTTAATTATTTCATTTACTAAATCATCTTTAAATACGAAAAATTTACAAGTTTCCATATCTTCATCTAGTACATTAATAATTAAATAAGTTCTTTTATTTTCGTCATCATCTGTTCTTTCTTTACTCTCAATTTTTAGTAAAGTAAATTCTTTTTCAATTTTCATTTTAAAACCTCCTCGCATAACTTATTTTAAGTTACTAATCAGAATTATAACTTAATTTAAGTTAAAAGTCAATAACTTATTTTAAGTTATTTTATAATTTCGATAAGGTGATGAAAAATGTATGAAAGAATTAGAAATTTAAGAGAAGATAAGGATTTAACGCAAAAACAAATAGGTGAATTATTAAATATGTCGCAAACTGGTTATAACCAATATGAAATAGGAAAAAATGATATACCAACAAACATATTAATAAAATTAGCAAAATTTTATAATACTTCAATAGATTATTTGCTTGGTTTAACGGATGAAATAAAACCATATCCGAGAATAAAAGAAAGAGCCACTAAAATTCGTAACCCGTAGGTCAGCAGTTCGATTCTGCTTAGTGGCTCCAATTACAATTAATACAGAGCAACTTGCCTGAAATAGGGTGCACAAACTCGACCTTATAAGCGTGTAAAGCTTGTCTGTCAATAAAATCGGATTTTGTACCATACAAAGTATCGCCAACAATAGGATGACCAATATAGGCCATATGAACACGAATTTGATGAGTTCTTCCAGTTTCTAACACAACATGAACTTCTGACATATCATGACCGTCAACAGAAAATTCTTTTAAAACATTATAATGAGTGATTGCAGAAGTTCCTAGAGGCGAAACACATCTTTCGATAATACTATTTTCTTTTCGTGCAATAGGGGCACTTATAGTACCCTCTTTTTCTTCAAAAAAGCCTTCACAAACTGCAATATATTCTTTCTTAAATAAATTAGCTTGCATTAAGCTAGACAATCTATCATGAATATATGCATTTTTTGCAAAAATAACAATTCCAGAAGTATTTCGATCAAGTCTATTTACAGGCCTGATTTTTCTTTTTAAGCCAATGCTATCAAAATAGTATTTTACACCATTAGAAAGGCTATCTTCGAAATGTTGCATAGAAGGATGAACAGGGATACCTGCTGGTTTGTTTATTATTAACAGAGAATCATCTTCATACAAAATATCAAGAGGAATTTTAGTTGCGACAATATTATTACATTCTTCATCAAAATCAATATTTACACTAACTACATCATTATTCACAATTTTTGCGTCGAGATATATTGGAGACTCGTTTAAAAAAACAGATTCTGTTTTGCGCAAATCTGTTAATAAATTGCTAGAAATATGAAATTCTTGTTTTAAAACTTGTCTTACAGTTGAATAATCTTTGTTAAGCTTTGTATATTTTAAAAACATATAAAATCCTCACTTTGCTAGCAATATTATATCATAATCGTTGTAAAAGTTAAACAAATTTGATATAATTCAAATGGATTTCATCATATTAGAGAGGAATAAAATGTGCGAAACTAGGATAATAGAACATACTGATATAAAATATTTGCTAGATAAAGGAAAAAGAAAAAACAGCTATATTCAAATAAAAGATGGACAAGTTATTGTAAAAGTACCAAGGTCAGCGACACAAAAATACATAGACAATCTTATAAAAGAGAAGTTAGAATGGATAGAAAAAAAGCTTGAACAAAGTGAAAAAGCGGAGCACAAGCCAGAATATAAAAATGAATCTAAAATATTTGTCTTGGGAAAAAAGTTGATATTAAAGACTAAATACTTACCAGGCATAAAAAGAATAAAGCTAGAAAATACAGGCAGTGAAATAATAATATCTTTCCCGAATGAATACGGGAAACTAAGTGAAGAAGATAGAGAAGCAAAAACAAAAAAGGTCATAGAAGCCTACTACAAAGCGATAGCAAAAGAAGAAGTAATGCCAGCAATGGAAGATTTACAAAAAAGAACAGGATTATATCCATTAGAATGTAACATAAAAAATTTAAAAGCAACTTGGGGAATATGCTCATCAAAAAGAAAAATAAGCATAAACCAAAACTTAATGGCATACAGTAGACAGGCGATTGAATATGTTTGCTTGCATGAATTATGTCATTTGAAATACATGAATCATTCAAAAGAATTTTGGAACTTGGTAGAATATTATATGCCAAATTATAAACAAGCCAAGCAAGAATTACGTGGCTGAAAGAGAGGAAAATCATGATAAACTTAGAAGAAAATAAAAGAAGTATTGATAAATTAAAGAAAAGATTAACTGAAATTGGAGATTCTCTTTGACATAGCTGGATTGGAAAAAGAACTGCAAAAGCTAGAAGAACAAACTTCTCTATCAGAATTTTGGAATGACTCTAAAAATTCAGAGGAAGTATTAAAAAAGATAACGTTATTAAAGAAAAAGACAGAAAATTACAAAAAAATAAAAGCAAATATAGAAGATACAGAAGCACTAAACTTATTGATAATAGAAGAAAGTTCGGCAGAAGAAATTGACGAAAACAATCAATATTATGCAGAAGCAAAGGAAATAGCCGATAACATAGTGCAAATAGAAAAAGATTTAGAAAAATTAGAAATCAACACATTGTTATCAGGAAAATATGATGCAAATAATGCAATTTTAACTTTACATCCGGGTGCAGGAGGAACAGAAGCACAAGATTGGGTTGAAATGCTATATAGAATGTACACAAGATGGGCAACAAGTAATGGATATGAAGTGAAGGAGTTAGATTATTTAGAAGGTGATGAAGCAGGAATAAAAAGCGTTACATTTTTAGTATCAGGAGAATATGCATATGGATATTTAAAAGGCGAGATGGGAGTACATAGATTAGTTAGAATATCGCCTTTTGATGCAGGTGGAAGAAGGCACACTTCTTTTGCATCGCTAGAGGTATTGCCAGAAATTTCGGAAGATATAGAAGTTGATATCAATCCGGAAGACTTGAGAATAGATACATATAGAGCTTCTGGTGCAGGTGGGCAACATATAAATAAAACTTCGTCAGCAGTAAGAATAACACATATTCCAACTAATATAGTGGTTTCTTGTCAATCAGAAAGGTCACAAATACAAAATAGAGAAACAGCTATGAAAATGCTAAAATCAAAATTACTAACACTAAAAGAAAAAGAGAACAAAGATAAAATAGAAGAACTAAAAGGAAATCAAATGGATATAGCTTGGGGAAGCCAAATTCGTTCTTATGTATTTTGCCCATATACACTTGTAAAAGACCATAGAACCAATTATGAAGTTGGAAATGTTCAAGCGGTAATGGATGGAGACTTAAACGGTTTTATAGACAGCTATCTAAAAAGCACAGCTAAATAAAAAATTAACAAAAACCATTGTTATTTTTAAAAATAAATGTTACAATAATAAAAGTTAAAAGGGAGTAGCTTATAAACTACTAGTCAACATCACGGCGGAAAGCATGGCTAGTAACCATATTGGTAAGCAAGACTTTTAAAGAGATTTACAAAAAAGCAAATTTCTTTTTATAGTCTTGCTTTTTTGTTACATAATAATAGTGAAGGAGAAAAACATGGAAGAAAAAAATTGGTATAACAAAACCGCTGAAGAAGTAATAGAGAAATTAGACTCAAATCAAAACAATGGCCTTTCTGCAAATGAAATAGAAGAAAGAAAACAAAAATATGGACTTAACCAATTAGCAGAAGCAAAGAAAAAAAGCTTATTCATAAAATTTTTAGAACAATTTAAAGATTTTATGATAATAGTATTAATCATTGCAGCGATTATTTCAGGAGTAGTAGGTCAGCTACAAGGTGAGGGAATAACAGACTCTATTATTATTTTAATTGTTGTAATAGTAAATGCAATAATTGGTGTTGCACAAGAAAATAAAGCGGAAAAATCACTCGACGCTCTAAAAAAATTAAGTAGTTATTCTGCAAAAGTAATAAGAGATGGAAAACTAATGGTAGTACCATCAAAAGAACTTGTGCCAGGAGATATAGTGGAACTTGAAACAGGTGATTATGTACCAGCAGATATCAGAATAGTAGAAGCATTTAACTTAAAATCACAAGAAGCATCTTTAACAGGAGAATCTGTTCCAGTAGAAAAAATGGCAGTAGCAATAGATGAGAAGAACATTGGTGTTGGAGATAGAAACAATATGTTGTTTTCATCGAGCTTGATTACTTACGGTAGAGGTAAAGGAATTGTTGTAGAAACTGGAATGAATACAGAAGTTGGAAAAATTGCAGGAATGTTAAACGAAACAGAATCAACAGATACACCTTTACAACAAAGATTAAACAAATTAGGAAAAACATTGGGAATGGCTTCACTTGCAATATGTGCAGTAATATTTGTAATAGGACTTCTATATGGAAAAGCACCATTAGATATATTTATGACAGCAGTAAGTTTAGCTGTCGCAGTAATACCAGAGGGATTAGCAGCAGTTTCTACAATAGTATTAGCGATAGGTGTTCAAAGAATGGTAAAAAAACATGCAATTGTAAAAAAATTACCAGCAGTAGAAACTTTAGGAAGTGCAACAGTTATATGCTCTGATAAGACAGGAACCTTAACTCAGAACAAAATGACAGTACAAAAAATGTTTTTTAACGATGAAATAAAAGAAGTTGAAAAAATAAATACAAATAAAGACAACGAAGAATTAATACAATTAGTATATATATCAATGTTGTGTAATGATACAAAAGTTGGAGAAGACAACAAATTAACAGGAGATCCAACAGAAACAGCACTAATAGATATGGGATTCAGACTAGACTTCAAACCAGAGTTATTTGAATTAATGCCAAGAGTTGAGGAAATACCATTTGATTCAGATAGAAAGTTGATGACAACAGTTCACAAGGTATCTGATAAAAAGTATATGGTGTACACTAAAGGTGGAGTAGATGAATTATTAGCAAGATGCAATAGCTATGTTATAAATGGAAAAGTCCTTACAGATATAGATAAATATGCAGAAACAATAGACAAATACAATGATGTAATGGCAGAAGATGCACTAAGAGTACTAGCAATGGCTTATAAAGAAATAGATCACAAACCATCAAAAGAAGAAATGAAAGATATAGAAAAAGACTTAACATACATTGGAATGGTAGGAATGATAGATCCGCCAAGAGAAGAAGTTAAGACTGCTGTTGCAAAGTGTAAAACAGCAGGAATAAAAACTGTAATGATAACAGGTGACCACAAGACAACAGCAGTAGCAATTGCAAAACAACTAGGAATACTAGAAGGAGATGAAGAGGCTGTTACAGGTAGTGATCTAGAAAAAATGTCACAAGAAGAACTAGAAAAAAGAGTAAAGAATATTAGAGTATATGCAAGAGTATCGCCAGAGCATAAAGTTCGTATAGTAAAAGCTTGGCAGGCAAATGGAGAAGTAGTTGCGATGACCGGAGATGGTGTAAATGATGCACCAGCCTTAAAAACAGCTGACATTGGCTGTGCGATGGGAATGGTTGGAACGGATGTTGCAAAAGAAGCGGCAGATGTAATACTAACAGACGACAACTTTGCAACAGTAGTATCAGCAGTAGAAGAAGGAAGAAGAATATATGATAACATATTAAAAGCAATTCAATTCTTACTAGCAAGTAATGTTGGAGAAGTAGTAGTGTTATTCTTTGCAATATTAATAACACCACTATTAGCACAAAAATTCAACATACCAATAAACCTAATTGAACCATTATTACCAATACACATATTATGGATTAACTTAGTAACAGATTCATTACCAGCATTAGCACTAGCTTTTGATCCAGCTAACAAAAATGTAATGAAAAGAAAACCAATAAAATCAAACACAGGAATATTCACAAAAGGAATGTCTTGGAGAATTGTATATCAAGGAACAATGATAGGACTTCTAACATTAGCAGCATTTATCATTGGTTTATCAACAAAAAATCCTCCTGTAATAGAAGGACTAACACCAGAAGAAGTAAAAGTAGAAATAGCACAAACAATGACATTTATAGTATTAGCATTTGCAGAACTAGTACATGTATTTAATATAAGAAACAACAAAGAATCAATATTCAAAACAGGAATAGGTGGAAATAAACAATTATTCTGGGCAATAGGTGTATCAGCATTATTAATGATAGTAATACTTGCAATACCTGCACTAAGAGCAATATTTAGTATTCCAGTACTACCAATGGAAAACATAGTAGAGACAGTGTTACTAATACTTGCACCAATTGTAATTGTTGAAATATTTAAATTACTTAAAATAAATGAAACAAAAAGTGAGGAATAATAGGAAATTACCTGAAAGCAAAACTTTCGGGTAATTTTTTATAACTACAACCAAAGCAAAGAACATAGAAAAATGTAAAAAAATGTAGAATAAATAAATAATTTGTAGTATAATAAGAAAAAATAATTGAAGAGGCAAAACTAAAATGCATGATTTAATAATTGTAAAAAAACTAAATAAAAAGAAGCTAATAGCATTAATCATCGTAATAATATTAATAATTATTGCATTAACAACAGGCGGAGTCAAACTAGCAAAACAATACAAGAAAAAGCAGTATGAGAAGCAATTAAAAGTACAAGAGGAGATAGAAAGACAAATAGCATTAGAGCAGCAAAAAAAAGAAGAAGAAGAAAAACAAAAAGCAATACAAAAAAGAATAGAACAGACCAATAGAGAATTTACTGAAGAAGAAAAAGACAGAATATTACACATATATAGGTCAACAGGAGAAAAAAGAGTATTCTTAACATTTGATGATGGACCTTCTCAAAGTGTAACGCCACTAATTTTAGATGTATTAAAACAAGAAAATGTAAAAGCGACATTCTTTGTATTAGGAACAAATACAAAATACAATCCAGACCTGATAAAAAGAGAATTTGAAGAGGGACACTATATAGCAAATCACGGTTATACACACAAATATTCAACAGTTTATGCATCACCAGAAGCAACCCTTGACGAATACAACTTCACACAACAAGCAATAAGAGATGCACTAGGAAATCAAAATTATAAATCAAAGGTATTCAGATTTCCAGGAGGATCAAATGGTGGATATTATCATACAGCAAAACAAAATAGCAAAGCATTTCTTCGTGAAAACGGAATTGTACACTTAGACTGGAATTGTTTAAGTAAAGATGCAGAAGGAGCAAACTCAAAAGAAACTTTAATGCAGAATATAATAGACACAATGGGCGACAAAGACAGTGTAGTAATTCTAATGCACGATGCTAGTGATAAAATATTAACTTATGAAATGTTACCAGAATTAATATCATACTTAAGAGAAAAGGGATACAAATTCCAAACAATTTATGATTTATTAGATTAAAAGGAGGAAAAAATATGGAATATAGATACACACCAGAAGGGGTTTGCTCAATGCAAATAATATTTGAAATAGAAGGAAACATAGTAAAAAAACTAAAAATAGTAGGAGGATGCCCAGGAAATACAGTGGGAGTTTCTAAATTAGCAGAAAATAGAACAATAGACGAGCTAATTAGCATATTAAAAGGAATACCTTGTGGAAACAAAGGAACATCTTGTCCAGATCAAGTAGCAAAAGCATTAGAAAAATATAAACAGGAATATGGAATGTAAAAGTGCAGTTTGCGAATATAAGAAAAAGATAAATTTGTTACATTAAATCAATCTGAATTCAAAAAAATAAAAAAAAATTTGTAATAACTATTGCAAAAATAAAAAAAGTGTGCTAATATTAATAAGTGTTAGCACACAAATAAAACATGCGGATGTGGCGGAATTGGTAGACGCGCTGGTCTTAGGAACCAGTGTCAACGACGTGGGGGTTCGAGTCCCTTCATCCGCACCAATGACGTATCTGTTCGAACTAATAGAACAGATAGATATGAAAATCAATCAGAAATGGTTGATTTTTTCTTTTGCAAAAAATCATCCTAAAACTACAATGAAAGGATGGTGCAAAAAATGAAGATAATTAAGCAAGACCTAGAATTTGAGGAATGTCTAAAACAAAGACTTGAATTTATATGTGAATTTTCTAAAGTTACTCCTACTTTTATCAATGGCAGTATTAGAAAAATTGAGAGAACCAATATCTCTTATATTGAACCACATAGAGTAATTATTAAGAATAATACATTTCTAGTTTTCAATTATTCAAATGATGTATATATTTCA
This sequence comes from Clostridium sp. CAG:780, assembly GCA_000434195.1. Lineage (GTDB taxonomy): Bacteria > Bacillota > Clostridia > TANB77 > CAG-508 > CAG-245. Next base: position 108,247 of record HF994469.1, read on the forward strand.
AATTTAACTAAAAAGATTAAATTATCAGAGTTAGAAGAATATTTGAAAAATATATAAATTGTAAATATTTGACATTTCTTTAAATCGTGATATAATATAGGCAATAAATTATGTATATTTACTCGGCAAGAGCTAGATATATTATTATGAGTACTTTGAAAAAATTATATTATATTGCATTATTATATTTTAGTTTATAATGAACGGATTTAAGAGATGTCAGTAGTACTCGTATGTACTTTGATATCTCTTTTTTTAGATTGGAGGTTTAAAAATTGAACGAAGAAAAGAAAAAATGTGGATTGTATATGAGAGTATCAACAGAAGACCAAGCTAGAGAAGGATTTAGTCTACCAGAGCAAAAAGAACGATTAGAATCTTTTTGTAAATTTAAAGGTTACGAAATAATAGATTATTACGAAGACGCAGGAATTAGTGCTAAAACTGGTAATCATAGACCAGAGTTTGAAAGATTAAAAGATGATATTAAGACTAAAAAGATAAACACAATAGTTGCTTTAAAACTAGATAGAATAACTAGAAGCATTTATGATTGGGAAAACTTAATGACATTTTTAGATGAAAATGATGCTTATTTAGATTGTGTGAATGATGAAATAAATACAACAAGTGCCAATGGCAAAATGATTTCAAGACTTTTAATGAGTGTTAGTCAAAATGAAATTGAGAGAACTAGCGAAAGAACAAAAATAGGACTAGCTGGAGCAATAAAGTCAGGACATATTCCCCACGTTGCCCCATTAGGCTATAAACACGAAGATAAAAGATTGGTAATAGATTATTCTACTAAAGATATTGTAGTTAGAATTTTTGACTTATATTATAATGGCTATTCTTATCAAAAAATAAGTAATTTATTCAATGAAGAAAAAGTATTAGGAAAAGATAATTGGCGAGATTCCACTATTGTTACTATTCTTGAAAATGAAATATATAAAGGTGATTTCGTTCACGGAAAAAGAACAAAGAACCCTACTTATTATGAAGATGTAGTTGAACCAATTATTTCAAAAGAAATGTGGGCTGATTGCCAAGTACAGAAAAAGAAAAACTCGAGAAGTTATCAAAGAACATTGACATATTTATATTTACAAAAACTAAAATGTCCTAAATGTAATCGTATTTTAGGTGGTAAGGCTACTACAAAGAAAAATGGAAAAGCTTATTTTTACTATTATTGTAATGATTGTAAAGTTGAATTTAAAGAAAATCTAATAAATGAGTATTTTGAACAATTTATAGATGAATTAACCGAATATGACTCTGTTGTAAATCAATTCTTCTTGCCTATGATAAAGCAAAAATTTGATGAGCCTAAAGAACAATTAGAGAAAGAAATAAAAGAGCAAAAAGCAAAACTAGAAAGAATTAAAAAGGCTTATATTAATGGTGCTTTTGAAGTACAAGAATATAAAGAAGAAAAGAAAATAGTTGAGAATGCTATTGCAGAACTAGAAAATAAATTAGAAACTACTAATTGCACAGAAGAACTAAGATTTACTCCAAAAGATATTCTACTAAAAAGAGATATTGATTTTATAAATAAAGTCAAATTAGATAAAGAATATCAAGCAAGAACTAAAGCTTGGAAAGATTATACAAGACAAGAACAAGCAGACTTAATAATGAAATATGTTGATGATATAGAACTTACTTTAGTTGGCAATGAAGTAGTTGTAACACAAATAAATTTTAGAGAATCAATTTGTAAGCCTTGTCAGGAATTATATGATAATGGTTATATTGATACTACAAAGCCTATGATATTAGGTAATGTGCTTGGTAGTGTTAGATTTAGCAATTATTTGCCAGAGAAAGAAGTCGGAGAAATAATTATGAGATTAAGACAATATTATGATGTCGGTTATACAGAAGCAACCTACTATGTAGATAAGCAAATGTTTTATTTTAACTTTGCTGAAGACAATAGTGCTATTGTTAGAGTATTCCCTTTACAAGACTATTATAAACTAGATCCAGAAGGTAAAATGCCAACTTATGAATTTGGAATAATTTATATTCGTGAAGAAGATAAGTTCCAAATGCAAGAAATTGATACTGCATTTGATTATATACCAGATGAAAGTAATGATAGTGTAATCTATACCAAAGAGTCTACTCCTATCTCAGTAGGTGTTAAGCCAGTAAAATTCTGCGAAGAAATGCAAGAAGAAACAAATTAACGTGGCACGTTTTGTTTTTGTGATAACAAAAATGAAAGTGGCGATAGTTAATTTGAATAAAATTTATTTGCAAAAAATAAATTTTATTGCCTCGCAGAGCCCCCATGTTATGATAGTATGTCATAACATATAGGGGGTTAGGACTTGTGACAAGGTCAAAGTCCTGTGCTACGAAGAAATTTCAAAGGAGGTATTTTATGGAGCAAGAATTAGCATACTCTTTTCACTTGGGTAGTGATAAAAACAAAAGTAAATTAGCAAAAAAAGTTGCAAAAGAAAATATATCTGGTACTACTTCTTTAGCTAATAATGCAATTCAAAATGCAAAAGATTTATCAGATGTTAATAAACATAATTTAAGGGATTATGATAATCAAAGAGAGTTAATTAGAACTATTTATGGAACAAATGACATTGTAAATGATGTAAAACAACTATATTTAGAAGAGTTTGAACAAGCACGACTAGAATATAACAACAAACAGACTCGTGAAGATAGAAAAATCAATGACTACTTCAAAAAAGTATGTGAATCTCAAAATGATATAGCTTGTGAAATTATAATAGAACTCGGAGATATGGACTTTTGGAATGATAAAGACGAAAGATATAAATTTAAAATGGTTGATGTTTACAATGAGCAAATTAAAGATTTGATTAAAATTGTACCAACTTTTAAAATAGCAAACGCAACAATACACTTTGACGAAACTTCTCCACATATACACATTGTAGGAGTTCCTATAATTGAAAATTGTACTAGAGGAATGAAAAATCAAGTTGGCAAAAGTAGATTATTTACTAAAACCTCACTAACTGAAATACAAGATAAAATGAGAAATGCTTGTATTAAGTCATATAACAAGTTTTATGAGGTAAATACACGATTAAAGGAAAAGCAAAAAGGCAGAAATCAAGATATAAATGTTAAAGATATGAGAGATTATAGAGAAATCAAGAAACAATTAGCTAAAAAAGAACAAAAACTTGAAAAAGCCAATACTCAAACTAAGAAACTTGATAATATCAGTAGTGATGTAGATAAAATTTTAAATAATTTAAAACCTACTCTAATGAACAAAAATAATATGGTTATTTCAAGCGAAGATGTCCAGAAATTAAAAAATTATACAAGAGACGTAAAAGATATTACTAAAACAGTTAGAAGTGTAAATGACTTAAATATGGCGATTAGCGATTTTGAACATTCTGCTTTTGAAATAGAAAAAGAAAATCGTTCCTTAAAGTATGAAATTGAACTAAAAGATAATGAAATTGGCGATTTGAAAATGGAACTATCTACCAAAGATAAAATTATTAGCAAGTTACAGACTGAAAAAGAAAAGATAAAACAAGAGTTACAGAAATTCAAAGGCTTTTGGCATAGTATTATGAGCCATTTTCATAAAAGAATATGCTATGATAAAGATAATAACTATAAAATTGTTAGTGATGACCTATATAAGAATGGTATATTTGACAACAACGATAATGAAATTGCAAATAATATTGCTAGAAGAGTAACTATACCAGATGAAAACAAGCAAACCAAGAATAAAAGGAAAAATAATGATACTAGATTTTAAAGGAGAAAAAAGTTATGGAAGAAAACAAAGTTGAAAATGTAATAAATATAATTAAAAATATGAATACAAAAGATAAATTAAGACTAGGAATATGCTTAACTACAAGCGATTGGACTAATATTTTATATAACAAAACTGAAATGTATGAGAAATTTGATACTATGCTAAAAGAAGTAGATGAAGAATATAGAACTACTCTAATAAATTTTGCTAAATATAAACTTCTAATGTTCACAATGGCTAAAATAATGGAAATGGAACAAGTTGAAAGAAATAAAGTTACTCTATATTTGTTTAATAGTGTAAAAAATTAAGGTTGAAAAATTCAAATAAAAAAGCATTTTTGTTGAAAAATCATGTAAAACATGGTAAAATATTTACATAATTTAATTATCTTGCTAATAAGCAAGTTTTGAATATAGTAACTTTTAACAATGATTATTGTAAAGGAGGATTTATTTATGAAAGAAAAACGGTATTATTGTGATTGGGCTTTGAGTCAACCTAACGAAAAAAGCAATCGTCTAATGTCTAAAGTATTGCTCATTTCTCTTGTTGTTGTGACAGCTATCAGCAGTTTGATTTACTATAATATTATGATGTATAATCATGGAGAGGATTTAGAAGCATATTCTGAAAGTGCCTATAAATATCTTTATGAGATTGCTGATAATGTTATAGGAAAAGATGGAATTAAAGAAGCTGCAATACCCGAAGATGTTGTTGAATATGAAATCACTTATAAAGATGGTGAAATTATATTTAAGTACAGTCTTGACAACAATAAAGGAAAAGAATTTGCAACTTCTGCAAGTATGATAGTAACATTATCAAAAGATTTTGAGGTTTTGAGTAAAGAACCTAACTATTCTTCAAAAGAGGAATATATAAAAATCCATAAAATAGGTTTTTACATTTGTATTCCTATATTCGGAGTTTTAACTTGGACGGTAATGGCTGTCGCAAGTTGTATTGTAATGGTAGTTGCGATTCCAATCTCTATGGTACACAAGAAAAAAGACATGAAAGAAAATCTTTCATAAAAAGTGCTGGGGGTGTTTGCCTCCAGCACTTTTATAACTCAAATCCTTTTAATTCATATTTATATTGGTATATTTTTTATGAATTTTTTATAAATTATAAATTTTCTTATGATTTTATTGTAATTTATAAAAATTGTGATATACTTTAATAAATTGATTGATATTTATAAAATAATTTGGTAATATATTTATAACTTGAATGACTATTTAGTCATTCGTCAAGAGAGCTAACGAGTTGTAAATGTCTACGTCGTTGGCACCAAAGTAGAGATTAGCAAAGCTAATCTCTTTTTGTATGGTCTGAAAAAGGGACTCGAAAAGGAGGTTGCTGAGTTTCGAGCAGGACAGGAGCCTGCCGAAACGAGAGCTAAAATAGTCCCTTTGGACTATTTTACCGACGCGGCTTGGCGTAGTCCCTTCATCCGCACCAATAACGAATCTGTTCGAACTACAGATACAAAAATCAATCAGAAATGGTTGATTTTTTTGTTTGCGAAAAAATCATCCTAAAAGAAAGGATGGTGTCTGTAATGAAGATAATTAAAGATATGAATATAAAAGATAAATTGAGATTAGGTATATGCTTAACTATAAGTGATTGGGCAAATATTTTATATAACAGAAATGAAATATATAAGAAATTTGATATTATGCTAAAAGAAGTTGATGAAGAATATAGAACTACAATAATAAACTTTGCAAAATATAAACTTGTAATGTTTGCAATGGCAAAACTTATGGAAATGGAAACGACAGAACAAAATAAAGTAGCATTGTATTTGTTTAATCTAATATAAAAAGTGGCAATCCCAAGCGAAAATCGGCAAAGTGTTGAAATGACAATGAAAATGTGATATAATGCTTGAAGCAAAAACTTTTTTGCAAGCCTTTGAAAGTATAAAAAACTATTTGGAGGCTGAAACCACCGAATAAATATGAGGGGGGAAAAGAAAATGCGGGATATTTTGCAGATAACAGGATTTATATATACTGCAATAATTGCAATAGTTGTAGATGTTATTGCCATATTAAGGTTTAAGTCAAGCAATAAAGATGATGAAGCAAAATCTTTGTTGGCTAAAGAAATCTTAATGGGTTCTACATTTGCAATAGTGGTTCTGGTTATAGTGTTACTTGTATCTTTGCTTTTCTAAATGAAAAAAGTCTTAAAAGGAGGAAATAAAAAGCTCTAAATTCATACGAATATTAACCATTGCTAATGATTTAAACTTTAGCCGAGCCAGCATTTGCTGAGTGCAAGGATGATTTTATGGGAAACGTGAACAAATATAATAGATGTAATTTCTGTGAAAACAAACCAACATTTCATGGAGTTCGTTGCTCAGATGGTGATGGTAACGAATTTTTATGCTTGGGCTGGGATCATTTTTATTTAGATGGTGACAAAGTGGCAAAAGAAGCTAAGAGACTTGGCATCGGTGTCACAGACGTGTTGGCTATGATTGAGGCAGCCAATAAACTTAAAGGAAAAAGAAAAGGAAGTTCTGCTGCATCGGACTCATTGGATTAAACTAATATTGATAAATTTGATAGCAGGTTTTAAGGCTTTTACACCAGGTACGGAGTTCCCGTGCCTGGTGTTTTAAAATCGTAATGCTAAAAATTTTAACAATTTATATTGTATTTTATAAAAAATATGATATACTTTAATAAATTGATTGATATTTGTATCAATCGTTATGAGAGCCAAAAAAGTTGTAGATAACTACTTCGATGGCACCAGAGTAGAGATTAGCAAAGCTAATCTCTTTTTGTATGGTTTGAAAAAGGGACTCGAAAAGGAGGCTGCTGAGTTGAAAGTGGTATTGAATTTTGGTTTGCTAGAGAATTGCAACTAGTTTTAGATTACAAAGAATGGAGAAAATTTGAAAATGTTATAAAGAAAGCTAAAGACGCATGTGAAAACAGCGGTATTAGTGCGTTTGAACATTTTGTTGGCGCCGACAAGTTGTCGAAACGTGCTACAAATGCAGGAGTTAGAAACTTTGATAAATTCCATAATTCTGGATATAAAGGATTATACAAACAAAGAAATTTTAAACAAAAAATAATTTTATAGAAATTTTTAACAATATATGTTAAAATAACAGAAAACATAAAGGAAAAAAATAAATGAAAAAAATATATATTTTATTGATGCACACAAAAACAATACCATCTAAAATAGTGAGATTTTTTACTAGATACAAATATAGTCATGTTGCAATTTCACTTGACAAAAGTTGTGAAGTGACATATAGTTTTGGAAGAAGAAAACTCAATTCTATACTAAATGGAGGATTCAATATTCTGAACAAAGAAGGAGAATTCTTTAAAAAATTTAATAGGACAGAATGTAAAATATATGAAGTTGATGTTACAGAAGAACAATACAAAAAAGTAGTAGACATTATAGAAGACATGATAAAGGAACAAGACAAGTATAAATATGATTTTATTGGAATAATACCAAGATTTTTTGGAATCCCAATAACACTAGAAAACAGATATGTTTGTAGCTACTTTGTTGCAGAAGTTCTGGAAAAAGCAAATATACTTAAATTCAATAAACCTGTATGCCTAGTAAAGCCAAAAGACTTTGAGAACATTAAAGGTTTCAAAGAAATATATAAAGGAAAATATCTAAAATACTAATAAATGGAGAGTGAAAAATGGAAGATATAGTTTTTGTAACACATAAAAAAAGATAAAATTAACAGAGTGTAAAGCTCTGTTAATTTATTTTAATATAGGTGTTTTGCTGCTAGCAACATACTTTTTGTGCTTTTTAGGAGGATAAGGTTTCATTTCCTCTGTTCTAAACAATAAATAATCAACACTGGTTTTATAAAAATCAGCCAACTGTGATAATACTTCTAAAGGAATGCTACGTTTATTGATTTCGTAATAGGAATATGCAACTTGAGAAATATTCAACATTTTACTTAAGTCCTTTTGAGTAAGATCATTATCTTCTCTTAAATCTTTAATACGAGTTTTCATATTACATTTTCCTTTCTAAATATATTTCCTAAACAGATTATAAAATAAAACATAATGTTGTACTGTGAAATAAAACATATTGTTATAAGCAAAAAAAGATTAAATTTATAACAAAACAGTTTAGAGGAATATTACATTGCAAAAATGGCAAGAATATGGTATTCTATATAATAGTAGATAAAAATGAAGGAGTACTAAAATGAAAGAAAAAACTTTTAAAGATTTAGGACTGGATGAAGGAGATAAATATTTAAAAAAGATAGCATCTGAGTTTGATTTAGGAGAATTAGATAATCTATTATCAGGAAAAGAAGATCAAACAGAGTTAGAAAAAAAGATGAAAGATATAAAAGACAAAATATAAGAGGTAAAGATGAATAAAAGTTCAGTAGTAAAAAATGAAAAATATGTTGTTGACATTATAGATAATGGCTTTGAAGGAGAAGGAATAGCAAAAATAGACGGACTTACTGTATTTGTACCAGGTAGCATAAAAGGCGAAAAATGTGAAATTTTAATTGTTAAAGTTTTAGCTTCACATGCATATGGAAAAATAGTGAATATAATAAAAAAATCAGAGAATAGAAAAGAGAGCGATTGTGCTACATATAAAAGATGTGGAGGTTGCTCTTTAAGACATATGACATATGAACACACACTGAAACTAAAAAGACAAGTAGTTCAAAATCTGGTAAATAAAGGATTAAAAGAGAAAGTAGAAGTATTAGAAACAATAGGAATGGAAAATCCATATAATTACAGAAACAAAGCACAATATCCTGTAGGGCTAAATTCAGATGGACAACCAGAAGTAGGTGTATTTGCACAAAGAACTCATACTATAATACCAATACAAACATGTTTAATTCAAACAGAAATATCACAGAAAATAGCAAAAACAATTATAGACTTTGTAAAAGAGAAAAATATACAAGTATATGATGAAGAAAATCAAAAAGGGTTATTAAGACATATTGTAATAAAAGTTGGAAAATACACAAATCAAGTAATGTGCATTTTAGTATTAAATGATTCTAAATTTGATCAAGAACAAGAACTTGTAAAATTACTATGCGAAAAATATCCAGAGATAAAGACAATAGTAAAAAATATAAATAATAAAAATACTAATGTAATTTTAGGAAAAGAAAATATAAACTTATATGGAAATGGTTATATCGAGGACAAACTAGGAGAGTATATTTTTAAAATATCTCCAATGTCATTTTATCAAGTAAATCCTGTTCAAGCAGAGATCTTGTATACAACAGCAATAAATCAGGCAAACTTAGATAAAAATGATATATTATTTGATTTATATTGTGGAATAGGGACAATAGGAATTTTTGCATCAAAATATGTAAATAAAGTATATGGAATAGAGATAGTTCCACAAGCAATTGAAGATGCAAAAGAAAACGCAAAAATAAATGATGTAAAGAACATTGAGTTTATATGTGGGGATGTAGAAGTTGCATTTGATGAATTAATAAACAAAGAAAAAATAGCTCCAAGTGCTATAATAGTAGATCCACCAAGAAAAGGACTAGACAGCAAGACAGTTGAAAACATAGCAAAAATCAAACCAGCAAAACTAGTATACATAAGTTGTAATCCAGCTACTATGGTAAGAGACTTAACAAAATTAGAAAATATATATAATATAAAAGCTATACAACCAGTAGATATGTTCCCTTGGACAAATGGAGTAGAGAGTATAACAATACTAGAAATTGAACAATGAAAAAAGAATTAAATAAACTACATTAGTTTTTTGCAAAGGAGAAGAAAAATGGAAAAAGACCTAACTATTCGTAAATTACAAGAATGTATAAAAAACATAGACCATAAAAACAATATGAACGATAAATATATGTTAAAATTAATGGAAGAAGTGGGAGAACTTGCAGAAGTTGTAAGAAAAAATCAAAGAATGCAGGATGACCAAAACATAAAAGGAACAATAGAAGAAGAACTACAAGATGTATTATATTATATAGTTTGTTTAGCTAATGTAAATGATATAGATTTACAAAACTGTATATATCTAAAAGAAAAAATAAACTGTGAGAAATACAATAGAAAGAACATGTTTGCGGATTAGTAAGGTAGAAATTCTATTGTACAGCTTGAGTTGACATAATTTTTGAAAAATGATATAATAAAAGTATTCTAAATGCAGGAGGGATTGCTATGCTAGAAAGAATACGGGAATTCTCGTACTGGTTGGGCATAGATCCGCTTTGGATCTACATTCTCATCGGTCTGACTTTGCTACTATTTGTAGTAAAGTGCAAGTATCCGTGGGCTCCAAAGTGGAAATCCATCACTACTAAAGACAAGGATGGCAATATCGTCACCAAATATTACCGTCTAGATGATAAAATTCTATAAACCAGGTGAAAGTGGTAGAGAAATCTACCACTTTTAATTTTTTTATGATATAATGCTAAAAAATGGGAGGAAATAAAATGAAAATTATATTAGCATCAGCTTCACCTAGAAGAAAAGAATTATTAGGATATATAACAAAAGATTTTGAAGTAATGGTTAGTAATGCAGATGAAAGTTTCCGAAAAGGTTTAACAATACAGGAACAATCAAAAAGAATAGCATACTTAAAAGCCAAAAGTGTATTTGACAATACTACAGGAGACAGAATAGTAATTGGTTCTGACACTTTAGTATTAAAAAACGGTGAACATTTTGGAAAACCAAAGAGTGAGCAAGAAGCTTTTGAAATGATTTCGAGATTACAAAATGATGTTCACGAGGTTATTACAAGTTTGTGTGTAATAATAGAAAAAGATGGAGAACAAAAGGAATATACTGATTATGATATAACAAAAGTATATCTATCAGAAATAACTCCATCAGAGATTAAAGAATGGATTGATAGTGGAGAGGCTATGGACAAAGCAGGAGCATATGCAATTCAAGGAAAGTTTTCAAAATTTGTTACAAAAATAAATGGAGACTACAATACTGTTGTTGGCCTTCCTGTACAGAAATTGTATCAAATTATAAAAGGTTACTTGGATTAAGATATAATAGGAGAGAAAAATGAAAGTATTATTTGCAACAACTAATCCAGCAAAGGTAAAAAAATATAAAGCTGAATTAGAAAAAAGAGGAATAGAACTAATTACCTTAAAGGACATAGATGTAAAATTAAATGTAGTTGAAAGCGGAAAGAATGCATTAGAAAATGCGTATATAAAGGCAAAAACATACTATGATGTATTAAAAATGCCAACGATAGGAATGGACAATAATTTGTTTATAGAAGAATTGCCAGAAGAAAAACAACCAGGCACTTATGTTAGAAGAGTAAATGGCAAAGAGCTAAATGACGAAGAAATGATAGAGCATTATACACAATTAGTGAGAGAAAACGGTGGAAAACTTACTGTTAAGTGGGTGTATGGAATGGTAGTTTGCAGTGAAAAAGGAACAAGTCAGTATACTTGGCACAAAGATCATTTCTACTTTGTTGATAAGCCTTGCCAAACAAGAAATCCTGGTTATCCATTAGATTCTATAAGTATTGTGCCAGAGTTTAATAGATATTTGGCAGAACTAACACCAGAAGATAAAATTGAATATAAAAAGAAGGACAACATAGACGCAGTAGTAGACTTTATAGTAAAAAGTGTTTAACAAGTAATAATAAATACGGACTGATATAAATATATTTCTCAAAGCTCTCGTTCAAACAATTTCGCAAGTAGTTCTAAATGAGTTTTACGGCACCCTTCCACGTATGGATTCATAACTGAATCCACCTGAACTCTTTCCGTAAAACTTTATTAAGAACTCCTAGGCTCAATCATTTTCAATTCGAGCTTTTCGGCATATATTATATCAGTTCGTATTTTTTTGTTTTGTCACTTACTTGTCACTATTGATAATTTATAATAAAATTGAAATAAATAAAAAGGAGAACGTTTATGGAAATTTTAAGAGTTGAAAACTTGTGCAAAGAATATGGAAAAGGACAAACAAAAGTAAAAGCATTAGACAATGTTTCCTTTTCTGTTGAGAAAGGAGAATTTGTTGCAATAGTTGGTGCGTCTGGAAGCGGTAAATCAACATTGTTACATTTATTAGGAGGAGTAGATAGACCAAATAGTGGAAAAGTCTTTATAGAGGGAAAAGATATATACAAATTAAATGATGATGAGCTTGCAATATTTAGAAGAAGACAAGTAGGGCTTATATATCAATTTTATAATTTAATTCCAATACTTAATGTAGAGGAAAATATAACTTTACCTCTAAGCTTAGATGGAAGAAAAGTTGATGAAAAAAGATTAGAAGAATTAATAAATCTATTAGGACTAAGTGGAAGAAGAACACATCTTCCAAATGAATTATCTGGAGGACAACAGCAAAAAACATCAATAGGTAGAGCAATGATAACAAATCCAGCAATAATTTTGGCAGATGAACCAACCGGAAATCTGGACTCGAAATCAAGTGATGAAGTTGTAACATTATTAAAGAAATCAAATAAAGATTATAAACAAACAATAATAATGATTACACATAATCTAGAAATTGCAAAAGTAGCAGATAGAATTATAACAATAGAAGATGGAAAGATAGTTAAGGAGGCATAATATGAATTTATTAAACAAATTAACTACTAAAAATCTGAAATTAAACAAAAAAAGAACAGTAGTCACAATAATAGGAATAATGTTATCAATAGCACTAATTACAGCAGTTGCATCTATGGTGGTGAGCTTTAGAAAAAGTTATATAGAATTTGAAAAAGAAACGAGTGGAAATGAAGTGAACCCAAAATGTTAGACAAAAA
>HF994470.1:0-265 GCA_000434195.1 Clostridium sp. CAG:780
GGGTCAAACCTCGTACCGGTTCGATTCCGGTCATTCCCACCAATGATGTATCTGTTCGAACTAACAGATAGATACAAAAATCAATCAGAAAATAAAATCTGGTTGATTTTTTTGTTGTCTAAAACAATATTAAAAACATCCAAACGAAAGGATGGTGTATAAATCGAAAATAATTAAACAAGAATTACAATTTGAAGAATGTCTAAAACAGAGACTTGAATTTATATGTGAATTTGCTAAATGTCCACCTACTTTTATAAATGGT
>HF994470.1:275-747 GCA_000434195.1 Clostridium sp. CAG:780
CCTACTTTTATAAATGGTAGCATTAGGAAATTGGAAAAAACTAATCTTACATATATTGAGCCACATAAAGTGATTATTAAATGTATTACTTTTTTAGTTTTCAATTATTCAAATGATGTGTATATTTCAAACTTATCTAAAAAGATAAAATTATCAGAGTTAGAAGAATATTTGAAAGAAATATAAATTTGTAAATATTTTACATTTCTTTAAATCGTGATATAATATAGGCAATTAATTATCTATATTTTCTTGGGTAATAGCAAATATAGGTTTACGAGTACTTTGAAAAAATTATATTATATTATATTACAATTATATTGTATTTTATTTTGTGATAAACGAATTTAAGAGATGTCAGTAGTACTCGTGTGTACTTTGATGTCTCTTTTTTGAAGTTAGGAGGTTATGCAAATTGAAAGATGAAAAGAAAAAATGTGGGTTGTATATGAGAGTATCAACAGAAGACCAA
>HF994471.1 GCA_000434195.1 Clostridium sp. CAG:780
ATCTATTGTATATACTACAGTTTCTTCTACATCACTGAATGGCATTTCTCCTTGTACTACTGTTTTATCTGCTTTATATCCTTCTATTTTTGGGCTTTCAACATTATAGCTTGCTTTTGGTATTAGAGTTTCTGTATATGTTTCTGCTGCTTGTTTTCCATCTTCATATATATATTTAATAGTTAAATTATACTCATTTTTTGCTTCTACAGTATTTTCTGTTTCTTTTTCTTCATTTCTGTATATTGCAGTTGCGATATTGGTTATGATTCCATCATTATCTAATGATTTTATTATATCTTCTTCGCTTACTACGTGTTCAGCTAGGATTTTTTCGTTTCTTCCTACTTCTAATGTTTTTACAGTTGTAGAAACTCCAACCATATCATCTCTAACTTCTATATCATTTAATGTTACTTTTCCTGTATTTGTTACAGTAATTGTATATTTAATTGTGTCTCCTACTTCGGCCTTGTCTGATTTGTTTTCGCTATATTTAACAATTTCTGAACTCTTTTCTATTGAGAAACTTGGTACACATATTTCTAGCCCATTGTTAGCTGTTATTGCTTGTAGGCTTATTGGTGCCCATGTTATATCCTCTGTTTTCCAAGGATTTTCTACTACTGTTGTTTGTGTATATTCTGTATCTGGAACTGTAGTTCCTGCATTTCCTGTAGTAGTTCCAGTTGTTGTACCTTGGTTAGTTGTTGTTCCTGGATTTGTTGTTGTGTCTCCATTTTGAGCAGGTGTTGTTGGATTTTGATTATCATCTATTATTGGTATCTGCTCTGGATTGTCTGTGTTTGGTGTATTTGGATTTTCTACACCACCATTATTATTTGAGTCATTTCCATTGTTAGCAGGTTCTGTTACTTCTGTGTTTTCCATAGCAGCTGCTGCATTATTATTACCTTTAATATAAGCAACTGTACCTGTAATTGCTGCTATCAATAGAACTACTGCTATTGCTATAATTATAATGGTTTTCTTACTCTTATAATTAATTCTTGCTTTCAATTTTTTTACCCCCATTTTTTAAATTATATAATTTGTCTTGCTTTAGTTATCAATCTATTTTTGTGTCCATTTGTACATGTGATTAGTGTTATCTCTCTTGTTGTTGGATCTACACTGTTTGCACATGTTACATCACTTGGATCTATTGAATATATTTTAAATATTTTATATTCAATTGTTTCGTTTTTTAAATTGGTTAACTTAATTGTATCTCCAATTTTCAAATGGCTAGTTTTTCCAAACATTGTTCCATCTCTATTATTGTGTCCTGCCACGCAATAGTTTCCTATTTCATTTGCTTGTGGTCCACTAAATTTTGTAACAGAGATTTTCATTGTTTCTTCATTGGTTTCGTTTATTATTGGATACTTAATATTTATTTCTGGAATTTCTATTATTCCCTCTATTTTATATCCCTTATATTCTACATCTAGTACTTCATTTTCATTGTTTAAAGATTGATTGCTTAGTTCTTCTTCAATAGTTGTTAATGTTTTTGATATCTCTTTTTCATTTAGATAGTTTTTACCATATCTAATGATTATCATTGCTATAACTACTATTAAAGCAATAACTAGAATTGTTATTATCAGATTACAAATTTTCTTTTTCATAATTATTTGTTCTCATCTTTTTTGTTTGTTCTTTTAATTATTGCTACTATAACTAAAGCTAAAACTATAATTCCTAATGCGATAAATAGTATTGTTCCACTATCAAATGTAACTGGTAGTTTAACTATTTCTTCAACAGTAGTTTGGTCCACACCTTCTTCTGGAGTGTAGTCACATACTAAGAATTTTGCATCTACTGTATATGTGTTTGGATCTGTTTCTTCTTTAAGATAAACTATATATTTGTCATCTTTTCTTGCTTCTTCTGGTTGTAGAATTTCATTATTTTCTACTAATGTCCATCCTCTTGCGTCTGGCATTAATTGTTGATATAAGTCATAGAATTTTTTGCTTAAACTTAGGCTCTCGTATGTTCCTGTTATTTCTGTTTTTAATTGCTCTGCTAAGTTAAATAGTTCTGTTGCTTCTGCATTTTCTGCATCTACTGGAATTAATTGATAGTAATATTTTGCATCTTGTTTTGGTTCGTCTATTACAACTTTTCCTACTGTTATTGTTGTTTTTACTCCATCAATCATTTCTTCTTTTTGATTTTTTTGTGTTGTATCAACTTTAATTCTTTTTGTTGTGTTGTTTACAACTTCAATCATATCATCATTTAAAGCTTTGCTCAAATCTATTTTGTCTGCTGTCACAAGCATTTCATCGTTTAGATTTCTAATCCATAAATATGTAGATTTTGTTGCATCATTAAAGTATGTATCTTTTAATGTTTGATCTACATACGCTATGTTTAAAGCTCCTTCTGATGTTGAATCTTTTGCTGAACTTTTGAAAACTAAGTTTTCTACATTTTCAGCCGAATCATTCGAAAAAGCAAATTCAAATTCGTTATTGCAAATGTCTTTGTAATAAATTAAATAACCATTCGCTTTTTTCAAAATCACATTATCTTTAGTGTCTGCCATTACAGGCAATTGAAAAATTGTTGCTAGCATTAATACTATAATTGTTAATGCTAAAAGTTTGGTTTGTTTTAGTTTTTCCATGGTTTCCCCTTTCTAAAATTTTTTTTACTAGATGTCTGTTTTTCTTAATATTACATATTATTCCAATCTCAGAAAAATACTCCTAATTTTGAAAAATATGTTTCAGACAAAATACGGTTCTATGATATCACAAATTTCCTTAATTTTCAAGTCAAATTTACATAATTTTCTATTTTTATATAGATTTTTTTCGACAATTATCGGTTTTTGGTTGACTTTTTGTCTTACTATGTTATAATTTAGGTATAAAACAAAGGAAGGATTCCAGTTATGGTTGATTTATCAAATAAAATCGAGGCTGATTTAGAATCTAAAACACCAAATATTTTAGAAGAAAATGCTAATAATGACACACAAGAAAATAATTCTAATCAGGATAATTTAATAGATAATAAAAATGATTTGCAGATTGTAGAGAATGTTTCTTTAGAAAATACTGAAAATGTAGAAGAATCTCCTATTGAAACAGAAAATCAAAATCCAGAAGTTGCAAATTGTTTAGCTTTGACTGTGAAAAAAGATTATAATTTGTCAATTGTAAAAAATGTTGTTGTTAAGGCTTTTAGAAATGCGTGGAAAATTGCACTTTCTATATTCACTCTTAACTTTTTGAAATTCTTTTTATAAAAATATTCACCCAAGAAGGATACCCCTCTTGGGTGTGTTTTAATTAGTTTTGTTTTTAGTTGTTTTTCTTTGTATAAATTCTATCAGTTTATTCCATAAACTATATAACTTATTTTTATATACTACTGCTAAGGTATTTCTAGATTGATTCCTATTTACCTCTATATATTTTTTTAGGTATTTCTCGTTCATTTCACTCTTAAAATTTATGAACTTATCTTCTTCGTTTGGTGTATCTAATAATCTTCCAACCATTTCTTCGTAATCTTCTAATTTTTTTACTTGTTCATCTACTTCTTGTGGAGTAGTTAGTCTTTTGTACATTTTTGTGAAGTATGTTGTATAGATTAATTCTTGTGTTTGCATATATATGTCTATTATTTTATTTTCATCTCTATCAACTTTGTTGTTTTCCTCTAAGATTACGTCAAAATTCTTTACTATTTTTTCTGTGTTTTCTTCAAATGTGTTATATAGCTCATTTTCAAATCTATCTGTGCTACTTATACAGCTCTCTACTGCTTCTTTGTTGCCCATTAAGAATAGAATTTGTGCTATTAAACTTGTCATATATTTATAATAATTTTCACTGTTTGTACAGATTGTTATTTTTTCATTATTAGTTCTATGTAGAGTTCCTCCTAATGCTTTAGCTGTTATGTATTGAACTATTGCTTCGTTTATTCCTAATGCAAATATTTTAAATTCTTGGAATTGACATATTCCAGCTCTATTTTCTTTTTTGCTTATTTTCCCAAAGTTCTGCAAGTAGTGTATATTTTCGTGTATTAAATAAGCATCTATATTTGATAAATCTTTTTTCTCATCTATGTATATTGTGTTATTCTTATAATAATAAAACACTCCTCTAAACTTTTGGTCTACATTTGCATAATACATATCACAGTTGAACATTCTCATATATAGCTCATTGTAACAATCTGATAGCTCTCTGATATTTGTTGCTAATTTATCTGCTATACTTTTTGCTATATAATTCTTCTCTTCTATCTTTACTTTGTCTAGCGGAATTATTCCAATTTTTTCTAAGTCTTTCGATATATTCATTTAATTTTCTCCAAAATACTATAATACATTTTTATTATACATTATTTAGTGCATTTTTTTGTTACGGTTGTATTAAGTTTTTGTTTCATTTTTGTAACAAAACAAAAGCTTTGGATTTTACTCCAAAGCTCTATTTTTATTTTGCGTAATCTACTACCCTTGTTTCTCTTATGATGTTTACTTTTATTTGTCCAGGGTATTCCATTTCTTCTTCAACTTTCTTTGCTACATCTCTTGCAAGTATTGTCATATCTGCATCTGTAATTTGTTCTGGTTTTACTATAATTCTAACCTCACGACCAGCTTGTATAGCAAAAGATTTTTCAACTCCCTTAAATGAGCTTGCAACCTCTTCTAATTTTTCAAGTCGTTTGATATAGTTTTCAAGTGTTTCTCTTCTAGCTCCTGGTCTTGAAGCTGATATAGCATCTGCTGCTGCAACTAATACAGCTTCTACGGTTTGTGGTTCTATATCTCCATGGTGTGCTTCTACCGCATTTATTACTAATGGGTTTTCTTTATATTTCTTTAATATATCTACACCAATTTGTACGTGAGTTCCTTCTATATCGTGGTCTAACGCTTTTCCTATATCATGTAAAAGTCCAGCTCTTCTTGCAAGTTTTGGATCTAGTCCTAATTCATCTGCCATTATTCTTGCCAAGTTAGAAACTTCTATTGAATGATTTAACACATTTTGACCATAGCTTGTCCTATATTTTAGTTTTCCAAGCAAGTTAATTAGGTCTGGATGAAGTCCTATTACTCCTGTTTCTATACAAGCTCTTTCTCCTTCATCTTTGATTGTTTGTGCAACCTCTTCCTTAGCTTTTTCTACCATTTCTTCGATTTTGGCTGGGTGAATTCTTCCATCTTCCATTAATTTTTCTAATGCAATTCTTGCTACTTCTCTTCTTAACGCATCAAATCCTGAAATAACCACAGCCTCTGGTGTGTCGTCTATTATTAAGTCGACTCCTGTTAATGTTTCTAATGTACGAATGTTTCTACCCTCTCTACCAATTATTCTTCCTTTCATTTCTTCATTTGGAAGTGGTACTATTGATACTGTAGTTTCTGCAGTATGGTCTGCTGCGCATTTTTGAATTGCATATCCTATTACTTCTCTAGCTTTTTTAACTGATTCTTCTTTCACTTTTGCTTCCGCTGCTTTTATTAAATTAGCTTTTTCAAAAGTTAATTGTTTGTCCATTTCTGCTAGTAATTGTTGCTTAGCTGCTTCTCTAGATAATCCTGAAATTTTTTGAAGTTCTTGTATTTGTTTGTCTAGAGCTTCCTCTATTTCTTTCTTTTTGTTCTCAACTTCTTGTTTTCTGTTTTCTACTTCTTTTTCTTTTCTCTCCATTTGTTCTAGTTTGTTTTCAAGATTTTCTTCTTTTTGTAATAGTCTTCTTTCTTGTTGTTGAACCTCGCCTCTTCTTTCTCTAACCTCTTTGTCTAGTTCTTTTCTAGCATTAATAATTTCTTCTTTTGCCTTAAATATTTCTTCTTTTCTTTTATTCTCGGCTTCTTTTTGTGCTAGTTCTATTATCCTTTTAGCTTCGTTTTCTGCACTGCCAACTTTTGATTCTGCGATCTTTTTTCTTATTGCAATACCAACAAAGGTAAAAATAACTGCTGAGACTAGAAAAACGGCGATATTAATTATGATACTTAATTCCATAATTACACCTCTTTCTATTAAATTTTCAATGTGCATAAAAATATATATCTATTATTTTTAATTTTAGCATATATTTTATCTTTATATATTTTATCTTTATTCTTGCAAACTGTCAAGTACTTTTTACTTTAAGCTAACATATTCTTTGTAATTTATGTCTTTTTTCTTGTATTCTTGTGGTTCTAGTCCTACTCTGTCTTTCATGTATAGCAAGATTAATAACATTACGGCAAGGAATGCTACTCCAAATATTATCATTGAGTATTTTATGCTATTGTTATACGAAACTATTGCTGAGCCTAGTGCACATATTATTGTTGTTCCAATTCCAGCAACCAAACTATATGCTGAATATACTTTGTTTGCAACTTCTGCATTTGTAAAGTTTGTTACGTATTTTTTCATTAGCACATAGAAGAATCCTGTATCTAAATATCTCACAACATATGAAACAAGTATTACTCCCACAACTATTATATAAGGAAGTGCTGTTACTGATATTAGTCCAGCTATTAAACAAGCTGCTGTGTAAGATATCCCTATTACAGTTAATACTCTCTTTTTGAACTTTTCATGGAATCTGTTTTGTAGTTTAGACGATATTCCTGCAATCACCTGCATGATTGCATAAATAATTCCTGTTGTTGATGCTGATATGGAAATTTCTTCTAATAGTCCCATTTCGTAAGTGTTCATTACTGCTATTATTCCATACATCACACCTGCATATAGCATAAGTGATTTAAGTCTTCTTGACGTGAAGATAAATGAAAAGGCTAATCTTAAGTCTTTAAAATATATTTTGTATCTTTTGTGTATGCTCATATTAGTGTCTTCTTGTTTTTCTACACTTTCTATTTCTTGGAATTTTGTTGCAATGACAGCCGAAAGTAATAATATGACTACGCAAATTACCAATGGAATATATGGATTTATGTTAAATAAAAATCCTGATACCACGGCCGAGATTGCTGAAACGTAAAAGTAATTTCCTAATCCTTTGCCATCTACTTTTGAATAGGTTTTGCTCTTGTTTTCTGATTCTGGTATGGATTTATGTAACATTCCAGATTCTGCTACATCTCTTATGGCAAAGCCTATCCCTGAAAATAGGTTTGTTATTATTAGCCACCATAGATTTGTTGCGAACATAAAAATGATTATTGAAACGGCATTTATTAAGTCTGCTAATATCAAGCTTTTTCTAGTTCCTATTTTGTCTATTATAAATATTCCTGGTATTTGGGCGATTGCTTTAAATATTCCATAAAAAGCAGTTGCTAAAACTATGTCGCTTGCACTAATTTCTTTTACCTGCACTAAAAATAGAAATTTTATTCCATAAAAAAATAGAAGGTCGTATGTTAGTGCTTTATGTATGATAGTTAGTTGCATGTTTCGTTTTCTTTTTTCAGATAGTTCTTTTTCCTGTGGATCCATTTTTTCTCCTCTTTATATCTTATTTTATAATGTATTTCAGATTTTGATCTACTATATATTCCATATATAACATACTCATGATAAAAAATCAATATTTACAAAATTTATTTTGTTTTTCTATTGAATTTATTTTGTTTTTGATATATTATATAATAAGATTTTATATGAGCGAAAACAAAGGAGGAAAATATGCCAAGGAAAGCAACAAACAAGATAGATACTGTAGAAGAAAAAGTTGTAAAAAGGGTAGCAAAAAAGGAAACGAAAAAAGCAGTAACAAAGAAAGAGCCAGCTAAGAAGGTGGCTTCTAAGTCAACTGAGACAAAGGCTACTACAAAGTCTAGCAAAGCATCTGCTCCTAAGACAACTAAAAAATCAACATCTAGCAAAGCAAAGACTACTGCAAAAAAGACTACTAAAACTGTTAAAAAAACTACTAAATCTACTACAAAGAAATCTACTTCTAAATCAACAACAAAAAAATCCACATCAAGAGCCAAAAAGATAACCGCAAGTTCTAATCTAACCAGAAAAATTGAGATTTTAGAATATTATGATTTGCCTTATAGATATAATCAAACTATTGTAAAGGTACTAGCTCAGACCCCTACTACTTTGTTTGTTTATTGGGACATATCAGATGCTGATAGAGCTCATTATGTAAAAACTTACGGTGAAAACTTCTTTAATGATACGAAACCTGTTTTGGTAATTCATAATATTACTATGAATTATTCTTATGAAATCGATATTGATGATTCTGCTAATAGTTGGTACTTGCATGTTAATGATTCTAACTGTGAATATTCTGTTGAATTAGGACGTAGACCTAAATATAATAATGAAGAATTTAATATGCCAAATAGCTATTTGTACGTAACTTCTTCTAATGTTATGGATTCTCCAAATGATCATATTTTGTTTGATAAAAATTTAAAGACAGTTTACTTTAGAGATGTTAAGACAAATATCGTAACTGCAAAAGATATTACTTCTATATCATTTCTTCGTAATATGGGAAAAATTTATAGTTTATATGATTTGCAAGGTCATTTCAATGAAGATGTATTTATTAACAGTAATGCTTGGAGATTTGATTTAAGAAATCCTTCTTCTTCATCGACTTTTAAATAGAGATTATAAGTGTCAATTTACGACACTTATTCTTTATCAATTTTTTTGCAAGGAGATTATTTTATTATGAAACAAAACCCAAAGGGCTATGTATGTTTTGTGTTACATGCGCATTTGCCTTTTATATATCATCCTGAGAGTGAAGATTATTTGGAGGAGCAATGGCTTTTTGAAGCAATTTCAGAAACCTATATTCCCCTACTTTCGAATTTTAAGAAATTAGAAAATGAGCATGTGGATTTTAGAATTACTATGTCTATGACTCCACCTTTATTAAATATGCTTGATAACGAGCTATTGCAAGAAAGATACATTAAGTATTTGTTAAATCATATTGAGCTTGCTAAAAAAGAGATTGTCAGAAACGCTGATAATCCAGCTCTTAAAAACTTAGCTCAATATTATGTTGATAGGTATTCTAATGATTTACATATGTTTAGAGATGTTTATGAATGTAATCTTATTAATGCTTTTAAGTATTTTCAAGATATTGGCGTTTTGGAGATTATTACTTGTGGTGCAACACACGGATATTTCCCTATTCTATATGTTAATGAAAAAACTGTTAAGGCTCAAATTGCAGTTGGTGTAAATTGTTATGAGAAGTATTTTGGAAAGAAACCTAGAGGAATTTGGCTTCCTGAATGTGGTTATATTCCCGAAGCTGATAAGTATTTAAAAGAGTTTGGAATTGAATATATCCTTACTGAGACTCATGGAATTTTATATGCTAATCCTATTCCTGTTTATGGGACTTTGGCTCCAATTGTTTCTCCTGAAGGAATTGTTGCTTTTGGTCGAGATGTTGAATCTTCTCGACAAGTTTGGAGCTCTATTAATGGTTATCCAGGAGATTTTAATTATAGAGAATGGTATAGAGATATTGGTTATGATGCTCCATATGATTATATTAAGCCTTATATTGCTTGTAATGGTGCAAGAGTTCCTACCGGTATTAAGTATTATCGTATTACTGGTAAGAATTGTGAGAAGGATTATTATAATGTGCAATGGGCTCAGGATTCTGTCGAGAAGCAAGCTGGTCATTTCTTTGATTCTAGGCAAAAACAAATTACTGAGGCAGCTAATTTCACACAAAATCCACCTATTATTTTATGTCCATATGATGCTGAATTGTATGGTCATTGGTGGTATGAAGGTCCAGACTGGCTTTATACTTTATTTAAGAAAATTTATTACGATAAATGTGATTTTGATTTAATCACTCCTAGCGAATATATTGATAGATATCCTCAAATGCAGATTGCTACTCCTTGTAGATCTAGCTGGGGTGCAAATGGTTATAGTGAAGTTTGGCTTAATCAAACTAATGATTATGCTCACAGACATTTACACTCTGCTGGAGATAAGATGGTAGAACTTGCTAATTTGTATCCAAACGAGCCTGTTGATTCGTTAAGAGGAAAAGCTTTGAATCAATGTGCTAGAGAACTTTTACTTATGCAAAGCAGTGATTGGCTATTTATTATTACTAATGGCACAATGGTTGATTATGCTAAGAAAAGAATTAAAGAACATGTTGGAAGATTTACTAAATTGTATTTGCAGATAAAAAATGATAAGATTGATGAGAAATTTTTGGATTCAATTAGTCAAATTGATTGCATCTTCCCTGAAATTGATTATAATATTTATAGATAAATCAAGCTGTTGGTGTTTTACCAACAGTTTTTTTGTGTCATTTTAAATTCTTTAGAATATTATGGTATATCAAATGTATTTTGGCTAATACTAATGTTATATTAGATTTGGAGGAAATGTTCTGTAATGGTATCATTATGTATTAAGACAACTAAAAACGATGTTGCTGATTTTTTAATGCAGAGTCTTGATAGTGTTGATTTGGATGATGTTGTTTTCGTTCAGAAGGAGTTTTCTAAATATATTAATGTTATTGTACATTATTTAGGAAATAATATTCCTGTTTTTTATAATGTAATCGCAGAACTTTTGACTGATTGTATTATTGCAAATTACGAGAGCTCTATTGTTTATAATTTGCTTGTTTTAAATTATTTTTATTTTTCTAATGATGATATTAATACAATTAAACATATTTGTTGTGATACTTTAAAAGATGATACTCCATTGAATAATAGTTGCACTATGAATGAACTTCTTGATAGAAAGGTATTGTTATCAAATGATGTTTTGAAATATGTTTCCTATAATAAGTCTTTGGTTCTTGATGGTTTTGTTAATTTTAGAATTAGAGATTATATAGATTGTTTAGATAATATCGTGGATTTTTCGGTTAGTCAGTTCATTATAAATAGAGAATATGCAGAATTTATTGATTTGCTTAGAATGTATATTGATTCAAGAGAGCCTGAAGCTGAAATTGTACATTTGATTTACTTAAGTGGTGAATCTATTTTGTTAGATAAAAATAAAAATGTTATTTCTCTATCAAAAGAAAGCATGGATTCTAGATATTTATCTGATATTAGTTTTTCTTCTAATGACTATGCTTTGAATTCTTTGCTAGCACTGCTTCCCAGAAGGATTATTATTCATCTTATTGGTCCTTCTGACGATTTTATAGATACTATTAAGTTGATTTTTGAAAATAGAGTTTCTGTTTGTGAAGATTGTAATATATGTCAGACTTATAAGATTATGCAAGCAAAGAACAGTTCAAAATAACAAAATTTAATAGCAAAGAGAAATGTTATAATTAAAATAATTGACAATAACAAATCCAAACGAAAAAGGAATGCTATATTTATTTTGAGTACAAACTTGTGTTGGGACCGACAAGGTAGCAAATGTAAGAAAATCAGCAAAGCCTTGCTGGTTTTCTTTATACATTTGGTTCGCAGTTGGGATTTGTACGCTAAAATAAATATACATTCCTTTTATAAAATCCTTTTTATGTTGTAGTTTGTTATTTCGAATTTTTTATATTTTTGCATCAAATGTATAGACATTTTCATATCCTTCTTGTAGTAATATTTCTTTTGCCATTCTACTTCTTTTTCCTGTTTTACAATATAACAAAATCACTTCATCCGGATCTATAATTTCATTTTTGATATTGTCCATCTCGTATAAAGGTATATTTATGGCTCCTTTGACGTGCTTTGATTTATATTCTTCTGGATTTCTTACGTCTATTATTATTCCATTATGTCTTTTGTAAATAGATATTGCTTCTTCATATGAAAGGTCACTTCTGTCTATTCTAAAAAATCTACACAGCTTTTTAAACATATAAATTCCCCCTTTTGTAACAAAAAAAAATGTTACTAATAATATATTCTATTATTAGTAACTAATTTTTGTTATTTTTGTTGCTCTTTGTTTTGTTCTATTTTGTTTAAATAAACTATGTTTAACATTATTGATGCAATGTATATTAATATTGCAATTACTACTGTTAATCTATTTACTGGTATTCTTGTTACTGCATAGAAGCCTGCAAATATTGCTTGTGGTGCAACCATGTTCATTAATGTGTTGTATAGTACTTGCCAAATTCCTAGTTTTCTGAATGCTATCATTACATATACTATTGTAATAGCACTTACTATTGCAACTGGCACAATGTATGGTTTTACTATGTCTCTTAGTCTTACGTTTGATTGTCTTGTAACTAGTACGTTTGAAAGTTCATTGCTTATCTCGAACTTTTCGTTTATTTTTTCATTTAATGTTTTTATTTGTTCTTCCGAAGCTTCTTTTACTGTTATTTGAACCATATCTTTGTATAGTTCTACATATTGGATTTGTGTATTTTGTTTTTCAAATACTTCGTTTGTTATTGCTTTTATGTCTTTTAGATCAAATTCTTTTCCTATTTTAATGCTTATTTGTGTTGTCTCTGAATATTTTGTACCTACGTTAAATCCTATTGTTGCTACTATTATCACACCAGCAATTATTAGGCACATTAATACTATTTGAATTATTTTTTTCATTTTAGTTTCCTTTCCAATTTCATATATTTATTTCTTTTTGTTCTTTTTGGTTATATAAAATTTTGTAGCTAATATTATTGCATTATATACTACCATTATTAATATTGCCCAGAATAGTACCATTCCAATGCTTGCTATTTGCTCCCATTTTATTAATGCAAATATTACTGACATTATTAGTATTGGTGCTATTGTTTTTGCTGAGTTGCTCATTACATTTTTTACATTTTTGTTGACTGTTGCTTCGTCTGTGTCTTTGTTGTATTGTTTGATTACTAGCATTGTAATTACGTATTCAATTATTGTTGCTATTGCAATTCCTGCAATTCCTGTTAATGTAAGTGTAACTTTTCCATATCTTATTGCTAATAGTAATAGTGCTAAGAAACCTACATTTGCTAATGCTCCTAATATTCCATTTGCTTTGTATTTGATTATCATATATATTAACATTATAGCAAATATTGAAGCTAATACTATTGTTGCTATTTTTAAGGTATTTTCTGTTATATCTGAATATTCAAATCTGTTAATATCTACACTATATTTTATTGGTAAAGGTTCTGTGTTTAGGAATACGCTTATATTTGATGCTTGTTTTAGATAGTTTTGAATATCTGTTGCGTCTGTTGTTGTTCCCAATGGTATTTGCATTATTCCATCTGTCATCTCTTCTCCAAAGTATGTTGTCATTATTGTTTGGTCATCTATTGACATTTTTACTTTTTTGGTTGTGTCATTGCCTTCACTATCTGTTGATTTTATATATGTTTTTGATACTTCTTGTAATTTTGAACTACCTTCTTTGTTGAATTCTATTACTAGATATACTGTTGTTCCAGCTGAGCTTGTACCATATTGTATACTTGCTTTTTTTAGGCTATTGTTGTCTAATAATACTTCACTTGTTTCGTCATCTGTCATTGTAAATTTTCCTTGCATTCCTGTATATTCTGCAAAGTAATCTGTTGTTGCATCTTCTGGTATTTCTATGTCTATTTCTCCAGTTGCATCGTCTAACCTTACTAGATAATCACTTATTTCTAAGAATTTAAGTCTTTCTTCTATTATTTCTTTTGATTTAATGTAATTATCATAAGTACGCATGTCCTCTGCATTTGTGTCATCTACTTTTGCAACTATGTGTCTTGCTCCATATAAATCCATACCTAATTCATAGTCTGGAATTATATTTTTCATAGCATTTTGTTCTAGTTTAAAAATTCCTACAAATGATCCAAGTGATACTAACATTATAATTATTATTGTTAAGATTCTTCCTAATATTTTTAGTGATATTTTGTTGTTTTGTTTCTTTTTCTTTGTTTTCAATTTATTTTCCTCCATTTTTTACATTAATTTTATATCGTTAATAAGTAGTTCAAACCATATATTTAAAAATTTTGCTGCATATTTGCTCATCATTGTTCTATCTAAGAATATTTCAAAATAGTCTAGTACAGAGCATATCTTTCTGTCTACTGTCAAGCTTAATGTTACTTTTCTTTCTTCTGTGTTCATTATAAAGTCTGCATTTGTAACTGCATAGTTTACTTTATCATGTTTATCAAATGTAGACATGTTTTGATTTCGCACTCTGTCTCTATGAACATCTGATTTATCTGCTAATATTAATGCAGCTGATATGTCACTAACAGCTGTGCCTGTTGCTTCGTCATGGTTTCCTATTGCCATCATTATCTCCGCTCTATCTTCCATGTCCATTCCCATTTCTTTTAAGATTTGGTATGCTAGTATTGCTCCTGAGTGTGCATGATCTGTTCTATTTACAGCATTTCCTATATCATGCATATAGCCTGCTATTCTTGCTAATTCTATTCTGTGTTCATCATAACCTAAGTTTTTTAATACTTCTGTTGCCCTATTTGACACAATGTTTATGTGTCTCATTGAATGTTCTGTATATCCTAATACATCCAATTGTTTTTGAGAAGTTAATATTAGATTGTTTATTTCGCTATTGTTTTTCACGTCTTCAAATGTTACCATATTTTCCTCCGTACCGCTTAATTTTACTCTATTTGCAATAAAATATCAACTGTTTTGCAGGATTTTTAGAAAATTTTATCTATTTTTTATATTGACTCCTATTATGCCACCTAACATTCCAGCTATTATTGCAGATGCTATTAATATTATGCTATTTATAGTTATTCCAAAATTTCCTTTTGCTATACTTGATATTATATAAATTGTTAATATATATATTAATCCAACTAATGCTCCATTGATTATTCCCTTTTTTTCTATTTTGGATACACTTATTATACTTCCTGCTAGTATGCTTATTGCTGTTACTGCTGTTATAACTGGTATCATTGTTTTTTCCGGTATGTTAGTATACGCTAATATTAGAGAAAATATCAATAAGCATATAATTGTTAATATAATCGACAATATACTTCCTTTTATTATTCTTACAAAATTGCTATCTTCTTTTGTCTTTCTCTCACTTACCATGTTTTTGGTTATATCTTTTACATTCATATAAAAACCTCCAATTATAATTAATATAATACATATATATTATAATTGAAGGTTTTTTATGTTTGTTTTATTATTTATTTTTTTGGTTCATTTTTGTCTTTGTTTATTTCTTCTTTATCGTCTTCCCATTTTCTTGTATCTAAACCTGCAATCGCCCACTTTTCTATTGATACTTTTTGCATTGTTGGGTTTACTTTTAGTATAACTCTGTCCTCTAATACTTCGTCTACAATTCCAGTTAGTCCTGCATATGTTATTATTTTATCATCTTTTTTTATTTCTGATTGCATTTTTTTAGTTTCTTTTTCTTGGCTTTTTCTTTGAGTCTCTGCTATATAGAAAATTACTAATATAATTATTATTGTTACTATAAATTTAACGTATTCCATATTCTCCCTCTTTTTATTAATTTGCTGAATTTTGAGTATTACTTGTCTGGTTATTATTTTCACTGTTTTCTGTATTTGTCTGTTGATTTGTTGTCGTATTTTCATTGTTTGCATTTGAATTACTTGGATTATTGTTATTTTCTTCGTTTATTGGTTGTACTCCAACAGCTGTTTTTATATAGTTTATAACATGCATTCTATTTCCTTGGTATGTTAGATAATATTCTTTGTTTCCACCTGATATTATAGAATATACATTATCAACTGCCACCTCAATTAGCATTTTACCTGTTTTTTTATAATAATCCGGACCAAATATTCCGTATAATTTATCTTTGCATACTACTATTGCTTCATATTCTGGAATTAATAGAACACTATTTATTGATGTATCTTTGCTGTTTATTATCTTGCATCCCAAAGAATCATATTCTACTGGCATTACAGAGTTTCCATTTACATCTAATAATCCCCATTTTTGGTCTTTTTTGACTGGTATATATTTATTGTATAACAGATAGTCGTTTTCAATGTCATCTTCAGCAAAACTTCGAACATCCTCTAGTCCTATACTGTCATATTCTAAATATACTACAATCTGACCTTTTTTGTTTACTATTCCATACTTGTTATCTTTTGATACTATATAAAGTCCTGTTTCTTCATTTATTAAATTTATGCTATTATATAAAGGTTCTATTCTTGTTTGTGCATTTGAATCTATTATTCCAACTTTTCCATCATCTGTCACTACCAAGAATTCTTGTGAACTTTCTATAAAGGTTATTTCTCTATACTTTTTACCTATTATTGTTTCTCCTGTAACTTTATTAACTCCAAGTTTTCCTGATTCATTTTGTACTAGTATCATGTCGTATAGTACGGGTTTTTTGTTCTCGTAGCTTAAATCATCAATTTTAACTGCATCTGCTGTTTTGCTTGTATAATTTTCTAGTAAATATTGTAGTGTATATATTTTTATAGTATTGTTCGAGCTATTATATGAAGCAACAAAGTTAAATCCTTTTTCTGCTCCTTCCAGTGTTGTATATAGTTCTCCATCTATTTGTTTTACTGGTTTTTTTAGTGTGAAGTACTCATAGTCACTTTTATATGAAGAATCTGTTTTATCTATTAATTTTTTATACATTGTATTTGAACCTAATATATATGATGCTGTCTCATAATTGTTATCTACATAGCATTTTGATGTATCTTCATCAAATCTGTGTTTATATTCTCCATTATTCTTTGTGTAGCCTAACTTTTTAGCTAGTCCACTTATTGAAACATATACATCATCGTCTTCTATTGAAAATAGTGAAACTGATGAGCTTGCATTTTTTCCATCTATATATACTTTTAATTCTTTATTTTTTAGATAATATATTGTACAGACTATTCCTATTGCTAAAAATAATAATATTACCATCAGTATTATTATTATTTTGATTATTTTTTTGTCATTTACTTTGCTGTTTCTAAATTGGTTTTCTCCATATAAATCCATCTATTTTTCCCCCTACTTTTCTATTCTTTAGTATAGCCATATTGTTTGTAGAATTCTGTTTTAAAGTTTAAAAGATTATCATTCTCTATTTCTATTCTAACTCTTTCCATTAATTTAGTCAAGAAATATAAATTGTGATATGATATTAATCTAGTTCCCATTATTTCCTTTGTTTTTACTAAGTGTCTTATATATGCTCTTGTATAATTTTTACATGTATAGCAATCACACTTTGGATCTAGAGGTGTAAAATCTCTTTCATATGTTGCATTTCTTATAACTACTTTTCCGTCCCAAGTCATAGCAGTTCCATTTCTTGCTATTCTAGTTGGTAATACGCAATCACACATGTCTATTCCTGCTAGTGCTGCTTCTATTAAGTAGTCCGGTGTTCCCACTCCCATTAGATATCGTGGCTTGTCCGCAGGCATTAGTGGAGCTGTATATTTAAGCATTTTTAGGTACTCTTCTTTTGGCTCTCCTACACTTATTCCTCCTATCGCATATCCTGGAAAATCTAGTTTTATTAAGTCCTCTGCTGATTGTTTCCTTAAATCTTCATAGAATCCACCTTGGATTATTCCAAATAGTCCTTGCTTTTCTTCATGTCCTTCGTGTGCTTTTTTACATCTAATCGCCCACCTAGTTGTTCTTTCCATTGAGTTTTTTGTATATTCATATGTTGATGGATATGGACAACATTCGTCAAAAGACATTATTATATCTGCACCTAAGTTTTCCTCTATTTTCATAACTTTTTCTGGCGAGAAAAAATGTTTACTTCCGTCAAGATGTGATTTAAATTCTACCCCATCTTCTGATATTGTTCTTAGATCACTTAAACTAAAAACCTGAAATCCTCCACAGTCTGTTAGTATTGGTCTATCCCAATTCATAAATTTATGAAGTCCGCCAGCTTCTTTTACTAATTCATCTCCAGGTCTTAGATACAAATGATATGTATTTGATAATATTATTTGTGCGCCTAGTTCTTTTAATTCTTCTGGCGATATTGATTTTACAGTTGCTTGTGTTCCAACTGGCATAAATACAGGAGTTTGTATATCTCCGTGCGGAGTATGTACAATTCCTCTTCTTGCTCCTGTATTTTTATCTATATGTAATAGTTCGTATGTTATCGCTGTTTTTGGCATCTCTTTTTCCTTGTCTTTATATTTAGGTTTACGGTAACCTATTAACCTTTTTTAGTGTATAAACATTGCATCCCCAAAAGAGAAAAATCTGTATTTTTCTTTTACTGCTTCATTGTATGCATTTAGTATGTTTTCTCTTCCAGCTAGTGCTGATACAAGCATTAGCAATGTTGATTCTGGTAAATGGAAATTTGTTATTAGTCCATCTATACATCTGAATTTGTAACCTGGATATATGTATATTCCTGTGTCTCCTTCACATTCTTTTACATATCCTTTCTCGTCTGCGATTGTTTCTAGTGTTCTACATGACGTTGTTCCAACTGCAATTACTCTGTGTCCTTCTTTTTTTGCATTGTTTATTTTTTCTACGTCTTCTTGTTTTATATAATAATGTTCTGTATGCATGTGGTGTTCTTCTATATTTTCTTCTTTTACTGGTCTAAAAGTTCCTATTCCAACATGTAGAGTTACATTTGCTATTTGTATTCCTTTTTCTTTTATCTTTTTTAGTAAATCATTTGTAAAGTGTAATCCTGCTGTTGGAGCTGCAGCCGATCCCTTATACTTTGCATATACTGTTTGATATCTGTTGTTATCTTTTAAGCTTTCATGTATGTATGGTGGAAGTGGCATCAAACCAATTTGATCTAATATTTCGTTAAATATTCCAGTATATTCAAATTTAACTTTCCTTGTTCCATCTTTTAGAGTCTCTAATATTTCTGCTTTTAATAATCCATCTCCAAATTCAACCTTTACCCCTGCATGTAATTTATTTCCTGGTCTGACCATCGCTTCCCATATGTCACCTTGTATATTTTTTAATAATACAAATTCTACATTTGCTCCAGTTTCCTTTTTCCCATATAGCCTTGCTGGTATAACTTTCGTATTGTTTCTAACTATGCAGTCTCCGGGTTCTAGATAGTCTATTATATCTTTAAATATTTTATGTTGTATTTCTCCTGTGTTTTTATCTAATAGCATTAGTCTTGATTCGTCTCTTTTTTGTATAGGTGTTTGAGCTATTAGTTCTTCTGGTAAGTTGTAATTAAAATCTGTCAATTTCATTTTTATTTTGTTGCTCCTTCAACGTTATATACTAATTTTTTACTTTTAAATATGAATTTTATTTTTTCTATGATACTATTTACTTCTTCTATGATATTATGAGGCTCATCTAAAAGATCTAGTTGATAAGAGTACTCGAAATCACTTCTTTTAGCCGGTTTTAATTTATATATTTCCGCTGGTAAGCCTATATATTCTCCATTGCTTTTTATGTTTCTATTCATGTAATCCATATACCATTTTCTTTGTCCATCATACATGTCATCTTTGTACCCATACTTTTCATAATCATGTAATGCCGGAACTGTGTTTCCATATTCTTCTGCATTTCTTTCTAGTGTATGTAAAAATTCATGTAAAAATACTTCTTCTGGAAATGTATTTCTACTAGAATATTGATACTCTAACGGAGTTATTCTTATGTTTGAATAACCTTTTCCTAGAAATATCATATTTCCTAATCCTATCCATTCTGATATTGAATCATCTCTTGTAAGTTCACTTTCCAAAGGTAGGTTTGTGCATATAAAAACGTGATCAAAATCTTTTTTTAGTACTTCTGATGCCAATAGTTTATATGCATCTGCCTCACTTATATAGTAACCATTTACATCATCGTATGACAATGTCGTTAGTGGCTTATCTATCTCAATAATTTCATAGCTAATATTTATTTGATTATTAGACATTTCTTTTATTGATTTTTCTAATCTAGTCATATCTCTTCTTATTGTTGCTTTCTCATCTTCGCTTAGAGATACTTTTATTTCTTCGTTGTTTATTATTACGTCTGCGTTGTTAAGCAAAAAACATCCAAAGTTCCATGTTGTACTACCATCCGAAACACCCTTTTCTATTTTTATATCCGAAAACCATGCTGTTCCTGATGCTTCAGTTAGGTTTCCACCTAGTCTAAATCCTATTTCTATTTTATTTTCTTTTTTTGAATTGAATAGAAATTCTACTTGTGTCCAATCTTTGTCTCCCGTCAAAACTGCTGAATGTTCTTCTGTGTTATTAAGACATATTTGCGCTCCTGCTAGTGTTTTGCCAGTTTTTCCTTGCACATTCTCCGTTTTTATTTTGCAACTCACTTTATATGGCGTGTTTGGTGTAACTTCTATTTCTTTATAAAACATAGCATCATTATATTCTTTGTTCTCTATTTTATAACTTCTTTCTTTTGAACACTTAATTTTTGAGTCTCTTGAAAATGTTGTTTTTCCAGTCTCTTTAACTCCTTTTACAAAATAGTTATAATCATAATTCTTGTATATAATAACCGCTACAATTAGTATTACTATCGTGATTATGTTGGATATTATATTCCTTATTTTCACTTTATTATTCATATTTTCCCCTATTTATCTTTTCGTTTTCTTCTAAGCTGTTCCTATGTTTTTCCTAGTTGTTCTTCTTGCTGTTTTTATTTTTTTAGGTATTTCTCTATTATTGTTAATAATTATTTTTGGAGCTTCCCCATTTTCCACTGTTTCTTTTGTTATAATACATTTCTCTATTTTTGGATTTGAAGGTATTTCGTACATTATGTCTCTCATAATATCTTCAATTATTGCTCTTAATCCTCTAGCTCCTGTTTTTCTTTCTATTGCTTTGTCTACTATTGACTCCAATGCTTCTTTTTCAAAATCTAATTCTACATTGTCATATTTAAATAATTTTTTGTATTGCTTTACTAGTGAGTTTTTAGGTTCTGTTATTATTTTTATCAAAGATTCCCTGTCAAGTTCTCTTAATGTTGTTACTATTGGTAATCTTCCAACAAATTCTGGTATCAATCCAAATTTTAATAAGTCTTGTGGTAATAGTTGATCAAATATTGCATATTTGTCTTGCTCTTTTTGAGTGGTAATCGTAGCGCCAAAACCTATTGTCTTTTTTTCTACTCTTTCTTTTATTATTTTTTCAAGTCCGTCAAATGCTCCTCCACATATAAATAATATGTTTTGAGTATTTATTTGAATAAACTCTTGATGTGGATGTTTTCTTCCTCCTTGTGGGGGAACTGATGCGACTGTTCCTTCTACTATTTTTAGTAATGCTTGTTGTACACCTTCTCCACTTACATCCCTTGTAATAGATGGATTTTCTGATTTTCTTGATATTTTGTCTATTTCATCGATGTATATAATTCCTTTTTGTGCTTTTTCTACATCATAATCTGCTGCTTGAATTAGTTTTAGTAAGATGTTTTCAACATCTTCTCCAACATATCCTGCTTCTGTTAGTGTTGTTGCATCTGCTATTGCAAATGGAACTTCAAGTATTCTTGCAAGAGTTTGAGCAAGTAATGTTTTACCACATCCAGTTGGTCCTAATAAAAGAATATTGCTTTTTTGTATTTCTACATCATCTTTTTCTGATATATTTTTCTCACTATTAATTCTTTTATAATGATTGTATACTGCAACTGCCAATGTTTTTTTTGCGTCTTCTTGGCCTATTACATATTCATCTAATATCTTTTTTATTTCTTCTGGCTTTGGTAATTCTGCTACTCCTTCTGTTTCGTATGAAAGTTCACTATCTTCATATAAATCGTTTTCTATTATGTTTGAGCAAACTTTAACACACTCATCACAAATATATACTCCTGGTCCAGCTATTATTCTTTCAACATCATCTTGTACCTTTCCACAA
The DNA here is from genome assembly GCA_000434195.1 of Clostridium sp. CAG:780. Classification (GTDB taxonomy): domain Bacteria; phylum Bacillota; class Clostridia; order TANB77; family CAG-508; genus CAG-245. Next base: position 21,835 of record HF994471.1, read on the forward strand.
AATGAACATCTTACAGCTCTTCCTTTTTCGTTTTTTTGCATAAATGTAATTCTCCTTCAATTTTATATTTTAGTTTCTTTTCTCTAGTATTCCGTCTATTAGTCCATATTCTAATGCTTGTTGTGCAGTCATATAGTTATCTCTTTCAGTATCTCTGTTAATTACCTCTATTGGTTGACCTGTTCTTTCACTTAATAGTTTGTTTAGCTTTTCTCTTGTTTTTACCATATGATCTGCATGAATTTTTATTTCTGTTGTTTGTCCAGAAAGTCCACCACCGCCGATTAATGGTTGGTGTATTAGTATTTCTGAATTTGGTGTTGCAAATCTTTTTCCTTTTTCTCCAGAAGCCAATAGTACTGATCCCATACTTGCAGCCATTCCTACACATATTGTTGATACTGGGCATTTTATATAATTCATTGTGTCTACTATTGCCATTCCATCTGTTATAGATCCACCTGGTGAATTTATATATAGATCAATTTCTTTATCTGGATCTTCTGATTCTAGGAATAGAAGTTGTGCAACAACTAATCCTGCTGAAACTGAATTTACATCTTCTCCTAAAAATATTATTCTATCTTTTAATAATCTTGAGAAAATATCATATGATCTTTCTCCTCTTGCAGATTGCTCTATTACATATGGTACTAAGCTATTCTTTTCTAACATAATTAAATTCCTCCTAATGTCTTTATAATACTTATAGTATTATCTTTTATATTTTATTTACAACATTTTGATTTGTTGTTCAAAAAGTCAAATAGTTAGTGAGCATACTAATATTTATATAAATATAAATAACCCCCTAACTATTTTATTTCTTGTTTATTTTATTTTTGCATTTTTTATTATTAATTCTATGGCTTTTTCTGTTTTTATTGTGTTTGCAATATATTCTTTTAAAGATTCATTTTTTGTTAAGTCTTCTTCTTTTCTGCCATAGCTTTTTGCCATTTCTTTAATTTTTTCTGCTATCTCTTCGTCTGTAGCTTCTATTTTTTCTGCCTTGATAATTTCTTCTAATATAAGTCTAGATACGATGTTTCTTTCTGCTTGCTCTTTATAGTTATCTTCTAGGTCTTTTCTTGTTTTATTCATTATATGTAAATATTGTTCTACATTAATTCCTTGATATGCTAATTGTTGTTCTAAGTCTCTTATCATTGCATCTACTTCTGTTTCAATCATTCCTGATGGGATGTCAATTTTTGTATTTTTTGCTACTGCTTCTATTGCTGCACTTTCTGTTTCATGTTTTGCTTTATGGTCATTTTCTGCTTGCATTTTTTCTTTAATGCTTTCTTTTAATTGTTGTAAAGTATCAAATTCTGAAACATCTTTTGCAAATTCATCATCTAATTCTGGTAATTTCTTTTCTTTTATTTCATGTAGTTTAACTTTGAATGTTGCATCTTTTCCTGCTAAGTCTTTTGAAAAATACTCTTCTGGGAATTTTACATTTATATCTTTTTCTTCGTTTATTTTCATTCCAATAACTTGGTCTTCGAATCCTGGTATAAATGTTTTGCTTCCTATTCCTAATTCGTGCTTTTCTGCTTTTCCACCTTCGAATGGTTTGCCATCAACAAAACCTTCGAAATCAATTACTGCTATGTCTTTATCTTTTACAGCTCTATCTTCTACTGTTATTGTTCTTGCATTGTGTTCTTGCATATGCTCTAATTCATGTTCAATATCTTTGTCTGTAACAGGATACTCAATTTTCTTTAATTCTATTCCTTTATATTTTCCAAGTTCAACTTCTGGTCTTGTTTGTACTATTGCTGTAAATACTAAGTCTTCTCCTTTTTTCATGTTTACTATATCTATATGAGGCTTACTTACAGCTTCTATTTTATTTTCTTCTATTTCTTTTTCGTATATTGGTGGAACTAATTCATTGAATGCATCTTCATAGAATATTTGATCCCCATACATTCTTTCAACTATATTGAATGGTGCTTTTCCTTTTCTGAATCCTGGAATATTAAAGTATTTTGCACTTTTTCCATATACTTTTAATATAGCTTCATCAAATTTTTTAGCTTCAATTGTAAATTCTAATTTTAATTCGTTTTTGTTTTCTGTTTTCTCTATTTTTATACTCATTTAATTCATGTCCTTTCTGTCTTTACAAATAAATAGCTTAATTATTATATCATATTTTTCAGATATTGCAAGCCTTTTTAGCATATTTCTTTAAGTTTAAAGCCTGTATAATCACAACTCGCCATTATATATTCTACCCCATTAAATATTCCTTCTATAGCATTAACTTGTGATTTTCCATGTAAGTGTCCATATATGCATTTTTTTACTTTATACTTTTGTAATATTGCTGCATATTCAGTGTTTGTATTTTCTTTTATTATTGGCGGATAGTGCATGCATACTATTATTTCCTTGTCCTCTCCATATTTTTCTATTCCATCTTTTATAGAGTTTTCCAACCTCAATAATTCTCTTGCTTTTATCTTTTTATCTTCTTCTGTCTCTGTTGCAATATTCCATCCTCTTGTTCCTGCAATTATTTTGTTCTCATATTCGTAACTATTATTATATATAAAATCTATGTTATTGTAATTATTTTGTTTTAGATAATCTCTCATACTTTTTAGAGTTGTCCACCAATAGTCATGGTTTCCTTTTAGTAATAATTTTTTCCCTGGTAGATTTGATAAGTATTCAAAATCTTTATATGTATTTTGCAGTCTTAATTCCCACGAAAAATCTCCTGGCAATAGAACTAAATCTTCGTCAGAAACTTTTTTATTCCAATCTTCCGCTATTCTATTTTCGTAATCGTCCCAACCAAATATATTCATTGGTTTGTCTGTATTAAACGATAGATGTAAATCTGATATGGCGTATATTGACATTCTCTCTCCCCTTTTTTATTCTTCTTTAAGACTTAAATTTGGTACAGCATTTAATGTTAAGTTTGATCTTTTTCCCTGTATATATTCATTGTATCCTGCTGCTGCTATCATTGCACCATTGTCTGTACAAAGTTTTAATTCAGGATAATATATTTTTATATTTTTTTCTTGTGCAAGTTCATCAAACTTTCTTCTTATACAAGTATTTGCTGATACTCCACCCGCTAATACTATTTTGTTTATGTTTGTGAGTTCTATTGCTCTTTGCACTTTTTCTACCAACATATCTGTAACTGTTTCTTGGAAGCTAGCTGCTAAATCTGCTTTGTTTATCTCCGGATTTTTGTGATTCAAGTTTATTACAGCTGTTTTTATTCCACTAAAGCTAAAGTCTAAATTATCTAAATGCGCTTTTGGTAATTCTATATTTGGTGTTCCCTGTTTTGCTAGATTATCTATTTTAGGTCCTCCCGGATATCCTAGTCCTATAACTCTTGCCACCTTGTCAAAAGCTTCTCCTATCGCATCATCTTTTGTCTTTCCAAGTATTTTAAATCTTGTGTAGTCTTCAACTAATATTATTTGTGTATTTCCTCCTGATGTCATTAGACATAAAAATGGTGGCTCTAATTCTTTGTGCGATATGTAATTTGCAGCAATATGTCCTTCTATATGGTTCACTCCTATAAGTGGTTTGTTTAGTGCATAACTAAGTGCTTTTGCATATGATACCCCAACAAGTAGTGCCCCTACTAATCCCGGACCATATGTACAAGCAATAGCGTCTACCTGATTCATCTCTATCCCTGCTTCTTTAACTGCTTTTTTTGTCACATTCGAAATAGCTTCTACATGATTTCTTGATGCTATTTCCGGAACTACTCCTCCAAATTTTTCGTGTATACTTATTTGTGTGTCTATTATATTTGATAAAACTTCTCTACCATTTTTTACAATAGCAACAGAAGTTTCGTCACAGCTAGATTCTATTCCCATTATCAATATATCTTTCATTTTTTCCCCTATCCAAATAGACCAAATATTCCTGAAACTAATGCGTATATTCCATTTGATGTTACAGTTATTACTGGATCTATTATATAACTTACTATGTTGGTTATCCATAATACTAAAAATATTATATAGAAAGTATTTTCGTTGTTTTTGAACCATGTTTTTGCATTATATGGTAAAAAGTGCATCAATATTTTAGAACCATCTAGTGGTGGTAATGGAACTAGGTTAAACACTCCTAGTCCTATATTAACTTGTATTGCTAATTGTATTGTTAATACTATAAAGAATCCCACTTTTGTAAGCGCAAATCCTGGTGCAAATTTTCCTATTGTACATAATACTATTGTTAATACTATTGCTATTAAAATATTCATTAAAGGTCCTGCAAACGCTACTATGGCTTCTTGTGCAGACATTGACCTTTTTCTGTTAAAGTTGGTAGGATTTATTTCTACTGGTTTTCCCCATCCAAAATGTACAAATATTAGCATAAAAAATCCTATTGGGTCTATATGTGCTAATGGATTTAACGTCAGCCTTTTCTGATATCTTGGAGTATCGTCTCCTAATTTATCTGCTGCAAAAGCATGTGCAAATTCGTGAAATGTTATTGCTATTATAACTCCTGGTAATGTTAATAACAGAGCAACTAGTTCCATAGGGTTTCTAGCATAATTTACTACCGAAAACACTACTAGTATTGCTATAATTACATATATTATTCTTTTGTCAATATTAAAGTTAAACATATTTCTTTGGTCTCCTTTTTAATGTTTATATTATATAACATAAAGCGAAATATGTAAATATTTTTTAGTGTTTTTATGTTTACTTATTTGTGAATTTCTTGTAAACTTTTATTATGCCACCTTTTTTCTAAGTTCTTTTGCATGTGTTAGTGCTATATCTGTAATTTCTCCTGATGATATTCTTGCTATTTCTTGTATTGTTTCTTCTTCTGTTAATAATTTTATTTTCGTGTTTGTTTTATTATTATTTATTTCTTTATATATATAATAATTATGATCTCCTTTTGCTGCGATGGTTGCTAAATGTGTAACTATTATTACTTGATGTTGTTTTGCTATTTTTTGTAATTTTATTCCTACTGAATTGGCTGCTTTTCCACTTATTCCTGTGTCTATCTCATCAAATATTAAAACAGGAACTTCGTCAATGTCTGATAAAACAGTTTTTATGGCTAACATTATTCTTGATAATTCTCCGCCTGATGCTATTTTGCTTAATTGTTTTTCATCTTCCCCTAGGTTTGTTGTAATTACAAATTCTACATAGCTTTTTCCAAAATTACTAAAGTCTTTTGTTTCAATTATTTTTGCATTAAACTTAGCGTTTTTCATTTCTAATTCTGAAAGTTCTTGATTTATTTTTAAATTAAGTATTGATGAATTTTGTTTTCTTAATTCTGTAATATTCTCACAAAGAATATTCATTTTTATCTCTATTTGTGCTATTTCTTTTCTTGTTTGTTTATTTTCATTTTCTAGTCCTTCTATTCTAGCAATTTCCTCTGCAACTTCGTTTTTATATTTTATAATGTCTTGTATTGTATTTCCATATTTTCTTTTTAGTGCATAAATTTCATCTAATCGCTCTTCTGTTTCATTTCTTTCTTCTTCATTAAAATATATTTCATCTTTCATGTAATCAATATCCCTTGATAGTTCTTGCACTTCATAATATATATTTTTTAGTTCTATTAATTTTTCATTATATTTGTCGTCTACTTGGTCTATTTTTTCTAACGCCCTTATTGAATCATTTATAGCATCTATTGCTGTTGTTCCTAAATTGTTGCTCACATTATTTAGGCTTTCAGCAACTTTTTCTGAATTCATTATTATTTTTCTTTTTGTTTCTAGCTCTTCATCTTCTCCTTGTTTCAAATTTGCATTTTTTATCTCTTTATATTGATATTGCAACAAGTCTAATTTTCTTTGTTTTTCTATTTCACTTCCATAGTTATCTTTTAATTTTGCTTGCAATTCTTTGTAATGACTAAATAGTTGAGTATATTGAGCAAGTTGGCTTTCTATTTTTTCTCCTATAAATTTATCTAAGTATTTTGTGTGAAATTCCGTGTCCATTAGCGTTTGATTGTCATACTGTCCATGTATATCAATTATATTTTTCATAAATATTTTTAGTTCGTTTACTGTTACAAGTCTTCCATTAATTTTGCATAAATTTCTTCCCGAAGTACTTATCTCTCTTGATATTATTATGTTTCCATCTATTGAGTTTGGATTGTCTGGCATATAAAGACATAGTTCAACAAATGACACACTTTCTCCTTTTCGTATCATTTCTTTCGAGAACCTGCCTCCTGCTATTATTCCTAGCGAATCTATTATTAATGTTTTTCCTGCTCCTGTTTCTCCTGTTAATACGTTTAGTCCATTATTTAAATCTATTACTAAGTCATCTATTATTCCTATATTTTTAATGTGTAGTGTTGAAATCATAGCCGCCTCCTCACGCAAATCTTTGTTCGTATATATAGTACTACTTGATTTTTTGTTTGTCAATACTTTTTACAAATTTTTGTTTGCATTTTGTAGACAAATTTCGACAACTCCTAAAATTATATAAAAAACCTGACCACTAGGACAGGTTTCTTTACCTCTTTTCGTTTCCCTTGTAATTTATTTTTTCATAAAAAATAAGCTATTAATGAATAATAGCTTTATGCTGGTGACCCCTACGGGAATCGAACCCATGATTCAGCCTTGAGAGGGCTGCGTCTTAACCGCTTGACCAAGGGGCCAATATTTTGTACTTTATTAATATAACATTTTTCTTCAAAATAGTCAATATTTAAAAGCACATTTTTAGTATTTCTTCTAATCTTTGATCTTGTTTGGTTAAGTATAAGTATCCTATTAAGGCTTCAAACGCTGTTGAGTATCTATATTCTTCGACTGTTGAATTTTTGGGAAGATGATGGTTTTCTGCATTTCTTCCTCTTCTTACAATATCTTTTTCGTCTTCTGTTAGATTATCATATATGTTTTTCAATATATTTGCTTGAGCTTCTGCTTTTACATATTTTATTGATTCAATATGTAACATATGTGGTTTCGACTTTTTTGTATTTACTAAATTCATTCTGATAAACAATTCATACACAGCATCTCCCACATATGCCCAAGTAAGTGGTGACATTGTGTTTACTTCTGATATATCTTTTTCTCTGTTTATTATTTCTATCATTTTTTACCTTTCTACTTTTTCTAGCGTAATTCTTCCTAAATTTCCGCTTCTAAAATCATCTAATATTATTTTTGATACTTTATTTAAATCTATTGTATTTCCTTTTGCTACTGCTCCTCTTTTTTCTCCTATGTAGTTCATCACTTCTACTATTCGCTCATTTTCCGCAAGTTGATCGGTTGAAAGTATTTTTTCCACTACTTCTGAATTTAGAGAATATCTGTCAACTACTGCTTGTCTATATTCTTCAAGTAAGTATTTTAACAAGTTATACGCAATCTCCACTTCATCTAGTATCTCGCTTTTGATTGTACCTGTATATGCTAGATTTAAAGCTATTTCTTCTTTCTCTAATCTAGGCCATAACACTCCTGGAGTATCTAGTAATTCTATGTTATTAGATAAACGTATCCATTGTTTTTGTTTTGTTACTCCTGGTTTATTTCCAACTTGCATCGCCACTTTATTCGACACTCTGTTTATAAATGATGACTTTCCTACATTTGGTACTCCTAGTATCATTGCTCTTATTATTTTTGAGGTTCTTCCTTTTGCTCTTTGCTTTTCTAGTTCTTCTTGCATTACTTCATTTATTTGTTTGGTTATTTTGTTTATCCCTTCTCCTTTATTTGAATCACATAATATTGATGGTATACCTTTCTTTGCAAAATATTCTACCCATTTTTTGTTTTCTTTTTCTTCTGACAAGTCTGCTTTATTTAATATTATTATTCTGTTTTTATTTTTTATTATTTTTTGCACTTCTGGGTTCTGGCTAGAAATTGGTATTCTAGCATCTAGTATTTCTATTATTATATCTACTAGTTTAACATCTTGTTCTATTTGATCCATGGCTTTTTTCATATGTCCGGGATACCAGTTGATATTTGTACTTGCACAACTTTTTTCATTACTCATTTTACTCACCTACTTTATAATTTAATTGTTTTCTCAATTCTAATAATTTTTCTTTATCTTCTTTATATTCAAATCTTGGTTTTACAAAATTTTTTGAACCTCTTTTTTCAAATGAATATCGTGGAATTAATTGAATATGAAAATGATTCATTGGTCCATCACACATTGTACAAAGATATACACTTTCAGCATTATAAACATCTTTTAAAATATTCATTATTTTTTTAGCTAATACAAATATTTCATTACATGTTTCATCATCTATTTCCATCATATCTTTATAATGTGTTTTAGTGCTTATTGCAGTATGTCCATCTGCTCTTGGATTTCCTACTAAAAAGCATTCGAATTTGTCATTTTCAAATATCATTTTATCAGTATTGTCTCCATATAAAATATGATTGTTCTTTTTATCAAAGCAAGTAGGACAAATTCCTGAATCAACAATATCAGCCACTTCTACTTTTCCACTTTTTATTAAATCAACTATTTCTTCATTTTTTAATTGCTTTAAATTATCCATTTCATCTCCTATTTATTAATTATTTTCTTTTAAACTCTATTTTTATTGATCCATCTTTATTTAAGTATATCATATTTATCAAATCATAAATATACTTTCTATTCAACTTATCTATTTGGGTTGTTTGTCTATTACTTATTTCTGTAATAACTTTTTCCTCTAAAATATCTTTTCTTATTGTATGTTTATTATCGCATCCTCTTTTTCTCACATAAGATGAACAAGCATAATATGTATATTCTTTACTCTTTCTAATAGTCAAGTTACTATCACATTCTGTACATTTCAAATATCCTGAAAAAATGTCATATTCATTATTTGAATTTACTTTTACTGAATGTTTAATTATATCTTGCACTCTTTCAAATTGCTCTTTGCTTATTATCTCCATATGATTATTCTTTGTGATTATTAACTCGTCTTCTCTTGTTTTTACAAATTTATGATTTTTGAAACTAATTCGTTTTCGCTTTTGTTGAATTAAATCTCCAATATATACTTTATTATTTAGGACTCCAATAATCATACTGATATTCCACATCTTTCCTTCATCCGAGTTTTTAATATATTCCATTGGAGTTTTGATTTTTTTATTATTTAAAATATCTACTATTTCTTTCTTGCTTAAGCCTTTTTCTATACTGTCAAATATCATTTTTACATTTTCAGCTGCTTCTGTGTCAATAATTATTTTATTCTTTATACATCACTTCCTTTATATTTACTATATTAATTTTTTCGAATTTTCAACTATTCCTTTAGTTAATTCAACATTATGATATTTCTTTAAATGACCTGTATCATTCCAAATTCTATAAATGATCATTCTTTGTTCTAAAAACTTTATTTCATTTAACTCTTTATAGTACTTTTTTATATAGTTCCAAATGTTTTTATAGTCCTCTGGCTTTTGATATGGATCCATCTCAATATCCGCCCATTTCCATGGTTGTTCTTGACACATATATAATAATCTAAATTCAAAATCAATTGGTGCTTGTATAGAATCATTAAAATCAATTATTGTGAGTTTTCCATTATTATAAATAACATTATCAAAATGTAAATCATTATGAATCAATGCAAATTTATTATCAGATAAATATTCATCATATTTATCTATACTTTCTAATATCATATTGTAATCTTTAATTTTAAAATATTTTTTACATTTGATAATTCTATTTTTTATTTCGCCTTTAATTTTATTTTTCCAGTCATATTCTTTTCCATTAACTGAATGGAATTTTTTTATTATATCAATTAGTTTTTCTATTGTTTTTTCTCTATCTGCTTCATTCATTTTATACCAATAATAATAAAGTGTTTTTCCTTTTATTTTCTCTATAACTTCATATATATAATCACAATCCACTTTTGAATCATCATATTTATATAATTTGGGAATAAAACAATTATCCTTATTAGATAAATAAAAATCTTTTTCATTTTCGAAAGTATTTTCCAATTCTTTATTAGTGCATACTTTAATTACATATTTATCATTAATATTAAATAGTGTATTATTAAATCCTGAATTTATTTCTTCTACTTTAACTATATTTCCAAGTAAATCTGTATTTTTACTTGCTATACTTTTTCCTAGTTTTAATCTCTCTTCGACTAAATTTTTAGTAACTTTAAATATTTCAAAGATTATCTTATCATCTTCTTTAAAATTTGGATTAACAGATTTAAAAAAATTCAAATGAACTTGTTTCCAATAATTAAGTGATAAATCTCCTTCACCTTCTAACTTTGCAAGTTCTTCTGTCATTTCGTTATACTTTATTATTTTGTAATCTACTGTTTCTACTATACAAGCATCCTTTTCATTATCAAAATGAATAATCGACTCTTTCCCAATTACCGGAATTTTATCAAAGTTATATAAAGATGATGTAGCAGTTTTCTTTCCTTCTAACACTAATCCAATTAATTTGTCATTGTCTATTCCGAAACTCCAATTATTCATTTTATCACTCCTTTTTATTTCCATCTCCCAATAATTTTATTTTTTCTGCATTGTTAAGTATATCTAATTGATATTTCGCAATTTTACTTAAAATTTCAAATCTCTCTTCTTTGCTTTTTCCTTCTTTTATTATATTAAGTATATTTAATTGATACTTTGCAATTTCACTTAATATTTCAAATCTCTCTTCTTTGCTTTTTCCTTCTTTTATTAATTCAGCATTATGTGATTCTAAATTTGATAATACTGTTAATTCATTTATTGTAGCATAATCTCTAACATTTGAATTCTTAGCTAAATCAGGATTAAGTTCTCTCCATTTCTTAGCCGTTGTGTTAAATATGACTACATTTAAAATATCAGCTTCTTCAGCATATTTTAACCATTCTCTATTTTTATAAAAATCATTATCTGGCAATATGTAATTTTTAATTGCATCTGTATGTATTAAATAATTGTTTTTCGTTAATATTCTTTTTACATCCCATTCTCTGTTTTGATTTTCAATTTCCTTTAATCTCTCAAATTCTTTTATTAAATATAATTTGAATACAGGGCTTATTGCAGAAGCAAATTCAAATGCAATATCTTTATGTGCATATGTTCCTCCGTATTTTCCTCGTTTTGAATATATACCAATTGCATTTGTCTTTTCACACCATTCTGTAACACTTAATGTAAATGTGTGAAGTCCTGCACTTTTTCTAAACCCGTCGAATTCGACGGAATTAAAATTTGGATTATAAATCGACTCCCATGTTCCTAAAAATTCCAAAGTAATTCTATTTCTTAGCCAGTTTCTTATAATGTCATCAGCTTTCGATTTTCCCTCTTTGTATTTACCAAAATCAGAAATACAAATATAATCATTATCATCTATATTTGTAATATTTACTTTAATATTTTGAACTTCTATTATTTTATTTGACATATATTCACCTCCAATTTATCAAATTACGAAAGATAAAAATTTGAAAAAATGTTGTTTTTTCAATAGTTTCGGCTAGTGTTTAGATAATTCGTACTTTCCCAGTTAATATTCATTTGTTTTTGCACTTCTTTTTTATTTTCATTAATTTTTATTTCTTGTCTTTTTTTCCTTTTTTGATACATATCCATTTTAATCACTTCCTTTTCATTTTTTATTCTCCATTATTTACAATAAATTCAACTTATAAATATCTATTCCTTTAGCAGCAATCCCAATCTACTACAGAATTAGTAAAGTTACCTTTTTCTATATCTTCTCTAGAAATTAGTGCAAATATAATTCCACAATCACCAATCATAATTCCATTGCCTATATTACTATCAATTTTAAATAAACATTCTTCTTTTAAATCTCCTATTTCTCTAGGATCTGTCTGAGTGAAGTCTGCATATCCTCCAATATTTCCATTCAAAATAGACATTTCTTCATAAAAAACATTATATAAGTCTATATCATTAGATTCAAAAAGATCTATTATTTCCTTATAATTTTTTAGCTCTATGCCTATTTCTTCTTTAATTATTTCTTTCATAACATTTGCAAATCTATAATCATTTATTGGCATGTGTTCTATATTCTTTTTTAATTTTATTTTTAGTGGTTTCTTAATTATGTAATTATTTGATGGAAACTCTGGTAAATCAGTTCTATATTCAAGATTTTCTTCGAAATACTTTATTTTATAATCGGCTGGCCAGCTACATTCTTTATCTATAAATACTTCCAATATTCCTTTTTTTGGATAGCCATCTAATTCAATATCTTTTAAATTAATTTGTATTAGCAAAATCATTGGGTTACCATCTTCATCTAGAGGATATTCTTCTCCCTTAGGCATATATGCTTTGCCTCCTATTTTATTATCTTTTATTCCAATATCTTCGCTATTATCTATAACTATTTCGTAACATTCTTTTTTAGTTTTATTCTTATAAATCTCAATAACTTTTCTTAATTTTTCCTTCATAATTATTCTCCTTAATTAACATTTTTAATATATTTGCAAAAAAACTTAATATATCAATATTTTTCTTAGTATTTTCTTTAACTCACATTACTCAGTTCATATTTATTTTATTTCGTTATTCATAGCTTCACTTCCTTCTTTATTTATCTTTTTCTCATTATCAGTATCTATCACACTGAATTTTATTCCTTTTTGATTGTTTTTTATAGCTTCTATTTCAAAGTCTATCATATCTTCAGGTAATTTATTTATATCGCACCACACTAATTCTGAGCATTTTTCTGGTTCGTTTATTTTGATGTCTCCTTTATACTTTGATACTTCAAAATATACATCATAGTATGGTAATAACGATTTGTTACGTCTATTCACTACAAATGTATCAATTATATCATCCAATGATAATTCTATTCCAAGTTCTTCTTTTGCTTCTCTAACAAGAGCATCATATGCGTTTTCACCTTGGTCGATATGTCCAGCTGGTAATGCTAGAAAGCCCGGCCATAATTTAGTACCTTGTCTCCTTTGTAATAAAATATCATTTTTTTCATTTCTAATTATCATATATACTGATGATAAAATTTTTCTTTTTCCATAGTTTTTTCTCCTTAATACATTTAATATTTTAACATAAAAACAAGCGATTTTCAACTAATCGCTTGTTTTACATAACATTATTTTTTGTATCTTTTATCTCCCCACCAATTTGGTACTAGTTCGTTTAGATGAACTATTTTTCTTGTTTCATAGTCTGTAAGTATTTCCATGTTTCTATTTTCATAATTAAGTTGCATTAAAAATTCTCTACAAGCTCCACATGGCATTCCTCCGTTTGTTTTTGGTGGTTCTTTTCTAAACGCTATCATTCTTATAATTTTGGTTTCACCTGTATTCAAATACATATTCAATGCAGCAACTCTCTCTGCGCATAAGTTCATTACTCCGCTTGCCCCTTCTATGCAAAATCCTGTAAAGATTTTACCACTTTCGCTTTGAACAGCTGCAACCACATGATGAGCTGTTATGAATGGTGATATCTCTTCTGGATGATACTCCTTTTTTGCCTTTTCATACATTTCTTCCCAAATGTCCATTTTCTTCTCCTTTTATCTTATATTTCTTTATACATAAAACATTCTTTGTCGTGCGAATATATCACACCTATTGCTTGTAAATATGAATATATTATTGTTGATCCAACAAATCTCATGCCTTTTTTCTTTAAGTCTTTAGAAATTTTATCTGATAATTCTGACGTTATTTTGTCTGTTTCATAGAATGTCTTTCCTTCTGTAAACTTAATTAGATAATCATTAAACGTACCATATTCTTTTTGTATATTTTTGAATATTCTAGCGTTATTTATACTAGCATTTATTTTTAGTTTGTTTCTTATTATTTTTTCATTTGATAATAGTTCCTGTATTTTTTTATTGTCATACTTACATATTTGGTCAATGTCAAAATTATCATATGCTTTTCTAAAATCTTCTCTTTTATTTAATACACATTCCCAAGATAGTCCTGCTTGGAAAGATTCTAATATTAACATTTCAAATAAGTATTTGTCATTAAAGTTAGGTTGACACCATTCTTCGTCGTGATATTTTATATATCTTGGATTTTGCAAATTACACCATTTGCATCTAGTTTTATTATTCATATATTCTCCTAAAAAGCTGTTTCTATATAATTAATTAGCTCTTGTTTTATTTCTTCTGTTTTTGTGTTTTTTATTTTTTCTGCATATTCCACCACGTCTTGTTCCATCGGTAAGTTTGGCTTATCTATATTAAATTCTTTTAGAATTGGAAGTATCTCTTTTTCCATTTCAGGATAATATTTATATAATGTGTCATATGCATTTAATGGTTTATCAGGTTTTGTATATCTTGCACTTTCCCAGTCTAATACCATTTCTATATAATCAGCTTTGTTCTTCTCTATTTCATTTTCGTGATGTGAAGATAATTGTCTATGTAAAGCTGATACATCTTTTTTATTATAAAATAAATACATAAATAGTTTGTCCATATCATGGTCTTGTATTTGTTTTAGTACAGCTTCATCTTTTACATATTTATTAGCTAAATACATAACTATTTTTCTATGTTTGTATGTATATTCTATATGTTCTTGGTTTCTCATTTTTCCTCCTAATATAGAAGAGAAGCATCTCTAGATGATGCTTCTCTTTGGTTTTTATAATGTTCTGTAATTGTTTTTATCTGCTCTATCATCTTTTTGTATGTCGTATTTTTTGTTTCTATAAAACCAGTCCGTTTTTTTGTCCGTTGGATGTAGTTTTTTGTTTTTGTCTAATAGCCAGTCAAACATTGTTAATGTTGGTAGTATGATTCCTATAAAAGATATAAATACGCTTAAATAGTCATCTATCATTCCACCTACTGTTTGCATCTGAACTATGTTTTTATATAGAGCAACACCAAAATATCCATAGTATCCTATCATATAGATTACTGGACCTAGTAGTTTTCTTTTTACTATTAATATAAATGCTAAAAGTGTAAAGAATATTAATGCTATTTCTACGTTTGTATCTAATGGCTTTATCATAAATTCCATTCCCATCGTGTATGTGTATGTTGCTACTATTCTTAGCATCCAAAATATTACGTCTAGTGATACAATCATCCAAGTACTAAATTTCTGCATCTTTTTGTTCCCCCTCAGTTTTCCTTTTGTTTATAGGGACAGTCTTTTCTGTTTAAAAGAACTGTCCCTATATTGTTAGTCTACAAAATCAAATTCATCTTTGAATTTTTCTTTAAACATTTCAAATACTTTGTTTAATGTTTCTTCGTCTTCTACACTTACATAAGATTCTTCATTTTCATTTTCTGTATCTTCTACTTGTAGTATTACGACTTCTCCTGGTTCTTCTCCGTGTTTGTCTTCTGCTGGTAGTAGTACAACATATTGTTCATTATCTAACTCTATTAAATCTAGGAATTCAAATCTTACTTCTTTTCCTTCCTCATCGTTTAATATTATCATGTTATCATCTAATTCCTCGTTTACATTGTTTGGTGTCTTTTCGTCACTCATATTATTCTCCTTTCAATACTTTACTTTATTTTGTTTTGTATTTCTACAAATAGTAAAATCACTTATTTTATACTATTATCTTTCAATTTTGTCAATATATTCAATTATTTTTATTTATTTTCATGTACGATTCTAAAATGTACACTGCTGAAATGGTATCTACTATATCACGTTTTTTATGCTTGTTGATGTTTAAAAAGTTCATTGTTTTGTGTGCTTCCACTGTTGTAAGTCTTTCATCAATTCTCACGATTTTAACTTTGTTGAATTTGCATTGTAGTTTGTGAATAAATTTTTCTGTTACTTCAGCTCTTTCTGTTTTAGTTCCATTCATGTTTATAGGCATCCCTATTGCTATTGTATCTATTTCATATTGATTTAATATTTCTTCTAATCTTTTTAATACGATTTTGTCATTGCCTTGATGATGTATCGTTTCCAACCCTTGAGCTGTATAACCTAACGGATCTGTAATTGCTAGTCCAACTCTTGCATCTCCATAATCTATTCCTAATGTTCTCATTTATTTTTCCAATCCTATATATGTTTTTACCATTTCTTCTAATAGTTCATCTCTTTCTATTTGTCTTATTAGGTTTCTTGCATTATTATGACTTGTTATATATGTTGGATCTCCTGAAAGAATGTAACCAACTATTTGGTTGATTGGGTTATAACCTTTTTCTGTTAGTGCTTTGTAAACTTCTTTCAAAATTTCTCTTGTTCTTGCATTTTTTTCTTTTTCCACATTAAAGCTAACTGTCTCGTCTGTAACCATAAAAACCTCCTATAAATAATTTATATTGCTCTCTGTTGGATTTGCCATGTCTAGATATTCCTCTAGTCGTTTTGTAACTCCAACAAGTGCTGTTCCTTTGTAATATCTTGCTAAAGCAATGTTAATCTTTGGTGAAACTATTGTTTTTTCTCCTTTGTAGTCTTCTGCTGTTTCTATTTCTAATGCTTCTACTTTTTCTTTAATTGTTTTCATGAAGTCGCCTACTGCTTCTTCTTCCACTCCAGAGAACACTATTGCAAATTTTGGTCCCATATATCTAACAAATAAATATTCTGGTGACAAATCTCCTTTTATGGCTTTGCATATTTGGTTTATTACTCTATCTCCAGTTTTTCTGCTATATGTTTCATTTATATCTACTAAGTTTATTATTTTATATAGGCATACAGTTGATGTTGTATACTGGTCTATTGTCTTTTTTCCATCCGCATATAGGAACTCTGCTGTTTTTAGTTCTGAGTATTTGTCGTCATTTACAATTCTCTCTATTATAGATTGGTTTTCAACAGTTTTTAATACTGATACTATGTTATTTTTAACAACTTCTAGAACAGTGGTATCTACATTGTCATATTCGTGTGGTAAATTTCCTTCTATTATCCAGTATCCAATATATACGTTATCTATATATAAAGGAAAGAACATGGCTGACTTTGCTCTTGCAAATTCCATCTTTTGATATGGAAGCTTTACTCCTTCATTATTTACCGTTATATATTTTGAAATTCCAGTCTCTATACTGTCTTTGAATATTGGTTCTGATTGTAATGTTTTTAGAGCTGACCAATGTTTTTCTGCTACGTTTGTTGCTTTTATAACATATTCGGCACCATTGTAAACCACAATGGTGGAATATTTTATTTTATATTTTTCAATTAAAATGTCATTTATCTTTTTTAACTTTTCATCTACACTTGAGGTTTCGCTAATAGTATTTATAAAGTCTTGTAACACATTTAAATTTACTATTTGTTGATTTATATTGTTAAATGCTTGTATTTTTTTATGAATTGACATGTTGTATAAAACTAGTCCTACTATTATTGCTACTAGTAGTAGAATAACTCCTATTATTGTCGCTGACAAAAAGTATCACCTCATTTTTCGTTTTTTAAAAATTATTTCTCATTTTGTTTAATGTTTCGTTCATGCTACTGTTGAACGTTTGATTTTTCTTGTTATAATCATTATAGTTCTTGTCTTGAACTTTTCTTTGTCCCCCTGCTATTAGTGGATATACCATATCTCCTAATTTATTTAATGCTTCTAAGAACATTTTTGAATAGCCATTTAGTGAGATTTCGCAATCAACCATTCTTTCTAGATATTTTGCATATGTTTGTGTTTCAAATGGTATTGTTGTATATCTTACTTTGTCTTTATCAAATAGTGTGTTGATATATGTTGATGCAGGATCATTATAACAAGATATTCCTCCAATTATTAATTGGTCTGTTAGTTTTCTTAAGCTTAATGCTTTGTTTATTACTATTCTTAGTTTGTTTTGGTCTAGTATATTTCTATATTTTAGTTCATTTAAGAATAGTGTTAATGGTTGAATTGTTAGTATGTCATATGTTTGAACTAAATATAGTTCTTGTGCTTTTGCAAAGTAGTTGATGTTTGTATTAAAATCACAATCTAATAATATTAAAGAATGATTTTTTACTAATGTTTCTAAAATATTTCCATAATCGTCATATTCTGAATCATCGTCTTTTGCAACATTTGTGTAGACTGTAAGATTTTTGTCTACTTGAATTCCCTCTGCAACTCCTCTTCTTAGTCCTTCTATACATCTAAATGCTCTATCTCTTAGGCTGTCCTCGTTTAATGTATAAATGTAATAAGAGTTCTTGTTTTTTGTAAGGTCTAAAATTGCTGTATTTATTCCTTTACTTGATAATAATGCCGCTAAGTTGTTTACTAGGAATGAAGTTCCATTTTTTGATGTTCCCACAAATGCTACTATTTTTTTGTCGCCTGTTAATAATGTTGATAGTCTGTCATTATCTTGGTAAATTGAGTTTTGTTCAACAGCTGCTGGGACATTATTAATATAATTATTTTGTGGTCTTTGGAAGTTGTTTGTTTCTGGCCTAATTTGTTGACTTACTTGGTTGTTATTAACTTGTAAATCGTCTTCTTCGTTTTCCACTATTTTTGGAGGTTCTACAACTTCTTCGTCATCCTCATCAAATCCTGGCAATATTGTGGCTTTTTCTTGTTCTTCTTTGTTTGCCACGATTTCTTCATCTTCTTCATCTAATAAGCCTGGTAATATTCCAGTATTTTCTTCTGGTTGTTCTTTTTCTTCTTCAAATCCTGGTAGAGTAGTGGCTTCTTCTTTTTCATCCTCATTTTCATCAGACATATTGAACAAGTCTACTTCTTCTTGTTTCTCCTCTTGTGGTTCTTCTACTATTTTTTTAGGTCTGCCTCTACCTTTTTTTACTTTATTCTTTTCTTCTTCAAGCTCTTCAGGTGTTTTTTCTTTCTTAGGTCTGCCCCTGCCTTTTTTAACAGGTTCAGCTGTTTGTTCTTCTATGTCGTCTATCTTGTTAGCAACATCTACTGTTGCTAATCTCTTATCTAATTCCTCTTCTATGCTATTTTTGGTCTCATTTTTTATTTCCGGTTCAAGTCTAGGTAATGTTTCTTCTATTTGAGGTTCTATTATCTTTTCTACCTTAGGCTCTTGAATTTCTGGTTGCTGTGGAACTTCTGGTTTTGTATATGCTTTTCTTACATCTTGCATGTTTATTGTAGAAGGTATTACAACCGGTTTTGTAAGTCTTGATTTTTGAAGTTCTTTGTCTATTAAGTCTATTTTGTTTCCTCTTGAATTTGATATACTTTTTGTTGTATATTTGTTATTTTCTTGTCTTCTTTGTGCTGCTACTTGTCCTTTTACACTTCCTATCATTACTTGTTGGTATTTAGGGCTTCTCTCTTCTAGAACTGCTCTAACATTTAGAGGCAAAAATTTTGTAATAAGTTTTAATTGTGTATCAGTATACTGTTCTGCTATGTCATTAAAACTTTCTACATATTTTTCTTCGTCTTTTCCTAATTTTCTGTAATGTTTGATTATGTTTTGTATTTCTGTTTCACTAACACTGTCTGGGTCTACTAGTTGATAATCAACATCTTCTGCTTCAATTCTGTAATATGCTTTTGCTTCTTTTTTTGTACGAGGTTGCGCTATTAATTTACAAACATTTTCTATACTTCTGTCTTGTCCTAATAACACGTTATATATTCCTATTCCAAATAGTTTAACCAGAATAGCACTACCTTTTTCTCGTCTATCTGCACCTATAAGGATAATAGGAATATCTCCTTCTCTGCTATTTGAAGCCTCGTCACTTATACTATCAAGTTTATCAAATAAGAAATTATCGATAACCTCATAGTTGTTATTTGCATATGGCTCTAAATCTTCTCCTATGACGATTCTGTCATAAGATTTATCTTTTTGTAATTCTTTTATTATCGCATTGAAAAAATATACATTTTTACATGAAATTATTTCTTTATACATCATTTGATATTTTTTTATGATGGCTGTCGAAACTTTTTCATTATTTACAGCGAATAAAACTTTCATTAGTTTAACCCCTCCAACCTTTTACTACTATTGCGAAAACAAGTGGTAATACTTGGCATATTACAACTAGTGTAATACTTGCAATCATTAGTCCAAAGCCTTTATCTCTTACGTCTAATTTTTTTAGTCCTATAATGTATTGATATATTGCAGCTATTATGATTGTTACAAATCCAAATGGTATACTATAAATTCTTACTTTATTTAGTAAAAATGCTGTTAATCCGTATGAATCTGATCCATATGCATTTCTATAATCTTCTAGAGTTTTTAACTCTTTGTCTTTAATTTCTATTAATTTACCTGTTGCTGTTTGTTCTACTTCTCTAGTTTCATTTGCTGCATATACTGTTACGCTCGCGAACATACAAATAACTATAGATATAATTGCAATTATTTTCTTCATATAACTAACCCTTTCTATTTTTTCTATTAAATATCATTCATGTAATATTTTACACTAGAATGAAAAAAATAGCAAGGAAATACTTGCTATTTTTTAAATATTTTTAATATTTTTTATTATTTTGTTGTTTTTTCACTATTTTAGGTCTTCTTTTATTTTTACAAGCGTATTTAATGCGTCTATCGGCGTTAATTCGTTTATATTTATTTTATCTAGTTCGTGTGCAATTTCTGCTAATTTAAAGTTGTACATATCAAGCTGTCCTGAAACTTGTTTGCTCGATTCTTTTTCTGCTTTTTTATTTGTTAACACATTTTTTCTTTCTATTGATTTTAGTATTTCATTTGCTCTTTGTGTTACAACCTTTGGAACTCCTGCAAGTCTTGCAACATGGACTCCATAGCTTTCGTCAGTTCCACCTGTAACTATTTTTCTTAAGAAGATTACATCTTCTCCCTTTTCTTTTACAGCAATTGAGTAATTTTTAACTCCTTCTAATTTATCTTCTAGTCCTGTTAGCTCGTGATAATGAGTTGCAAATAATGTTTTTGCACCACACTTTTCTTTATCTTCTATGTATTCTGCTACTGCCCAAGCTATTGAAAGTCCATCATATGTAGATGTTCCTCTCCCTATTTCATCAAGTATAACTAAGCTATTGCCTGTTGCTTCTTTCAAGATATTTGCAACTTCCATCATTTCTACCATAAATGTACTTTGACCCATGCTTAAGTCATCAGACGCTCCAACTCTTGTAAATATTTTATCAACTATTCCTATATGAGCAGATGTTGCTGGCACAAAACTTCCAATTTGAGCCATTAGTGTTATTAATGCTACTTGTCTCATGTATGTTGATTTACCAGCCATATTTGGCCCTGTTATTATTGATAATCTGTTTTCATCTTTGTCCATATAAGTGTCATTAGCCACAAAACTTCCTGCTGGAAGCATTTTTTCTATTACTGGATGTCTTCCATCTTTTACGTCTATAATTCCGCTATTATCAACTTGTGGCATACAGTAGTTTAGGTCTTCTGCAACAGTTGCAAAAGATGCTAAAACGTCTAGTTTTGATATTACCATTGCAGATTTTTGTATTCTTTGTATTTGAGATTTTATTTGCTCTCTTATTTGCGTAAATAATTTATATTCTAACGATACTACCTTTTCTTCTGCTCCTAAAATTTTGCTTTCTAGTTCTTTTAGTTCTTCTGTGATATATCTTTCTCCACCAGTTAGTGTTTGTTTTCTTATATATCTATCTGGAACTAATGATAAGTTTGACTTTGTAACTTCTATGTAGTATCCAAACACCTTATTATAGCCTATCTTTAGGCCTTTTATTCCTGTTTGTTCTTTCTCTGTTGCTTCTAGTTTTGCAAGCCAAGTTCTTCCGTCAGTCATTGCTGTTTTTAGTTCATCTATTTCTGGATCATATCCAAGTTTTATTATTCCACCTTCTGTTACGCTAATTGGTGGGTCTTCTATTATTGCATTTTCGATTAATGTATATATGTCCTCTAGTTCATCTAAATCTTGGTACAAATTTTGTAGCATATGTGATTTTGAATTCTCAATTAACTTTTTAATTTCTGGTAATTTCTTAGCAGATGCTTTTAATGAGTTTAAATCTCTTGCATTTGCACTTCCATACGATACTTTTCCAGCTAATCTTTCTATATCGTAAACTCCTTTTAAGCTAGATACAAGCTCTCCTCTCATCATCACATCTTCTTTTAATTCTTTTACTGCATCTAGTCTATTATTTACTTCAAACACATCTATTAAAGGATCCGAAATCCATCTTCTTAAGAGTCTTCCTCCCATAGATGTTGCAGTCTTATCTAGCACCCATAAAAGAGTTCCTTTTTTCGATTTATCTCTTAGTTTTTCTGTTAATTCTAGGTTTCTTCTTGCATTGATGTCTAATGCCATATATTTTGTTATCGTGTATATTATAATCTTGTTTATGTGTTCTAACTTTGTTTTCTGTGTATCTTCTATGTATTGTATAAGTCCGTTTATTGCAGATACAGCAAATAATCTTTGTTCTAGGTCTTTTAGTTTTTCTCCATTGTCACAAAGTATTTCATATTGATTATAAAGATTATCTATTTCTTCACTAAATTTTTCTTCTTCCTCTGTCGAAATATATACATCAAATCTTTCTTTTATTTTGCTTATTTCTTCACTGCAATTATAAAGCATTTCATTTGCTATGATTTCAGATGGTGCATATCTTGATATTTCATCAAGTAATCTTTCAAAATTATTTTCTTCCTTTATTTCTGATGCGTAAAAATCTCCTGTTGATATATCACATACAGCAATTCCAAAGAATACTCCTTTTTGAAATATGCTCATTATATAATTATTTCTTTTTTCTTCTAAAAGATTTGTTTCTGTTACTGTTCCAGGTGTTACTATTCTTATTACATCTCTTTTTACTATTCCTTTTGCTTGTTTTGGATCTTCTAGTTGCTCACATATTGCAACTTTGTGTCCATTGCTAACAAGTCTTGATATATAGTTTTCTGCAGCATGATAAGGAATTCCACACATTGGAGCTCTTTGCTCTTGCCCACAATCTTTTCCTGTTAATGTTAATTCTAGTTCTCTTGAAACATTTATAGCATCATCAAAAAACATTTCATAGAAATCGCCTAATCTATAAAACAAAATACAGTCTTTATATTTTTCCTTTGTTTCAAGATAATGTTGCATCATTGGTGAATATTCTGCCATCTTATTTTTCTCCTTTTAAATACCACATATGTTCTGATACGATTTTTAAGTCTATTATTTTTCCTATCAAGTCTTCTGTTCCTTCAAAATTAACAACTTTATTAGTAGAAGTTCTTCCTGTAAGCATATTTTCGTTTGTTTTACTTTTTCCTTCTACTAGAACTTTTTGCATTGTTCCAACATATTTTTCATTATTTTTTTGTACTTGACTTTCTACTAATTTCTTTAGTCTATCAAATCTTTTATGTTTAATCTCTTCCGGAATTTGATCTTCCATTTTATCTGCTGGAGTTCCAACTCTTCTCGAATATATAAACATATAAACTTGCTCAAAACAAATTTTATCTACTACATCAAGAGTATCCTCAAAATCTTCTTCTGTTTCTCCTGGGAACCCAACTATTATATCTGTTGAGAATACTATTTCTGGTATTTCTTTTTTTATTTTTTGTGCCAATTCTAAATATTGTTCTTTTGTATATTTTCTATTCATCTTTTTTAGAACATTAGTACTTCCTGATTGAAGTGGTAAATGTATTATTTTGCACACTTTATCACAAGTTTTTATTGCTTCTATTACATCGTCTGTAAAATCCTTTGGATGAGGCGAAACAAATCTTATTCTTTCTATTCCTTCTATTTTATTTATCTCTTTCAAAAGTTTAGCAAAAGAATTTATTTCTCCTACATCTTCGCCTCTTTCTCTTTCGACTCTCATATACGAGTTAACATTTTGTCCAAGCAAAGTAATTTCTTTGTATCCCTCTTTTGCCAAACATTTTACCTCTGCTATGATATCTTCTGCTTTTCTGCTTCTTTCTCTTCCTCTTACATATGGAACTATGCAATACGTACAGAAATTATTGCAACCATTCATAATTAAGACAGAAGCTTTTATATTATCTTCTCTTTTTATCGGCAATCCTTCTATTACTTCTCCATCTATATCTAGTATATCTTCTATTCTTCCTTTATTTTGTATAACTTCATATACATCTTTTGGGAATGTATGTAATGTATGCGTTCCAAACACTATATCAAAAAATGGATAGCTCTTTTTTAGCTTTTCTACAATGTGTTTTTCTTGCATCATACAACCGCCAATGGCAATTATTGTACCATTGGCTTCTTTATACTTCTTTACTTCTCCTAGTTTACCAAACAACTTGTCTTCTGCATTTTCTCTAACACAACAAGTATTAAATATTATTAAATTTGCTTGAGAAATATCATCTGTTTTGGTATATCCCATCTGTTCCGCCATCCCCGCGATTTTTTCAGAATCGTTTTCATTTAGCTGGCATCCCATTGTTAATATTGAATATTTTAAATTTTTTCCTGTATTTATTTTATTAACTTTTTCTGTGTAATTTTGTTCTTCCTCTTTTTGCATAATATGCTTACCTTCCATTTTCGTTCATTTTCTAACATTATATTACATTTTGTCTGAATTTTCAACAAAAAATATAAGAAAATTTTTTTAACCGGATTCCAAATTGTGACAAATTTTATTCTTTTTATGTTGTATAATTATGTTATTCCAAAAAAAGGAGGTGATTATATGAAATCTCCTAAACGCAGGAAGAAGAGTACAAAAAGACCTTTTAAGTTTTTACATAGTTTACTTATTGTATCTAAGTATTTCTTAAAGATTGCTAAAGTACTCAAAGAACTTATCGATTTATTTCGATAAAAAAAACACACAGGCAGTAGGAATGCCTGTGTTTTTTCGTAATCCTTTGGATTACATTCCAACTTTTAAAGGTTGTGTTCTATGAAATCTCCACTATAATACATTATACTATATTTATAAAAATATGCAATACTTTTTAGTAAAATTTAATCATAATCGTTCGACAAATTTCGTTTTTTGTTGCAAAATTAAAAAGAATAAACACATATGTTTACTCCTTCTAATATATTTAAATTATTGAATTCCATATTTCTTTTTGAATTTGTCTGCTCTACCACCTGTTGTTTCTCTTTTTAAGTTACCTGTCCAGAATGGATGACATTTTGAGCAAACATCAACTTTCATATCTTTTTTTGTTGATCCTGCTTTTATAACATTTCCACATGCACATGTGATTGTTGTTTCTGCATAATTTGGATGTATTCCTTCTTTCACTGTTAATTCACCTCTCCCTTTTTTTATAAAACTACCATCCACTATAATAACATAATCTTATTATATTTTCAAGAGTTAATTATATTTTTATTTATTTTGTTCAATATTACTAATTTCATTTGCTTGTTGCATGTATTCTATAGAACTTTCTACCTCTTGTTTCAGAGAATATTTTTTTACTATTTTGTTTACAATGTTAAATAAGCAAGCGATTATTAATATTGCCATTAATAATTTTTTCCAAATCTTAGCCATTTTTTTCTCCTAATAATTTTTACTATATTCTATTATAGTTAATTTTCCGCTTTTTGTCAACTAAAAATTGTTCTTTTTACTGTTTTTGGTGTTATTTTTTTATGTTTTCTATTGTTATTCTTCCAGTTTTGTCTTTTATTTTTTCTGATCTATATGTTAGTATTTTGTACTCTGCTTTACCGTCAAATCTAAATATTAAAGTTTTGGTAAAGTCATTTTCTTTCATTGGATGTTTCTCTTCTATTATCAAAGTACCCTTAGTTTCTTTTAATGTTTCAAATGTTGTGATAAATCCAATTCCTGTTCCACCTTCTTCTTTATGTGTTGTCGCTGGTTCCAATCCTAACTTTAATAATGTCTTTGGTTCGAATTCTATTCCTGTGTCTGATATTCGTAGTTCATATATTTTGTCTTTTTCTTCTATCACAGTAACAATACTTCTAAATTTGTTTTGACTATGGTTTACTGCTATTATTGCATCTCTTATGTGGTCACCTATCAAGGTTACTAATTTATCTTGTGGTATTATTTTATTTACAAGATGTCTGATGTCTCCATTTATTTGTAGCTTAAAGTCTATGTTATTTTTTATACACTCACTTTGCATATACTTAAACATATCATCTATTTCTTCAATTTCTGTTGTTGGCAATTTTTCTATGTGTTTGATTTCTTCTAGTTTATTAGAATATTCTTTTGATAAATTATTTATTTGATCTATGACCGATATTTCGTTAGCCATTTCTGTGTTCATGTTAGACAATAGATTGTCTACTTTTAGTTGCATCGCTTTTTGTCTGTTATAAAATTCATGATTTAATTTGCTTATTTCAAATTTTTCTTTTGAAAGCTCTTCTATTTTATTGTCTTTGTCTTTTATTTCTTTTTCATATTCTTGTATATTTTTCTCTAGTTGTTTTTGTTTGTAGTATACTGTTAGTGTTTTTTGAATCATTATTATCATGATGACCACTAATACTATGAATGGAAATAATATTTGTTTTACTATTGCCCCGTTTCCTGTTCCTTTTCCAAATAGACAATATGCAAACATTATTACTGCACTAATGTTTATCATTATAATGTCTAAATACTCATTATTAGCTTTTTTGTTTAAAAATGTAAATCCGTTTTTAAATCTCCTGATTTTAAAGAACCCTATAAATAACGCTATTTCAAATATTAAAGCTATTGTTAAGTTTATAATATCTTCTTTAATTTTAATCGTATACATTGGAATCGCTTCCAATAGCATAGCAACAACCAATCCTATATACGCCATAGCATTAGCAATTAAATTCGCTATGATTAGAGATTTATTTTCATAAACAAATATTATTCTAATAAACACTATTTGTATAAAGAACAGTATTGCATTTATCAGAATATGATCTATGTATTTGCTTAAAAAGACATAGATTGCAGTATTAACCAAACTTGCAGCAATCATCTTTATTGAAGTTTTGATATCAATCTTATTATTTGTTATTTTTGCAAATATAAAAAATATTAAGCTATTTATAGTAAAAGTTTTCATTATTAATTCTATATTCATAAGCTCTTCCCCTTCTAAGTAGCTCTATTATATACAAAAAAATGAATGTAATCAATAAATTACACTCATTTTTTATATATTACTATAATCCTAATATATATTCAAGCCACTCCCAAAAGTCTCTCATGTGCACTCACCACCAATCTTTTTTATTTTTTACAAATAAAAAATACCACTTATACGCCCTTGTATAAGTGATATTTGGTAGTGTAGTTTTGTTAAATTTTGTAGTTTTTTGTTAGATTTTGTGATTTTTTATAATGTCTTTCTTATTTTTTCTACATAATAATATATAAATCCAGTAGGTGTTGGTATTCCTGTTTCATGATTTATCTTTGCAGTATAATGTTCTGATAAATCTTCTATTGACGATATTCTCCACGCATATATTATTGCATTTTGCATTGCTCTACTTATTGTACTATCTGGTTTCTTATATTTTGCTGTTAAGTATTGAGTAATTGAGATTTTGCTATCTTTGCTTTCGCTTGTTAATAAGTATAATATCGCATCATGCAAATATTTTCTTCCTTGTAGATGTGGACTTACTCCTATTATGTCTAACTCTTTATCAACTTTGTCAGAAATCATTTTTAATTCTTCTTCGTCATCATTCTCATTGCTTACTGGTATTTCTCTTTCTTTATTTTTATATTCTCTCAATAACAATAATGTATTTATCACTTTCTCTATCGAGTAGTTTTCTTGCTTTTTGTAAAATATAAAATCCACTTTGCTTTCATGTAGATAGTCATATACTGAATCTGAAAATACATTTGTTGTTACTACAATTTTAGGTTTTCTTTCTAATTTCAAATTTTGAAGTCCTTTCAAAAAGTCAAACCCGCTTCCTTGCCCTTCATTTAATTCTAAATCTAAAATTATTCCTTCTGGCGAATGTCTTTTATATAGTTTTAACCCTTCTTCTGCAGAATTTGTGATTGCTACGAATTCAATTTCATCACTCTTATTCGCAAATTCTACAAACTTATTACATTCGTTTTTGTCATCTTCTATTAATAATAGTTTCATTGGTACTTTGCTCATTTTTTCTGCACTCCTTTATTCTCATTTTTTCATATTTTATCACATTTTATCATGGATTTCCATATTTTTGTAGTCTGTTTTATCATTTCTTGTCGAATTTTGTAGTTTATTATATGTATTAATAATTACTTTATAAAGAAAGGATTGATTTGTTTATGTTAAAAAAGGAAATAGGTTTAAGAATTAAGTATATTCGTGAAACTATGGGGTATACTAAAGAAAAGCTTGCTAAGATGCTTGGAGTATCTGGTCAGTATTTAGGAATGGTTGAACATGGAAAAGGTTGTCTTTCAATAGACAAGATAGGAAAACTTTGTCAGATAACTAATCTCTCTGCTGACTATATCTTATTTGGTAAGGATTACTCTTTACCCGCTTCTGCACAAAAAGCTTTAGACGAATATAGTGAAGAACAAATTATATCAGGTTGTGAGACTCTTGAAAAATTGGCTCTTTTTATCAAAAATTTATAAAATTCCTTTAAAATAAAAAGCATTATGGCTTTTTATTTTTGTATATTTTTCTTATTTCTGCTAACACTATTTTTAGAGGTGTAAATGATGAGTACTAATAAGAAAAGTTATTCTTATATTTTTATAATTGTTTTAATTATTATAATTGGAGTAGTTTTATTTTTTATTTTTAGAAATAATGGAGAAACTGATAACAATTCTATGAATAATGAAGCTAAACTTGCTCTTGATTCTAATGTTTTAGGAAATAATGATAAAACCAACGAAATTGCTAATAAAATTGAAAACGCGGTTTCTACCCCAAAAGAAGAAGAGCTTTCTTCTTTTTCTACTGATTTAGGATCAAGTCCAGAAGGTAGACTTACTAATATTAGAATTACTTGCTCCAAGCTAAATGGTTGTACTGTTGCAAAAGGAGAAACTTTTTCATTCTGTGGAACTATCGGTCCTTCCACTGCAGAAGATGGATATAAAGAAGCTAGCGTCTTTGTAAATGGTGAAACGGTTCAAGCTCTTGGAGGTGGTAACTGTCAAGTTAGTAGCACTTTGTATAATGCAGTTTTGGCAGTTCCTGATTTAGAAGTAAAGGAAAGACATGCTCATGGAAAAAAAGTATCTTATGTTCCTGAAGGAAAGGATGCCGCTGTTTCTTATGGTTCTGTTGATTTAAAGTTCAAAAATAATACTGCAAATGATATCAAAATGTATTTTAGTACAGATGATAAAACTGTTACTGTTAAAATTGTAAAATTGGTTTAATTTGCATATTTTTCTCTTATATGAATATTATTTATTAATATTTCATTAGGAGGATTTTTTATGCATTCTTTTCATAAAAAAAGTTTAATAGTTATTTCTCTTTGCATTATTTTATTACTTAGTAATTGTTTTATATATGTTCAGTTTGCTGTTGAAAATACGCAATATGTCTGGTGCAATCAGTCAAAGCCTGTCGAGTCAAAAGAAACAAGTGCTGGCTTAATTTCGGATTCTGCAACAGTTACTGATAATCCTTTAAATTTAGATTGTGAATCCGCTTGTCTTATTGAACAATCTTCCGGATTGATTATATATGATCATAATATGCATGAAAAGCTACGTCCTGCAAGTGTTACAAAAATAATGAGTCTTCTTTTAATTATGGAAGCACTCGATAGTGGTAGGATTAGTTTAACAGATACAGTTCCTTGTACAGAAGATGCCGCTGCAATGGGTGGCTCGCAAATTTGGCTTGATGTTCGTGAGACTTTAACTGTTGATGAGATGTTAAAAGCTATTTGTATTGTGTCTGCAAATGATTGTGTTGTTGCCATGGCAAATTATCTAGAAGGAAGTCAAGAAGCCTTTGTTGCTAAGATGAATGAAAAAGCTCAAGCACTTGGTATGAATGATACCACTTTTAAAAACTGTCATGGAATCGATGAAGATGGTCATTTAACTTCTGCTTATGACATTGCAATCATGTCCAGAGAACTTTTAGAAAATCATCCTTCTATTACAAAATATACGACAATTTGGATGGATTCTCTTAGAGATGGAAAATCTAGCTTAGTTAATACAAATAAACTTGTTCGTAATTATAATGGCTGCACAGGTTTAAAAACTGGTTCAACGTCTCTTGCCTTATATAATTTGTCAGCTTCTGCAACCAGAAACGGCTTATCTCTAATTAGTGTAGTTTTAAAGGCTCCTAATCCTAAAACAAGATTTGCAAGTGCTCAAAAGCTTTTAGACTATGGTTTTAATAATTATTCTGTTACTGAGTTCGGAAAGCAAGGCGATGTTGTTAGAGAGTTAAAAGTCAATAAAGGTTCTTCAAATAGTGTAAATGCAGTCTTAGAAAGCGACGCTAAAGTTCTTGTTTCTAAGTCTAACAAAGGAGAAATATCTCAGGAAGTTACTCTAGACGAGAGTGTTAATGCTCCGATTTTAAAAGGTCAAAAGCTAGGCGAAGTTTCTTATAGTATTAATGGAAGTATTGTATCTACTGTTAATATTATTGCTGACAAAGAAGTCGGAAAGTTGAATTTTGCTAGTATCACAAAATCCACATTTGCTAAGTGGTTTAATCTTTTTAGAGTTTAAATATAAGACATCTGTTTAGTCAGATGTCTTATTTTAAATATATCTCTAAAAATTTGCAATTTGCATATTCTTTATTGTTTTTTACTATATCTAGGAGTTCGTCTACCATTTCTTTTGTTATTTTACTATTGTGCTTTTCATAAAACTTTTTCAATGGCTTTTGTAAATCCATCATAACTTTAGTCGCTTTATTTACATTTTGCTCTTTTAATAATCGATTCATTTTTTCCATTTCTGAGTTATATATCACTTTTCCTATATCGGTTTCTTTTATTTGTTCTAGTGTGTTTTCCTCTGTGATTTCATCTATTTTTAAGTGTCTTTCTGGTATTTTTCTTCCTAATACTTCTTCAAACTCTTTGTCTGTAATTTCTTGTATTTCTGCATTATAATACTTGTCTGAGTACTTTGCTTTTATATCTGCATCTTGTGATTTTATTGTTATTCTATCCTTTAAAACTATATCCTCACTAGATTTTCCCACTTGTATTTCATATGTGCCTTCTTCTATTGCCCATTTTCTTGATTCAGTATTGTAATATTCAAAACTATCTTTTGCCAATTCTATTTTTATAATTTTTTCTTCTCCAGGCTTTAATTCCACCTTTTTAAATTCTTTTAGTTCTCTTAAAGGTTTATAGATTTTAGGATTTGATTGTGATACATATATTTGTGCAATCTCTTTTCCTTTTACTTTTCCTATGTTTTTAATTTTGAATAAAATTTTTACCTTATAATTTTCCTGTTCTATTTTTAGGTCCGAATATTTAAATTGAGTATAACTTAGTCCATATCCAAATGGGAAAAGGACCTTTTTCTTTGCTGTATTGTAATATCTATATCCTACATATATAGTTTCTTTATATTCTACTGTTAGCTCTGTTCCTGGATAGTTGTTATAGCATGGGGTATCTTCTAGTTTTATTGGATACGTTTCTGCCAATTTCCCACTAGGATTTACTTTTCCTATTACGCAATTTATCATTGCACTTGCCCCTGTTTCTCCACCTAAGTAGCCTGTTATTATTGCTTTTGCTTTGTCTTGCCATCGCATTTCGATTGGTGCGCCATTTGATAATATAATTATTATATTTTGGTTTACTTTGCTTATCTCTTCTATCAAGTTTATCTGATTTGTTGGTATTTGTAGCGTTTCTCTGTCTACTCCTTCTGATTCATAGTTTTCTGTAAGTCCTACAAATATTAATACTTTGTCATGTCTTTTTGCTACATTAACCGCTTCTTTCAATAGTTGTTCATCATTACCAGATTCAACTCTCTCATATCCTTGTGCATACTCAAATTCTATATTATTTTTTCTTAAACTTTCAAGTGCATTTTCTACATTATATGGGTTTATGGTAGAACTTCCTGCACCTTGATATCTAGGCTCTTTTGCCATATCTCCGATTACTGCTATTTTTGTTTTTTGGATTGGTAATATGTTATTTTCGTTTTTTAATAATACTACTGATTCTTCTGCTATTTTTAAAGCAATCTCATGATGCTTTTTTTGATTATAAGAATATTCTTGAGTTTTATCATATGTTTTTTGAGCTGTTTGAATAATTCTTTCAACTATTTTGTCTAATTCTTTTTCGCTTATTATATTTGCTTTCACTGCTTTGATTATTTCTTCTTTGCCGTTTCCTCTACCACCTGGCATCTCTAAATCATTAGTTGCCTTAATTCCTTCTACTCTATTATTTTCTGCTCCCCAATCCGAAATTACTATTCCATTATATTTCCATTCTTTTCTTAGTATTTCTTTTAGCAAGTGTTTGTTTTCTGTACAATATTCTCCATTAACTTTATTGTATGCACTCATAACTGCCCATGGTTTTGATTTTTTGATAATCATTTGAAATGCTTTTAAATAGATTTCTCTTAACGTTCTTTCATCTATAATTGCATCAATAGTTCTTCTTCTGTTTTCTTGATTATTTACTGCAAAATGTTTTACACATGCTCCAACGTTTTGACTTTGCATCCCTTTTACATATTCACTACCAAGTATTCCTGTTAAAAATGGATCTTCTGATATATATTCGAAGTTTCTGCCACACAGCGGACTTCTTTTTATATTTATTGCTGGTCCTAACACTATATTGATTTTCTCTTTTTTGGCTTCTTCTGCTAAAGCTTTGCCTAAAAGATATGCTATTCTTCTATTCCAGCTGTTTCCTAAAGTTGCTAGTGTTGGAAAGCATGTCGCCTTTTCGCTCTCATTTATTCCTAAATTATCTTGCTTATCTTTTTGTACCCTTAATCCATTTGGTCCGTCTGACATCGTTATTTTAGGAATATTATATTTTTTTATTTCTTTACTATTCCAGTAGTCTTCTCCCACACAAAGTGACGCTTTTTCTTCTAATGTCATATTTTTTATATCCACAACTTTTTTCTCCATCATAAATTTTTCTTATTTATATCACATTATTCTCATATATTCAAGAATAATGCTTGACTTTTCTTAAATCCCGCCTTATAATAGTTAAGGTTAACTGTAACTTTTAGAAAAAGCAAGACTTCACGGAGGTCTTGTGCGTTTTTGAAAGAGGAGGTTAGTTCAAATGAAATTCTCGATCATCCTGCCTTGTTTCAACAGTAAGTCGTACATCAACAAGTGTGTTGATAGCATTCTCTCTCAGTCCTTCTCGGATTATGAGTTGATTGTTATTGACGATGGTTCTACTGACGGAACTTCTCAGATTTTGGACGAATACGCATCGACCTATCCTCACATTCATGTCCACCATTTTAGCAATGCTGGTGTTTCTATCGCTCGGAAGCGTGGCATCTCCCTTGCTACTGGTGAGTACTCTATCTTTGTAGACTCTGACGACACCATTGAACCTAATCATCTGGAGAATCTCAATGCGGGTATCATTAAGCACAACCATCCTGATATCATTCGGTGTCAGGTCAATCTGATTAATGACTCTCCTCACAAAGATTCTCAGCGGTACAATTTCACGTCGGGTATTGACATTCTTAATTCTGGAATCGACTCTCTGAAAATGTGGTCCATTCCCGGTAAGAAGTATGCAGTTTACTGGCTCTTTGCTTTTAAGACCAGTATTTTCTCGAAGGTTACGTTTCATCGTACCTTGAGATGTTACGAAGATGTGGCACTGATTCCCATTCTGATTGCCAGCTCTCCTCGCGTCGTTACTATTAATCATGCTGGTTATAACTATCTTTGCAATAACTCTGATAGTTTGACCAATACTATTAGTCTCGAGGCTGAGTGTCAGCGGGCTGACGATTTCTATGAGGCCTGTCAGTTTGCCATCAAAAATTTTTCTAATCTTGAGCAGGTGTCGGAGGCCGATATTTCCTTCTTTGTTGACGACTACAATCGTCGACTCTTGAACAAATACGAGTCTCTGCCTGAGGTTCTGAAACCTCAGTTTATTCACTGGTTCAAGTAAATAAACGCAAATTCCCTATTTCTTAATTAGAAATAGGGAATTATTTTTATAAAAAAAGACATATATAAAAATATATATGCTTTTCTATATTTATTTTAATCTAAATTTATGACTTATTTTATAATAATATGGTTTAATATCTGTTAATATATCTTTTACCCATATAATGTTTCCGTCATTATCTTTATATTTTATGTTTGGAAATGTTCTTAACATTTTTTCATCTGTAAATATTGTGTTTGACAATTTTTGTACAAATTTGTTTTCTAAAACTTCCTGACTTACCATGAGATTTTTGTCTTCTACAAGATTTAAGTCATATTTTTTTGTAAATCTTGTATAAAATACTTGAAGTCCAAAAGCTGTTATTAGCAAATCTAAAATTAATAATATTGTTCCACCTATTGTTAGTACACTAAATAGTTTTTTA
Source organism: Clostridium sp. CAG:780 (assembly GCA_000434195.1). Lineage (GTDB taxonomy): Bacteria > Bacillota > Clostridia > TANB77 > CAG-508 > CAG-245. Next base: position 56,384 of record HF994471.1, read on the forward strand.
GGAATTTTGTCTATAAATTTTTCTATATATGGATTTATTAACCTCATTAATACTAGTGCTAATATTCCCCAGAATATTGTAAATAACAAACATATTCTGCCATTTATATCAAATGGCATGTTTGAATAATCCCACCATTTAATATGAAATACTATTTCTCCTAGCCAGCTTATCACATATTCTACTATTGAGCCTTCTATTGCTCCTGCTAAGAATAATGTCCAGTTTTTCTTTTTAAATTTTTGAAGCCCTGGTATCATTACTGCCGCACCAAGTCCATATATACAGCAGAATGGTCCGTACAAACAGCTTTGTCTGCTCTCAATTACTCCTTTTGTAAGCATTCCAAATATAGTTTCTATTATAAATCCTAGAAAACTATATATTATAAAGTAGGCTAGTATTCTTTTAAATGTAATTTTTACGACTGGATCTTCTATTACTATTTTGTTTTGTATTTTTTCTTTTATTTTTTCTTCTAATTTTATTTCATCTATCATATTCTTTCTCCAAGTTAATATCCAAAATATGCATTTACTAAATACAAATCATATCTAGCTCTTGCCAAGGCAGTTAGATAATATTTTTGTAGGTTCACTCCATTTAAGTTTGTAATGTTTACTTCATCTCCATTTAAGTCTGTTATATTTCCATACGATTCTCCATATTCGTCATGGTCTCTTCCGAATTTGTCAATTACTTTTCCTGCTATAATGTCATCTGTTGAGTATGCATCTGATGCTGCAACTATACAGTCATAGCATGCTTCATATGGTTGAGGATAGAAATAAGCATATTTTCCTTCGTTTATGTTTACTTCATTACTCTCTAATATTTGAGCAAGAGCATTTACATCTTCTCCTGTTAGAGATATAGATTTTCTCTTAAAATCTATTGTTGAATATGCTCCCTCTAATGTCATTCTTCCATAATTTAAAGCTGTAATTAAAGCTTTACATCCTGGCTTATGATATTCTATTTTTCCTTCATCATCTTTTGATAATATATATATTGCATCATTTGATACTGTTTCTTTGTTTGCATTGTTTGAAACAACACAGTAATTATTATATATTTTTCCTCCTATTGGGAATCCTTGTAAAAATACCAATTCACATATGTTGTTTTCAATGTTGTCCCAATCTCCTTCTGTTAATTCTGGCATCGAGAATTCATATCCTGCTGACGAATGATCTGTATATGTTTTCATAGCTTGGATTAAATTTGTTTCTATTGAATATCTTATTACATTTCTTCTTTGTTCATTAAATGGTGAACTTGAAAGTAATGGATTGTTCTGTGTTCCTCTTGTATCAAATATTCTAGCATTATCTAATTGTGTTGCAAATCTCTCTGGTATTTTATATCCTTCTGCATCACATGCCCATTGTTGAGTTACATTTTTTAAATTTTCATTTACCCATATTGTGAATTCAGCTGCTTCTTGATAAAATTTCTTTGCACTTTCTGAACTTAGTTGCTTTGTTGCTGCATCATAGTAAATGTTTAATGCATTTACTGTTTCTGATGAACTTATATAATCTTTTCTGTATTGAGAACTATATTTAAAATATTTTCTACTTTCGTTTGTAGGATTTTTTTCTAAATATATTTTTTGGTTATTATATACCACATATTGGTATCTTCCTTGATATTTTGCTTGGTTGATTGTTTCTGCACTTGCATCATCATCTAATGTTACTAAGTTTTCTTCTAGCACTTCACTTAAATTAACGTAATCAGCTATTCTTGCTGGGTCTTGAGCTATTTGCTCTGCCTCATCATATGATATTAAATGTCCTGTTTTTGTAACATAATTTCCTTCTACTGTGCCTATAATTGTTATGGTATTATCAAGTGTATAATTTACCACAAAATCATTGTGTCTACTATTTATATCAATATATCTGCATGAGTATGATGTAAATGGTTTTAGCCCGTATTTAAAAGCTTGTAATTCTGTGTCATAGTAATTTGTGTATATATGGTAGCCATCATACAAAGTGAACACAATAGCTGGTGTGTATTCTTTTAGTTCCTCTTTTGTATACCCCTTTACTTCTAGGTTTGTTGCAAGAGAAGAATAGAATACGTTAATAGATGCTTCTATGTCTCTTATTTTCGAGTTTGCTATATCTGAAAACTCGTTGTTTTGAGTGTTTATTTGAAACGCTCTAATAGAGTCATGTGCAGCATTTACTAAATTTGCATCATATATGGTTTGTGTTTTTATTGTTTCCAAATGTGAGCTTACATAATTTGATAATACTAACGATATTGGAAGTATTATTATTATAAAAATTATCGCTATGTGTTGTAATTTCATATGTTTACCTTTCTATAAAAAAACAGCTCTTGGACTTTGCTACATATTACAGTCCATAAGCTGTTACATTATACATTATTAGTTTTTACCATTTACAGTAACAATTCCTGCATATTGTACAGCAATTTGATACGTGTCATTTCCTGCAATTCTATAAAAGAAGTTTCTTAATGTCTGTGCTATTGTTGTATTTGTATTTTTAACAGTTACAGAGACTCTATCTCCTTCTTTTAACGTTATTTTATGTTTTTTATTGTCTTTTAAAACGCTTTCTAATTGACTTGTGTATAGGTTATAATAAATGTTTTCACCTATTTTAGTTGTTTCTGCTTGTGTTGTTTTTACTCCTATATTTTCATCCATTATTTGTACCATTAACTCTACATCAAAAGCATTTCCTGTTGATGTAATTGTTTGAATGTACTTATCATAATCGTCTAATGTTAATTCTCCAGTTGTTCTAACTTTATCTACAAAATCAGTAGTAGCTGTTTGTACTGTTAATTGTGAGATGTTATCTGATTTTTCAGATACAGACATCAAAGGGAAAACAAACATTAGCATTGCTGCTAAAAATATAGCTATAATTGTTACAAAACTATCTCCCATTTTCTTTGTTTCCTTTCTTTTTTATAGTATTTGCTGTTTAAAATCATTTGTTACTAATTTATCATCACATAGGTGATTACTTTTTTAGTAGTAGTCTTATTTCCTCTGATACCCGAGTTTTCGTCATCTTCTGCTTTTACAGTTACAACTTCTCCAACCATTTCAACAAATTTAGCCTGGTTAAATCTTTTTGCAAATCCTATTGAAGTGTAATCCATGTTTTCATATGTTTCTCCTGCTAGAATCGCATCCAGATTCTTTTTGACCTCTGATATTGCTCCAGTCCAAGGTTCTCTTCTAGATTGTTCTTCTTTTAAATCAAAAGAGCAAATGCTTGTACTTGTACCAGTATCATCAAAATCGTTTTTATACCCAGTGCTCCATAGTTCTGGATCTGTTTGGGTTTTGTATATTTCTATTGGTCTTCCTATTGAAACGTTAGTTATTTTTCCATCTGAGTCATAAGAAGCAGTTCCTGACCTAAATGTAATTTTTATGTCTTCTTTACTATATCTATAGAGAGTAGGGATTACTGTTTCCATCCCTACTATTCTATTTCCTAAATTATCTACTTCTATCCCATTAGACTCTGCATAAGAATAATATTCTGTTGGGTCTGTTAGATGTAGCATTAAGTCTGATGTTTGTCTAGCTTGTGAAAAGATATACATTGTTAAGCTTAATGCTAATACTAATAGTATAACAGCAAATGCTAACATTGAAGCTTCTACTGCATTTTCCATAATTTACTTTTCCTTATAGTTTATTATTGTTTTACTATGTAAGCAACTGTTATATATCCTGATTTATTGTATCCGAAAGATACTTTGTATGTTAGTCCTGTTTTATATGATGCTACTGAATAATCTTTAACTTTATCTGTTGTCCAATTAGCATCATCAGGATCTCTTGTTGCATTTCCTGCTGCATCTTCGATTAATATCAATCTAGATGTATCATCTTGATTTACTCTGTTATGATTGATTATTGCACCAACTAATTGTCTTACATCTGTTCCTGTTCTAACTCCTTCATAGCTTATAAATTCAGCATTATATGCTTGTGCTTTTTGTGGATCTAGGTTTGTTCCTTGTGCTGCTCCTGATGCTTGTTGGTATATATACATACCTAACGCGATAATTAAAATTGATAATATTATAGCTCCTGCTATAATTAATGCTTTACTTGCATTCTCCATAAATAAATCCTCCTTTAGTTTTTATATTTAATATATTTTTTAATTTTTATATTTCCTTATGAAATATAAAATATTAATAACTTAATTATATTTGCTCAAAATACATGTATTTAACATTGTTTGTATTTTGATGATATTCTATTTTTGTGCATTTAAAGCTTGTTGCTCCAAAAAGTATTAAAAATTTTTGTTCTCCTGATTTTTCTATTGCTTCCATTTTTATTATTTGTTCTTGCTCTTTGAATTTAATTTCTATTATTATCGAGTTTTTATTATTATCTATATAATGTCCTTTTTCGTCTTTATCTACTGCATTTTTTTCATTGCTGTCTACTGCTTTATTTATAATAGATATTACATCTGTTCCTAAAACTTCTTGGTTATAAAAGCTTTGATATGCCCTATTATTCTGACTGCTTTCTTTTTCTGCTCTTTTTATGTTATAAAAGCTATATGTAATAATTGCTATTACTACCAGAAAAATAGCTACTATAAATATAATATTTCTCTTCATATCTGCCTTTCTTAAAATAATTATATCATTATGTTTTTTATTATGCAATCATTATTTGACATATTTTTTAATATTTTATACTGGTTTAAATATCACTTTTTTTACTCTTTTAGTATATTGATCTATTAGAACACTACAACTATAATCTTTTACTTGATAGGTTCCATCTTGCATTGTTCCAATTTCACTTTTCATAAATTTTATATAATCATCTGTTGATAATGTTTCAAAGTTACGCTCTCCATTAATAGCTGATGTATCAATAGATATATAGAATGTTCCTTCCTTCTCTTTTTCTTCAAGACTATCCGTTCCAAAGTCATAACTTTGATTGTTTTGTTGTGCAAGATTTGCCAAGCTCACTATCTCACTTGCTTTGCAAGTATTTTGCCAATTTCCATTTTCATCTTTATAGCTCTCATATTGGGTAAACTTGGTATTAAATTCAGTAATGTTTTTTTCTTCAAGCCTTGCTTGTATTAGAGAACTATAATCCCCAAAAACAGTGTATAAATATGCAATCAATGACAATATTAGAATTCCTACTAAAACTGAAGCTGCCATTAATAATGCTTTACTTGCATTTTCCACTTTTATAGTCCTCCTTGCTTTTATTTATCTTTGAACATTATTTTTATAATTCTACCATTTCCAGAATCATATTCTGTTACGTCGTCATATTTAAATGTCTTTCTTGCAAAATCAGTTTGTTCTTCCACATATTTTTTATAAGTTGTTCTGTTTGTTTTTAATTTGGTATATTCCGATTCAGAGAAATCTGATCTTGCTTTTACTGTCTTTTCAGTTTCTTTATCACTTAACTTAGACCAGTACGAAATGCTTTTTCCAAATACAGTAATGTCTGCTTCTTTTATCTTTTTTACTAGTTTTTTATATTGTTGGTCAAGACTTGTACCAGAATATGTTCCTGCTACAAGGTATTGCCCATTAAGCACTCCTGTACTTATTTTTACTTCTAACTCTATTTCTTGATAACCATCTACAGCTTTTCTTTCATTATAGTTTATTACTTCATTTGCTAGTGAAAGTATTTCACTTCCATAAACAGTATCTTTAGCATATGACTCAAAATTTATATTAAATTTCGATAATTGGCTTGCTTTTTCATTTTTCTGCTCAATATTTTTTTGCTCTCTTATTTGATTATAACCAAATACTAGAAGTGATAATATAAGAACTCCAATTAATACACTGGCAGCTATTTCTAAAGCTTTTGTCATATTTTCCATAGTTCATATTCCTTTCTAATATTGATTTTTCATTGCTGTCATAGTATTGAATGATGATGTCATACTTGTTAATCCTATAAATACTAGTGGAATAATTAGATATCCTACAAATAGTCCAACCATTGGCGCAAATCCTATTACTTTTCCAATTAATCCCTTCTTTGAGATTAATCTGTCATTTGATTCTTTTCTTCTTGCTTGATAATATTCTCTTTCTGAATCTAGTTCATCAAATGCTTCTGCGATCGGTATTTTTTCTACTGCAGCTTGCATGCTTTCTATTAATCTTATAAATTCTTTGTAGTTTATTTCATCTTTCATTTGTTCTAGAGCTTCCCAAGGTCCACTCTCATAGTTGTTTACACATCTTGATATTGGCTCTCTAAATATATTTGAATATCTTTCTAGCCATTCTAATATCATTTCTACGTTTACTCTCTCTATTCTCATAAGCATCAATATGATTGTCTGGAATTGCATTACTTCGTTTTCCATTTCCATCTTTCTCATTTTTGCCTGGAAGAATAATAGTGCTACTGGTAAATTGTATCCAATTACTGCAAATACCATTGCTAAAATCATTTCAAACCAGCTTAAATACTCGCTATTAACTTGTCTCAATTTTTTCAAAACTCTTTCTGCCGCTGTTTTAATTTCATCTGGTTGTGCATTTGCATAATCTTTTGATTTTTTCATTGCTTTTTCTATATCTTCTTGAGTTGTTTTTGTTTTTCCTTTAAACATGTCTAAGAATCTATTGTCACTCGCAGTTAGCTCTTCTGCTTTTTTCAAGTCTTTTCCTGTCATTTCTCCTACTAGATTGAATGTTGATGTAGGTTCTGTGTATATGTATTCTATCTGCATTTTATGTAGGTATCCAAATATTAGTAAGGAACCTATAAATACAGTTATTGTTAATAATATTCTTCTTTCATATATCCAATGAATTTTATCTTTTGAAGCAGCATCTTTCATAAGATTCTTCATTTTTCTTCTTTCTTTTGTTCCATCTTTTGGTATGAATAAGTCTACGATTTTCTTTACTAATGGTATTTTGTATATTTTTTCTTCCCAAGGATTATCTGTTTTTGTATCAATAGTTGTTGAACCATTGTCTTTTAGTTTTCTTGTTAAAATATAACATACAAATGTTAGTATAACCAATAGTAATTGAACTATCATACCTTGTTTTCCATAGTAAAACGATTTTGTGAATGAGAATTCTTTTACTGCCCAGTTTTTTATTGGTTCCAATGCTAGTAATGGCACAATCGCTATTACTGATAAGCTTTGGAATACATAATTTAATTTATCTCTTTTTAATATTTCTAGTTGCATCTCTTGGCTTATATTGTTTAAGTTCTTCAAGTATAAAGATGTTTTATCTACTGTTCTATCTCCAAATTCTTTCGTAAGATACGATATACCAGCAAATTCTTTTAAGAAGCTGTTTGGTGCAATGTCGTAATATTTTTCTAATTCTCCTTCCGGATCATCAGATATTAATATTTCGTATATTTTCTCTGCTTGTCTAGACATTTCTGGTGCACTATCACCTTGTGCAACCTGATATATTGCCTCTTCAACCATGTTAAACTCGTGGTATGCATGTCTTATTTCTGCAAAGAAATCTATTTGTTGAATTAGTAGCTTATTGTCTATTTTGTCAACCATTCCATCTACTAATGTATCTATCATAAATAATTCAAATATCAGTAAAATCGATAGCAATAGTCCATTGCTTTTTGTAATAAATATTATTGCTAGTGTTATTGGAATTATTATCAACAATGCTTTTGTTAATATTTCCGAAGTCTGTTTTCTTGTTAAATACTCATCATCAATGTTTATTATTTCTAGTCTTCTTCTTATTTTAAATAGATATCTTTTTATAAAAGGAGACCTCAAATATCTAACATATAGCTTTTGATATAATATCTCTTTCGAGAATTTTTGCTCCTTTGTTCCTTTTCTTAATTGTCTAATTTGTACTATGTCTGATGATTGTGTTTTCTTTTTTAATAACAAGAATGCAACTACAATACCAGCAAGTATCACTGCTGCTCCAATCATCATGTATAATATAATATTTCCATTCATATTTTAGGCTTTTGCACCTCCTTTTTAGATGATGTTTATTATGCTTCTTCTTTCATCATATCAGCATCTCTATGTGCTTCAATTCCCCAATTTTTCTTAACGAATTTCTTGAACTCTTCAGCATCTGTATCATCCATGTTGTTTAGCATAGCCTTGATATTTTCTTCTGATATTGGGTTTGTTAGTACATATGTACCATCATGATATTCTAGTATATTTCTGTATTGGTATAATTCTCTGTTTGTTGTTTTTGTAAAGAACATTGTTGCATTATCCATGAATTTTTCTATTTTCTTTTCTGTTGTTTTTTCTTTTCTGTAATCAAATGTATATTCGTTTCTTTCTTCTACTGGTATACATTCTGTTATTCTTTCTATGTATCTTCTTCCTCTGAAGTCCTTTACTAAGTGGATATCAAAGTTTAATACTTGTACAACTTGCTCTTCTGCTGTTCTTTCATCTTTGAACACTCCTGCTCTAAGCATTGAGTTTCTTAGTGCTGTAACTAAGTCTGGGAATGTTTTAGCGTGGTGAGTAAATAATGTAAATTTAGAAGCAACCTGTGCAGATTGGATCATCCAAGATGCTACGGGGTCAGTTGCAACCTCACCGATGATGTTAACAGAACCATCAGTCTTTTTCTGAACGTCCAAGCAGGCCTGTCCAGAAATTGTTTCTGTTTCACGCATTGATAATATGTTTCTTGTTGGATATATTTTTCTTAAGTGAAGCTCGAATGCAGTTTCTGTAATACGAAGGTTCATTGTTTCGTATATGTTTTCTATCATCGCCATAAGCATTGTTGTTTTACCACAACCCTGCTCACCAGTAAGCGATATGATTCTTGCTCCTTTTACTAAGTATTTTAATAAATCTATTGTTTCGTCTTTTCCAGGGAATTTTACTATTTGTTCTAGTGTTGCTCTCTTTACGTCGAACTTTCTTACGAAAAATGCCCATGTTTCTGACATGCTTGGTCTAACAACAACGACACGAGAACCGTCTTTCATTTCATTGATTTTGTAACCATTTGTGTCTGATAATTGTCCTGGGTTATTGAATTTGTATATATTCTGACAAACTCTCTTTAATTCTGCTTCTGTTCCAAATGACAAGAATGCAAGTCTTATTGATTTACCACGGAACATTATCCAAATACTATCACAAGCACGTGGTACTTTGTGTTCTACTATTTGTCCTAAATAATCTCCATCTGTTTGTGCTACTTGGCTTAAAAAGCTTTCTGGAAGTCCAGATACACCACCAGATATACCATCTATGTTCATGTCTCTTATTTCATCTATACTGCTATATCCTTTGTAATGTTGATATATTCTTTGTACAACTATGCTTAATTTATCTTGGAATGTTAATGCAAAGTTTTCTTTTTCATATATATCTGAAATTTCTTCTGGCGTTATTACGTAAGAAGGTTTTGATTCTCCTGCCACATATTTTAACTCGTCTAATTTGTATTTCTTTATTATTTCTGATAAAGCTTCATATCCGAATTCAGATTTATACATATATAGTATAATATCAAATTTATCTTGTGCTGTTAAAAGTGATGGTACATCAAAAGGAATTGCTTTTGATACATTTATCTCGTCAACTCCATATTCGTTGTAAAGCATGTCATATATTAATTCCTTAATATATTTCTTATCATTTACATCTCCATATGTACAGCCTTTTAACGCTTTTTTCAATTCGTATTTCTTGTTCTTTCTTCTTTTTAATTCTTCTTCTGAAAGACCTATATCATATAAATTGATTTTTGTGATTTCGTCTAATCTCTTCTTTACAAATTCTGTCATTGTGCTTAATGTGTATGTTGCATCATCTACTTGAATTTGTTCTTCAACTTCTTGGTTTTGTTTGTTTGTTATGAACTTGTGAACAATCGCAACTGCTACACCTATTACAATGGCCATTAATATTAGATTAGTTATATTCATGGTATTTTCTCCTTTCGCTAAGGCTTATACTTTAGCTTGTAGTTCTTTTAACTTAAATAATATGTTATCACATGTCTTTTTTGCTTCTTGTATAAATAATACATTTTTATCTGTTTGATCTGTTAAGCTTCTATATTTTAAAAAGTAATCTGCAACTTTTCCTTCTGAAGCTGCTTCGCTGAACAAAGTGTTATATGATATTGCCGATATTGTTCTGCTTTCTTTTAAATATCTGCTTGTATTTTTTGTGTTGTATTTTGAATATCTGTCATATTTTCCTAATAATAATAATGATCGATTCATTTTAAATACTGGATTTTTTTCTCTTAGTCTATCAAATTCGTTCAACGAATCCATGCCTTGCTTAAATGTTATTACTATTGCATCCGATGCTTGAAGAATTGCTCTTTTGTGTTCTTCCTTCATTCTTTTATCTATATCTATAAAAACTATATTATAATTTTTATCAGCAATTTTAACTAGTTCAGGATAGTACTGTGTAATTGAATCATACGCATCTCTATGAGTTGTGCTTGGTGCTACTAGTACATCCAATCTTTCTCTAAAAACTACCTTTGCATAGTCTGCAACAACGTTTGTAGATGTTCTATTGCTTTGAAGAACTTTTACCAATCCTTCTATTCCGTTGTTCATTCCGACGTCTCTGGTTCTGGTTCCTAATATATCTTTTAACGTGTCATCTTTTTCTTGTTCCCAAAAGCAATTTTCTACTGTTCTATCTTTGAACCCAGTTGCTACTTCTAATATTTTGAAGTTATGATTGATAGCCATAAGTGTTGCTATTGCTACCGAAGCCAATGTTTGGCCTGTTTCCTTTTCGCTATCACTCCAAAAAGATACTATTGCCATATTACATTCCTCTTTCTAATTGTTTAAATGCTCTTTTTACAGCATTTGATCTTTCATCATGCACTATTTCTGATGCTAGATAAACGAGTGCATCTTTGTATTCTGTGCTTAATCCTTTATATTTTATTTTTTCTGTTCTTTGGTTTTCCATTATTACTTCTTGATCACTTGTTTGTAATGGAAAATATATTTTTTCGTCTTGCCATTTTATTTTATAACCTAATGATAGATAGTTTAGATATTCATCTTCCTCATCTGACATTATATTTGAAAAGTATATTTTCGTTAATTGTACCGGTAATTTTATTCCACTCAAAACTTCTAGTCCTTTTTTTAGTGAGAATAAATCTGCAGAAGTTACAAAATAGTTTCTATTTGCTTCATATATTCCAAAGCTCTCTATTGATTCAGCTTTATCCATGTCTATCATTATATAGTCATATGTTAGGGCTGCCGTTTCTGGCATCCCTAAATATCTTTTTATTCCATTGTAGTCTGAAAAGCCAACAGCTACATCTATTCCTTCATACTCTGTTACATACGACATCGTCGGGCTAATAACTGGAACAACGTATTTAGCTTTTTGATTTACAGTTGAGTCAATTATTAATACTTTTTTGCCCATCTCGACTAAAATTCTAGAAACATATATCAAGAAATCTGTTTTGTCAAATGTTCCAATAAAGCCTATTTTCTCCATTGTTCCCTCCGATTATTTTAATTCTTTAATTTCCTGCTAAAGAATCTAAGTAAGATTTTCTTTGTTCTGTTGTTGTTGATATATCTTTTGCTACTCCTGATTCAACTCCTGATGTTGCTTGATTTTCATCCACATCAGAAACTTCTGAATTTATGCTGTCTCTGATTGATCTATAGGTTTGATATCTATTGTACATTGCTGTTTTAGCTTCTTGTACAACATTTGGATTTTGAGTTATTAAGTTGATTGTTTCTGTACTTGGTACATATGTAGGTGTTGCTTTTTCTTGTGTTCCTGGCTCTACATATTTTGCAGTATACAACATTGCACCTTTCATTTTATAAGCTTCAACTATTGCATTTGATAAAGATACTGTTTCATCTTCTGTTAATTTCATCCATATTGTATTTAAAGAATCAACACCTTCAATTTGTGGTATTTCTATTTTCTTTTTAGATATAACAATATAATCTAGTCCAGAAGGCATTCTTAGTCTTATATCAATATAATCCTCAGATGCGATTTGACTTGATATTTTTATCATATTATATTCTTGAACTCTTAAGTCATTTGTAAGTGGACTGTCTGATTCTGTTATCATAGAATCTGTTATTATTGTTCCTTTTGTTAAATCTATTTTAGCTATTGTGTTTTCTGTTAAAGCAGATGCTTTTACTGTATTTGCTGGTGCAGCTGATTTATCTGTTGTTACAGTAGCTAATTTACTTGCATCTATTGTATCTCCTGATTTAACATCTGTTTTTAAAGCATATGTTATAACAAGGCTTGCTTGTCTTTCTTCTTCAGCCTTCTTCATGTTTAACATACTGTAAAGTAAGAAAGCAACAACGATTGCCATTATTAAAAATGTTATTAATACTCCTAATATAAATGAGTTTCTCGCTTTTTTTTGCATTGGGTTTGTAGCCATAATTTTCTCCTCCTATATGTCAATATTTTGACAAAATATATTACTTATTTAATTGTACAACAAAATATATTAAAAAACAACAGATATTATCTGTTGTAATTTAACTTTAACTTTTCTGTAATATTTTTGTAATACTTTATCTTCTATACCAATTTATTCCATTTCCATAGCCTCTGTTATTATTACTATTGCACATGCAATTTCTGTTTCTATTGCCACATCCACAACCACTTGAGTTGTTGTTGTCATCATTATCGTCGTCATTATCATTGTTTATAATTTCGTTTGCATCTAATGTATCTGTTCTTATACGGTTTGCCCTTATGTTATTTGCTCTTAGATTTCTTATAGTAAGTCCATCATTGTCTACAACTCTGCATATAAACTGAACAATACTTGCTACAATAAAAGCTAAGATTGTATACACTATAGCATTTACTAAGAAAGATTCATCAAATGCAGCAAATGCTACAATTAAGTATATTGCAAAAAATGTTGCCGCTACTAACAATGGACATTTAAGTATTTTTTGGAACACTACTGCCAATATTATTGTTGCTATTGGTAAAGCAAAAAATAATAATAAATCCATACTAATTACTCCTTTTATCTTTTTTATATATAATATGGTTTTATTATTATTTATGTTACTCTTAGTCATATTTAACTTCTACTAGATAAAGACCATGCGCTGGAAGCGTCTTTCCTGCTCTTTGCCTATCTTTTGACTCTATTATTTCTGGTATTTCTTCTGGTCTAATTTTTCCAAGTCCTACATCTAATAGTGTTCCTGATATTATTCTAACCATGTTATACAAGAATCCATTTCCTGTAAGTTCTATGATTATTTTTTCTCCTTCTTGTTTTACTATCGCTTTGTAAATTGTTCTAACACTATTTTTCGAACTAGTCCCGCTCGATTTAAAAGCCTTAAAATCGTGTTCTCCTTCAAAATACTTAGAAGCTTGTTTCATTTTTTCAACATCTAGTTTGAATGGATATGAATATTCTAAATTTCTATATATTGCAGTTCCACATTTTGAATTGTTTATTATGTATCTATACGTTTTGTGTTTTGCATTATATCTACTGTGAAACCTCTCATCAACCTCTTCTGCCTCTTTTATCACTATGCTATTTTTCAACTGTGAATTTATTGCAAGAGGTATTTTTTCTATTGATATTTGAGAATTTGTCTTAAAATTTGCTACTTGTCCAAGTGCGTGAACTCCTGCATCAGTTCTACCTGAACCAATTAGATCAACTTCTTCTTTTGTAATATTATAAATAGCTCTTTCTATTTCTCCTTGAATATTTAGTTTATTGGGTTGCTTTTGCCATCCATTATAACATTTTCCATCATATTCTATTGTTAATTTTATATTTCTCATTTATTTTAGAAGTTAGAAATAAAAGTTAGAAGTTGGAAGTATTCTAACTTCTATCCTCCAGCTTCTAACTTCCAACTTAATTATTTATTTTTGTTTGTTCTTCTGTTGTTTTTTTCTCGCTTTTTATCTTTTTTATATTTTTTAATCTTTTAATTTTATTTTCTTTTTTATTCTCTAGTCTATCTGTAACTATATTTTTGATTAATATTTTCTTCAACGCTTCTTCTTTTACATCTGCTATAAGTGTTCCATCTTTTGCTATTGAAACTTTTCCAGATTCTTCTGATACAACTATTGCTATTGCATCATATTCCTTTGATATTCCAACAGCTGCTCTATGTCTAGTTCCTAAGTCCTTTGATATATCTGTGCTATTTGCCAGTGGTAATATACAAGCTGCTGCCATTATTTTATTATTATTTATGATTACAGCTCCATCGTGAAGAGGTGTTTTTGGTACAAATATATTTACTAACACTTGTGGCGATATTTCGGAGTCCATTTCAATCCCAGTTGCCACTATATCACTCAAACTTATATCTCTTTGTATTACAATTAAGGCTCCTGTTTTTGTTTTTGCCATTTCTTCTACTGCAATAACTATTTTATATATGTTCTCTCTTGTTCTTGCTTCCAAGCTTTTTTCCATTCCAAAGAAGTTTGTTAATTTATTTGTTCCTAGCTGTTCTAAAGCTCTTCTAATTTCTGGTTGGAATATCACAACTAATGCTATAACTCCAGATGGCAAGAAGGCTGTTAATACAGAGTGTACTATATTTAAGTTTAGCAATCCACTTATCCAAGTTATTAATATAAAGAATACAATTCCTTTTATAAGTTGTATTGCTCTTGATTTTTTTGCTAGTTTTAGTATTTTTACTATTATGTATATTACTATTGTTAAATCTAATATTAGTGAAACCAACCTTATTGGATGCTGTTGCAATAGACTAAAATATTCTGATATGTTTTCTCCCCATATTGTTGCTATTTCTGTTATAAAATTTTCTTTCATATTTTATCTCTTTTCCGTTATTTTATATTAATGAACCATGTAGTATATTAGTGTTCCAGCCATAGCAACTACCATTAATATTGCAAGCACAGCTGCCATGATTTTTACAAATATTCTTCCTGCTTCGTGTTTTTTTGACATAATTTTATACCTCCTATAAAAACTATTTATATTGTAACATTTTTTTGCTATTTTTTCAATATTTCAGCTAATGTTATTATGTACATTGCATGAGACCAGCCTAAACCAATTACCCAATTTGGCTTCATTGTCTTGTTATCTACTTGTTCAGATAGAAATCCTAACTTTGTAGCACTTTTTGTAACAAATTCAAAGCACTCTAAAGCTTTTTTTCTGTTACCTGATTTTATGTAATACAAAGCCATCCACAATGTAGCTATTGGCCAAGGACTATTTCCACCCATATAACTATCTTGTTCAAATCTTAAGTATCCACTAGTGTATGTTCTTAGTGTTAAATTTATTTTTTCAACTGTGTTTACTACTTTCTTTTCGTTTGGAGATAATAGTTCAAAAGGATATACTGTTCCTATCACACTAACGTCCATTTTACTGTCTTCTGTGTTTCTGTGCAATATTTTGGTATTTTCATCACAAAGATTTTTTTCGACATATTTTTTAATATCATTTATTTCATTTTTTATTTTTAAAGTATTTTTTGAAATTTGCTCTAGCTTTAATCTATTGTTTTCATATTTTCCTTTTACTTTTTCATAAATTTGAGTCATGGCGTTTAGTCCCGCATATATGCTAGATAGAGAATATAAATGAACTCCTTCATTCATCTCCCATAAATCATAGCTTGAATGTTTATATATTTTATCTGTTTCTTTGCCAGATTTTTTTACCATTTCCTCTATTTCTTTTTTTACTATGTCTTCTTCCTCTTTTTTGTCAAAGATATTATCTAAGTATTTGAACAAAAATCCTAAAGCATTTTCGCACATTTTTAAATTATTATATAAAAATTTCTCATCCTTTGTTTTTAAGTAGTGATCATACACTCCAAATATTACGCTGGCTGTTTCGTCTATTTGGTAACCCCAGCATGGAGCCAATGTTCCATCTGTGTAAAATCTCTGTTCCCACATTCCGTTTGGACTTTGAGTTTTTCTGCAAAAGCTATCATAAAACTTTTCTGTTTCTTTTGTCATATTCAAAATGTCTAATGCTTTTGTTATAAAAACCGCGTCTCTTGGCCAACAGTATGAGTATCTTCCACTGTTTTCTAGGTTTTCGTCAACTTCTACTGCTGCTGATATTCCTCCAGTTTCTTCATTTCTCAAAAGTGGGAATAGAAGTATTGTTCTTTTATATATTTCTTTTACTTTTTGACTTACATTTTTATTTTGGTCATCATCTATTTTTAGTGAATCATGTTTACTTAAATAGTTACTCCAATATTTTTTAGCCTGCTCATATTCTTTTTTTACGTCTAGCTTTTTTAGATTTGCTATTTTTTCTTCTAATTCATCTATTGTTTTGAAGTTCTTATTTTCCTCGATTAAAATGTATAGTGAAAATTCCACACTTTCTCCTGGTTTCAATACACCAAGCGAATAACTTATTGCAGAATCATTTGACATTCCAATGTAATCTTTGTCTTCTAATATTGCGTCTCTAATTACATTTTCTACATCGTTTATTCTATGTCCATCTATATTTTGTTTTGCAAATGTTGCAAAATAGTATTCATGGTTATATTGTACTATTCCATTTTCTATTACTTTTGCAGATACCATATTGTTCGAATTACTTAGTAGTTTTATACGAGCTAACATTTTTAAATCAAGGTCGATTTTGTTATTGTTTGTAAATGTGTATTTTTTTACTAATATGTTGTTTTTTATTGTTACAAAATCTGTTTGTTTTGTTTTTAAGTTAAAGTACGTATTTTCTATTTCTGTATTTAAAATATTGGTATCTTCTGTATAATATTGGTTATATTTATTGTTTATATCTTCATGAAGATATACTATTGCAGAATCGTTTATTTTTAGCCCTATTTGAAATGTATCTATAAATTGCTTGTAATCAACATTTGGATAGTATATTCTCAACATTTCTCCTTTATCACTGAATGTTGCTTTTATATTTTTATTTCCGATTACAGCATCATTAAAAAACTTGGTATTCATTAGTTTTTCTCCTCTTTGTTTTCTATTATTTCTACTATTTTTCTTTCTAGTTCTTTTATTCTGTCATTAACTCTCTTGATTTCTTCATCATTCTTATCTTGGCCAAGTATATCCTCTTTTACAATGTTTTTCATATCTTCTATTTCTTCTTGCAATGTTTCCATTCTTTCTAGAACTTGTAATCTTAGATATTGTTTATCTACTTTTTCTTGGTATTTTTTCTCCATTGCCAAGTTGTCATCTAATGTGTAGCTTTCTGCATATCCTGGTATTGTTACTGGTATTTGTGTGCTTTCTACTAATTTTCCTTTTAATATTAGTTGAGCATTTGGCTCTCCATGTACTAAGAAGATGTGCTTTGGCTTTTTTATAAATGAATATACAAAATTTAATAACCATTCTTGATCTGCATGACCTGAATATGCCTCTATATACTCAACTCTTGCATTTACAGTTATTTCTTCACCAAATATTTTTACTTTTTTTGCTCCATCCACTATTGCTCTTCCAAGTGTTCCTGGTGCTTGATATCCAACAAATAATATTGTGCTGTTTGGATTCCATATATTATGTTTTAAATGATGTTTAATTCTTCCTACTTCGCACATACCACTTGCTGATATTATAACACATGGCTCATCGCTTTCATTTAACGCTTTTGATTCGTCTGCTGTTTTTGTAAATTTTAGTCCTGGAAATTCTAGCGGATTATCTCCTCTTGCTATTAATTGTTGTGTTTGTTCATCAAACAAATCCATGTTTTTCTTAAATATCTCTGTTGCAGATATTGCAAGAGGGCTATCTACATATACAGGAGCCTTCATTAAAGTTTCATATTCTTCTAAGAATTTAGGAGATTTATTTTCTGAGTCTTTTATCATATTTAGCTCATATAGAACTTCTTGTGTTCTTCCTACTGCAAAAGATGGGATTACAACTGTTCCATTGTGTTCTAGTGTTTCTGTAACTATATCCAAAAATTGTTGAGCCTTATCTTTGGATTTCATGTGTAATCTATCTCCATAAGTCGATTCCATTACTAAATAGTCTGTATCCTCTATCATTGTTGGTTCAGAAAGTAATGGTAAATCATTATTACCTAAATCTCCTGTAAACACTGTTTTTACTTCTTTTCCGTCTTCTTTTACCCATACTTCTATTATGGCAGAGCCTAACATATGTCCTGCATCATTAAATCTCACATGTATGTTTTCGTCTATTTCTATTATTTCATCATATTTTATTGGGCTAAATATTTCTAGGCACTTTGTCGCATCTTCTGCTGTGTATAGTGGTGGACGAGTTGGAAGTCCTTTTCTCTGTCTCTTTTTGTTTTTCCATTCATTTTCTTGTTCTTGAATGTGTCCACTATCTGGTAGCATTATTGAACATAAATCGCAAGTTGCTTTTGTTGCATAAATAGGTCCTTTAAATCCCTCATTATATAGTTTTGGTATTCTTCCTGAATGATCTATGTGTGCATGTGTTAAAAGCATAAAATCTATTTCTTCTGGATTATATAGAAATGGCGCTTCGTTCTCTAGTTCATCCTTCGCCTTTCCTTGATACATTCCACAATCTACTAGAAATTTTTTGCCAGCTCCTTCTACTAAAAAGTTTGAGCCAGTTACTGTTTTTGTAGCTCCTAAGAAAGTTATATTCATTCGTTTTTCTCCCTTCATTTTTTACCTTTTATAAAGATCGGTATTTTCTTATCCACCTTTACGTTTAGCTGGTTTAAGTTGTTCACAGTAGTGCATTCTTTTTCCTGTGCATCTTTTAAATCATATATGTTTATTGTTATGTAATACGTTGTTTCTTTTTCTGATTTTTCTTTTTTGGTATTTGTTATTTTTATCTCTACTTCTTTTAATTCGATAATCTTGGTATAAAATATATTTTTTAATATTGTATAGCAAAGGCTTGCACTGTCTGAAAAATTAGTAATTATTTCTCTGTCTATACTATTATCTATCAAACTATTCATTGCCTTTTTTAGTGGTTCTTGTAGCTCTTCTATATCTTTTATGTATTTTTGACTTGAAAAAGGTAGTAAACAGTAGTATCTAAATGTGTATATCATTTTTTCTAATTCATTCTTGTCAGTAGCTTTTTCTATATTGTTAGTGAATGTTTCCAGAAATTCTTTTTGTACATTTATGATATTTTCTTTTTCTATGTTTTCATCTTCTAGCCCAGCTATTATTCTGTTTAGTACTGTATATTCGTTTTCTAATAATGTTTTTTGTTTTATAAATTCTTTTGGCTCTAGCATTTTGTTGCTTTGCTTTAATTCTTCTAATTTTTGGTTTCTTTCTTCTTCTAAAATTTTTATAAGGTATTTAACGCTAAAAATTTTGTCCTTATTTTCTAATTTTTCGTTTCTTGCGTAATACTCTTTTTGCAGTTTTGATTTGTCGTTTATCGTTTCATCTATTTGCTTTATTTCATTTGCTATTCTTTTTTTATCTTCTGTAATCTTGTTTAAAAACTGAGTTTTATTTAGCATTATATCTAATTTTTCTTTTTTTAATTTTTGTTGTTTATAGATTTCATCTTTTACATCTTTGTTTTTTTCTGCAATTATTGTCATTATTGCTATATATATCAGTTCTTCATATTGATAAGAGCTTAGTAATGTATTTAAATATTCATCTTCTCTGATTTTTATATTTGATAATATGATGTTTTGGAATATCAGATTTTTAATTATTTGTTCCGAGCTTAACCCACTGTTCCATGACCATCCATCAAAATCTCTTATTACTTCACAAGAATTTATGCTTCTTGCTTCTACCATAAATTCTTGTATAGCTTTTCCATAATAAGTATCTTGAAAATTGTTTTCTATATTTTTTCTTCTTTCTTCATATATTTTTTCTAACGAGTATAATAAGTCATTTTCATTTGCATATACTAGTATTTCTCCATGTTTTGCATTGATTTTGCAAACTCCATTTGTTTCTTCTATTGGCTCAGCTTCTTTTGTTTTTGGTGTTACTATCTGTATTTGCTTGCAATCTTCTTTTACTATGTAAAGAATCTTTTCCATAAAGTCTTCTTTTGTTTCTGCATTTGTTTTTGCTATGCTATAATCTTTGTATCCGCTTTCTATTTTGTATAGCATGCTCAACAATAAGTTTTTTACTTCTTCATCAAATGGTTTTGTTTCTAGTATTTGTTCCAGTCTATTGTTATATTCGTTAGAGCTAATTTTTGAAAATATATTCATAAAACTCTCCCTTATGCTTGTTCTTGCGTATTTAATTCTTCCCAGCGTTCTTTTGTCATTAGAACTTCTCTAGGTTTGCTTCCTTGGTATCCAGATATTATTCCTCTTTCTTCCATCTGGTCTATTATTCTTCCTGCTCTTGCATATCCAACTTTAAATCTTCTTTGAATAAATGATGTTGACGCTTGTCCTGTTTCTATTACTGTTTGTATTGCCTCATTTAGCAATGGATCTGTTTCATCATCATCCATTATTCCTTCATCTATTTCTTTGTCTGTGCAATTTGCTTTTTCTATGTATTCTGTAATGTCGTCTCTATATGTTGTTTCTCCATTAGATTTTAAGAAGTCTACTATTTTTTCTACTTCTTTATCAGATACAAATGCTCCTTGTACTCTGACAGGCTTTGGAGCACCTGTTGGGAAGAATAGCATATCTCCTTTTCCTAATAATTTTTCTGCTCCTACTTGATCTAATATTGTTCTAGAGTCTATTTGAGAAGATACTGCAAATGCAATTCTTGATGGTATATTTGCTTTGATTAAACCTGTGATTACATCTACAGATGGTCTTTGTGTTGCTATTACTAAGTGCATTCCTGCTGCTCTTGCTTTTTGTGCTAATCTACAGATTGCACCTTCTACATCATTTTTTGCAACCATCATCAAGTCTGCAAGCTCATCTATAATTATTACTATATGTGGTAATTTTCCTAGTGTATCTTCTTTTTCTACTGCATCATTGTATCCTGCTAAGTCTCTAACTCCTTTTGCAGCAAATTTTGTGTATCTATTTTCCATTTCTTGTACTGCCCAAGCTAATGCTCCTGCTGCTTTCTTTGGATCTGTTACTACTGGAATCATTAGATGTGGTATTCCGTTGTATACCGAAAGCTCAACTATTTTTGGATCTACCATTATTAGTTTTACATCGCTTGGCTTTGCTTTGTATATGATACTTGCTATTAATGTGTTTATACAAACACTCTTACCAGATCCTGTTGCACCAGCTATCATAACGTGCGGCATCTTTGCAATATCTGTTACTATTTCTTCTCCAGATACATCTTTTCCAAGTGCAAATGCAAGTTTTGATTTGTGATTTTTAAATGTATCTGTGTCTAATATATCTCTTAGATGTACTACTTCGCTTTCTTCATTTGGTACTTCTATTCCAACTGCTTGTTTTCCTGGAATTGGGGCTTCTATCCTTATAGTTTTTGCTGCTAAGTTAAGTGCTATATCATCTGCTAGATTTGCTATTTTACTTACACGAACTCCCTCTGATGGTTTTAATTCATATCTTGTAATCGCAGGTCCAACAGATACGTGTTCTACCTTTGCAACTACTCCAAAATTGTATAGTGTTTTTTGTAATTTAGATGCTGTTTCTGTTAAAGCTCTGCTATTTCCTTTTCCAGCTTTTTTATCTCCTTCTTTTAGAAGTGTTAGAGGTGGGAATTCATAGTTTTCGTCTTCAACTGTTATTGTATGTTCTAATTGTAGAACTTGTTTTGTTTCATCTTCTTTTGCTTTTTCTTGAGTCTTAAATAATGGATCTTCTATAAATTCTGGTGCCTGCTTTTCTTCTTTTTTATTTTTCTTGAATAATTTTTCTTCTTTGTCTATATTGAAAAGTTTTCCTTTTGGTGGTTCTTCATTATTTAAGTTAATTTTTAGCTGTTCTACATCAAGCGCTGCTTGTTCCTTTTCTAATTTCTCTCTTAATCTCTTTTCTTTCTTTGTTTCTTTTTTCTCTTTCTTATCCTCAACATCTAATAGTTTTTCTTCTGTTTCTTTTCTTTCTTTTACTCCTTCTACTGCTTCTGATATTTTATTTGCTAAATCTATTCCAAACATAGATACTGTAAGTGCAACAAGTCCTCCTATTGCAAGTACTACTGTTCCTGTTTTATCCAATAATTTTATTAATGGTATTGTTATAATTGAGGCAGCAGCACCTCCTCCTGAGCCTGTTTCTGCTCCAAGTTGGTAGAATTGTCCCATAACATCTTGCATTTGTTTATTGTCCACTGTTACTTGACCTTTGTTTATTGCATAAACATTCATTATTATCGCTATGCAGAGTAACATTAAAGCAAATTGAACAATCTTGCTCATCCATGCTGTCTCTTTTTGGCAAGCTATGTATATTGCAACAATAAAGATGCCAATAGGCAAAATATACTCAACATATCCCATTATTCCACCTAAGAAAGGGCTTAGTGTTTCTCCTATTACTCCTGATTTTGAATATATTAATACTCCCATTAGTATGCTTGCTAATATTAGTACTACCACTACTAATGTTACGTCTTGCTTCTTCTTTTTTCTTCCTCTCTTTGCCATTTGTTCCTCCTAGATTTATATTATTTGTTAGGTACATTTTTGTACGTTTACATTGTATAACAAAACAAAAAAAAAGTACATAGAATTTAATAAATTTTACATACTTTTTTGCTTTTTATTTTACTTCTTTTCTATTATTTTCAATTACTTTTAGAGCATCTTCTAATGTAACTTGAACGCCTGCTAAAATATTGTCAGCATACGCTTTTGTACCATTTGAAATCTCTCTTGCCATATCATTTGCATTTTCTATTATTTTATTTTTTTGCTCATATGCTTTTTTGGTTATTTCATGCTCATCAATCATGGATATTATTCTATTTTCTGCCTCTTTTACTATTTCTGCTGCTTCCTCGTTTGCCTTGCTAATAATCCTATCATGTTCCTCTTTTATAACCTTGGCTTGTTTTAGTTCTTCTGGCAATTTAAGTCTTATTTCTTTGATTATCTCTAATAGTTCTTCTTTATCAAGCATAGCTTTATGAGTAAAAGGTATTTCTTTACTATTTTCTAGCATATCCTCTATCGTTTCTAATAATGTGAAAATTTCCATGTTTTCCCCTTTCATTTAAGAAATATTAAAGATGCTCTTCCATATTTTCTTAAATCGTAAATTTCAAAATTTATATTTTTGTTTTCAATTTCTTGTAAATATTTGTCTGGTTCGTCAGTTTCTATGATTAGTTTTCCACAATCTTTCAACATTTGCGCATTTTTTATGTATTTCATTGCTTCTATTGCACAATCTGCTTTATATGGTGGATCTAAAAAAATTATATCAAATTGTATTTTTTGTATATCCTTAAGACATTCTTTGTAGTCTTTGCTGTACACTTTTGCTTTTTGTTCTAAGTGAGTTTTCTGCAAATTCTTTTTTATCATTTCCACAGCTTTTGGATTATTGTCACATACATATGCTTGACTTGCTCCTCTACTAAGAAATTCAATCGCTATTGCTCCACTTCCTGCAAATAAGTCTAGCACTACTGAATCTTCTATATCTTTTTGGATTATATTAAAAAGTGATTCTTTTACTCTGTCTAATGTTGGTCTTGTTTTTATATCTTCTATTGAATGAAGTACTGTTCCTCTAGCACTTCCGCTTATTACTCTCATGCGTTCTCCTCCAAATATGTAGACAGATACTATTTTGATTTTATACTATATATTTTATATGTTTTTTGCCAGATGTCAAGTCTTATAATTGAATTGTAACATACATTTAATAGTGCTGTAACATTTTCTGCCTTTTTGCAATCATTTTACAATAATTAATACGCCAAAAAGACTTGGCAAACGCCAAATCTTTCTTTTGCTTTCGTTCATTTATATTTTTTGCTTTTGCTTCTTAATCTTGGTCTTTGTTAATATCTTTTATTAATTCTAATTGTGATATTAATAAAGATTCCATTTTTGCTTTGTATACATCAAATTGCTTTTGTGTTTCTTCAAGTTCCCTTTGTTTTATTGTTATCTGCTGTTCAAGCGCTGCTAGTGATTGTCTTGCATCAGCTTCTGCATTTTTTATTAATTGGTCTGCTTGTTGTTTTGCAACATTTTTTATATCTTCTGCCGTTGTTTGCGCTATTATTAATGTATTGTTAAGTGTTCCTTCTATTGATTTATAATGTTCTAATTTCCCTTCTAGTTCTGCTAATTTATCTTGATTTTCACTTTTTTCTTTGTATAACTTTTCATAACAAACCGTTAGCTCATCTAAAAATTCGTCAACTTCCTCTACACTATATCCATTCATCATTTGTTTTGAAAACTTTTTGTTTTCAATTTCTAATGGTGTAATCATCTTAATTCCCCCTGCTTTTTAAGTTAGTTATTTGTAGAATTTTTTAGCCAAGATACTGATAATTTGTTTTTTATTTCTTCTCTTGCCATTTCATTTGTTATTTCATAGTTAAATGGAGCTATTAAAAAGATAGAATTTGAAACTTTTTGGATGTGTCCATCTAATGCATGAACAGCACCACTAACAACATCTATAATTCTTCTTGCAACATCTTTGTTTACATATTCCAAGTTTACTATTACAGATTGTTTATCTTTTAATAAATCACATATATCTTCTGCTTGTTCAAATGTTGTTGGTTGTGATATAACCATTTTTATTTGTTGTGTTTGTGGTAAGCTTACAACTTTATTGTTGTTACGTCTTCCCCAAAGTTTATTCTCTTTATTTTCTTCCTCTTCTACTTCTTCGTTTACTTCTTCATAATCTTTCTCTTCGTTTTCTTCTGCATCCATTCCAAATGCGCCCCAGATTTTATTCATTATTGTCCCTGACATTATAAACCTCCTAAATTTTATCATCCTTCGTTATAATAACTAGTTATAGTATCTATCTTTTTTATCTTCTTGTCAATAGTTTTTTTATTTTGTAATTGTAATTTAAACAATTTGTAATACTATTGTAACATTTGTGCTTCTGTTGGATTTATTACTAACTCATCATACAAAGTTATGTTTTTCATATTGTATATTTCTTCATTTGTAAAACCTAGCTCTTTTAATTCTTCTGTCTTATATTGTCGAACTATACAATAATCATCATTTTCTTTCAATATTTTTATTAGCATTTTATTGTAGTAACCATTTCTATTTCTTACAACATATGAAAGCCCATTTTCTTCTTTTATTGCATTTGTTGGAATTCTAAATCCTTCTGCACTCCACCAAATCACATCAAAAGATATTTTTCTGTATGCAATTAGATTTTCAACATTATTTGTTATTTCTATCGCTATTGTCTTCGAGCCATCTGTTTCATCTATTATGTTAGTTATGGTTGCTTTTGTTTCTCCATAATTTTGAATTCTTATATTTATAGAATCTCCAACTTTCGCCGTTTTTGCTTCATCCGAATCTAAATTAAACACAATGTAGCATTGAAAATTATTTATTATTTTACCAATTTCTTCGCTGCTGGCTATTGTTTGCCCAGTTTTTATTGTTAGCTTTTCTAAAAATGCTTTATTTAATGTTGCAAAATTAGTTGTTGTTAGCGTTTCTTCTAATCCATCTACTCTGTAAGAAACGATGCCACTTTCTGTTGCTTGTATGTATTCCGCACCATCATTTAACTGTTTTTCATATTCCGCCTTCTGTTGTAACAATTCTTTTAGTCTTGAACCAGAAGGGCTATAATCTCCTGATATTCTTGCTTTCTTCGATATTGCGGAACTTATACTTTTTTTATATTCTTGTATTTTTTGAACAGAGTTTAATGAATATACAGAATTTAACTCTGTTTCTATCTGACTATCTAAAAGTTTTATATCACTTGGATATACCTTTTTTTCGCTTTGCATTACTTGTTGTATCTCTTCGTTTATGCTTGCAATTTTTTCTTTTACTCCATCTTCCCCAGACGAGTAATATCTAAATATGGAGTCTCCTTTTGCTACTCTTTCACCCTCATTTTTTATTTTCTCCATACCGTTTTTGTAATTTTCACCTTTTACAACTATCTCATCTCTTACAATATAACCTATTGTTGTTTCTTCCTTAGATAATTTTCCATTTGTGACTATAAATGTATTTGTTGGATTGTTTACCAATTTTGCCACTAAGTACAACAAATATATTATTACCACTATTAGAACAATAGCAATTATAATTCTATTGTTCTTCTTAGTCTTTTTTATTTTATTATCTTTTACCTTAGTTTCTTTTTCCACTATTTTATTCCCTCCAAAATAATATTTACATTATTTTGTGCTGGTTGCAACGCATCTAGCCATTCTATATTTTCTATTTTTCTAAACCATGTTAATTGTCTTTTTGCATAGCGTCTTGTTTCCATTTTTATTTTTTCTATCATTTCTTCTTTTGTGCAATTCCCGTTTAGATATTCTACTACTTCCTTGTAGCCTATTCCTTGCATCGAAGTTGTAAGTTTTTCTCCATATTTTTCATATAGTTTTTTTACTTCTTCTATAAGTCCTTTTTCTATCATTATATCTACTCTTCTATTGATTCTTTCATATAATATTTCTCTTGGCATGTTTAGCGCAAACACTTTATAATCATACGGGATGCCATTTTTTCTTGATTCAATTTCTAATTGAGTTTTTGTTTTTCCTGTTTCTTTGTAAATTTCTAAAACTCTTAGTATTCTTTTTTGATCATTTGGACTTATGTTTTTCATTGCCTCTTTGTCTATTTCTAATGCTTTGTTATACAAATATTCTAAGCCTTTTTCTTCTGCTGTTTTTTCCAATTCTGCTCTATACTCCAAGTCTGTCTCAATTTCTGGATAGTCTATACCATAAATTAACGAATTAACATATAAGCCTGTTCCCCCAACTATTATGGGCATTTTCCCTTTTTGTATTATTTCTTCTATTGCTTGAATTGCATCTGTTTTATACTCTGACACACTGTATCTTTTAGTTGGTGCTACATTGCCTATTAAATAATGCTTTATTCCTTGCATTTCTTCTTCATCTGGTTTTGCTGTTCCTATTTGCATTTCATCATATATTTGCATAGAATCAGCTGATACTATTTCTCCATTAATTTTCTTTGCTAGTTCTATTGATAGGCTTGTTTTCCCACTTGCTGTCGGTCCACATATAACTATTACTTTTTGCATAACATTTCCTTCCTTGCACATTAGTTACATTTCATTTACGATTTCTTCATTAAGTTTTTCACTGTTTTTTGTGTTATTTGTTTCTTCGTTGCCTGATATAAGGTTTTCTATTTCTTCATTTAAACCTATTGTATTATTTTCTTTGTTTGTTATTTCTTGATTTGATTGAGAGTTTGATTTTTTATCTTCTAATATTTTAGCTATTCCTTTTTGTATATTTCTGAAATAGCAAAATTCTCCTATCATTAAGATTATAGCCACTATCGACATTGTCATAACTATTTTATTTAGCTTTTCCATTGTTATTTTTTTGCTTTGTTTTTTGTAAAAAGATCTTATTAGTATTGGTAATAGTATAATTGTGTTTACTGGAACAAAGCTAAATATTATCATATTTTTAGAGCTTTTCGCTACTTCTTTTGCTATTCCTATTGTGCTCAATAAGTACACAATCAATGTTATTATATAGATTACTCCCATACTTATCATTGTATAAAACAATTTCTTTGATTTTTCAAAATCCTTGCTGAATGAGTAATATGTCAAAAGTATTGCTACTATGTTTGCTATTAATATAAAAAGTATAATAACAGTATTCATTTTTTTAGTTCCTTTCTTTAACTATCTTCTTGAGAATTTCTTTTCTATATCGTTTTTAGTCATTTTTATTGCTGTTGGTCTTCCATGTGGGCAAGTGAATGGATTTGGTAATATTAACAATTTATCTAATAATTGTGTTACCTCTTCTCTTGACAATACCATATGTGCTTTTACTGCTGCTTTACAAGCCACTGTTGCAATAAATTTTTCTTCTATTTCTTGTTTTGCAGTTCTCGCAACTGTATTTATTTCATCAAGTGCCTCTAAGAAAAGTTCTTTTGTTTCTAGATCTAATAATACATTTGGCACACCACTTAGTTTAACTGTATTCTCTCCAAATTCGTCTACAACAAATCCAGCTCTTTCAAACATTTGTCTATTGTCTCTGTATATTCCCATTTCTTTATGTGTTAAAGTTATGATGTCTGGCAATAGCATTAGTTGTGAGTCTTTTTTATCGTTGTTATAGTAATTCTTTTTTATTTGCTCATACATTATTCTTTCATGTGCTGCATGCTGATCTATGATGTATAAATCTTGTCCCATTTCTATTATTATGTATGTATTAAAAGCTATTCCTATAAATTTGTATGCTGGTTTTGCTATTTCCTCTTGTTTTTCAAATATCGAAACATTATCCGCTTTTGTTATTGGTTGTAGGTCTTCAGATGCATTCAATTCATCTTTTTCTGGTTCTTCTTGTTTTTTTACAGCTACTCCAAAGTTTTTCTCGTACATTGCTAAAAATCTTTCTTCACTTTTTGAATCAGATTCTGGTTGTACCGCTGGTTGTTCTTGACCTTGATCTACTTTTTCCTCCAGTGTTGATGGTTGCTCTATCTCATTTTTTTCTGATTGATTTGCAACATCGATCATGTTTTGCATTTTCTTTAGTCTTTCCATAACACTTTCAAAAGTTTCTTCATTGTTCTTTTCTGTTTCTGTTGGTTGTGCAATCTCTTTTCCATATTCTTCTTTCGCTTCTGTTACAGCCATCTTAGGTTGTTCTATATTTGGCTTTATTATATCTCTAAAACTTGTATTTGATCTTATTTCATAGTTTGTATTATTCTCTATCGTCTGATTATATTTTCCTCTTTCACTGTCCAATTTTTCTATACTATTTGTATCTGCAACTAAGTCCCCTTTTGTTAGTCCGTCTCTTATTGAATGATATATTGCCTTGAATATTTTTGTTTCTTCTTGGAATCTAACTTCTAGCTTTGCTGGATGAACATTTACGTCCACTTTTCTTGGATCCATTGTTATGTTTAAAACCAAGAATCCGTGTTTTCCTATTGTTACAAATCCCTTAAATGCTTGTTCCGCCGCTCCTGACAATGTTTTATCTTTAACATATCTTTCATTCACAAAGAATAATTGATTACTTCTATTTGATCTTGATATAACTGGTTTTCCAATTACTCCTTTTACTAATATATCTTCATACGTGTAGTCAATATTTATTAAGTTATCAGCAATCTCTTTGCCATAAATATTGTATATTACTGTTTTTATATCTCCATTTCCAGGAGTTTGTATCATTATTTTTCCGGTATTTATTAATTTTATTGCTATTTCCGGATGTACTAATGCAATTCTTGCAACTACATCTTCTATATATCCAGACTCAGTGAAGTCTTTTTTTAAGAATTTGTATCTTACCGGTGTGTTATAAAATAAGTTTTCTATTGTTATACTTGTACCATTCGAACAGCCCTTTTCGTTTTTACTTAGAATTCTTCCTCCTTCTATTACAACTTCATATCCGTTCATATTATCCGCTGTTTTTGAGTCTAGTGTTACTTTTGCGATTGCCGCAATACTTGCTAAAGCCTCTCCTCTGAATCCCATAGATTTTATCTCATCTAGGTCTTCCGCACTTCTTAGCTTACTTGTTGCGTGTCTTTCGAATGCAATTTCCATATCATCTTGCATTATTCCTTTTCCATTGTCTGTTACTCTAATATAGGAAATTCCGCCGTTTTTTATCTCTACCGTAATTGATGTAGCACCTGCATCTATTGCATTTTCCATTACTTCTTTTACTACTGATGCCGGTCTTTCGATTACTTCTCCTGCTGCTATTTTGTTAATAGTTGCATCGTCTAATAATACTATTTTTCCCACTTGTAATACTTCCTTCCTATCTTTTGTCTTTTATTATTTACTGTTGATTATATCATTAATTATGTTTTTTTGTATAGTGTTTTTGAAAAATTTTGCACTTTGTAACACTTATTTTTTATTTGAATAGTATATATCATAACGAATGAGTTATTAAGTAAATTAATCTTTTATAGGGGAGGTAATTAGTATGGGAAATTGTTGTAATAGCGAACTACTTTGGTTCATCATATTATTCCTATTGCTTTTCTGCTGTGGATGTGGAAACAGATGTTGCTGTAACAACTAATGATGCTAATAGATATGTACTTATTTAGGGAGGTGAATCATAATGCCAGAGAATAATAGATGCTGTGGTGGAAACTGCGGATGTGGTTTCGGAGGAAATAGCTGTATTTGGATATTCATAATTCTTATAGTAATTTGCTGTTGCTGTGGAAATAATAATGGATGTTGCTAATTTCTAATATGTTTTTTACGTAGAAAATTCACCTACCTTTTTGGTAAGTGAATTTTGTTTTAAATACTTCTCATCTCTTTTATCATTATGTCTGCAAACACTCCATAGCCTTGTGTCGGATCATTTACAAGTACATTTGTTACAGCCCCTACGAATTTTCCTTCTTGAATTATCGGAGCTCCGCTCATCCCTTGTATTATTCCTCCTGTTTTTTCTAACAATTCTTTATCCGTTATTTTGATCAACATGCTTTTGTTATTTTGATTGTTGTTGATATAGACTTTTTCTATTTCTATATCATATTTCTTTTTTGCAGAGTTTTCTAATTGGCATATTATTTGAGCTTTTCCCTCTTTTATTTCGTTTCTTGGAGCCACTTCCATTTCTTGCGTTAAGTCCGCTTCTAAATAATTTTTATTTTTAACCATTCCATATACACCAAAATTTGTGTTTTTATAAATTGTGCCTATTGTTTTACCCTCATCTATTGTTCCTCTAATTTCTCCTGGATAACCTTTTCTGCCTTTTGTTATTGACACAATATTTGCTGTAACTAATTCTCCATTTGCAATATTTACAATTTCTTCTGTATCTATATCAGATATTCCATGTCCTAAAGCCATAAATAAATTTGTACTTGGTTCATAAAAAGTTAAAGTTCCAACTCCTGCTGCGGCGTCTCTCACCCATAGTCCTATTTTATATGTGTTTTTTGATTTTACTGGTGTAATATCTGTTTGCATAGTTTTGTCATCTCTTAAATATTTGATATTTATAGTATTGCCTTTGCTATTTTCTACCTCTTTTATTAGCTCTTCTGTATTACCAACTATGTTATTGTTTATTTCCAATATTGTATCTCCTTGTTCTATTCCAGAATTCTCATATGGCTTCTTTTTTTCGTTTTTATCTGTTTCTATTTGGCTCATTCCTACTACAAGGACTCCTTTTGTGTATAGCTTCATTCCTATTGCGTTTCCGAGCGGAACCACCATTGTTTTTGGTATTACATTCACATTTACTTCTTTTACTGGTATTGTTCCAAATAGATTTAGATTAAGGTTGTTTGTTCCTTCTGAATTAATTTTTTCTTTGTTTATATTGCTAGCCGTTAATATTGTCTTGCTATTTTTCGATGCAAGTGTAAGTCCAGTGGCAATTTTTAAATTTAGGTTTTCTCCTTCAAATATTATTATGTTGCTCGGTATTGAGTTTATTGAGCATATATATACATATGATAAAAGTAATACTAATACTACTGCGATTTTTGCAAAATTTTTCCTCATTACTTTTTCTCCTTTTGTGCATAATAAAAATAACAAATAAATTTTTGAAAATTTATCTGTTATTATTATGACCAAATATATATGTTTTAAACTTACTTAATTTTCTTTATTGAGCTGACATGTTTGATTGATATTTTTTGATTAGCCAGTTGTAATAATTAAATGGTTCTATTGTTTTTGGTGTTTTGTAATCAATTCCATGTGTGTCAACTGTTATTTGATTTATTACTGGTGGATTTACAGGAACGTCTATTCCAGATTCTGCGTTTTTGTCCCTTGTAATAACTTCTACATTTGCTATTTGTTCTAATACATCTAGTCCTTCGATTACTTTTCCAAATCCTGCATATAAGCCATTTAGATTTTCCATATCATTTGTAAGTATAAAGAATTCTGCTCCTGCTGAGTTATAGCCTTGAGTTGTTAAAGATGCATCTTGTCTTCCATAGTCATTTCTTTCCATTGCTATAACGCCTTTTTGCATTTTTAAAGTATTGTTTCTATATCCATTTGCTGTAAATTCTCCTGATATTGCATATTCTGCATCATCATCTTCTGAAACATTATCTTTTATATTGCTTAGTTTTGGCATTGTCATTGAATCTGTACTTTCACTTCCAGCTTTAACAAAATAATCTGGTATTGTTTTGTTAAACTGTTTTCCATTGTAATACCCACGATTTGCAAGTGCTATAAAGTTTGTTACTGTGTTTGGTGCATATTCTGGATATAGTTCTATTTTTATTGTTCCAAAATCTTGTACTTCTATTGTTGCAATAGGATTTTCCACTTTTTGTGTTAATTTTTTAATGTATCCTACTCCTAAAAATACTAATCCTGCTATTGCTAGTATTATCACTATTATTAATATTACTTTTAAAAAATTTTTCATTATTTATTCCTTACCTTTCATTTATATAATTTCATTATCAAACACAAACTGCTCTTGCATTCTTCTTAATGATTGTTTTATTGTTCTTGCTCTAACTTCTCCTATTCCATCAACTTCATCTAGTTGTGGGATATCGGCCGCTAAAATATGTTGGAAAGATTTGAATGACTTAACTAGGTTTTCTACAATGCTTGATGGCATTCTTGGTATTTTATTTAGTACCCTATATCCTTTGGTGTAAACTCCAACTTCATCATAATTATCGAAGTCCTCATATCCAAGTAATTTTGCAATTACTTGTGATTTCATTAATTCTTCATATGATAGTTTTCGTATTTCTTCTAATACTTTATCTGGACTTCTCCTTCTACTTACCACCATATAATCTTTAATCATTAAAAGTTCTTCTGTCTCTAAGTCTCCCACTAATTCTTCTAATTGCATTTCTAGTAATCTTCCGTCTTCTCCAAGTTCATATATTGCTTTTTGAACTTCATCAACCACATTCATTACCATTTCTGCTCTTTGTATCGCTACTATTACGTTTTCCAGTGTTACTATATCGTTAAATTCATATTCATTTAGAAGATTTAATTTTCTGTCAAATACTTTCATGTATTTTTCAACTGTTTGTAAAGCTTGGTTTGCCTTTGTTATTACTTGAGCTGTATCTTCTAATACATATCTATTATTTCCTTTAAATATTGTTATTATATTTCTTCTCTGAGATATGCTTATAACCAAATCTCCTGTCTGTTTTGCTGTTCTTTCTGCTGTTCTGTGTCTTGTTCCTGTTTCTACTGTCTGAATTGATGATGAAGGAATTAACTGTGCATTTGCAAATAAGATTTTCTTAAAGTCTGAGCTTATTACTATTGCCCCATCCATTTTCGCAAGCTCATAAAGTCTAGCCGGCGAATATTCCACATTTATGTTAAATCCTCCGTCTACAATATCCATTACTTCTTTTCCGTCGCCTATTACAATAAGTCCTCCAGTTTTAGCTTTTAAAATGTTTTCTAAACCTTCTCTTATCTGAGTTCCTGGAGCTATTGTTTTTAGCACCTCAATAATTTCGTTATTGCTCGTTGCCAATGTTCATTCCTCCCTCGTCCCTGTTGGGCGATTATTTTAAACCTATTTTTTGCAAGGCTTCATTTATTGTCCTAATACCTATTATATCTATTTTATAGTCTTCTTTCAATAGTTTTTTATTATTTTCTGGAATTATGCACTTTTTGAATCCCATTTTTTCTATTTCTTTTATTCTTTTTTCTATCATGTTGACACTTCTAATTTCTCCTGTTAGTCCAACTTCTCCTATTGCAACCACATCATTTGGTATGCTTATGTTTCTAAAACTTGATGCTATTGCTAAAACTGTCCCCAAGTCCACCGCTGGCTCTACTAATCTTATTCCACTTACTACATTTAAGTAAACATCTTGCGAGCCCAGTGGCATGCTTGCCTTCTTTTCTAAAACTGCAATTAACATTGTTAATCTGTTGTAATCTATTCCGTTTGCCGCTCTTCTTGGTAATCCATAAACACTTGGTGTTGTTAGTGCTTGAAGTTCTATTAAAAGCGGTCTTGTTCCTTCCATGCTTGCTACTATTATTGAGCCTGGTGGATTGTCTGATCTATCTGATATTAATATCTGTGAAGGATTTTTTATTTGTACCATTCCTTCATTTCTCATCTCAAACATTCCTATTTCGTTTGTTGATCCAAATCTATTTTTTACACTTCTTAAAACTCTATATGAAAAATATCTTTCTCCCTCTAAATATAAAACCGTGTCTACCATGTGTTCTAAAACCCTTGGTCCTGCTATATTACCGTCTTTTGTAACGTGCCCAATTATTATTGTTGTAATTCTATGTCCTTTGCTTATTCTCATTATTCTTGCTGTTATTTCTCTAACTTGACTTACTGTTCCTGCTGCTGATGTAATTTCTTCTGAGTACATTGTTTGAATCGAGTCAATTATTACTAGCTTTGGATTCATTGCAAGTATTGTTTCTTCTATTACATCTATATCTGTTTCGCCTAAGAACATTATGTTGCTATTTTTTATTCCAAGTCTGTCTGCTCTAATTTTTACCTGTTCTGCAGATTCTTCTCCTGATATGTATAATACTTTTCCGTTTCCAGTTATCTTGTCGCATAATTCTAATATGAGAGTAGACTTTCCTATTCCAGGTTCTCCTCCAAGCAATACTAGAGATCCATTTACTAGTCCTCCACCCAAAACTCTATTAAGTTCTGCAATTCCTGTATCAATTCTTGACTCGTTCTTTCCTACAACTTCATCCAACACTTGTGGTGTTGATTTTTCTTTGACAGCTCTACCTGTTGCAGATGATTTTGTTTCCACTATCTTTTGCTCAAAAAATGTATTCCAACTGTTGCAAGCTGGACATTTTCCCAGCCATTTTGGAGATTCATATCCACATTCATTGCACACAAATACTGATTTTGCTTTTGCCATTTCTGTTTTCCTTCCTTAGAAATTTTGTTTTCCTATATAATACCAAAAAGTTAGTAATTTTACAACTACTAACTTTTGTTTTCTTTAATATTTCTATTGTTCAATTTGTCGATTTTTCTACAATATTGTCACTTCTCTAGTTAAGCTTGATGTATTGTCTGCATTGTCTGTTACAGTTACTGTAACTTCATACTTTGTTTGTGTTTTTAAATTATTAAATCTATATGATTTTTCTTTAATTTCTCCTGATGTAGTTACATTCGTTCCTTCTTTTGCCGTGTATTCTATTTTTGCTATTCCGCTTTCTTCCTCAACAACATCAACATTTACTGTAACCGTGTTTGTTCCTAGTTTGGTAAATGTTATGTTATTTATTTTTGGAGCAGTCACATCTGTTTGAGATTGTACACCATCTTCTATTGTTGTTTCTTGATTTTTTAAATCTTCTATTTGTTGCAAACCTTCTTGTTTTGCCTGTTCTATATTAGATTGCGTATCTCTCGCCTCTTTTATTAGTCCTCTATTTCCTATTGAAGCGTTTATTGTTATTCCTGCTAATATTGTTGTAACAACAAGCATTACTACTAATGCTATCAGTGTTATTCCTTTTTCGTTTTTTAACATTTTTTCCTCCTAAGTTTTTTTGACTTTTTAGTTTTATTGTTCCATATTTATTGTTTCCGTTTTTTTGTGATTTCATTATAAAACATTTTATTCCATCTTGCAACTATTATTTGATTTTTATTAAATTTGTAGGTTGTATTTGTTAACTATAAAGGAGTTTGAAGG
The DNA here is from genome assembly GCA_000434195.1 of Clostridium sp. CAG:780. Lineage (GTDB taxonomy): Bacteria > Bacillota > Clostridia > TANB77 > CAG-508 > CAG-245. Next base: position 92,239 of record HF994471.1, read on the forward strand.
TATTTTTCCTTTCAAACTCCTCTGTTTTTTATTATTTTAATTATTTAGTCTTTATCCATTCTAAAAATTCTTCATATGTTTTTACATCGTCCTCTACTGCTTGTAACTTTCGAGTTTCGTCATCACTATTATTCATTGCTCCCACACCCACAGAGTTCAAATAGTATAGCTCACTTAATTTAGCCTTTGGCTCTGTGTTTTCGTCATATCCTATAATAGCTCCACATTTTTCTTTTGCATTTATAATATTTCCCTTGCTATAACACTTTGTAATTACGTCTTCTCTTCCTCTATTTCTAATTGTTCCTATTATTCCTCCTGCTTCCATATCGCTTAAATCCTTTGCAATTATATCTCCACTGTTATAGCATTCACTTAAATTTGAATATGATAATTTATTTTCGGTATTTCCAAATTGCCCAACAATTCCTCCTATAAAACAATATCCCTCAACATTTCCAATATTGCTACAATTTTGTATATTAGCTCCGATATATGATGAACCTACTATTCCTCCAACAGAATAAACTCCTTTTATTTTACCCTCATTATGGCAATCTCTAATTATGCCCTTTCCTTCTATATTAATATTATCTGCTCCGCATATACCACCCACATAAGCTGGCCAATTTTCTAGTTTGCTAAATTCTGTTTCTTCTACTTCTATACTTATATCTCCATAATTAATGCATTCAATATAGTCTGTATTTACCGACACTCCGGCTATTCCAGCAATTTGTGCAAACCCAGTGGTTGCTGTTGCATACGAAATTATCTTGCCTGTATTCGTACATTTTTCTATTTTTTCTCCGGTGCATTGGGCTACAATGCCTCCCACTGTCATATTGTCACCTTTTTTCAACACAACTGTTGTATTGTTATTATGGCAATTTTCTACTGTGCCTTTTCTTACTACTCCTGCTATTCCTCCAGTACAATTTAATCCTTCAATATAGCTATTTTTTATTGTTAAGTTTTTTATAGAATTGCAATTTCCAAATATTCCATTGAATTTTTCATTTCTATTTATATATACTCCACATATATAGTGATTATTCCCTTCAAATGTTCCCAACATTGTTTTATCTTTGGTTGCTCCTATTGGAATCCACTGTTCTCCCGATATTAAATTGCCAGAACTATCAAATGTTGCCCCTAAATTCAAATCGTTCATCAAGTAAATTGTTGTCTCTTCTGTAATTGCTATATCGTCTACTGTTGTATTATTGTCTGTAATCATTTTCTGATCTTGTTCTGTTAACGTATTATTTACGTAGTTCGCTAAGAATTTCATTTGTGATTCATTATATATATACCAATCAAATTTGCTAGTCGTTTCATTCTTCTTTATTTCGGGCATTTCCGTTTGTTTACCATCCCAGTTTGGAAAGTTTTCTTTTACGAAATCATCCATCTCTTTTTGCTCTTTTTCTTGAGCTTCTGCCCATTTGTTTCTTGCATCTTTCGATTTTGATATTATCCCATTTTCATCTAGTAATAAATTTAAGGTTACGCCTGCTAGTATTAAAAGCACCACTATTGTCACAACCAAGGCTATTAGAGTTATTCCTTTTTTATTTCTCAACATATCTTTTCCTCCTGTGTTTTTTGATTTTTAGTTCTATTTGTCCATATTTATTGTTCCGTTTTTTGTGATTTCATTATAAAACATTTTATTCCATCTTGCAACTATTATTTGATTTTTATTAAATATGTTATTCAGTTAAAAAATTGTTTTTTAAAATAAAAAAACTCTAACTTTTCAGATTTTCGTCTGTAAGTTAGAGTCTTAAATTCTATAGTTTATTTTTGTCTTATTTCTCCAATTTTTGATAACCTATCTACTACTTTTTCTAAAACATCATTTATTTCTTGATTTGTTAGCGTTCTATCATTTGCACCAAATGTTAATGCAAATGCCAGGCTTTTTTTACCTTCCTCTATTCCTTTTCCTGCATATACATCAAATACTTCACTGTTTAATAGTAATGAACCTGCCGCTTTTTTGATTTGTGTTGCTATTTCACTTGATTGTACTTTGTTGTCTACTATTATTGATAAATCCTTTTTTACGGTTGGGAATTTTGAAATTTCTTTGTATTTCATTTTTCCTGTTTTCTTTGCTAATAATTTATCTAAGTTGATTTCTAGTACATACACTGGTTCTTTTTCAAATTTTGGATTTAGCTTTCCTATTATTCCTATTGTGTCATTATTTACCGTTATAAAAACTGATTCTCCCGGATGAAGTTCTGCTGGTAAATTTTCATTTACCACAAAGCTGTATCTTCCTTCATAACCCAAGAAATATAATAATTCTTCTGCTATTCCTTTTATGATGTAGAAGTCTACTTGCTTTCTAGTATTTATTCCATAATAGAAATCTCCTGTCATTAAACAAGCTAGTTTATTTTCTTCTTTGTATTCTTCTTGTTTTTTATAGAATGTCTTTCCAATTTCAAACACAGACACGTTTTTGTTGTAATGTGTTACATTATATTGATATATTTTGTATAGTGATGATAATATTGAGCATCTCAAGGTACTTCTATCTTCTGTAAGTGGCGCTAGCAATTTTATTGCTTCTATTGAGCTGTCATTTGTAAACGCTTTTGCTTCTTGTTCATTTACAAGTACATATGATAATGTTTCATTTAGTCCCAAATCCATCATTTTGTGTCTGATTTCTCTTGTTGTTTTGTCATAGCTTCCTTTTTTTATTGGAGCGACTTGAACTTTTGCCTCTATTTTGTCTACACCATATATACGGCCAACTTCTTCTATTAGGTCTTCTTTTATAGAAATATCTAGTCTTCTTCTTGGAACTGATACTGTTATTTTTTCTCCGTTTTCCTCTGTTTTGAATCCTAATCTTCTAAATATGTCTAATATTTCTTTTTCTTCTATCTGCGCTCCTAATAGTTTGTTGATATTTTGACATGTTATTTCTATTTTTCTGTCTGCCATGTCTTCTTTGTTATATTCTAATGTTCCTTTTAGAGGCTCACCTTCTGCATATTCCTCTAATAGTTTTACAGCTCTCTCTATTGCCATATATGTTCTATTGGGATCTAATCCTTTTTCAAATCTATTGCTTGCTTCACTTCTTAATATTTTTTGAGAAGTTTTTCTTACTCTTGCTGGATTGAATATTGCTGATTCTATAATTACATTTTTTGTGTTTTCTGTAATTTCTGTATCTAATCCGCCCATTACTCCTGCTAATCCAATCGCTTCTTTTCCGTTTGATATTACTATATCGTCTGTTGATAAATTTCTTTCATTTCCATCTAATGTTGTAAGTTTTTCATCTTTTTTTGCCATTCTTACTTCTAGACAATTTTGTAATTTGTCCGCATCATAAAAATGTAATGGCTGACCTAGCTCTAGCATTACGTAGTTACTAATGTCTACTACATTGTTGATTGGTCTTATTCCACATGCTATTAGTCTATTTTTTATAAATGTTGGGCTTTCTTTGATTTGTACGTTTTCCACTTTTTTAACTAATAGAACTGAACAATTATCAGTATCAACCTTTATCTTGAATTCATCTTTTATATCTTTGCTTTTTTCTCCATGTGTTAAATCTACATCTTTTACTTTTTTGTCATAGATTGCTCCTATTTCGTATGCCATTCCTAACATACTTAGCAAGTCGCCTCTATCTGGAGTTAAGTCAAAGTCTATTACTTCATCGTCTAATTGCATGTATTTTACTGGATCACCACCGACAGGTGCGTCTTGTGGCAACTCATGAATTCCATCTTTGTCTTCTACTTTTAGAAATTTATTATCTATTCCTATTTCTGAAAGAGCGCAAAGCATTCCATTCGACTCCTGCCCTCTTATCACTCCTGCTTTTATTGATTTTTCTGGAAGTTCTGCCCCTGGAAGAGCAACTATTACTTTAAGTCCTTTTCTTACATTTGGAGCTCCACATACAATTTGCGTTGTTTTGCTTCCAATATTTACTTGGCAAACATGTAAATGGTCTGAATCAGGATGCATTTTGCATTCTAATACTTCTCCTATTACTAGGTTTGTAGCATTTATTAATTTTGTTGCAGAATCATATTCATTTCCTGCTTTTGTCATGTCTTCTGCCAATGTTTTTAAATCCACATCTATGTCTACATAGTCTTTTAAAAATTTTGTACTTACTATCATTACTTTCCCTCCTTAGTCTTTGCGGTCAAATTGAGATAAAAATCTTACATCATTTGTGTAAAGTAATCTCATATCTGTTATTCCATATTTAAACATTGCTAATCTGTCAAGTCCTGTTCCAAAAGCAAATCCGCTGTATACATCTGGGTCATATCCATTCATTTTTAGAACATTTGGATGAACCATTCCTGAGCCTAATAGTTCTATCCAGCCTGTTTGCTTACATAAATTGCATCCTTTTCCTCCACATTTGAAGCATGTTGCATCTACTTCATAAGATGGCTCTGTAAATGGGAAGTAACTTGGTCTAAATCTTAGTTGTGTTTTTTCTCCTAATAATCTTTTTACAAATACTTCTAATGTTCCTTTTAAGTTTGCAAATGATATATCTTTGTCTACTACTAGTCCTTCTACTTGATTGAATTGATGTGAATGTGTTGCATCATCTTCTTTTCTGTAAGTTTTTCCTGGGCAAATCATTCTTATTGGTGTTTTTTCTGTATTTGCCATCATTGTTCTAGCTTGAACTGAAGATGTTTGTGTTCTTAGTAAATACTCAGTTGTTATATAAAAGCTATCTTGCATATCTCTTGCTGGGTGGTCTTTTGGCAAGTTTAACCTTTCAAAACAATATTCATCTGTTTCTAGCTCTGGACCTGTTACAACATCATATCCCATAGATACAAATAAATCTTCAACATCTTCTATTATTCTATTTAGCGGATGTATGCTTCCTCTTTTTATTCTTGTTGCTGGAAGTGTTATATCTATTTTTTCTGCTTCTAGCTTTCTTTTTAGCTCAGCCTCTTCAAATTCTTTTTCTTTGCTGTCTATCATTTCTTCAATTTCTGTTCTTACTTTGTTTACTAGTTCTCCTACTACTGGTCTTTGCTCTGCTGCAATTTGCCCCATTCCTCTTAATATTTCTGTTAGTTCACTCTTTTTACCAAGAACTTTTGCTTTTAGCTCTTTTAGCTCTTGTGAAGTTGTAATTTGCTCGACTTTTTCTTTTGTCATCTTACTGATTTCTTCAAGTCTTTCTTTCATGTTCATATTCTCCTTTCAATCAAAAAAACCACTCGCCTATTATATTATAGGACGAATGGTTTTATATCCGTGGTACCACCTAATTTCATTAATTCTAGAATTAACCTCATTATAGCTGTAACGTAGCTTCTGCGTTCTTTTCTAATCTGCTATATACATTTCAAAAAGAAACCTCCAAAGTGAAATTTCTGTAATTTATATATGATTGGCTTTCAGCTTACAGCCTTTCTCTCTTTGATATATTTTGTAATTACATACTTTGCTTTTTCAATGGCTTTTATATATTATGTATAGTATTTTATCACACTATTTTTAGTTTTTCAAGCTATTTTACATATTTTCTTGAATTGTTGATATTTACGAATTCTCTTATTAATTCTTCTTTTGTATAAATTTGTTTTTCTCCCGTTTTGCTATTTTCTATTTCAAATTTTCCTTCTTCTTGTTTGTCTCCAATTACAAGCATATAAGGTGTTCCGAGCATTAAACAATCTTTTATCTTTGCGCCTAACATTCCTTGTGTTCTGTCATCTAATATTACTGGCACATTTGCTTCCATTAATTCGCTGTACAAGTTTTGAGCAATCTCTCTTTTCTCTTCCTTTGGGATTATTTGTAGCAAATATGGTGCAACACTAACTGGTAATGAAATTCCTTTTGCTTCTCCATTTTTTCCTGTTACAACATTTTCTTCATATATTGTTGCAACTGTTCTACTTACACCAATTCCATAGCATCCCATATATAATAGTTGTTCATTTCCTTCTTGGTCTATGTATTTTGCATTCATTGATTCTGTGTATTTTGTTCCTAATTGGAAAATATGTCCTAATTCTATTGATTTTTTAGCTTCTACATTATTTTTATCTTTTATTCCATATTTTTCTCTTAGATATTCATCAGCATCTTCTCTTTCTAGTATTTCTGTATTAAATGCTATTCCTGTTTCTTTGTCCACTAATATTGTATCTTCTCCGATTGGTGACTCTAGCATAAATTCTTCTGAAAGATTTCCTCCCATTGCTCCACTGTCTGCTGCAACTGGTTGAACTTTTAATCCTAATATTTCAAATATTTCTAGATATGCTTTTCTAATATTCTGATATGCTTTTGCTGATTCTTCTGCATTTAAGTCAAAGCTGTAAGCATCCATCATTGGGAAAGTTTTTCCTCTTAATAAATATCCTCTTGTACGAATTTCATTTCTGTACTTTTCTCCAATTTGATATAAAATTACAGGTAAATTTTTGTATGATGTTATTCTTCCTCTTACAAATTCTGTAACCGCTTCTTCAGCTGTTGGTGCCATTACAAATTTTCCATTATCTGTTTCAACTGGCATGATAACATCTTCTTCTATATATTTTGCAAGTCTTCCTGATTCTTCCCATAACTTTGTTGGTTGTAATGTTGGTAATAGTATTTCTATACAACCATATTTGTCTAATACTCCTCTTATAACGCTTTCTACGTTTTGTCTTAGTCTTAAAGGCACATTGTTGTATGCATATATTCCTGTTCCATATTGTACTAATTGATTTGTTTGTAATAATGTATCTTGTGCTGGATACGATTTATCTAAATTATTTACTCTTATTGTTCCTAATCCTGTTTGTGATAATTTCATTTTCTTATTTCCTTTCTCTATTTATTTTCATCTTGTTCTCCATCTTCCCTTGCGGGCATTGGAGCCTCTATTGGCTCTAGCTTTTCTTCTTGCACTTTTTCTTCTATTAAATCATCTATTACTATTTGTTCATTTTCATCTAGTTTGTATCTTGGAAGTTCTGGTAATTCTTTTAAGTCTGATATTCCAAACATTTTTAAAAAGTTTTGTGTTGTAGAATACATTGATGGTCTGCCTGGCAAATCAGCCTTTCCAACATTTTCTATTAGATTGTATTCTAATAATTTATATATTGTACCATCTGAGTTTACTCCTCTTATGGCTTCTATCTCGGCTCTTGTAATCTTTGGATTATATGCTATTATCGATAAAGTTTCCATTGCTGCTTGTGATAAGCTTGGTTTACTCCTTTTATCAAATATAGGATATAAATACTCATACATTTCTTTTTTAGTTGCTAATTGATATCCATCTTCTACCTTTATTATTTCTATTCCTCTGTCTTCTTTTTGGTAATCTTCTTGTAAGCTGTTTACAAGAGAAATTACTTCATCTGATGACAGTTCCATTATTGCCATTAATTCATTTATCTTTATTACTCTTCCTGCCGAGAAAAGTATTGCTTCTATTACAGCTTTTCCTTTATTTTTCTCCATTTGTTTTTCCTCTCTACTCTGCGAAGTTTACTCTATTATTATACACGCGTTTTCCTCATTATGTCAAGATAGATTGGCTGTTGTAGTAGTTTTTTTGATAAGTTAATCGCTATTAATCCAGCCAAACTTTTCTCTTCCTCACCGACAATTCTTGACATATCAAAATGTTTTGTGCTATTATTATATTAATTTATAATGTTCGGAGGTATCTTATGTACAACGATGATAATAAAAATATTGAGATAGTTTCTGGTAATGGTAAAGATTTAGATATTTCTCCTGTTTACGACAATTTGGATATTGCAAAACCCGAGGATGAATCAAACACAAAAAAGAATGTTATTATTCCAGAAGAAAAGAAATAGCAGACGAAACGTCCGCTATTTCTTGATTTATATTGCTAATTCATCTTCCCTAATTTGAGGATTTACAATTTGTTCTGTTTCTGTAATAAAATCCTTCATTGTTTTTATTGATATCGGATTTGTTATTGTAGTAGGTCCATTTTTGTATTGTTCTAATAATTCTCTATTCTCTTCTTTTTCTTCTATTCTTTTGCTCATTCCCGATTTTTCCGTTAATTTCAATCCAGCTCTTTGCGCATATTTAAGACCTCTTACTACCATTCCTTCTAAATCACTATAATCTTCTCTTCTATAATTTTTTGAATGTAGATAATCGATATATTCCTCTCCAGAAGATAGTAACATAGCAATCGCATGTTTAAGCAATTTGTGTCCTGTATAATTATAAGGTGTTACTATGTCAAAATCTCGAAGTTCAAACCTATCTATTCCTTTTTTATCTCCTGTACTTACTCTATAATAATTTCTCCAATTATATTGAATTGCACCAGTTATAATGTTTGTTTTTTTATCTGCATTTATTTCTCTTTTTAGAGATTCTCTTAACTCTCTTATTGTACTCCCTGTTCCAACATTATCGTCAAGAAGTAACACACTTTTTTCTCCTTGCAATATTCTTTCACTTGACATTAATTCTCTCATTGGTGTTTTTGTTTCATCTGCTCTTATTGTAGTATCAATATACTTGCTCTTTAAGGTACTTGTAAAATCATATCCATACATAGCTCTAAACATAGGGCCTATATATGTAGCACCATACCCCGGAATCAATATTTCTAATTTTTCAGGATCTATACTAAATTTTAGTGTCTTCGCAAACAAATATAACATTGCTTTATTATCCATCTCGATAGCTCTTTGCTCTGAATTTTCATTACCATAAGGAAGTACTTTATCTGTATCTATCTCCAATTTTCCTTTGTCTTCAAGGATTGTCATTATGTTTTTTACATCTTCTATTAAGCATTCTCTGGCTCTTTTCATTTTTTCTTCATACATAGAGTCTTTTTTATTTACTATATATCTCTCAAACATTTTGAAATACGACCTTGCTGAACAATTAGCCATATTCTCAAGTATTACAAAATTTCTTTTGCTTAGTTCTTGTGTAAGAAGTGCTTTTAATTCTTCTCTACTTGACGCCAATTCTGACATAGTTTTTACATTGTAATATTCTTTTGACCTAGATAAGAAAGTTTCTTTTGTTCCATTTGTTCTTACAGGAGTTACATATTTTTCTATTCCTTGTACATCGTCAAGCTCTATTACTCCTAGTATATCAAAATCTCGCAAACTTATTTTTTCTTTCATATCTTATTTTTCTCCTTTTAAAAAATCCTTTAAGCAATTTAGCTCTTTTTCAAATTCATATCTTGTAAATACAGTTTCATTTTTCTCTTTTTCTCCAATAGTATGTAATATTGGTCTATCTGTTATTTTTAATATATTTCTATATAAAGGATTTTGTATTGCAGATATATACAATTCATCCACAAGATCATCATATTCCTGACTATATCTATCTATTGCTTTTCCTTGCCAGTAGATTATACCTGTTTCTTTCCAGTCGTAACCACTGCAAACTTTTACATTGTTAGATGGTAATGCACTATAATTAAATACTAAATTTTGCATATTAAGATCTTCAAATTTTATTCCTTGAAAAAAAGATTCTATACTGTTTAGTTTTTTTCCTCTAAACTCAAACTCATATGGAAAAAGGTTTGATAATACCTTTGCATATGGTCCTTTGTGTTTATATCCCACATTTATCCATTTCTCGCAGTCTCCAATATTTTTTCCTTCTTCATTTTTAAGTGGTTCTCCTAGGCAATATTCCTGCCCATCTACTTCTTCTATTTCTGGCATTTGATATTGATAATTTCTTTTGAATGATTTAAACCTCTCTAATTCCGTATACATAACATTTTCTCCTTTTATTTTTCCTTGTATATTATCATGATTTTGCCCATATTTCAATACTTATTGCTAAATTTTCTCCAAAAATAAAAACAATCTTACTTTTTCGTAAAATTGTTTTTAATTTTTTATTTTTTTAGTATTATTACTGGAACTTCCATTTCATCTTTGCTTAGCCCACAATGTGTAGACTTTTTTACTTTTTTGCCTTCTGCTAAAAATGTTTCTAGTCTGATTATACTTCCTGCTGTTGATAACGCAATGTAATTTCCAACAAATTCTTCTATTTTAGGATGTTGTTTTCCATAGCCTAAGAAATGTTTTTCTAGAAATTCTTCTCTTGTCATTAACCAAAATTCATCTTTAAACACTTTGTTAAATCTTTCCTCAAACTCTTTTCTCATATTTTCTTTTACCCAGAATGTTACAACTCTTGATTCTAAAGATGGTGGCATTATTAAGCATTCTTGTATTTCTGGATAGTCTAGTAGAGTGTATGCTTTTTCTATATCCTTATGTCCATGGTCTGCTGATATTATGATTATTGTGTCATTCGAAAGTTTTTGTTCTAATTCTTGAATTTTGTTTTCTGCGTCCAATATAAATTCTTTTGCTTCATCTGAACTTGCCCCATATTTGTGTAATAATCCATCTGGGCAATCACAATAAGCAAACACAAATTTTTCGTCTGGATTTTTACAGAGCATTTCAATCGAATCAACAATTTCTTCTATTGAATCTGCTCTAATGCTTCTTTTTGCTCTTTTGTCTGCATATGTTGGTTCTATTTCATAAGCTTTTATTCTTGGAGATGCCTTCTCTATTTTTTCAAATATCGTTTCGTAATTAACGACTTCTGCAAACACGTCTAAGTTTGCCTTTGGATATGAATCTCCTAAATATGATTCTGTATGTTTAAGCATATCCATAGCTCTTCCATATTCTTTAAAATATTGCGACCACGCAATCCATCCAGTTTCATATGGTGGACGTCCCGCATAATAAGTTGTGAGTGCTGCAGTTGTTGTTGAAGGATATACAGATGTTACACAATCTACTTTGTTTGAATTAAAGTACCCTCTTGGCGACATCCTGTTTAATATATGCTCACCCATTCCGTCTAGTACCATAAAGACAACATTTCTGTACTTCTTTTCTAGTTCTTTGTCTAGACTTTCTAATGATTTATGTTCTGTTTCTACATTGTAGTATTTTAATATGGATGTTATTGTATTTAGTATACAATGTTCATAATTTGGTAATACTATTTCGTTATTCATATGCTTCTCCTTTATTTTTTCTTATATTATAATATATTTTTTCTTATTTTACAATATTTCTTTATATATATACAAACGGCTATCCTATTAAAGATAGCCGTTTGCAGGGATTTACTCATCATCCTGAAGGTCTCTATTGGAGAATCCCTCCACGAATCCACGAGTCCTTTCCTTGATTCTGTCATCAGTACATTCCTTAAGCGTACGGAACAGATGAAACAATGTTGCATCAGTGTTTTCCTCAAACTTAACTTTACGCCAGTTATACTGGTCGGGAGCAAACCCCAACTCATCAGCCATAATCTGGCGAGGATACTGGCGCTGAATATAAACACTGGGATCCATCGAAATCATCAACTGCCCTTTGCTTCCTTCCTGATAAGAAAAGTAGTGAACATATTTTGCTTCAGTAATGTCAAAACACGGCCGAAGCTGTACCATATCCTGATACTTTTCTTTCAGTTCAAAGTCCACTACAACATGAGTATGTGCATGAACAATGGATTTCTTGTGAGAAGTTTTGCCACTCGGACCAGATCCGTGCTCCCAAAAGGTTACACTAGAACCGTCAAAGGCCACCTTCAACATCTTTTCGGTATCTTCCTTTACTTCCTGATATTCATCAAAAAGTCTCTCCGGAAACTGAGCCACCGAAAGGATATGCTCTTTAGGAACAATCATAAGGTATCCCAATTTCAGAGCTCCCAGCTCCGAGGTCACGTAGAAATTTTCCGTCTCATAAATGATACAGTCAACAGTTTTTTCAACATACTGATTGTACCGAACCAAATCACCCATTCCACGATGTCTTGCCAGTTCGCACATAAAGCATCTTTCCTGTGCAGTGTCATAGGTAATTCCGCTAATGAATTCACCACATTCAAAACCATTTTCATGGCAGAAATTTGTAAATTCTTCCACATTGCCAATAATTTCTTCTGGAACATTCAGGACATTATATCCTGCCAGTTTGTTTGCCGCAAGTTTATCCGAAATAATCGGAGTTTTGTTTCTCTTCCACACATTCTGAATCTCAGAAATATCAGCAAACTCAGTTGCTTCAAATCTTTCCAAAAATTCACATTTTTCTGCAATCAAAATGCACCGTTTCGTCGTAATCACGGAAAGCCCTCCCTTTTGAAAAAAAATTAATGTACCTATATTATACCATTTTTAGAGTATTATGTCAATTCTTCTATTTTTATATAAGTTCTATATTTCTTTATTTTTCGCGTGTTTATATCAATAATCTATTATTTCATTTTCTCCTAACTTAATGTAATTTTTGATTCCAACTCCATCTTTTTTGTTCTCTCTTTCTTTTATTATACTTATTAAGTCGCCGATATGTGATGTTCCTACAATTCTTGGATTTTCATTATTCTTATAGTTCTCCTTTACTCTGTAAAAAACTCACTTTCTGTTATTCGTTTGATATATTCCTTATCATCCATATGCATCTAAATATTTTGTATGTTCAGTTTTTATAATTTCAACATATTCTTTTTCTTCTTGTAATGTGTATGCTTCTTCTGGCGTTCCTGTTATTTCTAAATATTCCTTCATTAATCTATTATTACCAATTTATCATCTATTTCCACATATACTGAGTTATTTTCTCTGCCAAATCCAGAATCTCTTCCTAAAAATGTTAATGTTGATTTTTTCATGTAGTTCTCCTTCTTTAATTATATATCTTTATATTTTCTACCCAGTCTTCTATTATCTCATCTTTTATTTGTAAATTTCCAAACCCACTTCCGACATCAACACCTGGTTTATTTTTTCCATGATAATCACTTCCACCAGATATATATAGATTTCTTTCTTTACAAATGTTTAGAACTTCTGCTGTTTGCTCTTTAGAAAAAGTTGTATAAAAACATTCTATTCCATCTATCTCGTAATTTTCTAATATGTAATTTAATATTTTTCTTGAGTTTTCCCTATATTCAAATATGTGTGGTAAAAATACAAGTCCACCTGATTTTCTAACTAAATCAGCAGCTGTATTAAATTCTGGGACAAAGTCGTCCATTTCTACATATAATATTCCTTCTGGGTTCGACATATATTTTCTATAGAACACTTTTGTATCATTCCAAGCATCTTCTGATACTATATTTTTATTTTCCTCATATTTTACTATTTCTGAATGTATAAATTTAGATGCAAATGAAGTACTATCAAATCTACTTAAGCAATCATCATCAATCTTCATTCCTGCCTTTACACATTTATTGTACAATCTTTCTACTTCTATTTTATTTCTTTCATTTGCTGGTATATATACTGTTTTTACCAACTCATTCATTTTTTTATAATCTATACCATATCCTAATATCTCGATTGGAACTCCTAAGACTTTTGTATTAAGCTCAATTCCAGGTATTATTTTTCCTGTATAGTATTTTTTTAAATCTATTTTTTCCATTTCTTCATAAGCAAGTGCTGTGTTGTGGTCTGTTATTGATATTGTATTTAGTTTTTTATTTTCTACTCTTGTTAATAGCTCACAAAGGCTATCGCTTCCATCTGAATATTTTGTGTGCATATGTAGATCTATCATACTTATATCCCTCCCAAATTATTATACTGTAACTTTATACACCAATCGAGTTTGTTAAAAGAAAAAAGTGCTTTTACTTTTGTAAAAACACTTCTTTCTTATCTTAAAGGAATTTATTTATTTCATTTTATCTAATTATATAGCCTCTTGATTTTCTTCTGTTGCTGTTGTTTCTTCTTTTTTCTCTTCGCCGTCTTGGTTTACTACTTCTAAGCTACCAACTGAAACTTCATATGCAACTTTGTTTTCGATTGTTCCGTCTTCATATTTTTTCTCGTATTGTCTAGATTGAACACGACCTATAATCTTAACTTCTGTTCCAACTTCCATATTTTCACAGAATCTTGCTGTTCTTCCCCATGCTATACATGGTATGTAGTCTGATTTGTTATAGGCTCTGTTAACTGCTAATAATATGTCTGAAATTTCTCTTCCAAATGGAGTTTGTCTATAAATTGGCTTTTTGCAAATGTAACCAATTAATGTTACTTCGTTTGAAATGAAATCTTTTTTTGCTTCTACTTCATTTTCTTGGTCTTCTAATAGTGTTACGTTTTTAGCAAATACTGTTAATACTAATCTGTTTCTGCCTTCTCCATAACTGTTGTAAGATCTAAATTGACCTTCTACTGTGACCTTTGTGTTTAATGGTAATTCTCCATTTACCATTAGTCTCTCTGATATTGTTACTGGTATAATATCAGAATTTCCACTTAAACGTGGAACGCTTAAATCAAATACATAGAATTTTTCTCCATATATTTCATGACTAAATCTTTTGTCGCTAGTTACCTTTCCCACTAATACTATGTGGTTGTTTTCTAAATAAACTGTATCCAACTTTAATTTCCTCCTCTTACTTTTTTAAAGTATTTGTATTTTTTAGTTTTGTCTAACCTACATTACCTATTATACTACCATTTTTTGGTTTTGTCTACATAAAAAGTTGATTTTTTTGAATTTTTTTAAAATTTTTACTGTTTTTATCTAGTATATAGCACGTTTAGGGCTATTATTATCATAATGTTATATATATTTATATCAGATTTTAGTTTTACTTTTACTTCCTGTGGTTCAATTTTTCTTCCAAATATACTAGTAATTTCTTTTTGAATATATATTAATGCTTCGTCTTCATCTATGCTTGATATTGTAATATCACTTTTTGAATTATACCCATATGATATAAATTTATTCTGCTTTTCGATTTTATTGAAATCTAAATTTATTATTACGTTTTTTGTATTTTCAATTATTTTTGATATTTTCTCCATGTCTTCAATCTCTTTGTTAACTACTAATGTTTCTAATTTTATATTTTTTATGTTGTCTATATTTTTTTCTTTTATATAAAGTATTTCACAATTATTCACTTGTTCTTTTTTTATGCTCTTATTTAGTTGCATTTGACTCTTGGTGTCTGTAATTATCTCTATAAAAGGCATCGTTTTTCTCCTTTATTACTTTTGTTATTGCACAGCATCATTTGCCACTATTTCGTTTGTTGTTTTTTGTATGATATTTGTCGAGGTATCAACTGTTTTTAAATTATTTGCACTTATTACAGATACAGTAAAAAGTATTGCTACCATTCCCAACGATAAAAGATATGAATTTATTTTTTTCTTATTCAAAACAAAAAACATATATATTGTCCCTCCAACTCGCGTAAGTTACTAATCAATATATATGTTTTTATTTCTATTTTTATTACTTTTTATACTTTCATTTGATCTTGTATATATTTAATTTCTTCTTCTGCTTCTAGTCTTACAAATATTGGCTCTCCTTTTTCGATTACTTTAAGGTCTTCTGTTACTTTGCCATATTCATAAATTGTGTCATATTCTTTATATTCCTGATCATTTATTCCTAATTGTTTTAGTATTTCTTCTGATGTATGTGACATTACAGGATTAATTAATATTGCTATTATCCTTAAATTTTCCACTAGATGGCTCATTACAGATTCTAGTTCTTTTTTCTTTCCTTCTTTTGATAAAGCCCATGGTGCTGTCTCATCTATATATTTATTTGTCTTTGCTATTATTGCCCATATACTCTCTAATGCATTTGAGAAATGTAGACTTTCCATATTTTCTTCATATTCTTTTATTTTGTCTTGAACTGTTTCTTCTAAGTCTTTATCTAGTTCTGATTCTGAATTTTTGTAGTTTGGAACTTTACCTTCAAAATATTTATTAATCATTCCTATTGTTCTATTTAATAGGTTTCCTAAGTCGTTACATAAATCAAAGTTATATGCATTTACAAAGTCTTCTGGTGTAAATATTGAGTCTTGACCATATTTGAATGTCTTTATTAAGAAGTATCTTGTTGCATCTAGTCCATATTTTTCTACTAACATTTCTGGATATACGACGTTTCCTTTTGATTTAGACATTTTACCATCTTTCATCATCAAGAATCCGTGTGCATATAGTCGTTTTGATATAGGCAAATCTAAAGCCATTAAGAATATTGGCCAATATATTCCATGGAATCTTATTATATCTTTTCCAACTATTTGAAGGTCTGCTGGCCAATATTTTTTGAATAGTTCATCGTTATCTGTTGTATAGCCAAGTGCACTTAAATAGTTTATTAATGCATCTAACCAAACATATATTACGTGTTTTGGATCTTTTGGCACTTTTATTCCCCAATCAAAAGTTGTTCTTGTTACACATAAATCCTCTAGTCCTGGTTTTATAAAGTTGTTAAGTATTTCATTTTTTCTTGATTCTGGTGTTATGAAGTCAGGATTTTGCTCATAGAATTCTTCTATTCTTTTTTGGTATTTCTTCATATTAAAGAAATACGCTTCTTCTTTCATTTTCTTAACTTCTCTGCCACAGTCCGGACATTTTCCATCTACTAATTGAGTCTCTGTAAAATATGTTTCACAAGGCATACAGTACCAACCCTCATACTCGCCTTTATAGATATCTCCTTGTTCCATGAATCTGTCAAATATTTTTTGTACTACTTTTACATGTCTCTCTTCTGTTGTTCTTATAAAGTCATCGTATTGTATGTCCATTAATTTCCATAAGGTTTTAGCTCTTTGTGCCATATCATCAACATGCTCTTGTGGTGTCATTCCTCTTTGTATAGCAACTTGCTCAACTTTTTGTCCATGCTCATCAAGACCTGTCAACATTCTTGTGTCATAGCCTCTTTGTTTTTTGTATTTTTTTACTGTGTCTGCTAGTACTGTTGTATATGCTGTTCCTAAATGGAATTTTCCGCTTGGATAGTATATTGGTGTTGTTACATAAAATTTCTTGTTTTCCATATTGACCTCCTGTATAGATGTTCTATAAATAATAAATTCTTAAGTATCCTTTTTGGTACTTAAGAATTTGCATTTGTTTTTTCGTACTTATTATTTTTTTTCTTCTTCTTTTTTGTGGACTATTATTTCAGTTGTATGAATATTAGCTTTTCCAAGTACCATTATTAAGCCAATAAATAATAAGACAATTCCTACTACTACTAGCATTATTGATGTTGTTAGGTTATCTCCTAGTACGCTTCCTTGTATTCCTGTGTATAGCATACCAACTCCTATAATAGCTATTAAAATCCAGAATACCCATACTATTGTCTTTACTGGTTCTTCTTTTTTTGCCATGTCTTATTCCTCCTTCGTTTTTTTCTGACTACATTATATTTAATAAATTCACAAAAGTCAATATTTTGTTTTAAATTTCTCTACATTTTATTATTAATCTTTGTGTTCCGTAATTTGAACATGTAATTAATGTAATTTCTCTTCTTCCACCAGTTAATTGACTGGTACAACTTACGTCGTCTGGCTCTACAACAAATTTGTCATATGCTTCGTATGTAACTGACTTGCCATCTTTCTCTAATATAGCTGTGTCTCCAATTCCCATTCTATGCAGTTTTCCAAACATTTTACCACTTGCATAATTGTGGCCTACTATACAATAATTTCCTATTTGGTTTGGACCGTTTCCCCAATATTTGTTTAGTGATATTTTTAGTAATTCATCAGATGTTTTTGATAATACCGGATATGTTAAGTCTATACAAGGTATTTTCAAAATTGCCTCTGCTTCATAATCTTCCCCTGAGTCGGTTGTGTATGTCTGCTCTTCCACCGGTGGCGCTTCTTCTGGTTCAGTGTCGGTTTGCCTTTCGTCTAGTGCTATTATCAATACATCATTAATTATCTTCTTTGTTGTATTGTCCGTAGTTTCTTCATTATTGTTTTTTGCTACCATTGATTCTAATAATGTTTTTGAAACTTCTTCACTTTTTATTCTGTCATTTTCTTTATATATGTAAAAAGATAATAATGCGCAGATTAAAAAAACGGATAAAAAGAATCTTACTTTGTACATGTTCTTTTTTCTTCGTAGTTCTGGTGTTATATACAATTTTTCTGTTACTAAAATCTGATTCATAGTTATCCTTTCTTACAATTTTCTACAAATATTATTATAACATATTTTTCATCTTTTGTATACATAATTTGCAATCTTTCCAAATTCTTCTAGGGTTAAATTCTCACCTCTTACATTGCTTGGTATTTCCAATGTTTTAAACATTTTTTCCACTTCTTCTTTGCTATCTAATATTCTATTATTTATTAGCGCATTTGACAAAGTTTTTCTTCTTTGCATAAAACTTTTTTGTATTATATTGAATAATAATTTTTCGTCTTCCACTTCTATTTTTGGATTTTGTCTTACTTCTAATTTTATTACTTGTGATTCTATTTTAGGACTTGGAATAAAAGATTCCTTTGGAACATCTATTATCGGTGTTGCTTGTGCATAATACTCAACTGCATAAGTTATTGCTCCCGCTTCTCTTGTTCCTGTTTCTGCTCCCAATCTTTGCGCAACTTCTTTTTGTACCATTACTATTATTTCACTAATTTCCAACCTGTTTTCTAGTAGTTTCATTATTATTGGCGTACTGATATAATATGGAAGATTTGCTACTATTTTTACTTTATTAATGTTTGTCTGCTCTTTTTTGTTTTTTATTAATTTTTCCAAATCAACTTTTAAAACATCATTATTTATTATTTCTAGGTTTCTATTTAGGCAAAATCTGTTTTGCAGTATTTCTATCATTTTTTTGTCAAGTTCTATAACTACTACATTATTTGATTTTTTTAATAATCTTTCTGTTAGGACTCCCAATCCTGGTCCTATTTCTATTATTAAATCTTCTTTTTCTATATTTGAAGATTCTATTATTTTTTCTATTACGCAATCATCTATTAAAAAGTTTTGTCCTAGGCTTTTGTTTGCTTGAATTTTATATGTGTTTAATATTGCTTGTGTTTCTTCATATACACTCATTTTAATGTCCTTTCTACAACAAGGTTGCTCCTATTATTCCTGCATCATTACCGTTTTTTGCCGCTATTATTTGGGGTGGATTTTCTTTGTTGAATAGATATTCTCCGCTACTTATTTTTTCTCTTAACTTATTTAAAACCAAATCTTCATAGTGTGACATGCTTCCACCTATGCATACAGCTTCTGGCTCTAGTATATTTATGATGTTTGATATTCCTATTGCTAAATTATTCACGTATTTATCTAACAACTCTTTTACTGCTTTTTTCTCTATGTTTTTTTCTATTTCTTCTGTTAGTTCTTTTGCTCCAACATATCTATCTATTTTTAGTATTTCTTGCATTTCTTGTTTAAATTTTCTTTTTGAGCAATATGCTTCAAAGCATCCTCTGTTACCGCATTTACATGGTTCTCCATTTTTTTCTATTATCATATGTCCAAATTCAAATCCTGAATTTCTCGTTGGTTTTAAAAATGTATCATTTATAAATGCTGCTCCACCGATTCCTGTTCCTATACATAAAAACACACAGTCTTTATATTCTTTTAGTGAGCCGTTATATTTTTCTGCAAGTGCTGCACATTTGCCATCATTTTCTAATTTGACTGGTATATTTTTTATTCCAAGTTGCTCCACAATGTTAAATTCTTCTATTTGTAAATTTACTACATTTTTTATGCATCCGCCTTTTGGGTTTCCTGGAACAGCTATTCCAATTTGTTCTATTTCATCTAGTTTTATGTCTGCGCTTTTTGTTATTTCTTTTATTCCCTCTTTAATTGATTTTACTATGTAGTCTTCTAATTTTTCTGCTTCTCTATCATTCATGTAATATGTTCTTTTTTCTATTATTTCTAGATTGTCATCTACAAGTCCTATTGCTATATGGCTTCCACCTAAATCTATTCCAATTTTCATATTACTTTCCATTCCTTCCTACAATTCTTCGAATATAATATTATCATATAATAGTTAAAAATAAAAGTATGCTCCGTCAATTTTCTTTGATTTTGCATACTTATTTTTTTGATTATTCTACGCTTTTTAGCGATTCTATCATGTCAATTTTTCTTAGTCTTCTATTCATTAATTTGTCTGTAACTATTGTAAATACCATTGTTAGTGCAAATGATAATACAAATGTTAAGAAATTTAATGTTATTGGAAGATATATTGTCTCTACTTCAGCGCTTTTCATTATTGGTCCTAATATTAACATTCCTAGGAATAATCCTACTATTCCTCCTATTATTGATAATATTATGTTTTCTCTAAATACATAGCTTGATACTTCTTTATTATAGAATCCTAATACTTTTATTGTTGCAAGTTCTCTTTTTCTCTCTTCTATGTTTATTGTGTTTAGATTAAATAATACTATGAAAGCTAGTAAGCTTGCACATCCCACACATAAGAATACTATACTAGAAAGTCCGCCTAAGCTTGATTTGTATTCATCGTTTATTACTCTCATTAATACTATTCCGCTTATTTTTGAGTCTTCTTTTATTTTTTGTGCTAATTCGTTTTCTTTTTCGTTGTTTATTTCTAATGTGTTTGCTAGTATTTCGTTGTATTGAACTTGCTCATGATATACTTCCTGATATACAGTAGGAGTCATGTAAATGTAGTTATATAAATAGTTTTCTGTAATTCCTATTATTTGTGCTTTGCCTTCTTTTTCTCCACTTTTTAGTGTTACCGTGTCTCCCACTTTTACTTTTAGCTCTTCTGATAGTTTTTCTGTAATTATTATTCCAGCATCTGTTAAGTCTATTTTTTCTTTATTTTTTCTGTTTTGTAATTTTATGTATTTTGGAAGCGCATCTGATTCTCCCACCATATAGAAGATTGATTTATTCACTCCATTTGCAACAATATCTGTCGATCTTTCTCTTACAGCATTCGCATCTGTAATTTCTTCTATTTTTCTAGTGTTTTCAACTACTTGGGCAACTTCTTCATCTGTCATATCATATTTTAAATTAATCTGCATGTTGTAGAATTTGATGTCTCCAAATTGTTTGCCACCTATTTCGTCTATCGAATTTTTTAACGATATTCCTGTATACACTAATGCTGTACATCCTGCTATTCCAATTATTGTCATGAATAATCTACGTTTGTATCTAAATATATTTCTTATACTTATTTTAAATAAGAAGCTTAGTCTTTCCCAAAATCCTGGTACTTTTTCCAAAAATACTTGTTTTCCTTCTCTTGGCGCTTTTGGTCTCATTAATTCTGCAGTGCTTCCTTTTACCTCTTTTATTGTAACTATTATTGCACACACTACTGTTGACGTAAAGGTTATTATTGTTGCTATTGCCAGACATGTAATATTTACATTCATTAATAAGTCTGGAATAGAGTATAATGATCTATATGCTGAAAATAGCACATTTGTTATTACATAGCTTCCTATCAGTGTTCCAAAAATCAATCCTAGTGTTGATGATAGCAATGAATATAACACATATTTTGCCACTATATACGTTTTGTTGTAGCCTAGCGCTTTTTCTGTTGCTATTGTCATTCTGTCTTCTTCTATCATTCTTGCTATTGTTGTAATCGAGACTAGTGCAGCTACTACAAAGAATATTACTGGAAAAACCTTTCCCATTATTCCTATTTTTTCTAGGTCATTTTTGAATGCTACAAATCCTTGGTTGTCATATAACCCTATAACGTGCCATTTGCCATCTAATTTTTCTAAGGTTTCTTCCGCGTCTTTTACTTCCTGTTCTTTTTTTTCTATTTTTTTCATGGCTTTTTCTGATTCTTTTTGATATTCTTTTTGCTTGTCAAAATATTCTAGATTTCCTTTTCTAAGGATTTCTTGATAATAATTTAAGCTGTTTTTACTTGCATTTATTTGAACAAGATAGCTGGTTTTTTGCATTTTTAATTCATTATCATTTGCTTTGATTTGTTCCTGAGCTATATTTAATTTTTGTTTTGCTTCCTCTAATTCTTTTATTTTTGAGTTTAATTCTTGCTCACTTTTTGCAATTTGTTCCTTTGCTTCTGCCAACTTTTCAGCGCCTTTAGAGTACACGTTTTCTAAGTATGTTAGCTTTCTTTTTAGTACTGCATATTCTCCTGATGTTTTATCCATGCCTGCTAATGTATAAAGAATTTGATTGATTTGATTGTCCAGTTGTTGTAATTGCTGTTCGCTTTCTTGATATTCTTTTTTTGCATTTTCTAAGGTTTTTTTTCCTTCTTCTATTTGTTTTTCTGCATCATTTAATTCAGCTGTGTTTGTTTCAATCTCTGCCTTTGCAGTATTTAATTTCTCATCATAATTTTTGAATATCTCATCTGTGCTAGTTATTGTCTGGCTTAGTGTTACACTTCCATCATATATTTGTTTTGCCAAATCGTTTAATTTATTTCTTGCATCATACAAAGCGTCTTTCGCTTCTTGCAACTCATTTCTTGCATCATTAAGTTTGTCTTTTGCTTCTTGCAATTTTTCAACATTCTCTTTGTATATTTCTTCATATCTTATTTTGGCTCTTGTCTCTCCTAATTTTTCGACTTGTTTTACTATTGGCTCTAGCTCTTTTTTGTAATCATCACTAGTTTTTAATATGTCATTTGATATGTTCGTTTTTACATATATATTTGAATATATGTCTGATTTAAATACGTCTTTTAGAACATACACACATCCCATAAGTTCTCCGTTTTCTAAATTTGTAGAGCCATAGAATTTTGATATGTAAGCTGGTGTTCTAGCTTTTCCAACGATTGTGTATTCTGTATTTGTTATTTCTTCGTTTATATCATCTTCTGTTCCGCTTTGAAATATCAGCTTATCTCCTACTGTGTAACTATAAATAGTGCTTAGTCTTTCGTCTACTAAACATTCTTTATCGTTTTCAATATTTCTTCCTTCTATTATTTGCATTTTATTGACATCTTGTTCTTTTTCTATGGAATTCAATCTAACAGGAAGTCTTTTTCCATCATGGTCTAAAATTACATCATATAAAAATCCCGGATTTACTTCTACCACATTATTTAGCTTTCTTAGTTCCTCAACATCATCTTGTGAGAACCCTAATGCTGATATTATTTGTATATCTGATACGTTGTTGTTTTTTAGATATTGGTTTAGTGTGTTTTCCATGTCTGGCGAAACAGAGTTCATTCCCGAGAAGAATAGAACTCCTAACATTACTATGAGCATTAGTGAAATAAATCTGCTTTTTGTTTTTCTGATTTTTCTAAGATTTTCTTTTATATACGCTATTTTCATTTTTCATGTCCTTACTTATTTTATTGTTTTTGAGCACACAAAAAGGAAATATAAATATTTTATTTATGATATTTTATATTTCCTTTGTTCTTTACCATTCAATTTCATCTATTGATTGTGGTTTTTTATTTATAATTATTTCTTCTGCTTTTCCGTTTTTGAAACGTATTACTTTGTCTGCCATTGGTGCTATTGCGCTGTTGTGTGTGATTATTATTACTGTCATTTTTTCTTTTCTACATGTATCTTGTAGTAATTTTAGTATTTGTTTTCCTGTATTATAGTCTAGCGCTCCTGTTGGCTCATCACATAATAATATTTTTGGATTTTTTGCTATTGCTCTTGCTATTGCAACTCTTTGTTGCTCTCCTCCAGAAAGTTGTGATGGGAAGTTGTCTTTTCTATTTTTTAGTCCTACTTTTTCTATTGTTGTTTTTGGATTTAGTGGCTTTTTACATATTTGAGTTGCAAGTTCTACGTTTTCTAGTGCTGTTAGATTTTGTACTAAATTGTAGAATTGGAATACAAATCCTATGTCTTCTCTTCTATAATGTGTTAGTTCTTTTTCCGAATATTTGTCAACTTTTTGTCCATCTATTATGACTTCTCCTGAAGTTACATTGTCCATTCCACCTAAAACGTTTAGTGCTGTAGTTTTTCCAGCTCCACTTGGTCCTACTATTACAACTAATTCTCCCTTTTCTATTTCGAAGTTTGCATTGTCTAATGCTTTGATGCTGTTCTCTCCGACTATATATTCTTTGACTACGTTTTTAAATTCTATGTAAGCCATTTGTCTCTTCCTTCCTTGCTTATTGCCTGTTTATTATACTACGTTTTACCCGTATTTACAAGACTTTTAGCAAATTTTACCAATAATTTAGTCTATGCTTTTTAGGGATTCAGTCATACTTATTTTCTTTAATGTACGGTTTACAGCAATATTCACTATTTCTGCAAATACTATTGTTATTACTATTCCATATACAAAACTCATTATTCCTATATTGTAATCAAACATAAGCATATCTAATTCACAAGTTTTTACAGCATACATTGCTAGGAAATATCCTACCAAAAGACCTAGTAATATTCCTATTATTGTTAGTATTCTTGTTTCTTTTGCTACATAGTTAAACACTTCTTTGTTATAGAATCCAAGTACCTTTATTGTTGCAAGTTCTCTTATTCTCTCGCTTATATTTACATTCGATAAATTATATAATACTGCAAAAGCTAGCAATCCTGCAGCAATTATTAGAATATATACTACTAGTTGCATTTTATCCATTACCATTGAGAATACGTCTTTGGTTGATGATAAGAAAGTCACTCCTACTACATTGTTTTCATCTGCTAGAATTGTTTTTCCTATATCATCTTCTTCCTCTAGTGTAATTCCTTGCTCTTCTTTTATTAGAATCGTATTTGGTTTATATTCATTTTCTCCATATATTGAATTATATAAATCGCTTGACATATACATATAATGATATATGTAGTTCTCCGTTATATTACCAACTGTTACTGTTTTTTCTATGTCGTCTGTATCTTTTATTGTTATTTTATCTCCAACATTGGCATTTAATAACTTGGCAAGTTTTTCTGATATTATTACAGAATCATTTCCTAACGTATACTCATTCTTCTTGTTATTTCTAGCTCTTAGATTTACAAATTCTTTTAAATCGTCTATTTTATCTGTCACCATCAGATTTATAGTTTGTGTACTTTCCATTTGAGTAGTTTCCACTGCTGTCATATAACAAGTTAATGTTTTCGATACTTTTTCAATATCTTTTATTTTATTTTCTTCATTTGCTATTTCTTCTAGATCTAGGTCATCTTTTAAGCTAACAGTCCCATCATACTTAAATATCTCACCAAACTGATCTGGTATCATATTTCCAATTGCATTTCTTATTCCAAAACCTGCTATTATTAATGATGTGCAACCCGCTACTCCTATCACTGTCATTAAAAACTTTTTCTTGTATCTAAATAAATTTCTTGCTGTTACTTTGTTTGTGAATTTCATTCTTTTCCATATAAATGTTATTTTTTCTAATAGTATTCTCTTGCCTGGAGTTGGTGCTTTTGGTAACATTAGCGTTGCTGGCTTTTCTATTAGCTCTTTGATGCAAGTGTAAATTGTTGCTCCTATTGTGCATACTAGTGCAA
Organism: Clostridium sp. CAG:780; assembly: GCA_000434195.1. Lineage (GTDB taxonomy): Bacteria > Bacillota > Clostridia > TANB77 > CAG-508 > CAG-245. The sequence goes on from HF994471.1 coordinate 117,667, forward strand.
ATACAAGTCCTACAATTCCTATTTTTAGTCTAAATACACAGTCTGCATCTGGTAGAGTATACATCATTTGATACATCATTGTGATTATTCTTGGAAGCAACTTAAATCCCACACACATTCCTGTTACTCCACCAATTATTGTTGCAAGAAGTGCATAAATTATATACTTCATTGATATTTGTGCTTTGTTGTATCCAAGTGCTTTTAGTGTTCCTATTTGAGTTCTTTGTTCTTCTATCATTCTTGACATTGATGTTAAACTGATTAGTGCTGCAACAAGGAAAAATACTACTGGGAATACCTTTGCTATATTGGCTATTCTGTCTGTGTCTTGTATATATTCTGCATATCCATAGTTAGAGTTTCTGTCTAATATATACCAAGTTGGTTTCTCTATTTTGTTTACTTCTTCCCTTGCATCATTTATTTTTTGCTGTGCTTCTTCTAATTTTTCATTTGCCTCTTTTCTTGAATCTTCTAGCTTTGATTCATTTTCCGAGATTTCTGTTTTTGAGTTTTCTATTCTTCTTCTAGCTGATGCAAATTCATTTTCTGCTTTCTTCTTGTTACTTTCTAGTTCTGCTTTTTGATTACTCAAACTTGCTTCATTTTGTTCTATCTGTTTTGTTGCCAATTCTAATTGTTGTTTTGCATATTCTTTTTCTTGTGATTCGGGCATCATTTCTATTTGTTGTCTTTGATTTTCTAATTGTATTTTTGCATTCTGTATTTGACTTTCTGCTTCTTTTATTTGATTATCTGCCTCTTTAAATTTATTATTTGTACTAGCTATGTTATTTTCCAATGTTGTTTGTGCATTTCTTATTTGTCTTTTCGCATCTTCAATTTGATTTTCAGCATCATTTATTTTTTCTTCTGCTTCTTGTTTTTTGTCATTATATTCGCTTTGCGCATCATCTAATTTTTTATTTGCTTCTTCTATAATTTCGTTATATCTTGCCTGTTTTCTCTCATCCGAAATTGCTTCTACATTATCTTTTACATGTGATACTAAATCTTTATAATCTTGATTATACGTTGCAAGCTCTTTTGCCCCATCCACTGTTATATATGCAGCTGTATATACGTCCATAGTTATATTTTCTCTTGGTATGAACATATAATAATTGATGCTTCCTGCACCTAATTTACTTGTTCCTCTTGATCTAGATATATATTCAGGAGATTCTACAACTCCTACTATTTTTATCTTCTTTTGATTTATTACATCTGTATTTTCATCTTGTCCTAATTCTAATTTTTCTGGGTTTAATTCTATATAATCCCCAATTTTATATCCTGTACCAATTAAAAACGATTCTTCCACCACTGCCTCATCACTATTTTGTGGGAGATTTCCGTTCATCAACTTGATTTTGTTTATATTCTCGGGTATTGCCTTGACTTTGATAACAAATTCTTTTTCCTCATTGCTTACAGTAGCATCAAAGCTATAACTGCCTTCTACCTCATTAATTCCTTCAACATCTTTTAAGGCTTCTATATCATTTTGGGTTAATCCCAATGTTGAAAGAACTTCTATATCCATTACATCTTGCAAATCGTAATATGTGTCTACCGTATCTTTCATGTCTGGGCTTGTAGCTCTTATTCCTGCAAAAAAGCCTACACCTAAAAACACTATTAAAACAATTGATAAAAATCTTTTAAAAGTGTTTTTTATTTGTCTTATACTATCTTTTACTAAGGCTTTTTTCATTTTTTACGTTCCTTTCAACTTTTTATTTGCAAAAATATTTTATCATTATTTTCCCAATAATTCAATGAACATTGTGTGAATTCGTACCTTTTTATGTAGGTTTGTCAAACATATGTCACACTCATTTGATATCACTAGTGTTGAAATACCTGATATGATAATTTTGAACTTTAACTATTTATATATTCTAAATATTTTTCTCTTGGGCTAAGCCATTTTAACGGTCTCATTGGAAAATTATTATATTCTTTTATCCAATATTTAGCTCTATTTACTAAATCTTCAAAACTACAAAATACTTTCTTATAATAAAATCTTTCTTGATCTTTTCTAT
>HF994472.1:0-35202 GCA_000434195.1 Clostridium sp. CAG:780
ATACTGTCCAACTTTTTGGGTTCAGTACAATTTTGCTCGACTTTAATTTTAATATTTTTCTACTATTTCGTTTTTATTTTTATATATGCTGTTTGCTGGTATTACGCCTCTTACTGATGATAATGGATAGATGTTAGTATGTTTTCCGACTATTGTTCCTGGATTTAGCACACTGCCACATCCCACTTCTACTTCATCTCCCAGCATTCCTCCTATTTTCTTTATTCCTGTTTCTATTTGTTCTTTTCCATCTTTTATAACTACTAATTTTTTATCTGATTTTACATTAGACATTATTGATCCAGCTCCCATATGAGCTTTGTATCCTAATATTGAATCTCCAACATAGTTATAATGTGGAACTTGTACCTTATTGAACAATATTACATTTTTTAATTCTGTTGAGTTTCCTACAACTGCTCCTTCTCCCACTATTGCATTTGCACGAATAAATGCACAGTGTCTTATTTCTGCATCTTTACAAATTATAGCAGGCCCATGTATATATGCAGTTTCATATACTTTTGCTGTTTTGTGAATCCACACGTCTTCACCCACTTTATCATATTCTTCTTTTGGAAGAGTATTTCCAATCTCTAGTATGTAATCTTTTATGTGTGGTAAAGTTTCCCAAGGGTATGTGAATTTTAATAGTAAGTCTTTTGCTATTGTTTCATCTAAATTATATAAATTTACAATTTTACAATTTTCCATATTCTTTTCCTCTCTATTTGTTCCAGTAATTGTTGTATAATTCTCTTGCTGTTTCTGGGCTATCATTTCCTATTTTATTTTTTACTGGAGCAAAATCACATTCTCTTTTTCCTCTTAGTATTGATATGTTATCAAAGTAGTTAAATGCATCAAATATAAAAGCTTCGAATTTATATGCGTTTGGTTCTGTCACCTCAATAAACTCCCCATTTTCATTCATATAATTTGTTTTCTTGTCTGCTACATGATATGGTAAGTTTTGTTTTGATATTTTTTCTAATGCTTCTATGCTAAACAAATTGCACATTATATGAGCTTCTCCATACAAAAGCTCTCCATCTTCATCTCTTAGTTCTGCCATTTCTTTTGGTAACTCACTATATTCTATAACTGATGGTACTCCATTTGCCTTACAAAATACTCCAACTCTTTCACTTGGATCTTTTTTTGCAATAGATTTTGAAGCTATTTCATTGTTTTGATTTATTGTAAGTCCTATTAATATTGGATCCACCATATTTAATAATACATTATCTACTGATCCTATAAAAATCCATTTGATTCCTTTTTCTCTCATTTCTGAGATTATTCCTGTTTCAGCCATTGCCTTGTATATACAACCATTTCCATCAGCTGCTAGTTTTATACTATAATCTTTATCTAGAACTAACTGGCCATCTTTGAATAGTAATGGTAGATTTCCTTGAATAAAGAATTTAACCTTTGATTCATCATATCCAAAATAATTATTATTTTTGAAAAACTCTACTGTTTCTTTATTGTTCTCTGTGCTTGTCATTATGTACCAAGGTAATATCACTCCATATTTTTTATTTGCTCTTTCTAGGTTTTCAGCTAATATTTGGAATAGATATTTTGGTTCTGGTTTTACATCTATTTTAAATGTTCCTTTTGGTCCTTTATGTCCAAGTCTTGTTCCCTGACCACCAGCCATTGTTACTACTGCATATTGGTTATTTTTTATTATCTCTTCTCCCAAGCCTGCGTATAATTTTGACTTGTCTTCTGATAATTTATATTCATCAACATATTTTATGTGTTCTAGTTTCTTTTCTAGTATTTCTGGTTTTTCTTTCGTTTCTTCATATAAGTTATTTAATTTTACAAAATCAAGGTCTATTATTTGTTGTGCTAATTTTTCTCTCTTATCTTCGCTCATTTTGTCCATCATATTTAATAATTTATCTTGGTTATTTTCCTTTAATAGTTTTTTTGCTTGTTCTAATATATTCATGCTTTTCGTGTATTGAGCTTTTGCACAATACTCTCCTTTCCTTGTTGTTTATTATATAATATAAATTTGCTTTTTGTTTTGTGTATATAATATCACAACTGCTTTGAGTATTCAAGTATTTTAGCAATATTTAAAGAGGCTCCACTTTGGAGCCTCTTGCTATGGGATTTAATCGCTCAGATAAATTGTATACTTAAACGGCTTATACGGAATTTGGAACTGTTGCAAAGTTTTAAGTTCTTCGTTCGAGAACTTGCCAACCATTTGACTTTTGCCACTTTTGTTGGCATAATGGATTCTCTTAATCAAACTGTTTTTGATGTTGTAGATGTTCCTGAATCTCCGAGTGTTCACGATATACAGAAATGGTCTGATTTCAAAGTACTCACTCAGAAATTCCAACTGCTCCTGCTTAAGCTTCCACTGAACAGATTTTACTTTCTTGGCCTGCAAACTTCTCAGCTGGTACAATATCTTGCGCAACCGATAGTCTTTGCCTTTCAAAGTTTGGTCCCTCCTTTATAATTGATACTTATATCTTATCACATTTTGCTTTATTTTTAAAGCCTTTATTGGATTTTTTTACAAAATTATACAAATTAATCCTCCGCTTCCCTCATTTATTATTCTTTCTAATGTTTCTTGTAGCTTCTCTTGTGCATCTTCCGGCATTTTTAATAATTTTGTTTGTAATCCTTCGTTTACCAACTCGTGTAGACTTTTTCCAAATATGTTTGACTCCCATATTTTCTTTGGATCACTTTCAAATTCTGAAAGTAAATATTCCACAAGCTCTTGTGATTGTTTTTCGCTTCCAACTATTGGAGATACTTCCGTTTCTATATCTGCTCTTATCATATGTATTGATGGAGCCTTTGCTCTCAGTTTAACCCCATAACGTGAACCTTGTTTTACCATTTCTGGCTCCTCTAGTATTAGTTCGTCTATTGATGGACTGACTATTCCATATCCTTTTGTATTTACCTCTTGCAACGCTATTGCTATTTTGTCGTACTCTTTTTTGACATTTGCAAATGAAATCATTGTCGAGAACAATTCTCCTTCATTTGTAATTGGAACCTTTGATATTTCAGTTAGTACCTTATAGAATAAATTATCTAGTAGATTTATTGTAATGTTTATGCTTCCCGTTCCAAGCTGTATTTCATTTATTACACTATTTGATATTACATCTGTGTCTTGAAGATTTGTAATTCTATTGTCTATTTGTTTTAGTATTGATACATCTTTAAAAGTGTTTTTTATTTCATCATATAATTCTTCTTTTAACCAATGATCCTCTGGAAGTCCATCAACCCATCTTGGGAAACTAATGTTAACTCTGTCTATTGGGAATTCATATAACACTCTGCCAAATATTTCATCTATTTTATCTCTTGATAAGTTTTCACAATCTGTTGGTACCACTTGTGCATCATATTTTTCTTGTAATTTTGCCGCTAAACTTCTTGTATAGTCTGATTCTGGTTCACTTGAATTAAGCACTATTATAAATGGTTTATTTAATTCTTTTAGTTCCTTTACAACTCTTTCTTCTGCGCCAATATAGTCTTCTCTCGGAATGTCTGTTACACTTCCATCCGTTGTTACTAACACTCCTATTGTCGAATGTTCTTTTATTACTTTTCTTGTTCCGATTTCAGCCGCTTCTTCAAATGGAATTTCTTCTGTATTCCACGGAGTTTTTACCATTCTTGGCATATCATCTTCTAAATAGCCTATGGCATTATTTACTAGATATCCTACACAATCCACTAATCTAACATTTAATTTTATATTATCTCCAACCGTTATTCCAACTGCTTCATTTGGCACAAATTTTGGCTCTGTTGTCATTATTGTTCTTCCACCAGCGCTTTGTGGTAATTCATCTTGTGCTCTTTCTCTTTTATATTCATTATCAATATTTGGAATTACTAACAAATCCATAAATCTTTTTATAAATGTAGATTTTCCGGTTCTTACAGGTCCAACAACACCAACATAAATATCTCCGTCTGTTCTTTGTGCTATATCTTGGTATAACATATTATCTTTCATTGATTTATTTACCTCCTTAAAATTTTCAATTGTTTAATCTGTTTGTACAATTAACTTTATTTAATGTATATTAAACAGTTTTAAAGTTATGCATAATTTTTTTACATATTTTTATATTTTTAGTAAAAACTATTATAAATATTTTTTATGGAGGCTTATCTTGAAAGAAAATAAAATTAGCACAAAGCCAAATAATCAAAAGAGCATTTCATCTATTGTCGACTCTGTTAAACAGTATCTTCATAAAATCTTTTATGAAGACAATCCAACAGATTATGATTTTACTATTGGAGAAACTACAAATTCTGTTGTGATTGACAAAAGTACAACCTTTCCTTCTAGCACCGAAAATCTAGAACTTACAAATGAGAGTTTGCAATGTTTTGATACTAGCAAAGATACTGTTTTTCAGTCTTTGGATGTTAATTTAGAATATATTAAAGTTAGATTTAATAGTATGGTTAATTCTGACGTTATTATTCGTGAATTTACTTTAAACGCTAGGGGCAAGCAATACAGGGCTTTTCTTGTTTTTATTGATGGTATGATTAATGCTGATATGATTAATAATTTCATTTTAAAGCCTTTGATGTTAAAGAACACTGCCAATTCTTTTGACGGTTCTCAGAATAGAGTCTTATCTGAAGTTAAGACTAATAATATTACTGTTAGAAAAGTAAAGAAATTCGACATTTTAGAATATATTTCTACTTGTTTGCTTCCTCAGAATGCTGTAAATAAGTTCACTAAGTTTGATGATATTATAGCCGGTATTAATGCTGGTAATTGTGCATTGTTTTTAGATACTATAAATTTTGCTTTTGATATAGAGGTCAAAGGTTTTAGTCAACGTGGTCTTGGAAATCCGGAAAATGAAATCGTTATTAGAGGTGCTCAAGTTGGCTTTACAGAAAATTTGCGTACTAATACTTCTTTGCTAAGACGCTATGTTAACAATGAAAATTTAATTATTGAGTCCATTAATGTTGGTAAAATTAGCAAAACTCCTTGTGCAGTTTGTTATTTAAAGAATGTTGCTAATTCCGATTTAGTTGCTGAAGTTAAATATCGTATTAATAATCTTGGTGTTGATTATTTAATTTCTTCTGGACAATTAGAACAGCTTATTCAAGATGATGATAATTCGAGTATTCCTCAGATGATTTCTACCGAAAGACCTGATAGAGCTTGTAATCTACTCTTTGTTGGTAGAGTTGTAATTTTAGTAAACGGAAGTCCTTATGCACTTGTTGCACCTGCTATATTTTCAGACTTTCTTGATTCTTCCGAAGATTTGAATTTAAAACATCAATATTCAAATTTTATAAGAGTGTTAAGAATTATTGCATTTGTAATTTCATTGTTTTTACCAGGTCTTTACATTGCTATTACTAACTTTCATCAAGAAGTCATTCCAACAGAATTGCTGTTTGCAATCGTTGCTTCAAGAGAGAGTGTTCCTTTTCCTATTCTATTTGAAATTCTCGTTATGGAATTTTCTTTTGAGCTTATACGAGAAGCTAGTATTAGAGTTCCGTCTCCTATTGGTCCTACCATTGGTATTGTAGGCGCTTTAATCTTGGGACAGGCAGCAGTTGAGGCAAATGTAGTAAGTCCGATACTTATCATTATAGTGTCTATTACTGCTATATGTTCTTTTGCTGTTCCTGATTTCTCGCTAGGATTTCATTTTAGAATTATGCGTTTCTTTTATATTATTTTAGGCGCTATTGCAGGATTCTTAGGGTTAGCAGCAGGTTTCTGCATTCATCTAATTGTTTTATGCAATTTAAAGTCTTTTGGAGTTCATTTTTTTGAAATTAATATGTTTCAAAAAACTAGAACCGGTAATGGTACTATTTTAGCTCCTACTTGGAAAAGAGAAGCTCGTCCTAGCTTTCTTAAGTCTAAGAGGCCAAAGATTCAAGATGATATAAGTATGAAATGGAGATATAATAAAAGATAAGGTTATGAGTCCTTTGAAAATTCAAATTTTTGTATAAAGGAGTTTTACTTTGAGTGTCAATAAAGTTAGTACAGTTGAAGCTATTGCTTTAGTTTTAATAGTTGTAATTAATAGATTAACTATCAGTCTTCCTCAAGCAATTATTATGTCTTGTGGGTCTGCTGCGCTTTTAAATGTTATTTATATATGTATTATTACTCTGCTTTTTGTTTTTCTTATCACGAAATTGTTCAGAAGATTCGCAGGTAAAGATATTATTGATATTTCCGAATTTTTAGGTGGGAAATTTCTTAAAAATCTTGTTGGTGTTGTTTTGATTTGCTATTTTATATTTTTTACTTTTACTCTTTTAAGAGACTTTTCTGAAATTTTGAGAATTTTATATTTCCCTGATGTACCAATCACATATATTCTGGCATTCTTTATTGTAGTATGTGTTGTGGCAAATCTGGTTGGTTCTAAGAGTATAATAAATTCCAATGTATTGCTATGTTTTTCTATTATTGCTGGAATTATATTAGTTTGCATATTTGTGTTTCCTTCTATAACTATACAAAGAATTTTTCCTATACTTGGTTATGGAGCTTATCAAACTTTTGTTGTTGGCCTTTCTGATATTTTTGCATTTAATGGGCTTGTTATTTTATATTTAATGCCTCCTATGTTGGAGAATAAGACAGATTTTAAGAAGATTAGTATCATTTCAACTGTTATTGCCGGGCTTCTTCTTATTCTTTCTATTGTAACCTTGCTACTTCCGTTTTCTTTTAGTACAAAAATCAGAAAGATAACTCCTCTATATTTATTGCTTTCTAATAATGACTTTGGAAAATATGTGCAACATCCTGAATCCATATTTGTGTTTACTTGGATTATTTCGATTATGTCTTATTTAAATGTTGCTTGTTTGTTCCTTCTACAAATTGTAAAAAAACTTTTAAAGGTAAGACACGTAAAGCCTTTGATAATACCTATTGGGATTTTGCTTTTCCTTACAAGCCTGATTCCGCAAAGTATTATGCAAGTTCGTGATTGGTGGCTTTTTGCTTATAAATACATTTCTGGTCCTTTACTTTTTATATTGCTACCTCTTATATTGATTTTTGCAAATATAAAGTATAAAAAGGTTCACAAAAATGATTATGACGTTCTTAAAGAATAGGAGTTTTAAATATGAAGATTTTAAAAAGTTTTAGAACTATATTTGTTATATGTATTATAATCGCTGTGTCCGCTATTGCTTTTTCTGGTGTTTATAGCACAAATAATATTGATAAACTTTCTTATGTTCTCGCATTAGGAATTGATGTTGGTAAGAATAATAACATTGAACTTAGTGTGCAACTTGCTAAGCCAGGTGGAAGCTCTGAAAAGTCTGGTAGTTCAAGTCAGTCTTCTAACAATATTGTAAATTCGATAGAGTGTTCATCCATAGAATCTGGTATAAACTTATTTAATAGTTATATTAGTAAAAAGCTTAATATGGGACATTGTAAAGTTATTGTTTTTTCTGAAGAAGTAGCTTCTAAAGGGTTGTCAACATATTTATACACTTTATTGAATAGTGTTGAGGTAAGTTCTCAGGCTAACATTGTTGTTAGTAAATGTTCTGCCAAAAGTTTTTTGGAACATTCTAGTCCTTTACTTGAGTCTCTTTCTTCTAGATATTATGATGTTGCATCAGTTTCAAGTGAATATACTGGATATACTCAGAATATTTCTTTGCTTAACTTTTTTTCTAATCAAGTAGATCATTTTATGCAACCTGTTGCAATTCTTGGCTCTATTAATACAGGCGATACAACTAATCTGTCTGTTGGCGAAAGTTCTAGCAATAAAAGTTCCACAGATTTAACAAATAAAGACAGCTCTTATAAAGCTGGCGAATCTCCAATAAGTTCTTCTGGCAATCTTGAAAATATGGGACTTGCAGTTTTTAGATATGACACTCTCGTAGGCGAGCTTACTGGTTTGGAGTCTATTTGTCATTTGATTGTTTCCAATGATTTGAAGTCGTGTAATATCAGCATTCCAAATCCGATTGGCGATTCCGAGAATTTAGATGTAAATGTTAGAATTGCGCATAATACTAAAAATAATGTTAAGTTTGTAAATGGTACCCCATATGTTTCTTCTAAGATAAAGTTAAAAGTAAAGATTATTTCCACAACTGAAAAGGCTTCTCTTGATAAAGCAAATTACTTCACTCCTGAACACATTGATCTTATTGAGGAAGCTTGCAATAATTATTTTCAAAAAATCATTTCGGAGTATCTATACAAAACTGCAAAGGAATATAATTCTGATATAGATGGATTTGGAAGGTATGCTGTAAAGTATTTTGTTACTCTTCAAGATTGGGATAATTATAATTGGCTAGATAATTATCAAAATAGTACTTTTAACGTCGAAGTTGATTCTAAAGTCAAGTCTGGTTACACTTTCTTATAATCTATATAACTAAAAAACCTCCCAAGCTTCTCTTGGGAGGTTCTATTTTATTCAAATAATTTATTAAATTCTTCTGATGATATAACTTCTTTTTGTATTAATAAGTTTGCTAGTTCATGTAATTTGTCCATGTGTTCTAATAATATAGTTTGGGCTTTTACATACGCTGTGTCTACCATTGTTCTTACTTCTTGTCCTATTTCGTTTTCCATATTATTTCCATATAGTTGCATTTGATATGGATCTCTTTCTATGTTAATACTAATAGGTCCTAATTTCTCACTCATTCCATATACTATAATCATGTCTTTAGCCACATTTGTCGCTACTTCTAGGTCATTGCTTGCTCCTGTTGAAATATCATCGAAAATTATTTTTTCTGCAGCTCTTCCGCCTAGTAATGCAATCATTTTTTCTAGCATTTCTGTTTTAGATATATAATATTTATCTTCATTTGTTTTATACATTGTATAACCGCCAGCAACTCCTCTTGGAATTATTGATACTTCTTTTATATCTTTTTGTGTTTCCAAGAATCTACTTACTATTGCATGTCCAGATTCGTGATATGCTGTTATTTTTTTATCTCTGTCTGACATTATTCTGCTATGCTTTTCTACTCCGACTGTTACTTTCTTTAATGCATCATCTATGTCTTTGTTTGTTATAGCTTCTTGTTTGTTTATAGTTGCTATTATTGCTGCTTCATTTAGTATATTAGCAAGTTCTGCTCCTGTAAATCCTGCTGTATCTCCTGCTATTGCTCTTAAATCTACATCTGGAGCCAATTTCTTGTCTTTTGCATGTATCTTTAAGATTGCCTCTCTTCCATTCATATCAGGAAGAGCTATTGTTATTTGTCTGTCAAATCTGCCTGGTCTTAACAATGCTTGGTCTAGCATTTCTGGTCTATTTGTTGCAGCTAATACTATTACTGTGTGATCTGAATCGAATCCATCCATCTCTACCAATAATTGATTTAGTGTTTGGTTATTGTCTAGGTCGGCTGCGCTTCCACCCTCTGATCTCTTAGAACCAACTGCATCTATTTCGTCTATAAATATTATTGCTGGAGAAACTTTTTTAGCCTTCTCAAATAGTTTTCTTACTCTTGAAGCACCTAGTCCTGCAAACATTTCTGTAAATTCTGAGCCATTCATCGTGATAAACGGTACATTTGCTTCTCCTGCTATTGCCTTTGCTATTAGTGTTTTTCCTGTTCCCGGCTTTCCACATAACAATACTCCTTTTGGAATTTTTGCTCCCATTTTGTAGAATTCGTCTGGGTTCTTTAAGAAGCTAACTATTTCTATCATTTCTTGTTTTTCTTCATCTAGTCCTGCAACATCATCAAATGTTGTTTTTACATCTTCCTCTGTTGCATCATAGAATTTGCCTTTACCATCTAGCCCTTGCATTTTTATTAGTATTACAAATAATATAGCCATTAGAACTGTTGGTAATATTGTGAATATTTTGTCGCCTAACGCTAATAAAAAGTTTGGTTTTACTTGTACTAATTCTATGTTGTTTCCTTCTAACTTTTTGTTTTGAACTAGCTCAACAAATGCTTGTGTGCTTGGTATGATTGAGGTCTTTGGCTTTTCTTCTCCTTTAATATTTACTTTTACTGTTGTACTACCAACTGTCATTCTTACTTTTTCTACATTGCCTTCATCTATTTGTTTTATTAAGTCTGTATATGTTATTTCATTTTCTTTTACTACATCCTTATCTTTATTATCTTTTATTATTCCCCATACTATTGTTCCTACTAATACTAAAGATAATATTGCTATTAAAATATATGAAAGAATCTTTTTTGTTTGCTCTTTGTTATTTTTTGTTTTATCATTCTCAGGTCTTTTTTTATTACTCAATACTATCATCTCCTTCTAGACATTATTGCCTTCTGGCTTACTTCCTATACTCGGAATGTCTTTGCCCTTTTTTTGTTTTCTTTCTTTTTGCCTTTGGTTTTCTTTTTCTTCTTCTTCTTTTCTCTTTGCTTCTTCATCCTCTTCTTTTTGTCTTTGTAGTTCTAATTCTTCTCTTACTCTTTCTTGAACTGATTTTATTTTCTCTAATTCGTTTTGTCGTTTTATATAATCAGATCTAATTATAAGTATTGAAGTAACTACATAAATACAAGCTATTGCTGTGTACATTGTTTGAAAATATTTTACTGTACATCCTGTAAATTCTCTTATAATCGCATAAATTATATTTAGTACAATTGGAAGTGTTAGTGAATGGACTGCAACACTGAATGCTGCTCCATATCTTAACTTCATTTTTACTCCTCTTGCTATAATAAATCCTAATATTCCCAGTGCTAGTGCATCTAATAATACACTTATAAAGAATGCCGAGAATGTTAATATAAAAGTTGTTACAAATGTTACTATATAGATTTTAGTCTGATTTTCTACTATCATGTTTGTTATTGATTGCTTGTCCAATGTTTGTATGTTATTTTGCTCTAATAAGTCTTTGTAATTTCTTTCTGTGATTCCTTGAACCATTTCGTTTTTGTATAAAAATTTGTCTCTTAGTAGCAGGAATCCACCATTTTTATTTTGTAGTTCTTCTTTATATTTTTCAATCTGTTCATTTTTTAGTTCTGATGTATCTATTATCACGTTTTGGTATATATCATCAACTGTTGCTTCTACTTTTTGGTTATTGTTTATTTCCAATACTCCATCTTCATAAGATAGTTGTGAAATATTGTCATCATAATATGCTGTTATTTTATTTAATGCTTTGGAGAACCTATATGTTGTTAAGGATGATATAACCACTGTAAATATTGCAATTAATTTTAATAAATATACAGTTGTTTTTCCTATACTTTCTAATGCAAAATCTTCGTATTTATCAAAGTCTTTTATACTTTTTATAAAAGCTTTAAAAAATCCTTCTTTTTTTATGTTTTTGCCGTTCGCTTCCATTATGGTTCTCCTCTTTTTTATATTTCTTTTTTTACTATTATTCCATCTTTGGTATCTTTTATGCTGTAACCCTTGCTTGTTATCAAGTCTCTTAGTTCATCCGATTTTGCCCAGTCTTTGTTTTCTCTTGCTTGTTTTCTTTCTTCTACTAATTGTTTTATTTCTTCTGGCAAATCTTCTGTTTTGCTCTTCTGGAATTCTTCTAAGTATTTTTTAGAATTTTTCATATCCAATCCAAGGACTTCATCAAATTTTAATAGCAATTCTGCAAGCTTATGTGATTTTTGTGGGCTTTTTATAACTTCCCATACTATTCCCATAGCTCCTGGAATATTCATATCATCATTTACAAAATTATTGAATTTGTCATTGTATTCTGCTATTTTGCTATCATCTATTTCATCTGTTCCATTTTGTTGTTTTATATATCCTTCATATAGTCTTTCTAGTGCCTTTTGAGCTCCATATGCACCTTCAAAAGTAAAGTTTAGCTTATTTCTATAATGAGCTGTAAAACAGAATAATCTAAATGCCAATGGTGCTATTCCTTTTTCTTGTAATTGTGATATTGTATATGTATTTCCTAAACTTTTTGACATTTTTCCATTGTCCACTAACAGATACTCACAATGCATCCAAATCTTTGCTGGTATTTTTCCAGTTGCTCCTTTTGCTTGCGCTATTTCATTTTCATGATGAATTGGAATATGGTCAACTCCACCTGTATGAATGTCAAACACTTCTCCAAGAAATCTTTTACCCATCGTAGAACATTCTAAGTGCCAACCAGGATATGAAAGTCCCCAAGGGCTTTCCCATTTCATTATATGATTTTCTGGAGCTTTTATCCATAGTGCAAAATCATATGGGCTCTTTTTCTCTGGATCCACTTCTACTCTGGCTCCTGCTTTTTGGTCTTCTAAGCATATATTAGATAAAACTGGATATTTATCAAGTTTTGATATGTCAAAATATATTCCTTTACTTGTCTCATACGCATATCCATTTTTTATTATTTCTTGTACATATTCTATCATTTGCTCTATATTATCTGTTGCCTTTGTAATGATTTCTGGTCTCTGAATATTTAGCCTATCCATATCTGCTAAGAATGCATCTGTATAAAATTTTGCAATTTCATATGGATCTCTGTTTTCTCTTCTTGCAGCTTTTTCCATCTTGTCTTCGCCTTCGTCTGCATCTGATTCTAAGTGTCCGACATCGGTTATATTCATTACATGTTTTAACTCAAATCCATTATATTTTATCAATCTTCTTAGAGTATCAACAAATATATATGTTCTGAAATTTCCAATGTGCGCATAGTTGTAGACAGTAGGTCCACAACTATACATTCTCACTTTGTTCTCTTCTATTGGCTTAAATATTTCTTTCTCTTTTGAAAGAGTATTATACAAAGTTAATTTCATTAATTAATTTTCTCCTTTACCTTTCGCTTTTCCCAGGAGTTGGATTGTCTATTTCATTTCCATGTATTTCATTTTTTGAATCTCCTGAGTTTGCTTTTTTGCTTACAGTTATAGTAACAGAATCGCCAGCTTTTAATGTTGTTCCTTCTGCTTTGCTTTGTTCAATTACTTCTCCGTCTTTCTTTTGAGAAGACTTTGTTTCTACTGTTACTTTTAATCCTAAGTCTTTTAAGATTTTAGACGCTTCGTCCTTAGTCTTGCCTATTACGTTTGGCATTTTTATGACTTTCGTTGTATGTACATCACAAGTTTCTGTTGGTACATCATATTTTCCACCATCATTTGTACGCCACAATGTTGTATCTTCTTTTTCTGGTCTCTTAGCATAAGTTTTTTCCTCTGTATCAGGGCAATGCTCTGTTGCAATCTTTCCTGTTTCTTTACAGATTGTTAGTTTTGTATGTCCTTCGCAGTCAACTGGTATTGTTCCTTTTACAAAGTATTCTGTATATGTTTGACTACAAGCCGATGTTGCAACTTTTCCAGATTGAAGACATACTTTTGCTGTAACGACATCACTTGGTTTTGTGAAGCTTGATTCTGGTAATCCTGCATGTATCTTTTTCATTACAGCAGCCCAAAGTTGACATGATCTATTTGTGTAGTTTGCTTCGCCTTTTAAAGGTTCTTGATCTTTATCGTAACCATACCATGTTGCAGCTGTGTAATATGAAGTAAATCCACAAAACCATCTATCTACATACGAGTTGGTTGAACCAGTTTTTCCTGCTGTTTCTTGATTTGGTATTTTACATCTGCTAGCTGTACCATTTGAACCAATTACTGGCCCTGTTAGTATTGATTTTTCTAT
Organism: Clostridium sp. CAG:780; assembly: GCA_000434195.1. Lineage (GTDB taxonomy): Bacteria > Bacillota > Clostridia > TANB77 > CAG-508 > CAG-245. Next base: position 13,703 of record HF994472.1, read on the forward strand.
AAATGCATTTGCTTCTGACATAACTCTTGTCTTTTCTTGTTTAGCTTCTAGTATAACATTTCCTGAAGAATCTTCAACTTTTGTATAGAATGTTGGTGTTATATAAACTCCATTATTTGCTATTGTTGAATATGCTCCTGCCATCTCTAATGGCGAAATACCTATTGTTAAGCCTCCAAGTACCATTGGTAAGTTTTCATCATTATGCTCTGAATTTTCGTCAGCCGTTACTAATGTACTTATTCCCATTTTTCTTAAAAATTCTATTGAGTTCTTAGGTCCAAGTTCAGACATTATTTTACATTCTGTTGTGTTTGCTGAAATTTCTATTGCTTTTCTTACTGTAATTAATCCTTTTCCAGAGTTTGTTGGATGGTAGTTTCCAAAGTTTGTTGATGATTCGTCATATATTGTTGCAGCATTTATTATTCCTGCTTCTAGTGATGGAGCAATGGCTGCTATTGGTTTCATTGCTGATCCTGGTTGTCTTGTTGATTGTGTTGCTCTGTTTAATCCGTTTGAATCTACGTCATCTCCAAGTCCACCCATGCATCCAACAACATAACCTGTTTTGTGATCTACTACAACCATAGCTGATTGTGTATGTTCATTTATTAGATTTCCATCTGAATCCTTTTTATTTCCTGGATATACATAGTCTCCACTTCTGTATACTTCTTCTAAATTTGCTTGTATGCTAGAGTTTTGTGTTGTATAGATTTTGTAACCTTTTCCTTCAATTAATGATGCTGCTGTCTTTTCGTCTATTTCTTTTTCTTGTGCATAATCTTTTACAACCTGATTAAATGCTGCTCTTGCAAGATATGACATTGACACATTGGTTGTTGTTGTTCCTTGTTCAAATTTCAATCCAGCTTCTACTTCTTCTTTTGCACTGTTGTATTCTTCCTCTGTAATCCTTCCTAATTCTTTCATTTTTGCAAGAACCGTTTTTGTTCTTTTCTTTATTAATTCTGAATTATCTTTTTCTTCAAAAGGATTGTAACTATTTGGTGCATTATTTATTCCTGCTAAGAAAGCACATTCTGCTAAATCTAAGTCTTTTACAGATTTATTGAAGTAGTATTGTGAACCAAGTTCTACTCCGTGTATTCCTGGACCTCCAACAAATATCAAATTCAAATATAATTCTAATATTTGGCTCTTTGATAATTGTTTCTCTAGTTTAATAGCTCTTGACATTTCTCTTATTTTTCTTTTTATTCCGCCTAATCCTGAATCGTCTTTATCGTTCATAAAGTTTTTAACAGTTTGTTGAGTAATTGTGCTTCCTCCACCAGACGAAGAGTTTCCTCTATGTAATATGTATTTTACTGTAACAGCTAATGTTCTTTTTATATCCACACCGTGGTGTTGTTCAAATCTTTCGTCTTCGATTGATACATACGCATCTTGAAGATATTTGGGTATCTCACTCAACGGTACAACTTTTCTTCTTTCAGCTCCTGCTAGGTTTGCTATTTCGTTACCGTCTGCATCATATATAGTAGTGTTGATATTGTCATATGTTAAGTCTTTTTCTGTCATATTCCATTGATCACTGTTAAATATTGCTATGATTATTCCTACTCCTACTATGCATAATAGCAATATAATAGCTATTAGTATTTTTAGGAATTTTGCTAATTTTGTATGTCTTTTCCAAAATCCTTTTTTCTTTGATTTTGATTCTTTATTTTGATTTTGATTTCCTTTATTGTTAGTTCTTGTATTAGTTTTCTTTTTATCATTTCTTTTTGCGGATTTTCCCATGAAATTAATCCTCCTTTAATTATTTCATACATACCACTATTATATTACATATTTAAATAAAAGTAAAAGCTTTTTTGCAAAATTCTTGCATTTTTAGTGTCAGTTTTCTTTATTTATATACATTTTATAAAATTATATAGTCTTCTAAGATTTCTTCTGGCTTGGTAACTAGTTTTGCTCCCTGCTTAATTAATTCATTAGTTCCTTCCGCATTTTTGCTATCTATATTTCCCGGAATAGCATATACATTTTTTCCTTGTTCCAGTGCAAAATCAACAGTTATTAGTGTTCCACTTTTCTCTTTTGCTTCTATAACTAATATTCCATCTGATATACCACTTATAATTCTATTTCTTGCAGGGAATGTGTACTTACTTGGTCTAGTTCCTATCAAGTATTCTGATACCAACACCCCATTGTTTTGTACAATTTTTTCTTCCAACTCTTTATTCTCTGGTGGATATATATAATCAATTCCATTCCCAAGTATTGCTATTGTTTCTTTATTTGCATCCAATGTGCCTTGGTGCGCAAATGAATCTATTCCCCTAGCTCCGCCACTCACTATAACAATATTTTCTTTTGCTAATTTATATGCAAATTTCTTTGCTATTTTTTTACCATATTCACTATAATCTCTGCATCCTATTATAGCTAATTTCTTTGTTCTGTTTAGTAGTTCTACGTTTCCCTTGCAATATAGGCAAATTGGATAGTCAGTGATATTTCTTAACTGTCGTGGATATCTTTTATCATTGTAAGTTATAACTTCAATACCATACTTCTTGATGTTTTTTATATGTATTTCTAATCTTATTTTGTAATATGTATTCGTTAATTCTTTTATTATTTTACTTGAATTGTCGTAATCATCCGTCAATTCCTCTTCTAATTCTTTTTTGCTTTTATCAAATAAAATTTGCGGATTCTTGTATTTATCTAACAGTCTAATTTTTTCTCTTGTTGAAATTTTTTCTATACTTGATAACCAAATATAGTATTTATTCTTTTCTATGTTTTCCAAATAAACTTTCCTTTCTTTTTTGTAAAAATCAAGGAGAATAAAAGCAATCTCGTTGCTTGTTATTCCCCCATAATTTTTATTTATTTAATATTTTTATAATATGTTATTTTGTTTCTTGGTTGCTTTTATAACATTGTTCATAAGCATTGCTATTGTCATTGGTCCTACTCCGCCAGGAACTGGTGTTATATATGATGCCTTTTCTTTTACATTTTCAAAGTCAACATCTCCTACCAATTTTCCTTCTTCGTTTCTATTCATTCCAACATCAATTACGGTTGCTCCTTCTTTTACCATGTCAGCAGTTACCATGTTTACTTTTCCGACAGCACTAATTAATATATCTGCTGTTTTTGTTATTTCTTTTAGGTTTTCTGTTTTAGAATGGCAAGTTGTTATTGTTGCATTTTTGTTTAACAGACATTGTGAAAGTGGCTTGCCTACTATATTACTTCTACCTATTACTACTGCCTGTTTTCCTTCTATTGGTATATTGTATTCTTCTAGCATTTTTATTATTCCATAAGGTGTACAAGATATAAAGCAGTCTTGTCCAATCATTAGTTTTCCTACATTTACAGGATTAAAACCATCTACATCTTTTCTGTAATCTATTCTTTCGAATGCTTGTTTTATGTCTAATCCTCTTGGTATAGGACTTTGTAGCAATATTCCATTTATATCTTTTCTATTATTTAGTTCGTCTATTACATCTAATAGTTTTTCCATTGTTGTGTCTGAGCTTAATAATATTTCTTCATATTCTACTCCTACATCTTGACAAGCTTTGCTTTTGTTTCTTACATATATTTTTGAAGCACTATCGTCCCCCACCAATATTACTGCTAATTTTGATACTATTCCTTTTTCTTTGAGCTTATCGTTTTCTTCTTTTAGTTTTTCTCTTATTTTTTTAGCAAGTGCCTTACCATCAATAATTTGATACATCCTTAATACCTCTTACATTTTTATTATTTTTTCCCAAGGTAAATCGTCTTTACCGAAGTGTCCATAGTTTGTAGTTCTTTCAAATATAGGTTCTTTTAAATGTAAATATTTTATTATTCCATCTGGAGTTAAATCAAATTTATTTCTTATTAATTCAACTAATTCTTCCTCTGATTTTTCGCTTGTTCCAAATGTATTTACACATATTGAAAGTGGTTCCTTCATTCCTATTGCATATGATACTTGTATTTCGCATTTTCTTGCATAACCGTTTGCAACTAAGTTTTTAGCAATATGTCTAAGCATATAAGCTGCAGATCTATCTACCTTGCTTGCATCTTTTCCAGAAAATGCTCCGCCACCATGTCTTGCATAGCCACCATAAGTGTCTACTATAATTTTTCTTCCTGTAAGTCCTGTATCTCCCAAAGGTCCCCCTATTACAAATCTTCCTGTTGGGTTTACATATATTTTTGTGTTTTCATCCATCATACTTTCTGAAACAACTTGTTTTATTACATTTTCAATAACAGCTTGTCTAACTTCTTCAAGTGTTGCTGTTTCTAAGTGTTGAGTCGATATTAATATTGTTTCTATTCTTTTTGGTTTGTCATCCTCATATTCAACAGTTACTTGTGTTTTTCCGTCCGGTCTTAAGAAGTCTACTATTCTTTCTTTTCTTACTTGTGTCAATCTTCTAGCTAATTTATGTGCCATATCTATTGCAAAAGGCATATAATTTGGTGTTTCGTCACAAGCATAACCAAACATTATTCCTTGATCTCCAGCTCCTCCAACATCAACTCCAAGTGCAATATCTGCACTTTGTTTTGTTATATCTGCATTAATGTTGCAAGTTCTGTAATCAATATCTGTTTGAGCATTGTCATAGCCTATTTCTTTTAGCTTTTCTCTAACAATTTCTCCTATTTTTATTCTTGCAGTAGAAGTTATCTGTCCAGCAATCGTAATTGTATTGCTAGAAGCAAACGTTTCTATTGCTACTCTAGAGTTTTCATCTTGTTTTAGACATTCGTCTAGAATTGTATCAGAGATATTGTCACATACTTTATCAGGATGTCCTTCTGTAACGCTCTCTGATGTAAAATAATATTTTTTCATTTTTTCCTCTTTTCTTGTGGCTTATTAAAATCTTTATTATTATACTATATTTATTAACTTTTGACTACTCTTTTTTATTATTTTTGTATTATTCTTTATCAGTTCTTAATAACTTGTCTACTTTCATTTTTCCAGCTCTTGTTATCATTTCATAGCCAAATTTTTCTTTTATTGCATCAACTGCTTTATCTACTTTTCTTTGTTTTTCTTTTTCTGTATCTGTCTGATTAAACAGAGATATTTGCATTTGTTCTTTTTCTTCTAAATTATCTACTCGTACTCCTATTAATCTAATCTGCTTATTCATTGAATTTTGATATAGTGTGTCCAATAATCTTTTTGCTTCTTTATAAAGGTATTTGGTACTATCAGTTGGTTCGTCCAATTTCCTTTGATGTGAAAATGTTTTAAAATCATTTGTTTTTATTTGCACATTCACTACATTTGCCAATAGTTCTTGTTTTCTTAATCTATATGCAACCTGCTCTGTAAGAGCTAGTAGCGTTTCTTCTAATCTTTCTATATTAGCAACATCTTGTGGTAAGGTCACAGAATTTCCTATTCCTTTTGGTTTATCATTATTTACTGTTACCGGATTGTTATCTATTCCATTGGCATATTCCCATATCATTTTGCCAAACTTACCAAATTTTTTAATCAATATATTTTGGTCTGTTTTTGCCAAGTCTCCTATTGTTTTTATTCCCATTTTCTCTAACTTAGGCAAACTTCTTCTTCCAACCATGTATAAATCTGATACTGGCAAAGTCCACATTTTATTTGGTATTTCTTCTTCATATAATGTATGAATTTTATCTGGCTTTTCAAAGTCTGATGCCATTTTCGCCAGAAGTTTGTTGTGTGCAACTCCTATGTTTACAGTGAATCCTAATTTTTCTTTTATTTCACTACTTATTTGTTTTGCTTTTTCTAATATTGTTTCATTTGGTAGTAAAAAGTGAGTTAAGTCTAGCGAGCATTCATCTATTGAATATTGTTCTATTTGATCCGTATATTCTTTAAATATTTCTATCATCGCTTTTGAATATTTTGTATAGACTCTAAAATCACTGCTAAAGACCTTAATCGCCGGACATTTCTGCCTTGCAAGATATAAAGGTTCTCCTGTTTTTATTCCAAACTGTTTTGCTAACTGACTTTTAGCCAGTACGATTCCTCTTCTTTGAGATTCATCTCCCCCTATCACAGCTGGAATAGTTCTAATGTCTAAATTATCTCCACTTTTCAACTTTTCGACAGCAGTCCAAGATAAAAACGCATTGTTCACATCTACGTGCAAAATAAAACGTTCCATAATAACCTCCACGATTATTATAGAACATTTGTTTTAGTTTGTCAATACATTTTACATTTCTATATAAATTTTTAGATTTTCGTAGTCATATGTTATTTTTGCACCAAAGTATTGTTCTAAGTATGACATTCTGCATGTGTATGGTAATTTTCCTTTTTCTATTGTATTTGTTACATATTGTAGTTCATAGGTTTTACCTTTGTATTTTATCGATTCTATCGCTCCATCTAGGGCTATCTTTTTGTCTTTAATTCCAAGTTCTGAAATCAAGTATCTTAGGTTATATTCATATTCTTCTATTTCCGGATTATATGTTGCACTAAATATGAAGCTTCCAACGTTTTGTCCCTGTTTATCTCCTGTCCAAAATTCTTTTGCACTTTTGCCATTCACAAATACTTCTAAATATTCTGGTCGATATTTATCTAATTCCTCTTTAGGGATTCCTTCTGTACTTAAATTATTAGTTTTAAGCCACTTAATGTAATTATACTTTTCTTCCTTTATTGCTTCTTCTTCGCTCTTGCCCGTGTCTATGTACACTGTGTTGCTTCGGTATTTTCCTATTTTTATGAGACTTCCTGGAAACGTGTACATGCTTACCATTTTGCCATCTTTTAGAGCTAGCACCGATATTTCTTTCATTGCTTTTGTAGCATCCTCTATTTGGCTAAAATCTGTCAATTCCATGTATATTTTATAATTTAAAAATGTAGCTTTTGTTTCTTGTAAATACACTTTGTTATCATAGCTCTCTGTTATCTGTAATTTGTTTTTTAGATTTTCTGGAAGGACTTTTTCCACAAAGTATTTCTTGCTTTGATCTTCATAATCATTTCTCGTATGAGATTTATTTTTATATGCTGTGAATATTATTTTTTTATTGTTTTTTGGCGATATTTTATATATTTCTTCTGTATCATTTATTTCTTTAGAAACTATTTTGAATTTTTCTCGGTATGTTGCCTCCAAATTTTCTATTACGTCAGGATCAACTCTGCTTCCTATGTATTGCCATTGTCCTTTTATATATAAGAAAGCAATTATTAAAGCACAAATCCCGATAATTGCAACTATTACAACAAATGTTTTTGCTATTCCCTTTGTAACTTTTGCCAGCTTTTTAGCACCTTTAAAATCCAGCTCATTAAAATTTATTTCTGCCTTCATTTTTTGATATCTTTCGTTATCCTTTTCATTCCAGTACTCGTTTTTATCCATAGTTTTCCCCTTTTATATATAATGTTCCACCATTACTATTATTTTTCCTTTTTTAGTTTGACCATCTATTTTTAAAACATTAAATTTTCCTTTTCCTCTAATAACAATTATATCTCCTTGTTTTACTATCTTAGAGTTATTCTCTTCATTTATATAATTTAAAAACACCCTTTGTGCTTCTATTATCTCATTTGCTTTTGTTCTTGAACAATGTGCTAACTCAGCTACCATGTTATCCAGCCTAAGTGATGACACTCTAATGTCCATTATTTCTTTTTTGATATCTGGTTTTCTAATTTCTGATATATCTAGTTTTTCTATTTGAGCTTTGCTAAATCGTGTTAGTTGTCCTATGCTTTCTACCAGATATTTGCTAATTTCTTTACTTACAACCACGTCTGCGCCATCTTCAAAAACAAAAATATCTCCAATTTTTTCCCTTTTTATTCCCAGCTTCATTATACCACTTAAATAATCTTTGTGTATATATTTTTCTTTATTTTCCTTTGGAAGTTTAATTCTTATTACTCCTGCTATGTTTGAATAATTATACTTGTTTTGTTCAAACAGTTCTGCATATTTATTCGGATATACTACAAGCACAGGTTTCTCAGCTCCTTCACAAGGAGTAAAAAATGTGTAATTTTCTTCTTTTTGCATTTTTAGAATTTCTTGACTTATAACTTTTTGATGCATATTCAAAAAATCTGTATATTCAATTTGATTTCTTGTTTTCGCTAATTTTATTTTGTCTAAAATTTTGGCTGCTAACAGTTTGTCCTCTTCGTCATTATATTTGTTGATAATATCATCTTTCTGCATTTTTAATTTCCTCTACTATATTTTTTACATTTAGCTTGTTTTCATTTTCAAGCTCTTCAACTGTTCCATGCTGTACAAATTTATCATCATATGCAAATCCTCGTAAGTCTATATTTTTAAGTCCTACAACAAGTTCTGCTATACTAGTATACAATCCGCCGTTTATACTTCCATCTTCGATCGTAATTATTTTCTGCGTTTTTTGTATTGATTTTAATATATTTTTTTCATCTAGTGGTTTTAAAAATCTAGCATTAATAACTTCGGCTTCTATTCCGTCTTTTTCAAGTTCGTTCGAAACTTCTATTGCTTTTGCCACCATTTTTCCTATTGCCATAATTGTAAGGTCTTTTCCTTCTTTTAATATCTCACATTTTTTATTTTTGATTTCTTCAAATTGTTTTTCGTTTTTGTCAAATAGAGTCACAGATTGACCGCCTCTTGGATATCTTATTGCAACAGGTGTCGCCATTTCGTTTACAGCAATCTCTAACATATCTTCTAACTCATTGAAATCTTTTGGAGCCATTATTGTTATATTTGGAATCAATTTTAAAAACGCCATATCCAACATTCCATGATGCGTTTCTCCGTCAGCACCTACTGCTCCTGCTCTGTCAACGCACATAACCACATGTAAATTTTGCATACATATATCATGGATTATTTGGTCATATGCTCTTTGCAAGAATGACGAATATATTGCAACTACTGGTGTTATTCCAGCCATTGCCATTCCTGCTGCCATTGTTATAGCATGTTGTTCTGCTATTTCTACATCAAAAAATCTTTCCGGATATTCTTCTTTAAATTTAGTAAGTCCCGTTCCTTCTGTCATTGCAGCTGTTATTGCTACTATATTTTTATTGTTTTTTGCAAGTTTTACTAATTTTTCTCCAAATACTTTAGAATAATCCGTCTTTTTCTGTTTCAGCGCCTTTCCAGTTTGTATATCAAAACTTGAAGTGCTATGATATTTGTCTGGATTTTCTTCTGCATATTTGTATCCTTTACCTTTTACAGTTTTACAGTGTATTAATATCGGTCCTGTTAAATCTTTGGCCCTGGACATCATTGCTTCTAATTTTTCTATGTCATTTCCGTCAACAGGTCCAAGATATTTGAAACCCAAGTCCTCAAACATCATATTTGGAAGCACCAATTGTTTTATACTGTATTTCACTCTTCTTACAAATTTTATAATAGAATTTCCCACTTTTGGAATTTTTCTTACCGCATTTTTGATTCTTTTATTCGAATTTGTATAGAATTTTTTTGTTCTCATTTTTGACAAAGCCATAGCTAGTCCGCCAGTGTTTCTTTCTATACTCATTTCATTATCATTTAATATAACTATAATATTTGTATTACTTACACCAGCGTCATTTAAAGCTTCTAACGCCATTCCGCCCGTTAAAGCTCCATCGCCTATCACTGCTATTACTTTATAATTTTCATTTTTGATATCCCTTGCTCTTGCCATTCCCAAAGCTGCAGAAATTGACGTACTGCTATGCCCTGTATTAAAGCAGTCGTATTCAGATTCTGCCGTTTTTGGAAATCCCGCAATTCCGTTGAATTGTCGTAATGTAGCAAATTTTTCTTTTCTTCCCGTAAGAATTTTATGTGCATAAACTTGATGCCCAACATCCCATACTATTTTGTCTTCAGGTGTATTGAATATATCATGCAATGCTATGGTTAGTTCTACTACTCCTAAGCTTGATGCTAAATGTCCTCCTGTTTTCGCAACATTTTCTATTATAAAATCTCTAATTTCTTGAGCTAATTCTTCTTTTTCTTTTATATTTAATTTTTTTAAATCCTTTGTGTTGTCAATTTTATTTAATATGTCATACATTTTATAAATCTCCTATTAATACTTTATATAATATCATATATAAAAATTTTTTTAAAGACTGGATTTTTGTTTTTGTTTGTGTTATTATATATGTTGTAGTAAATATTGGGATGTCGCCAAGCGGTAAGGCCTCGGACTCTGACTCCGATATGCGTGTGTTCGAATCACACCATCCCAACCAAAATCCGCTCTGCAAGTGCTGTTGCAGAGTTTTTTCTATACAAAGCTACCCCGTAGCCTAATCTAGCTACGGGGTAGTTGGAGATTTTACTCCTTATCAGTTTCTTCTCTCTTGGCATTTCTTCCTTTCAGAAGGACAATGATGAGAAGTGCCAATACGGTTATTGTGGTTGCTGCCAGAAGTGTCCCAACATTCAGAAGCAGGGTTCTTTCAATTCCCGATCCCATTACAAGACCAAGAATAAAAAGATTCAAAACATTTGTGAATGCGCAGTTTCTCGAAAAGTTCAAGACAATCATGACAATTACCCAACCCATTACCCACTGGGTAAAATTGACCACTTCGTTGTCGAAGTTGTGTGCCAAAGCACACACATTGGCTCCGATAAGGAGGCCGATGATCAGGATGCTAATCCGAACCACCAATTTGCAATTTTTCATGTAGATTCTCCTTCATTTGTCAAATGTGTGGCGTTTTCGCCATCAATTAAATTATACCATATTTTTGTAATTATGTAAAGTTTTGTCTCCTGTTGGGTTTTCTTACACGGCTAGTGTTAAAGTTACACTCTAAACTTGGCAATACCTATTTTCCTGCACACTTAAATTTATACTCTTTATTACTCTTACACTCTCCACGCTCTAGAATCCAGTGTTACTTTATTATTAAAGTGGGACGAGAACCGTTTGACGCTGTTGCCGTCGTCGCCTGGACTGCTGTTGCGGCTAGAAGCTGGACCGCCAGAGCCACCGCTGAAGCAATTGCCTCCCCTATCAGCTCGAACGTCATCGCCGCTCACCTCTTGTGTCCATTCCCTACAGTTTCCTGCTAAGTCGTAGATATTATTTGCTTTCCAATACTCACTATAGCCTGTATTTTGCTTAGTTCCATATTTGTTTGTTTCTGTTCCATTTTCTGTTACTACTACTTTTGCATCACCTGTACTATTACCATAATTTCCCCAAGAACTTGAATTTTTATTTACTTCATCACTTGTTTTTGCTCCTGAACTTATTAGCCAATTCATTGTTACATCCCACTGACATCCCCATATCATACCAGTCTTTACTTTATCACTTGCTTGCAATTTTGTATCTTTACAAGCATTATATAAATTATACCAATTTGTATTTGTTAATGTTGGTTGATTTTTTTGCACTCCTGCCTCTGATAGCTCATATCTTCCTATATAAAATCCTCCATATTTTTGTATGCTTTCTATCATTTCTTTATATTCATCTACAAATAATTGAGCTAACTCTTCTTTTGTTCCATTTTCTCCTAATATTGTTGTATAATTTGTTGCATCATAACTTGCACCATCACCTCCAACTACTAGGTCCGGCTCACGGTAATATGGTAAACTTGTTGTTCCTGGCGTAGTTCTTGTTTGTCTTTTTATTATTTCTGACTTTGAATATAATTTTGTTGTTACTGATGTTCCACATAATGTGTATTCCGTTTCGTTTGCTGTATCACACATTACTGTTACATCTGGTACTGGTATCCATACCCATTCATTATCATCACTATCGCCTTTTATTACTAGTCCATGGTTTACTGAATCTTGACTAGGTGCAGTACTTCCATCTCCCCACGTAGATGTAGCTGTATCTATTGGTATATAGTTTTTTGGTATTGTTGGATTATTTGCGTTTCCTTTTTTACCATTTATTGTACTATTATCGCCTGCTTTTGTATTTACATTTACTTTTGGTGTTGGCTCTGCTGTTGCTTCGTCTATCATATCTGATAAATTAGATAAATCTTCCTGTTCATTTGCTTTTGCTTGTCCATATTCTCTTCTTGCATCCTTACTTTTTTCGATGATTCCATTTTTGTCCAATACTAAGCTTATACTTACTCCTGCTAAGATTAAAAGTACTACTATTGTCACAACCAAAGCTATTAGCGTAATTCCGCTTTTTATTTTTTAACATTTTTTCTTTCCTCCTTTGTTTCTTTTAATTTTTTTAATCTTTTTTGGTTCATCTTTCTTCCCCTTTCCTTTTGTTTATTGTTATTATAAAACATTTTGTTTTATAATTCAATTATTATTTTGGTTTTTATTGAATATATAATTTAATAAAAAAGTTAAAATCTTGTAAGCACGTATTTTCTAGTAATTTCTCACTTTTCTATGTTTTTATTATGTACATTTTTAATTTTTTTACTATTGATTTTTTCCTAGAGTTATGCTATAAATTTAGTATAAAGATTTTTATTAAATTATATATTTAATTAAATTTTGAGATATAAAAAAAACCTAAATATTAGATTTTATCTATATTTTAGGTTTTTTATGATTTTACAAGCATTTTTTATTTTTTAAGACTATAATTTTAAAAAGCTTCAAATTGGCGAAGTTTTTATGCTATTAAGTCTATTATCAATCCACAAATTACTCCTATTATAAGTAATATTGATGTGATTGTTAAGTTTTCTTTTATATGTTTATTTGTTTTGTATAATACTAATATTCCTATTCCTGAACCAACTAGTAGTCCTGCCATCATAGATCCAAAGCTAATTAATTGTGATAAATATAATTTTGTTATTATTACTGAACTAGCACAGTTTGGAATCAGACCGAATAATGCACATAAAAGCACTCCAACAACTGGAACACTAGTTAGAAAACTTGATATTTTCTCTTCTCCTATAATTGCCACTAAGCTATTTATAATTAGCGTTATTATAAATATAAATATTGTTATGCTAATTGTATGTTTTAATGCAGATTTGAATATTCCGTGTTCACAGTCACAGTGTTCGTCATGGCACATATGCTCTATTGCATGCTCTTCTTTTTTGTTTTTTCGAACCATTGAAACTATTGCATCAATTATAAATCCAAAGATTACACCTATTAAGATTTTAATTAACAATATTTTTAATATTACTTGAATTGGTGCTGCTTCCGAAATCAGTATAGGAAGCATTTCATCAGATGTCGACAAAAATATTGCAATAAGCGTTCCTAGTGTTATAATCCTTCCTGCATACAAGTTAGAAGCTACTGCTGAAAAACCACATTGTGGAACCACTCCTAAAATTCCTCCCCACAAAGGACCAAGCTTACCAGATTTCTTAACAATCTCTTTTGTCTTCCCTTCTGTTTTATGTTCTATATATTCCATTAATAAATAAACCAAAAATAAAAACGGTATTAATTTTGCCGTATCTATCAGTGTTTCTAGAAAAATATCTTTTATTATTTCTGTCATTCTTTTCTCCTATTTACATAAATATCTATATAATATTAACACATTTTGCTCAAATGTGCAATAATTAATAATATTTTCTTTGTTTTCTAATATATTTATACAAAGGAGAGTGTCTTTTGAGTAGATTTTATACAGTTTCTTTAAAAAGAAGTATCGTTCCAATTATTTTTGTTATTTTTTTGATAGGATTAGTTCTTTTTTCTAGAAGTAATCTTTATGCAGCTAAAGCTGGGCTAAAACTATGGGCAAATAATGTTGTCCCAAGCCTTTTCCCCTTTTTTATTGCTACTAATCTTTTAGGTCATACAAATGTTATAAATCATATTAGCAGACGCTGTAATAAATTTATGAGACCTATCTTTAATGTTCCTGGTCAGTCAGCTTATGCTCTTTTGCTAGGAATTATTAGTGGCTATCCTGTTGGTGCTAAAATTGTTACTGATTTAAGAAATTCTAATTTATGCACAAAAGACGAAGGAGAAAGAATGCTTTGCTTTACAAATAATTCTGGTCCTTTATTTATTATTGGAACTGTTGGAATAACTCTCTTTTCTAACACTTCTATTGGGATATTGCTTTTAGTTACTCACATTTTATCTGCAATTACTGTTGGTATTATTTTAGGATTACTTTCTAGAGTAAAAAAAGCTCATACAGCTATAAATAATTCTTATTTGGCAGTTCCTGTAAGACCTTGTACTTTTTCAAATTTAGGAGCTGTTTTATCTGATGCTATTCTTGATGCTAGTAAGACAATTATTATGATAGGTGGATTTGTTGTAATATTCTCTGTTGTAATTTCAATTTTAAATACAAGTCATATCTTAAAAGCTTTTTCTTATTTACTATACCCTATCTTAAAACTTTTAAATATTGACACATCTTTTGCTACAAGTTTATTGTCAGGAATTATTGAACTAACAAACGGTGTATCTCTTGTGTGTAGTGTTCCTAATAAATCAATATTTGTCAATATTGTACTTTGTGCTTTTTTACTTGGATTTGGAGGAATCTCTGTTTTATTGCAAGTTTTAAGTATTTCCTCAAAATCCGATTTGTCAATAAAAAAATATATTTACGGTAAGCTTTTACAAGGAATTATTGCTAGTGGTTTTACATATATTTTATTAAATGTAATTCCGGTTTTTAATTTAAATTTTTAAGGAGGCTATGATGGACAAAAATTCTGATTATAATTATTACGGTATGCCACAATTTGGTTCTAATATGTATGATATGGGGCAAGATCCTTTTTCAAATGCCAATATGGATACCAATGCAATGTTTAATCCAATTGTGCAGTACGAACAAGCTTATATGTATTACAGATACTTAGCAATGCAAATGGAGTATAAAATCAAATGTAAAGAGTACGAAAAAATGACTTCAAGAGGCGAAAATTCAAGAGATTCTGGAAGAAAAATAGAATAAAGCTTGATTTTTCAATAGTTTTATGATAAAATATATATAGTAATGATTTATTTTAATTAATCGGAGGTGAATCTTAGCACTGGCTAAGAGAAAAATAATATGGAAGTAAAAAATAAAAAAGTAAACCCTTTTATTCTATTTATAAATACTCTTGTTAATGGTGGTGAAGATGTTAAAGACGAAAAATTACCAAAAGAGTTAGAAGATAGTTTAAAAAGCATTGATGCTGATACAAATAAATTCTTTGCGAATTTGCAGGCTCCGGTAAAAAAGTCTGGCAGAAAATCTCTTAATGATGATTTAAAAGTTGAGACAAAAAAGGTTGAGCCTAAAAAGAGTGTAAGAAAAAATACTGAAAAACAGATTGATGATGAAAGAGAACAATAAAATGTAGAAAAAAATAAATTTAGATATATGTCTAAATTTATTTTTGCCTATTATCATTTTTTGATTTTTCTATTGACAAATTTGTTTTTAGCGTTTATAATAATATTTGTCATTACAAATGGCGATGTAGCTCAGTTGGCTAGAGCAAACGGTTCATACCCGTTAGGTCAGCGGTTCGAATCCACTCATCGCTACCAGATCAAGTAACTTGCTAGAATCTAGTAAGTTCTTTTTTTTATATTTCTTATTTCGGTGGATTCGAAAAGGACGTGCCTGAACAAAGTGAAGGCAA
This sequence comes from Clostridium sp. CAG:780, assembly GCA_000434195.1. GTDB lineage: Bacteria > Bacillota > Clostridia > TANB77 > CAG-508 > CAG-245. Next base: position 29,307 of record HF994472.1, read on the forward strand.
AAACAGTCCTGGTGGACTGTTTTTAGGACGCGGCTCGGCGAATCCACTCATCGCTACCAAAATAAACAATCTACCTTAAACGGTAGATTTATTTTTTTTACATAGTAAAAAAAAATGTCACATTCTATTAATTGAATGTGACATTTTTTATTTTCAAAATTAATTCATATAATCTTTTAATTTCTTGCTTCTGCTTGGATGACGCAATTTTCTTAAAGCTTTTGCTTCTATTTGTCTTATTCTCTCTCTAGTAACTTGGAACTCTCTTCCAACCTCTTCCAAAGTTCTTGTTTTGCCGTCTTCTAGTCCAAATCTTAGCTTTAGAACTTTAGCTTCTCTTGGAGTAAGCGTTTTCATTACTTCCTCTAATTGCTCTCTTAAAAGAGTATATGCTGCTGCATCTTGTGGAGCTGGACTTTCGTCATCTTGTATAAAATCTCCTAAGTGGCTATCATCTTCTTCTCCTATTGGAGTTTCTAATGATACTGGATCTTGTGCTATTTTTTGTATTTCAACAACTCTTTCAACAGGAATTTCCATCTCTTCTGCTATTTCTTCTGGGGTTGGTTCTCTTCCTAATTGTTGTAACAAGTGTCTTGATACTCTTATTAATTTATTAATAGTTTCAACCATATGAACAGGAATTCTTATTGTCCTAGCTTGATCTGCAATGGCTCTTGTTATTGCCTGTCTTATCCACCAAGTTGCATAAGTACTGAATTTATATCCTTTTGTATAATCGAATTTTTCTACTGCTTTTATTAATCCCATATTTCCTTCTTGGATTAAATCTAAGAACAACATTCCTCTACCAACATATTTTTTAGCAATACTTACAACAAGTCTTAAGTTTGATTCTGCTAATTTTTGTTTTGCAGCTTCATCTCCCTCTAAAACTTTTTTTGCAAGTTCTAGCTCTTCGTCATATGTCAAAAGTGGAATTCTACCTATTTCTCTAAGATACATTCTAACAGGATCGTCTATGTTTATACCATCCATATTATTTAAGTCTATATCTTCTACTTTTATGTCTTCTACCGCTTCTAGTTCATCTAAGTCTGGTTCTTCTAGGTCTAAGTCATCATCTTTTAAGACTCTTACTCCCATATCTTCAAATGCATCAAATACTTTTTCTATTTGGTCTGTATTTGCTTCATCTAATTCACTTGCAAGCTCTCCGTATGTCATTTTTCCAGACGCTTTTGCTTTTTTTATTATATTATCTACTTTGTCTTCTACCTTTTCTATGTTATCATTTTCTTCTTTCATAAAAACATAAACCTCCCTATTTTATTTTAGCTAATTGGATTATTACACTATTTAGTTCTTCTTCTAAATTAGCTACCTCATCTTTGGTTATTGTATTTTGGCTATTTAGCTTATTCATAATATCATTGCGCTTTTTCAATAATATTTCTTTTTTATATGTAAGTATTACATCATCTATACATTTGTCTACATCTGTAATTTCAAAGTTTGACGACATAATTCCCGATAAGTAATTTACTATATTTTCATCTTCGAATAAATCTATTATACTTTCTATATTAATATTACCTTTTCCATGTTCTTCATACAATTTGTTTATTATTAGTTTATTTTTCTCTAATTTTATAAGATTATTCTTTACTATGTTTGCTAGTCTTACAAAACTCTTGTCTGGATAATTAATTAATAAATATATAATTAGACTTTCTGTTTTTTTGGTCTTTTCGTCAACTTCTTGTTCTTCTACATCTTGTTTTACTTCTCTTATTGTTGTTACTGGCCTTTCTAGTTTTTTCTCAGATTGACTGTTTCCATACAATTTTTTGTTGACTTCTGCATATATTGCTTCTTTTGACACTTTGTATTCTAAAGAAATTTTGTCAATGTAAACTTCTCTTTCCATATTGTTTTCTATTTTTGAGAGAATATTTGCAACTTCATTCAAGAACTTTATTTTGTCATTTACATTTTCTAAGTTTAATTGCCTTTTTAACATTTTTACTTTAAATTCTACTAATGATATTGCACTATCTACATATTTTTGAAATCTCTCCGGACCATATTTTACAACAAATTCGTCAGGATCTTTTGCTCCCTCTATCTGTAATATTCTTATATCACATCCTAAATTTTGCAATATTTCTAATCCTCTTAATGTAGCTGCTTGTCCAGCTCCATCTGCGTCATATCCTATTACAACTTTCTCACAACTTCTTCTCAAAAGTCTACCTTGTGCTTCTGTTAAGGCTGTTCCTAGTGATGCCACTGCATTGCTTATTCCTCTTTGATGAAGTGAAACAGCATCCATATAGCCTTCTACTATAATTATTGTTTTAGGATTATTCTTTTTTGCTAAGTTGTATGCAAATAAGTGTCTTCCTTTACTATAAACAATATCTTCTGGCGAATTTATGTATTTAGGTTTGCTATCATCTAAGACTCTACCACCAAAAGCTATAACTCTATCTCTTGCATCAAATATTGGAAACATTAGTCTATTTCTAAATCTATCTATAAATTTTCCATCTTGATTTTTATTTACTAGACATGATGCTAGTATTTCTTCTTCTGTAAAGCCTTTAGAATGTAGCTCTGTGTAGAGTTCATTAAATCTGCCAGAATATCCTATTTTAAAAGCTTTTAATGTTCTATTGTCTAATCTTCTTTTTTTAACATATTCTTGCGCTGGTTTTGCTGTTGGTTTGTATAAATTTTGATGATAAAACTCTGCTGCACATTTGTTTAACTCATATACCCTTGATTTTAATCTTGATATTCTATCATCTTCTGCATTTCCTGATTTAGGTAATTCTATTCCTGCTCTATTAGCAAGTAATTCTAATGATTCTATGAAATTTAAATTTTCTATTTTTCCTATAAAGTGAATTACATTTCCGCCTACTCCACATCCAAAGCAATGAAATATTTGCTTGTCTGGAGAAACACAAAATGAAGGAGATTTTTCTTTATGAAATGGACATAGTCCCATGTAATTTCTACCTGATCTTTTTAGGACCACGTATTGTGAAACTATATCTATAATGTCGTTTTTACTTTTTATCTCGTCTAATAATTCGTCACTATACCTCACTATTTTTCATTACCTTTCCATATAATTATATATTCGACAGAAACTCTTGTTTTCCTTCTTTATTTTCCACAATATGTAAACTAGTGTTACAATCTGCAGGCAATAATCAAGAGAATAATATAATTTCTTTAATATTATAAAAAAATTATATTATTCTCTTAATGTAAATTTTCTCTTTTTAGTTTAAATCTGAATTATCATTGAATGGTATAAATTTGCTTACTATGTTTGTTGCATCCATAGTAGGTTGCTCTAAGTGTTTATGTTCTTCAAATGATAAATTTATTTTGTTTTCTACTAAATTTTGTACTTCACTTTCTGATGCATGCTCTGCTAATACTAATTCACTTACTAAAATTTGTTTAGCATTGTTTAGCATTTTCTTTTCTCCAGTAGATAATCCTTTTTCTTTTTGTTTGTAGCTTAAATTTCTTACCACATCGGCTACTTCGTATATATCCCCTGTTTTCATTTTGTCCATATTTTCTTTATATCTTTTATTCCAACTGTTTGACATTTCTGTTTCATTTGCTTCTAATACTTGCAAAACTTTTCCTGCTTCTTCTTTATTTATTACGCTTCTAACTCCCACATCACTTGCTTTTGCGATTGGAACCATAACTTTTACTTCTCCAGGCATTTTGATTATATAATAATCTTGCTTTTCTCCTAAAATATCTTTTTGCTCTATCGCGTCTATTGTTCCAGCTCCGTGCATTGGATATACAATTTTGTCACCAACATTAAACATGTAATTATCTCCTTCCATACTATAATTAAATTAGAGTTGATAAAGGTTGCTCTATTTAAACTACATTTCTATTATACCATAAAAAATGGTAAAAGTCAAAGCTTTTACCATTTTTTCTCCTGTCATCTATCTCTTTATTTTCAAGGTTTTCGGGTTATTATGTGCAAAAACATTTTTATGTTTACCGCTTATGTTTTATTTGTTTGTCGATCCAAATCCCCCTAGTCTTTCTCCTTCTGCGCTGTCAGTATCTGTCACTAGATACTTCTCGAATATCGCTTGTCCTATGCAGTCTCCTTTTTTTATTTCTGTATCTGTATCTTTAATATTATAAAAAGCAAACATTATATGTCCATCATTGTCTGGATTTCCATAGTAATCTTTATCTACTATTCCCACGCTATTTGCTAATATTAATCCTTTTTTCTTTGGGTTTGAGCTTCTATTGTATAAGCACAACATTTCATCATCTTGCATATATGCTTTTATTCCAGTTTTTATAAGTGTTGGTGCTATTCCTGGTTTAAATACTGGAACAACACAATCCTCAGCTGCTTCCACATCATACCCTGCTGAGTACTTTGTTTTTCTTACAGGTAAGTTAATTTTCTTGTCCTCAAATCCTTTTGCTACTTCAAATCCTCTTGTTCTTGCCATGATATTTTCTCCTTTATTAATAATTTTCTGCTTTTACTTCAAAGAATGATTGTAGATGATTGCAAACTGGGCAAACTTTTGGAGCTTCTGTTCCAACTACTATATGTCCACAGTTTCTACATTTCCAAATAGTAATGCTTCCTTTTTTGAACACTTCTCCATTTTCTAGATTTTCTAATAATTTTCTATATCTTGCTTCATGTTCTTTTTCTATTGCAGCTATTCCTCTAAATTTTGCAGCTATTTCTGTAAATCCTTCTTCATCTGCTTCTTTTGCCATTCTGTCATACATATCTGTCCATTCAAAGTTTTCACCAGCTGCTGCAGATGCTAAGTTTGCTTTTGTATCTCCTATTCCATTTAGATATTTAAAATGTATTTTTGCATGTTCTTTTTCATTTTCTGCTGTCTCTAAAAACAACTCTGCTATTTGTTCATATCCCTCTTTTTTTGCAACACTTGCAAAGTATGTATATTTATTTCTTGCTTGTGATTCTCCTGCAAATGCCTCCATTAAATTCTTTTCTGTTTTAGAACCTTTTAATTCCATGTTATTTACCTCCATATGTTGTATTTTTAACAGGATTTTCCTGTCATATATTTTATATTATTTTTTGACTAAAAAGTCAAGCTATTTTGTAATTAATGCTATAAAAAATATTCGCACTAAACAAACATTGTAGTACGAATAAATAAGAATTTTAAGACATTTTAATTATATATCCTAAATGCTTGCTTGTCCAGAAAAACCGTATGCCAAAGTTCGACACACGGTTTCAATTTTTGTTGTTTTTTAGTTTTTTTAATTGATTTTTTAGAAATTTGTAGTAGTTTATTTTTTATTGTTTTTTATCGTTGAAAAAAGAGTGCTAGATAAAATCCAGTACTCAAATATATAATTTTTAGTTGAGAATAATTGCTCAACTTAATATGAAAATTTTTGTTAATTTTCACTTGACAATTTACAATAATATATTTTTTCTTTTTTAATATTATAAAAACTGAGGTAAATTATATAGCCTAAATGCTGACTTGTCCAGAAAAACCGTATGTCAAAGTTCGACACACGGTTTCGATTTTTGTTGATTTTTAAGTTTTTTTAATTAATTGTTTAGAAGTTTGTAATAATATATTTTTTCTTTTTTAATATTATAAAAACTGAGCAATTTTGAATTTGCTTAGTTTTATGCTTTATATTTACTTGGTAAATATTAACAGAATTACTCACTAGGCTAGACAAAACCTTTTTCCAACTATAGCGTATTTCATTCGCTATTAGTTGTGCTTATTGCCTTCTTTTAGCTTTTATTATGTCTACTTAATAATTATTCTTCACTCCGGTACTCACGCTCTAGAGTTCAGTGCTACTTTATTATTAGAGTGGGACGAGAACCGTAGGCTGCCGTTGA
>HF994472.1:35293-36200 GCA_000434195.1 Clostridium sp. CAG:780
GAAGCAACCGCCTCCCCTATCAGCTCGGCTGCCCGTGCCGCTCGCCTCTTGTGTCCATTCGTAACAATTTCCTGCTAAATCGTAGATATTGTTTGCTTTCCAATATTCACTGTATCCTGTATTTTGCTTAGTTCCATATTTGTTTGTTTCTGTTCCATTTTCTGTTACTATTACTTTTGCATCACCTTCACTATCGTTATAATTTCCCCATGTTCTTGAATCTGTTATACTTTTTTGCTCTCCTTTTTTTGCTATAAAATTACATGTTACATCCCACTGACATCCCCATATCATCCCAGTTTTTACTTTGTCACTTGCATTTAAACTTTTACACTTTGCATATAAATTATACCAATTTGTATTTGTTAATGTTGGTTGATTTTTTTGCACTCCTGCTTCTGATAGCTCATATCTTCCTATATAAAATCCTCCATATTTTTTTATACTTTCTATCATTTCTTTATATTCATCTACAAATAATTGAGCTAACTCTTCTTTTGTTCCATTATCTCCTAATATTGTTTTTTTATAGTAAGTATCTTGTGCATCATAACTTAACCCATTATTTCCAACTACTAGGTCTGGCTCACGGAAGTCACTTGTTGTTCCTGGCATGGTTCTTGTTATTGTTTCTGTGTTACTATCTTTTCCTATTGTTATTGTTTTTGAATATAGTTTCGTTTTTACTGCTGTTTCTCCTGTTGTTCCACATAGTGTTTTTTCATCACTTGATTCTTCATACATTGTTGCAAGTGTTCCCTTGTCTACTGGTACCCACACCCATTCATTATTCTGCTCATCTTTTATTACAAGTCCATGGTTTACTGAATCTTGACTTGGTGCAGAGCTTCCATCTCCCCATGTAGATGCAGCTGTGTCTATTGGTATATAGTTTTTTGGTATTGTT
>HF994473.1 GCA_000434195.1 Clostridium sp. CAG:780
ATTTTTATTAAATATGTAATTTAATAAAAACCTGTATTTGATGTAACCATTGTGACTCTAACGTCAAAGCATTTGAATATTTTTCAATTTTTGATTTTTTTAAATTCAAGGGTATTGATTTTTTCCTAGAGTTGTGCTATATATTGGGTATAAAGTTTTTAATTAAATTACATATTTAATTAAAAACTCTTTTCACTAGATATTATAAAACCAGCTAATAGTATTATTTTCTATTAGCTGGTTTTGTATTTTTATTTACTTATTCTTTAGTTTTTCAATTTCTTCTTTGGTCATTCCTGTAAGTTCTGCAACTTCTTCTGTTTTCATATTTTTAGACAACAATTTCAGTGCAATTTCTCTTTTTCCTTCTCTAATTCCAGTATTATATAGTGCTTTTTCATCCTTTATAGCTTTTTCTCTTAGTTCTGCTAATCTTTCCATTTCTTCGTCTGCGCTCATTTCCCTGACTGTTATTACCGCTTTTTTTACATCTTCATTCTTTTCCATAATCTCTTTAACCTCCTTAGAGTTTGGATCTTCCAAAAACATTACCCATTGGTTCTTCTTGTTGTTCTTGTCTTTTTGGTATGCTTCTCTCACTCTCTTTAAGTTAATTATACGTATTTCAAACACATCTGTCAACACTTTTTCCGGGTTTTCTTTTTCTCTTACGTTCCATATTGTTTCCATTCTTTTTAACTCCTTAGTTTCATCTGTTTCAAAATCTATTATCGCAATAATTACCACTCTTTTTGCTTTATTATATGTATCTCCTCGTTGTATTTGTTTCGAATACAACCTTGACCAATAATACATTAGTCTATTCGTAAATTCATCATTTTTTAATAATTGTACTTCTACATCTACTTTCTCTTTATTATTTATATCTAGTTCTAAGTCTAATATTCCTAATTTATCCATTGGTTTATCTCTCGTTATTTCTTTTTCATCGTTTATTACTATTGATTCCACTTTTTCTTCAAGCAATGCTTCTATAAAACTTTTTGTTATTTCTTTATTTTTTGAACTAAATAAACTTTGGAATACAATGTCTATCTTTGGTTGTAATAATACTTTTTCATTCAAATATTTTCCTCCTTAAAATTATTCTATAGTATTTCATTTTCTTTTGTTATTAAGTTTCAGAATTAATTCTAAGATTAAAATTATAAATTTAAATTTATGAAATTTGTTAACGTAATCATTATACCTTGTAACTAGCTACTTGTCCAGCAAAATCGTGTACCAAGGTTCGACACACAATTTCATTTTTTGTTATTTTTGATGTAATTATGATTTTTTTAGTCTAAATTTGTAAATTCCGTTTTTATATCAGTTTTTGCGTTATTATACAAAAAAAGTTAGAGCTAATACTCTAACTTTCTTTTTTTAGTTCCAATTTAATGGCTGGATACACCGCTTTTTTCAGTTCCAATTTAATGGCTGGATACACCAACTTTTTTGCTATAAATAGCATTACATTATATGTTTTATTTAGCAATTTTATGTCTTGCTAATATTATAATAACATTATCCCTTTTAATTGTCAATGTTTTATATTACTAAATCTCTTTTTAGTTTACTATTTTCTATTATTCCAAGTCCTATAAATGTACCATTAGGCTTATATATTCTATATACTCCATTTGTTTTTTCCGTGTTTATTTTTACTCCATTTATATAAGGTTCTATTTGTTCTTGTTCTAACTGTATTTGAGGATTGTTTTTAAATATCTCTTCTATTGTTATTATATTTTCTAAATTACCCGCTTCTATCTTTTCTTTCATCTCAGATATTGTCACTGCATCCTTTATATAAAACTCTCCTACTTGTAGTCTATTTAGTTCCTTCATATATCCTACAGTGCCAAGTTTCTTACTAATATCCTCACAAAGGCTTCTTATATATGTACCTTTTGAACATTTTACTTTAAATGATATTTGTTTTTCTTTTTCATTTATACCTACTAACTGAATACTATAAATTTCGATTTGTCTTGGTTTTAGTTCTACTTCTTGCCCTCTTCTTGCATATTCATATAGCTTTTTTCCATTTACTTTAATTGCAGAATATATTGGTGGGATTTGTTCCTGCTTACCAATAAATTGTTGCAATTTTTCTTCTATATTATCTTTATTTAACATTTCTGCAGTAACTTCTTTTTCTTCAATTACTTTTCCTTCTACATCTGCTGTTTCTGTTCTAATTCCTAATTGCAATACTACTTCATATTCTTTATCGTGGTTTATTAAATATTTTGATATTTTAGTGGCATTTCCAATTAATAGAGGTAACACACCAGTAGCATTAGGGTCTAATGTACCAGTGTGTCCTACTTTAGATTTTGTTATTTTTTTCACAATGCTTACAACATCATTAGAAGTATAGTTTTTTTCTTTATTTATTATAATTATACCATCCATTTTATTTCTCGCTTATTTTAAATAACATTTTACTCCGTTTAATATTTGATTCTTTGCTTGCTCAATAGTTCCTTGTATTGTGCATCCAGCAGCGCGAATATGTCCGCCTCCGCCAAACATCATAGCAACTTGTGATACATTAACATAGTTTTTAGAACGTAATGATACTTTTATTCCTTTATCAGTTTCTCTTAAGAATACTGAAACTTCTACGTTTTCTACATCTCTGCCATTTTCTACTATTCCATCATAATCTCCATTAGATGCTCCAACCAAAGCTTCATCTTCTCTAGTAACATATGTAAATGTAACTTTGTCGTCATACAAAAATTCTAATCTATTTAGCGCTATTCTATGTAATTCAAATTTTGCTCTTGTTTTACTTGCAAATACTTGTTGATATACTTTAGATACTTTTACGCCTTTTTCACAAAGTTCTGAAACAAATCTGAATGTTTCTGCTGTTACTCCGTCATATCTAAATCCACCTGTGTCTGTGATTATTCCTGTTAATATACAAGTTCCTATGTCTTTTGTAACAGTTATTCCAAAGTAGCTAAATACTACTAATAAAAGTTGAGCACAAGCTGGTGCATCTTGGTCTACATAGTTGAAGTCTGCATACATTGTGTTGCTACTATGATGATCAATTAATACTCTTGTTCCTGCATCGTCAAAGTATTTTGCGCAACCATTTAGTAGTTTTGTACTTGCACAATCTAGTGATATAGCTAAATCATATTTTTCTACTTCTGATTCTTTTATTATTTTGTCTGCTCCTGGAAGAAACTCAAAAACCTTAGGAAACTCTGGTATGATAACATCTGCCTCTTTTTCTAGTTGCTTTAATGCTAATTTCATAGCAAGAGCGCTTCCTATTGCATCTCCATCTGGATTTTCATGTATGACTATGGCTATTTTATCTGCTTTCTTTATTTCTTCTAAAATATTATCTAACGTCATTTTTTATTTCCTTTCGTTTAGTTTCAAGACGTAACCATTCGTTACTTGTTAAATTTCTCTTTTAACTCTTTATCTTGTATACTAATTTGTTTTAAGATATTGTCTATTTTTTCTCCATGTTCTATTGAGTCATCATATTCAAATACTAGCTCTGGTGTAATTCTTAAATTCACTGTTTTTGCTACTTGTGATCTTATAAATCCTGCTGATTCTTTTAATCCTTTCATCGTTTCTTCTACACTCTTTGGATTTAATATGCTTACATATACTTTTGCATATTTTAAATCTGGTGTAACTTTAACTCTGGTTACACTAATCATTCCTGTTACATCAGGATTTTTTAGTTCATAAGTAATTATATGACTTATAGCCTTCATTAATTCCTCATTAACTCTGCCTAGTCTTGCTTCATTTTTACTCATATTTTGACCTCGTTTCTTTTTTATTTTGGTTGTAAAATAATCTAATGATTATTCTACAACCAATAAATTATTCTTGTGTTGAACCATGTTCTTGTTCTACTTGTTTAGCTTTAGATTTTTTTGTTCTTTTTACTTCTTCCATCACAAATACTTCTATAATGTCTCCTTCTTTTATGTCATTATATCCTTCTATTTGTAATCCACATTCAAATCCTTTTGTAACTTCTTTAACGTCGTCTTTAAATCTCTTTAATGATGCAAGTTTTCCTGTATGAATTACAACATCTTCTCTTATAACTCTTACTCCTGCATTTCTTTCTACTTTTCCGTCTTTTACATATCCACCTGCTATTGTACCAATATTTGATACTTTGAATGTTTGTCTTACTTCTACATTTCCAATTACTTTTTCTTCGTATACTGGATCTAATAGTCCATTCATAGCAGCTTCTACATCTTCTAATGCTTGGTAAATTACAGAATATAGTTTTATTTCTACTCCTTGTTTTTCTGCTGCAGCTTTTGCTATTGCATTTGGTCTTACGTTGAATCCTATTATTATTGCTTTTGCTGCTTTTGCAAGGTTTACATCTGATTCATTTATTGCTCCAGCATTTGAATGTATTACTTTTACTTCTACATCTTCATCAGAAAGCTTTTGTAAAGATTGTTTCAATGCTTCTGCAGTTCCTTGTACATCGGCTTTTACAATGATGTTTAATTGTTTTAGGTTTTCATGTTCCATTTGCTCGAATAGATTATTTAGAGTGACTTTGTTGTAAGCATCCATTGCTTTTTCTCTTTCTTGTCTTTCTCTTCTCTCGATTAAATGTTTAGCCATCTTTTCATCTTTAACTTCATAGAAAGTTTCTCCTGCTTCAGGAACTTTTGTAAGTCCCATTATCTCTACTGGTGTAGAAGGTCCAGCTTCTTTAACTTTCTTACCTTTGTCATCTTTCATAGCTCTAATTCTACCTATTGTAGTTCCAACAACAATTGTATCTCCTACATCTAGAGTTCCTCTTTGAACTAATACTGATGCGATTGGTCCTTTTGCTTTGTCTAGTCTTGCTTCTATAACAACACCTTTTGCTTGTTTCTTTGGATTTACCTTTAAGTCTTTTACATCTGTAACTAATAGTACCATTTCTAGTAATTGGTCAATGTTAATATTTTTCTTAGCAGATATTTCTACAAATATTGTATCTCCACCCCATTCTTCTGGTACTAACTCGTATTTCATTAATTCTTGTTTTACTTTATCTGGATTTGCTCCTGGTAAATCTATTTTATTTACAGCAACTACTATTGGAATTCCAGCTGCTTTAGCGTGATTTATTGCTTCGACAGTCTGTGGCATGACACCATCGTCTGCTGCTACAACAAGTATTGCAACATCTGTAATTTGAGCTCCTCTAGCACGCATACTTGTAAATGCTTCGTGTCCTGGTGTGTCTAAGAAAGTAATTTCTCTGCCATTTACAGAAACTTTGTAAGCACCTATATGTTGTGTTATTCCTCCAGCTTCTCCTTCTATTACATTTGTTTTTCTAATTGCATCTAGAAGAGATGTTTTACCATGGTCAACGTGTCCCATAACAACAACTACTGGAGCTCTTTGAACTAAGTCTTCTGCCTTATCTTCTGACTCGTCAAATAATATATCTTCTTCTTTTATGGTCTTTGAACTAAGTCTTCTTCTTTATCTTCTGACTCGTCAAATAATATATCTTCTTCTTTTACTTCTTCTTTTTTATTTGCTGTTACGCCAAATTCTTCTGCTACTAAGAAAGCTGTATCGAAATCTAATACTTGATTTATCGTTGCCATTATTCCAAGTTCTAATAACTTTTTAATTACCTCTGAGCTTGTTTTCTTTAAGTCTGTTGCTAAATCTTTTACACTGATTTCTTCTGGTATTGTTATTTCTGTTAATTTGAATATTTTTTGTTTATTTCTTTCTTCGTTATTTTTTTGGTTTTTACGTTTTCCTTTTTTACCACGAGCTGTTGATAAGTCATAATAATCTAACATTCCGCCATCTTGATCTTCAAACATATTTGATAGTCTGTCGACTTGTTTTAGATTTTTTAATTTGCCTTCATCATACTCTTCGTGTCCATTAAATCTCTTTGATTTTGAAGATTTATTTTGTTTTAGTTCATCATTTTTGCTGTTTCTAGCTTTATAATTTACTCTTGTAGAATAATCTCTTTGATTTTCTTTTTCTACAATTTCTGTTTCTAAGATATCATTGATTTTCTTGTCTATTCTCTTATCATCTAATGGTCTAGAACCCTTGTTGAAGTTATTGTTTCTAAAATTATTGTTTCTGTTTTCATAATTTTCGTTTTTGTTGTTTCTATAATTGTTATTATAACCATTGTTTGAATTATTATATCTATTATTTTGTCTAAAACCATCTCTTTGTTGGTTGTTATTTTGATATCTATTATTATTGTTGTAGTTATTTCTTTGTTGATATTGATTATTTCTTTGAGAATGTTCATCTCTATTTGGTCTATCGTTTCTTTTTGCATTATTATTAGAAGTATCTCTTGAAGCATTTTCTAGCTTTGTTTCTTTTACTTCTGATACTTTTGGTTGCTCAGTTTTTGTTTCAACAGGTTTCTTTACTTCTTCCTTTTTCTCCTCGACAACAACCTGTGGTTTCTCTTCTTTTACTGGTTCTTTCTTTGGCTTTTCTTCTTTTTTGCCTAATCCAAATAATTCATTTACTGTAAGAGGCTTATTAGGTTTGTTTCTATAAACAATATTATAATCATTATTATTTCTTCTTTTTACAAATCCTATATCTTTTCTTTCATTAACTTTTTTAGTTTCCTCTTGTTTTGTTTCTTCTTCATCATTTAGTATTACTTGTCTTCTAATTATTACTGGTCCAGCTTTTTTATTTTCCACCTTGCTTTCCTTGCTTGGTTTCTTGCTGTTATCCTTAACTTTTTCACTATTAGAATATGATTTTTTTATTTTCGATACTTGATCATCTTCTAAGCTACTTAAGTGACTTGATAATTCTATTCCAAGTTTTTTTGCTCTTTCTAATAAATCTTTACTTGTTATTTTTAATTCTTTAGCAAGTTCGTATGCTTTCATTTTACCCAACAATTACACCCCCTATATTTTTATTTTTTATTGTTCCCTTTTTGTTTTCTTTATTTATCAATAATTACACCTCTTAAGCTTTCATAAATTTCGTTATCTATCTTAGTTTCAAAGTTATTCTCTAACCTTTTTGACTTTATAGCCTTTTCCAAACATTCTATATTATTACATATATATGCGCCTCTACCATTAGCTTTTCCTGTTTTGTCTATAAATATTTTGCCATCATTTTGTTTAACTATTCTTATAAGTTCTTTTTTGTCTTTAGACTCTTTACACCCTAGACAAGTTCTTTGTGGTTCTTTTTTCAATTACTCCACTTCCTTTTTAGTAGTTTTTCTTGTTCTTTTTGCTTTTGGCTTTTCTTCTTGAACTTCTTCAACAGGCTCTGTTATTGGTTCTTCTACAACTTCGTTAACTTCTTCACTTTCTTCTACTTCTGGATCTTCTTCTTGTAATTGTGCTAGCATTTCTTGGAATTGAGATTTACTCTTTATATCTATTTTCCAATTTGTAAGTTTTGCTGCAAGTCTTGCGTTTTGTCCTGATTTTCCTATTGCTAATGATAATTGATCATCTGGAACTATTACTTGTGCAAATTTCTCTTCTTCTTTTATATCAACTGCCATTACTTTTGCTGGAAGTAATGCTTCTGCTATGAATATTGATGGATCTTCGTTCCATTCTATTACATCTATTTTCTCTCCACATAGTTCATTGATTATATTTTGAATACGTATTCCTTTTTGTCCTACACAAGACCCTACTGGATCTATGTTCTCGTTTTGAGAGTATACTGCAACTTTACATCTCTTTCCTGGATCTCTTGATACACTCTTTATTTCTATTAATCCTTCATATATTTCTGGTATTTCTAATTCAAATAATTTTCTTAAGAATTCGTTGTTTGCTCTTGATACTATTATTTGAGTAGAACCCTTTGGTCCTTTTTCTACATCTGCTACGCAAGCTCTTAATTTTTGATTTACATAGTAGTTTTCTGTTGGAATTTGCTCTTTTAGTGGCATTATTCCTTCTATTTTTCCTAGGTCTATTACAACTATTGATTTATCAACTTTTTGTACTATTCCTGAAATTATTTCTCCTTTTTTCTCTGTAAATTCATTGAATATTATATCTCTTGAAGCTTCTCTTATTCTTTGTACTATTACTTGTTTTGCTGTTTGAGCTGCAATTCTACCAAAGTTCTTTGGCATTAATTCTTTCTCTACGACATCTCCTGCTTTGTATTTAACATCAATTTTCTTTGCATCTTCTAGACTTATTTGTGTAGCTGGATCTTCTACTTCCTCCACAACATCTAATTCCTCATATACGTGTGTTTCTCCTGTCTCTGGATTCATTGTTACTTTTACATTCTCTGAGTTTACATCAAAATTTCTTTTATATGCAGTAACAAGTGCAGTTTCTATTGATTCCAACACATAGTCTTTTTTGATTCCTTTTTCTTTTTCTAGTTCTTCTAGTGCAAGTATTAATTCTGCACTATCTATTCCTCTGTTTTCAACTTTCTTTACTTTCTTTTTCATTTTTCCAATCAGTCCTTTCTTTTTATTTTACCATTTATAAGCCAATTTTATTAAACTTATATTTTTTCTTTCTATTGATAATTCTTGTGTTTCTGTTTCTATAATAATATTTGCTTCATCAAATGATTTTAATATTCCTGTTACTTCTTTTTGCTTTTCTATTGCTTTAAACAATTTAATATTAATTTCTTTTCCAATACTTTCTTTTAAATGTTTTTCTTTTCTTATATGTCTTTCTATTCCTGGAGAAGATATTTCTAAAAAGTATTGATCTTTTATATAGTTTGCTTCATCTAGCATATCTGTAATTGCATTATTTACTTTTTCGCAATCATCTAAACTTATTCCATTTTCGCTGTCTATAAAAATTCTTAGATAATTGTCTTTTCCTTCTTTTGTATATGTTACATCATATACATTATATCCTAAATCATTTATTGGTTTAGTGACAAGTTCTTCTACTTTTTCTTCTATATTTGCCAATTTGAACCTCCTTATAACATATCAGAAGAGTGGAATTTGCTTCCACTCTTCTGCCGTACTCTTTATGTCTTTATTATTATACCCTTTTTCCCAAAAAAATGCAATAGTTTTTGAAAAAATTGTTACTATTTTGCTTGCCAAACTGGAATTCCTGTGTATTCTAGAGCTTCTTCTTCTCCTCTTAATACTCTTAGAGCTCCATTTGCTAAAGCATCCATTTCTTTTTCTCCTGGTATTACTACTATTTTACCAAGGTATGATACATAGTCTTTTACTCCTTCTACTACGTATTCGTCTCTTGCAATTCCACCTGTAAGTATTATTGCATCAACTTTTCCTTTTAATATTACACTATATGCTCCAATTGCTTTTGCAACTTGATAAATCATTGCATCATATACAAGTTTTGCTTCTTTGTCACCTTTTTCTATCATGGCGTCTACGTCTCTTGCATCACTTGTTCCTAATAATGATACTAATCCACCTTTTTTAGTGATTAATTCTTTCATTTCTTTTTCTGTATATTTTCCGCTATAGCACATTTCTACTATTGGCATTAATGTTACAGAACCACTTCTTGTTGGTGAGAATGGTCCATCTCCTTCAGCAGCATTGTTTACATCTACTATTCTACCTTTTTTATGTGCTCCTACTGAAATTCCTCCACCCATGTGTGCTACTATTAGATTTAGTTCGTCATATCTCTTATTTATACTTTTTGCATATCTATATGCTACTTCTTTTTGGTTTAGAGCATGGAACATGCTTACATTGTAAACTCCTTTTATTCCTGATATTCTTGTAACTTCTTCTTTTTCATCTACTGTTATTGGGTTTACTACAAAGCTTCTCTTTCCAAATTTTTGTGCTAGATTGTAAGCTATTTGTGCTCCTAATATTGAAGCGTGTTGTACTGTGTAACCGATTCTTGCATGTTCTAATAATAAATCGTTTACATTGTATGTTCCACCTTTTACAGATACAAGTCCGCCACCTCTTCCTGAGAATGCGTCTATTGATGATAATTCAATATTGTGTTTTTTTAATGCTTCAATTACCATTTCTGTTCTGTATGGTAATTGATCAGAAGTTGTTTTGTATTCTTCTAATTTGCTAGCTTCATGTGTTAGCTCCTCTTTAAAAATTAATTCCTCGTCATCGTAAAGTGCGATTTTTGTTGATGTTGAACCTGGATTTATTGTTAATATTCTAAATTTTTCCATGCGTCTTCCCCCTATTTTTAATTTAATATTTGTATTATATCACTTGGTTTAACAAAATACAAGAGTAAATTTGCATTTACTCTTGTATTATACGATTTTTTATAATAACTATTTTGAGTTCTTATTATGTTTTGTCCCATTGTTCTTCACATTGATGCACGCTTGATTTTACGCAGTTAAGATTAAACGCTCTATTGTGCCTTTATTATTAAAGTAGGACGAGAACCGTAGGGTGTCGTCGACGTCTTCGCCCGGATTGTACATGCCGACTCTATAGAAAGCTGAACCGGAAGAGGTACCGCTGCCGTAGTAGTAACTGCCTCTGCAATTTCGATTGCCGGTGCTTCCCGCCTCTTGTGTCCACTCACTTACATTTCCAGCTAGGTCGTAGATATTATTTGCCATTGTAAATGTTGTTTTTCCTGTATTTAATTGTCGTTCCTCTCCACTTGCTTTTAGCACAGTTGTTCCATCTTCATCTTTAACCGATGTATCTCCATAATTTCCCCATGAACTTGAGTCTGTGTTTATTTCATCACTTGTCTTTGCTCCTGAACTTATTAGCCAATTCCTTCTCCCTTGTTCCACTTTCTTTTATCTTAGTTGTTCCATCATCTGCTTTTACTGATGTTCCTTTATAATTGCCCCATGAACTTGAGTCTTTATTTACTTCATCACTTGTCTTTGCTCCTGAACTTATTAGCCAATTCATGGTTGTATCCCACTGGCATCCCCATATCATTCTTGTTTCTACTTTTTCACTTGCATTTAATTCTTTACATTTTTTATATAAATTATACCAATTTGTGTTTGTTAATGTTGCTTTATCTTTCTGCACTCCTGCTTCCGATAACTCATATCTTCCTATATAAAAGCCTCCATATTTACTTATACTTGCTATCATTTCATTATAATCAGCAACAAACGCTTCTGCCATTTTCTCTTTACTTTCAAATTCTAATATTGTTTTATAATATTCTTCCTTTGAATCATAATCATCTTTTCCATCATACTTTTTAACTACTAGGTCCGGCTCACGGACATCAGTTGTTGTTCCTGGTGTAACTCTTGTTTGTCCACTTATTATTTCAGATTTTGAATATAATTTTGTTTTTACTGCTGTTTCTCCTGTTGTTCCACATAGTGTTTTTTCATCACTTGATTCTTCATACATTGTTGCAAGTGTTGTCTTGTCTACTGGTATCCACACCCATTCGTTATTTTTCTCATCTTTGATTACTAGTCCATGGTTTACTGAATCTTGACTTGGTGCAGTACTTCCATCTCCCCATGTAGATGTAGCCGTATCTATCGGAATATAGTTTTTTGGTATTGTTGGATTATTTGAATTTCCCTTTTTACCATTTATTGTACTATTATCTCCTGCTTTTGTATTTACATCTACTTTTGGTGTTGGCTCTGCTGTTGCTTCTTCTATCATATCTGATAAATTAGATAAATCTTCCTGTTCATTTGCTTTCGCTTGTCCATATTCTTTTCTTGCATCTTTACTCTTTTGGATTATTCCATTTTTGTCCAATACTAAGCTTATACTTACTAGATGTAGCCGTATCTATCGGAATATAGTTTTTTGGTATTGTTGGATTATTTGAATTTCCCTACTTGTCCATCTCCACTCGCTTTTATCTCAGTTGTTCCATCATCTGCTTTTACTGATGTTCCTTTATAATTGCCCCATGAACTTGAGTCTTTATTTACTTCATCACTTGTCTTTGCTCCTGAACTTATTAGCCAATTCATCGTTACATCCCACTGGCATCCCCATATCATTTGTGTTTTTACTTTGTCACTTGCTTGTAATTTCGAATCTCTACACACATTATACAAGTTATACCAATTGGTGTTTGTTAATGGCTGTCTATCTTTTTGCACTCCTGCTTCTGATAACTCATATCTTCCTATATAAAAGCCTCCATATTTACTTACACTTTCTATCATTGCTTTATATTCATCTACAAATAATTGTGCTAGTTGCTCTTTGGTTCCTGTCTTTCCTAATATTGTTTTATAATATTCTTCCTTTGCATCATTACTGCCACCATAATCTCCTACTATTAGGTCTGGCTCGCGGTCGTCACCTATCTTTGATGCTCCCGGTGTGGTTCTTGTCATTGTTCTTGATATTGTTGTTGTATTACTATCTGTTCCTATTGTTATTGTTTTTGAATATAGTTTCGTTTTTACAGTCCCGGCTTCTCCTAATATTGTTTTATAGTATACATCTTGTTCATCATATGTTGTTACTAAGTCCGGCTCACGGGAACCTATTGTTCGCCCTGGTGTTGTTCTTGATATTGTTGTTTTATTACTATCTGTTCCTATTATTATTGATTTTGAATATAGTTTCGTTTTTACTGCTGTTTCTCCTGTTTTCACATCATAGTTTGTTACTAGGTCCGGCTCACGGTAGTCATTTGTCGTTCCCGGTGTTGTTCTTGACATTGTTGTTTTATTACTATCTGTTCCTATTGTTATTGATTTCGAATACAGTTTCGTTTTTACTGCTGTTTCTCCTGTTGTTCCACATAGTGTATATTCTGTAGTATTTGAAGTATCACACATTACTGTTATATCTGGCACTGGTATCCACACCCATTCATTACCCTTGTTATCTTTTATTACTAATCCGTGTTCTACTGAATCTTGACTTGGTTCATCTTTTCCATTACCCCAATTTGATGTTTCTGTATTTATTGGAATATATCCTGCTGGTATTGTTGGATTGTTTGCATTTCCCTCTTTCTTTCCATCTATTGTTGAATTTTCTATTTTTGCTTCCTTAAATGACTTTACAACATTAGCTTTTTCCCCTGTCACTGCTTCATCTATCCAATCATTCGCGTTATCCATTTGTTTTTGCTCATTTGTTTTTGATGCTCCATATTCTCTTCTTGCATCTTTTGATTTCTTGATTATTCCATTTTTGTCCAATACTAAGCTTATGCTTACTCCTGCTAATATCAAAAGTACTACTATTGTTACAACCAGAGCTATTAGCGTGATTCCTTTTTTTGTTTTTAAACATTTTTTCATTTTTAATTTTTCCCCTTCTTTAGTTTCCTTTAAATTTTTTAATGTTTCTTTTGGCATTTCGTGCTCCTTTCCTTTTGTATATCTCTATTATAAAACATTGTATTTTATAAATCAACTAGTTATCAGATTTTCTTTAAATATTTTTTAAATTTCTATTCTTTCTTTTCTTATTTTTTCTACTAGTTTTTGTAATGGCTTATTTTCTTCTTTTTCTAATTTTGGATCTT
Source organism: Clostridium sp. CAG:780 (assembly GCA_000434195.1). Classification (GTDB taxonomy): domain Bacteria; phylum Bacillota; class Clostridia; order TANB77; family CAG-508; genus CAG-245. The sequence goes on from HF994473.1 coordinate 13,473, forward strand.
TGCTTTCTATTTGTATTGCTAGTTCTTGTACTTGTTTTAGTATTTTTACATCTTCAAATATATTTGCTATTTTAAATTCTGGAAGTCCATGTTGTTTTGTTCCGAAAAACTCGCCTGCTCCTCTTAATTCTAAGTCTTTTTCTGCTATTTTAAATCCATCCTCAGTTTGTGTCATTGTTTTCATTCTTTCTCTTACTAGTTGAGAATTACTGTTATATTTTAATATACAATATGATTGATATTCTCCTCTTCCAACTCTTCCTCTTAACTGATGAAGTTGTGCCAATCCAAATCTTTCTGCATTTTCTATTACCATTATATTTGCATTTGGTACATCCACTCCTACTTCTATTACTGTCGTTGAAATTAATATACTGATTTTATTTTCCTTAAAGTCCTGCATTGTTTTTTCTTTGTCTTTTGGTTTCATTTTTCCATGCAGGATTTCTACTTTGTAGTCTTTGAAGATTTTTTCTTTGTATGTCTTTGCCAATTCTTCTACTGATTTAACATCTTCCATCTCCTCGTTTTCATCTACAAATGGACATACTATGTAGGCTTGTCTTCCTTCATCTACATTCTTTTTTATAAAGCTAATTATTCTGTCTGCCATATTTTCTTTTACTGCAACTGTGTCTATCTTTTTTCTATTTGGTGGTAATTCATCTATTATCGAAATGTCCAAATCTCCATAAACAATTATTGCAAGTGTTCTTGGTATCGGCGTTGCTGTCATTACTAATACATCCGGATTATTACCTTTACCCGCAATTATACTTCTTTGCTTTACTCCAAATCTGTGTTGCTCGTCTGTTACTACTAATCCTAATTTTTTGAATTCTACGTTTTCTTGTAATAATGCATGCGTGCCAATCAGGATGTCTATTTCCCCATTTTTTAGTCTTTCTAGCATTTGTTCTTTTTGTTTTTTTGTTAAACTACTTATTAACAGTTCGCATTTTATTTCAAATTGTTCTAGTATCTCGTTAAAATTTACAAGATGCTGGCTTGCAAGTATTGTAGTTGGAGCCATTACCGCCACTTGGTATCCACTTTTTACTGCTTTATATGCAGAAATCATTGCTACTACCGTTTTTCCTGATCCAACATCTCCTTGCAAAAGTCTGTTCATTGGTTTTTCCGATTCCATATCTGAATCAATTTCTTCCAAAACTCTTAACTGAGCTTTTGTCAAATTAAATGGTAATACATTTATTACATCTGACATATGGACTTCTTTATTATATTGTATTCCTCTTTTTTCGTTTCCATATTGATTTTTCAAACTAAGTAGCGCTAGCTGAAATGTTAAAAGTTCTTCGAATACCAGTCGTTTTCTTGCTACTGTTAGTAATTCAAAATTTGAAGGAAAATGTATTTGTTCTACTGCTTGTTCAAAGTTTTCTAAGTTATATTCTTTTTTTATATATTCTGGTAAATTATCTTTTAGTTCCTCTTTTGCTAATTTTAGCGCATTTTCCACAGCTTGTCTTATTGCATTTTCTGACAAGCTTTTTGTTGTGCTGTATATTGGAACTATTTTTCCTGTATTTTTGCATTCATCTTCTTTATCAAAAACAGGAGATGCCATTTCATATTGTCCTATCTTTTTTGTAACTTTTCCATAGAATTTGTATTTTTCATGTGCGTGAATTGAATTTCTTATATAGTCTTGATTAAACCACGTAATCATGCATCTTCCTGTATCATCTTGAACTTGCACCTTAGAAACTGACATGTTCCTTCTTAATTTAAATGTTGAAACTCCTGCAACAGTTACCGCTTCTATCAAAGCCTCTTCTCCATCTTGCAATTCTTCTATTTTCTTTATTTGGCTTCTATCCTGATACGCCCTTGGATAATAACTTATTAGATCCTCTATTGTATAAATTCCTAATATATTAAATAGTTTAGCTCGGTTAGGCCCTACGCCTTTTACATATTGAATACTTTGTTTTAAATCCACCATTTTCTACTTCCTATCTTTTTTCTTTATTAATAATATATTATTATTTAACAATATTCAAGTGTTTATAATGATTTATTTATTCCCTGTGACACTACTTTGCTCATGTTTTCTATTAGCTCGTCAATTTCTTTTGGCGTTACTATCATGTTATACTCTTTTGGTACTAGTGCTTGTTTTATTTCTTCATAATTGTCTTGCTCTTTTAATTTATTCAATGCGTCATTTGACATTGCTTTTTGTTGTAAATTTTCTATAAATATATTAATGCAATCATTTGTTATAGAAGCTAAGTCCACAACTGTTGGAATTCCCACTGCTATTACTGGTACATTTAGCGTTTTTACGCTTATCTCTTTTCTGGTATTGTCTACTCCCGCTCCTGGCACAATTCCTGTATCTGCAAGCTGAATGCTACTGCTTATTCTTTCTATGCTTCTTGTTGCCAAAGCATCTATTACAATGAGCATTTTTGGTTTTATATTATCTACTATTCCTTTCAATATTTCAAGCGTTTCTATTCCCGTTATTCCAAGTACACCTGGCGATACTGCTGAAACCGGTCTTGTATCTGACGGCATTAGTTCTGGCATGTATTTTAATATATGCCTTGTTACTTCTATCTCTGGAATTACTTTTGGTCCAAGCGCGTCAGGTGTAACAAATCTATTTCCAAGTCCTACCACTAATATATCTTCTGTGTCTGATATATGTTTTGCAATCATTTCTCTTAATTCTGTTGCCAATACTTCCGAAATTTTGTCTACTGTATCATCATCTATTGATTTCATATTTTTTATGTCTAAAGTAATGTAATTTCCGATTGGCTTGCCTATTGCTTTTTCCCCATTTTCATTTAATACTTTTACTCTTGATATTTTGATATTTTCCTTTTCTTCGTTCTCTACCTCTATTCCATCTGCATCATCTTGCAAATTGTTCTGATGCTTATAGATGTCATTTCTCTCCACTGCTAAATCTGTTCTAAAATTATACATATTGCCCTCCTATAAAATATAAATTTATTATATTTTGCCAAAGAGATTCCAATTTATTCAAAAATTTGATTTACATAAGTAAATGTGCTATAATTTATTTATATCCTACAGAAAGGAGGGTTTCCATGAAGTTGGACAAAAATGGTCGGATTACAATTCCTGCAAGATTGTTTCAAGAGGTAGGATTTAATCTTTCTCCCAATAACGTGCGGATCGCACTTGGTTCAAATAATGTTTTGCTTTTCCGTGCGGATGATCAATCCATGAGTGATGTCGAGTATCATGATATTGCAAACTTTGATGAAAAAAATCGATTTTTTCTTCCGAAATGGTATAGGCAAAAGCATGATTTAGCAAACAAAGATTTAATCTTGGGAGTCCGACGTAATATTGTCATTGTCAGGTGGTAACCTTCAATAAAAAAGAGAGCAGATTTGCTCTCTTTTTTTATGAACAATATTTACAAAGCAAAGATTCTAATCCTATATTTATATCTATTTCTCCTCTTTTTACTTTATAATCTAATTGTATAAATTCTTGCAGTATTTCTTTTAACTCATTTTCTTTAAAGTACTTTGCTTGCATTGTATATTTGTTTACTAAAAATGTTTGGTTTGGTTTTAGTTTCAAACTTTCTGCAATATTTAGTTTTTCTTTTATTGCAACATTTGTAATATATAATTTTTTAAAGTGATTGTATAGAGTGATAAATATTTTTTGTATCGGCTCTTTATTAAATATCAAGTTTCTAAGAATACTTAATGCTTCTGAAATCTTTTTTCTGCCCAAAGTATCTGTCAAATCAAAGATAACACTTTCAAATTGCTTAATTGCAAGTAAATCTATGGTTTCTTTTGTGATTGTTCCGCCTTGTCCAACATATTCAATTTGTTTTCTAATTTCATTTATCAAGTCTTGCATTGATGTTCCACAACTGTCTATTAGATAATTTAATGTTGCTCCATCTACATTTACCTTATATGAGTTACATATTGCCTTTAGTCTTTTTGCAATATCTATTGGCTTTTGTTTTTCAAAGTTGCACACACAACCATTTTTATCTATTACTTGATAAAGTTCATTTTTTTCTGTTTCGTTTTCAATAAATACAATTATTACTTCGTCTTTTATTAGCTCAAAGTTTTCTTTTAAGTATTCTGCCAATTTGTCAGCAAAGTTATTTTCTGTCGATACTGCTTTTTTGCCTCTTTTTGCAGTTTTTTGAAATAGTCCTGTATCTTTTGCTATTATTAGTTTTTTAGGGTATCCAAAAGCTGGTGTTTGAATGTCTGCAATTATTTCAGATATGTTGTTATTGTCTATTTGTATGTAATTTATTCCATTTATCATGTCTCCAAATAATTTTTTTATTTTTTTAACACTGCTATCTAGTAAAAAAGTTTCGTCTCCATATAATAGATACATACAATCTAGTTTTCCAGCTTTTAAATTATTTTCTAGGCTATTGATGTCCATTAAATCTTCCCTTCTTATTTTTTTGCAATTATTCTAAGAACTTCTGCTACGCTCCAAGCTTGTGCAAATGCTCCTCTTGCTTCATAAGGTTCTTTCGAATCATATATTTCACTAATTGTTCCAATACTTGATTTAGAATACATTTCTCTCTCAAATGTCATTTTTGTAGTCATTCTTAGCTTTTGTATTTCTTCTTCCATCTCTTCTTTTTTTATATTGCTACTTGCGTATCTAACAGCATTTTTTAAACCGTCATAGTATAGTCCTAGAAGCCAAGGCCATGTTATACCTTGATGGTAACTTGAATCTCTTTTGCATGGAAATCCTTCGTAAACATCAACATATCCAACTTCCTCGCTTGCTAATGTTTTTAGTCCATAGTTATTAAGTAGTTTTTTCTTTACTGTTTTTAAAATCTGGCAAATTATTTTTTCGTCATCTATGACTGGATGAGATAGGCTTATTGCAAATAATTGATTTGGTCGTATTTTATAGTCTCCCAGCACATCTAATAAGTATCCATGCTCAACATTGTAGAATTTCTCTATAAATGATTCCTTGGTATTTTGTGCCATTTCTAAGTATTTTTTGCATGTTGTCTTATCATTAAACATTTCAGCAAATCTTGCCATTATTTTTAGTGCGTTGTACCACAATGCATTTAACTCAACTGTTTTTCCGTTTCTAGGAGTTACTACTTTGTCTCCTATTTTTGCGTCCATCCAAGTTATTTGAGTTTGATTTGTTCCGGCCGAAATTAAGTTGTCAGTATCTAAATATATATTATCTCCATCAATGTCAATCCTATCAGAATATGCATCCATTATTCTTGTAAGTATTGGGTATAATTCTTCTACAAACATACTGTCATTAGTATATTTTAAATATTTATATACTTGCTCTATTAATAAAAGCGAACTATCTGCACTGTTGTACAAAGGTCTATTATCATATCCAGAGTATCCGTTTGGAACTAGTCCAAATTTTATATCTTGTATGTTTGTTAGTATAACCTCTTTTGCCAAATTGTATCTTTTAGTAGCAAGAAGTAGTCCTTCAAGAGATATTAAACTATCTCGTCCCCAATCCAAAAACCAAGGATATCCAGCGATAATAGTATGCAAATTAAATGATGGTCTATTTACTATAAAATTATCTGAAGCCATTACAAGAGTTTTTAACACTTCAATATCTTCGTCATTCATTTTTCTATCTTGCAAGATATTTGCATCATATATAATTTCGCTTAGTCTTGTAACTTCTTGATTTATTACATTGACACCGTCAATTTCCTCTATATTCTCGTCCAAAGAACATACAAATGTAATGTCTTTCTTCTCGTTTGGCGCTATGTTAATATTGTATACTCCTGGTACATAGTGGTTTTCCTCTGCTGTAAAGCCTCTTTCTTCTTCTCTTGGGTAATACATATTAATAAATTCGTCATTTATATGTCTTAGATATTTTCCTTCTGAACAATACATATATATAGGATTTTCAGAATTATTATCCAATATCACCTTTACTTTTGTACTAAAATGTGTTTGAACCGCATTAAAGTGATGGTCTGTGCTTGTTGTATGAAAATCTCTAAAGTTCACTATTGGTGCTAATGTAAGTCTGGCCTCTTTATCTTGGTTAATTACTCTGTATAGTACAACAACAGTGTTTCTACCATATTGCATACATATGAATTTTTTTATTGTTATTCCTGCAACTTTATATGTGAAAATTGGAATATATTCCTTTTTAAAGTCTACTAAATACTCATATCCTTCTGATATATCGCCATTAGCAATATTTGTATAAAGATTATATTGTTTTCCTTCTGTTTCTATGCTTTCGTCTACTTTTGATAGTACTAAAAATCTTCTTGCAGGAGGTGTTAATGGTGCTACTAATAATCCGTGGTATTTTCTTGTGTTACATCCTAAGGCACTTTGGCTACAATATCCGCCAATACCATTTGTTATTATCCAATCTCTTTTTAATTGTCTTTTTGTTTTTTCATCTATATCACTATATTTCATCTAATGTTTACCCCTATCTTTTATTTTTTCTTTGCTGTGCTCTGCTTTTTTGCCTTTTCCTTTATCTTTGTCTCACTTTCTCTTATTGATACTATTCTGTCATTATATTTTTCAAGGAATTTGCTTCCTGCTCGTTTATTTTTTGTTACTTTTTTATTTTTCTTCTTTTTAGTTTTTATTTTTTTGTTTGCATCTTTTATCTTTGAATCTAGCAATATGTATTGTGCATCATTTTGCATATCTCTAAACTTCAAGTCATCGCAGATTAACTGCATTATACTTGTTGCTATTATATCTGAATCATGTCTGATTCTACCGTTTTCTATAGCTGATAGGTTTCTTTGTATTAGCTTTATGCCTTCTTCTTTTACTTTTGCAACATCTTGTTCTACTAGTTCTGAACCTTCTTTATTATATTGTCTAATATATTCTGGAACTATCTCTCCTGTGTCATATATACAGTAATCTATTATTCCTTTTCCGGCATGGTCGAATATAGCTTTTATGTGGTCATTTAGAGAATAATCATCAGTTTGTCCATATTCTGTCATTATGTTGCTTACATATATTTTGAATCCTTTTGCTTCTCTTATTGCTTTTGAAACGCCTGGAACTAGCAGATTTGGTATTACATTTGTGTATAAACTTCCTGGTCCTAATACAATTGCATCTGCTTCTTTTATTGCCTCTATAACTCCTGGTGCTACTCTAATATTTGTAGGAGATATGTATATTCTGCTTATCTTACTTACTTTTTTACTTACCATTTCCGGAATCTTATCTTTGCTTTCAACTACTGTTCCATCTTCTAGCTCTGCACATATTTTGATTTGATCAAGAGTTACTGGTAACACACGTCCTGTCATATTAAGTATTTTGCAACTTTCCTCAACAGATCTAGCAAAGTCTCCGACTGCTTCTTTCATTGCTGTTAAATATATATCTGCAAATTTAAGTCCTTCTAATTTTCTATTGTTTAATTCTAGATTTAGTAGACAAGACATTTCTTGTTCATTTGTTGCAAGAGCAATTAAACTTTCTTTTATATCATCCAATGGCAAAGTTCCTAAATCTCTTCTTGATTTATTTCCAGTCTCGCCATAATCTGATATTGTTACTATTGCTGTAATGTTGTCAGTATAATTTTTAAGTCCTTTTAATACAGTGTTTAGTCCTGCGCCTCCACCTATTACAACAACTTTTGGTCCTTGATTGTAGACCTTTCTGTTAAATATTAGTGAATTCACCTTATTAGCACTTTCGTCTTTTCGTGTATCTGTCGCTTCCACCATCATTTCTAAAGTTCTTCTTTGTATGCATACGATTCCAACTATTGTGAATGTGAATCCAAGTACGAATAATAATACATTGATGGCAAGTTCTTTAAATCCTATTACTTCCGGTATTATTAAAGCTTTGTTTATTCCATAGCATACTAAAACAATTCCTACTATTATTAAAAAGATCCATCTTTTTATTTTTGTTCCTGATTTAAACCATTTAAAAAAGTCTTTCATTTTACTATTCTCCTATTATCTCTATTTCCAAATCTATGTCTTTATTAAATTTCTCTTGTACCTTTTGTTTTATTATTTCTACTAATTTTATAACATCTGACGCTGTTGCATTTCCTGTGTTTACTACAAATCCTGCGTGTTTTGTAGAAACTTGCGCTCCGCCCACTGTATAGCCTTTGAGTCCACATTCATCTATAAGTTGAGCTGTTATAAAATCTTTTCCTCTCTTAAAAGTACTCCCTGCACTTGGTTTTTCGATAGGTTGCTTTGTTTTTCTCGATTCGTTATTTTTACTAATCTTTTTTTGTATTTCTTCTTTTTCAGCTTTTTTTAGTTGTAAAGTTGTATCTATTATGATGCTTGGCGTTGTTGAAAACAGGCTTTTTCTGTATTCAAATTTCTGCTCAGTATTGTTTATTTCTTTTATCTGCATATCTTTTAAATCAATATACTTTGTTTTAACTACCACATCACTCATTTGTGAGCCATAGGCTCCTGCGTTCATTTTTACAGCTCCACCTATTGTTCCTGGTATTCCAGAAGCAAACTCAAAGCCTGTTAAACTGTGCTCAACCAGAATCATTGAAACTTTGACATTTAACATTCCTGCATCAACTCTAATTGTTTCTTCGTCTAAGAACTCATACGAGTTTGTGCATATTTTAGCAACTACTCCTCTTACACCATTGTCTTTTACTAGAATATTGCTTCCATTGCCAATCACTTTTATTGGTACGTTTTTTTCATTGCATAAGTTTATGAGTCTTTCGATTTGTTCTGTAATTCTTAGCTTTACAAATATATCAGCTGTTCCACCTATTTTAAAGGTTGTATGTTTGCTCATTGGTTCATTTGCATATATGTCTTCTTTGTTTATAAATTCTTGCATCTCTTTTGTAAGTTTTTCGATTTCGTTATTTGTCATTGCAATTTTCCTTTCTTAAAGGCATTTCCTTTATTAAGGTATATTCTTAATTCAATTTTTTATTACGTTTTGTAAAACTCTGCACTTTGCTTATCACTGGTTTGCTCACACGCATAATAAAGTTTTTGTTTGTGAATATGCAGTATGCTACTACTAGTAAAAATACTATAATGTTTAGTATCATGTTGTTTTTATAATACGTTATTAGCGTGATTACTAATAATATCCAGAATACATAATTAAATTTTTCTTTTAATTTAATGTAATCCATAATTTTGTATCTTCTGTAAAAATACACAACTATGTTTGAAATCAGAGTTGAAAATGTTGCAGCATAAATTCCAAACTTTGGTATGAATATAATATTTATTACTATATTTATTACTGCCGCTACTGCTGTCGTTGACCCCATTATTTTTGTGTTCTTGTATGCTGTAAATATTCCACCATAGAAATTTGACATGTTTGTATAATATATTGATATTATTAATATCGGAATGTATTTGTACGCATCATTGTAGCTCTCATTTACAAGTAGCGGAAACGCTAATGGCATTATTGCTATCAGTCCTAACACTATTGCTTTTAAGAAGAATTTAACATCTTTATAAATGCTGTTGTAATATTGAGATTTGTTTTCTTCTTTTAGTATTCTCGCTGCTGATTCTTTCCATGCTGTTGAGAAGAATCCATAGCATGTATATACTATATTAGGGAATTTATTTGCTACTGCATAAATTCCGTTTGCATCAGCACCTATCATTTGGGTTAACATTAATCTGTCTGATAAACTTATAATTACCCAAGATAGATTGTTTGGTACTAGTGGTGCTGAATATCTAATCATTTTGCCTAATGTTTCTCTGCTAAAGTCTTTTTTGCTTACAAACTGCGGTAAATGCAATTTGTAGAACATTATTACTGCTGTGGCTGTGTTGGCTATTATGTTTGACCATAGTAGTCCATTTACTCCTAATTTAAATGTGACTATAAACAATATGTTTAGGATGATTGTTATTACTCCTAAAATAAAGTTGGATAAAGAATATAGGTTTACTTTTCCCATTCCTCTTGATAGTGCATTACTTAATCCCAACAATATGTTTGATATGATAAATATTATGAATATGACTGCATATTCATAATGGATAATTCCCATTATTATTGCTGCAAGTATTGTAAAGATTACTGTTCCAACAGCTGTGTATACTATTGTTGCTGTTATTGTTCGTTTTTTGCTCTTTAAGTCGTCTGCGTCTATTAAGAATCTAAACATTGATTCTTCCATTAGCAGTGTTATTATTGGTAGCAAGAACACTGATAATGTTACAAAAAAATCGTATGTTCCAAACTCTTCTGTTGACAGTTTTGCTGTATATAATGGCAATAATAGAAATGATACTATTTGCGTGCTAAGTTTGCCTATGGCTATTATTGCCGTGTTTTTTAATAATTGCTTTTTCTGATTCATTTTTTCCTTCCATAATTATAAAAAATTCCACTCATATTTTATCATACTATATGTTTATGTCAATATTATATGAAGAAAAAAGTCCTCACTTTTTTGTTTTCTTGTAATATTATATACTGGTGGTCTTATGAATTGTCATGAATTCTCTTGTTTTTTAAGTAGTCTGTCTGGGTGTGAACTTGTCGCTGTTGCAGGTCTCTTTTCCGTTGCTATCGCTAACAATTTAAATTCCAATGAAATCGACATTCTAGGTAATTTTTTCTCTGCTCTTGGTTCCAACCTTTCTACCATTGCAGCAGTTGAAAATCCTGATTGTTTGCCTACATAGTTTGTATTGATTTCATGTTTTGGTAGTTTAGAATCTGTACAAAGACTTCCAATAAAGGAGTTTGAAAGTATTTTCCCTTCAAACTCCTTTGTTTTTATTTTGCCATTTTTGCTTCTTCTATGTCTTTATCAGTCGCATTGGCGATTTTTTTAATTATATTTTTGTCAAAATTTTCTTTTAGCATTCTTTTTATCACTCTTATTTGAGTTTTCTTTTCTCCTTTTGTAACCCCATCGTAATAATAATCCACTAATGCTTGTCCAAGTCTCATATCTTTTCCCTCCCCATTTTTATTTATATTCTCTAGCATTTCTTTTGCTAGTTTTGGATTTATTTCACCTATTATGTTTGTTATGTATACGCTAATTATTTCTCGTTCTTCTTTCGTAAAGTTACATTTTTCGATTTGTTTTATTCCTTTTTCTAAGTGATTGCTATTCTTTTCCATCAATAACACTTTGGGTAATGCTCCTTTTGCCTTTATTAAGTCGTCATCGCTATATGTATTTATATCTATAAGTTTATAGCTTCCTATTGACGGAAGATTCATGTTTGGTAATTTTACTTGTACATCTTCTAATGATTGTGGTATTTTCCATTTTCCCTCGCCTGTATACAAGACTATTGGTATTACTGTTGGAAATTCTTCTCTCTTTTCTTTTTTCATTAAATCTAATGCACTTCTTATTATTTCTAGACTATATTCTGTTATTCTTACTGCCATCATTTTATCTTGCTTACTCTGGTGTTCTATTAAATAATATATTCCCTTATTTTTTAAGTCTTTGTAAACAATATCTGATTCTCTATTTTGGTACTGTTTTGTTACAAAGCTACTTTTATATTGTTCTATTTGATTTGCTTTTACAAAGTCTGTTTTTAGTGCTAGATTTATTAGATTTGCTGCCTCTTGTGAATTTGAAAGCATTAGTCTCACTGTTTTATCATGTGGATGGTTTATTTTATCATATGTTTCATTCTCTTCATTTAATTGGTGTTTTTCCAATTTTTGTTGATCTCTTTTTCTTCTGTACTCTTTCTCATATTTTATTAAATGTTCTTTTACTGCTGGGACTGGCTCGTTTTCTATAATTTCATCTATTATCGCATCAATTTCTGCTTGAGAAAGATATTTTCCTTCTTCATTATTTTTCTCCATAACTCTCCCTTCTTATTTTACCAAATATCAAACCGTTTTTCAACCTATTAGTAAAACTTTTTTTGATTTTTATTTGTTTTCCCCAAGACAATTATACCCCGAAAGTAGCTATTTGTCCAGCAAAATCGTACGTCAAAGTTCGACAACAGTATGCGCTTTTTGTTAGTTTTTGGAGCTTTTTATTTTTATGAATCGAAAAATAATGTGCATAAAGAAACAACAAGAATTTTTTATTCTTCTTGTTGTTATAATTCTTTCTACAGCTTATTTATTAGCTTAGTACCTCTTCTCCAGGTGTTCCATAGTTTCCTGCTTCTCCGTTTGATGCTCTTCCATGTGCAACGGTACCGTCATTTGAATATGCTGACCAATTATCTTCTTGTCCATCTATTATGTGTAAATCTTCTATTGTGACTTCAGAGTTTAGATATACTACGGGGCGAACTGCCAAGCCACCAGCAAACCAGTTACCGTTTGAGGAGAACAAGCCTTCAGCCGAACCGACAACGCCGCCAAAGACAGCGCCAGGCCCGAAGTAAGCACCGCTAGAGTCAGCGCGAACTCCAGAGGAAGCTGCCAAGTATGATTTTGCAAAATTTGCATCGCTTGTTGTTCCATTAAATAGCATTGTTTTTAATGTGTCACCTATTGTTAAG
>HF994474.1:0-3846 GCA_000434195.1 Clostridium sp. CAG:780
TTGCCAAACTCTACAGGCTTTAGAGTCAGTTTACTCAGAAATTTCTGAATCTTTAGACTTAAAAATAAATGATAAGAATACTCCAAAGAAAAACGAGAAGGTAAATTCTTCTATGCCAACAGAACTTACAATAGATGGTTTTACAATTTTAGTTGGCAAAAATAACAAACAAAATGATTATTTGACTTGCAGAATTGCTAAGAGTTCCGATTTATGGTTTCACACTAAGGATATTCACGGAAGCCATGTTGTTTTAAAACTCAATAAAAATAAACCTGCAACTGATTCTATTATTTATAAATGTGCAACTATTGCAGCATATTATAGCAAAGCCAAGTTGTCACAAAATGTTCCAGTTGATTACACTTATATAAAATATGTTAGAAAGCCTAATGGTGCAAAGCCTGGCATGGTTATTTATACAAATAATAAAACTTTATATGTTAATCCAAAGAAACCTTAGACATAAATTAAGCCCACTATTTTTATAGTGGGTTATTGTTCTGGTGGATTCATTATATTTTTTATTTCTTCGTCTTCTCTTAATTCTGGAACTATAAAATCATATGCTCTTTTGTCCTGTTTTATGGCTTCTATTGCAATATTTTTTTGACTTCTTAATCTTTTACTTGCATATTTGACTATTAAGCCTTTATTCTTTACCGCTTCTAAAACAACATCCTCATCATCTCTTAGTTCTTTACTTAGATAATACAAAATTTGTCCATCTGTTTTAGCAGCTTTTAAAGCTAATTCTTTGTCCTTTTTTAGTTCTTCGCTTGCATAACAAAGAACCCAGCCTTTTTTTTCAACAGCTTGCATTAGTATGTCTTTATCACCTTTTAGTCTAGCTGATGCAAACTCTAATGCTCCTCCATCCCTGGTTACTGCTTTCATAACTAGTTCTTTGTCATCTCTAAATTCTTCACAAGCTCCTTCTAAGAAAAGACCATCTTCTTCTATTGCTTTTTCTACAAATGCTTTGTCTGTCCTATTGTTTACTACATCTTCTAATGTCATTTTATCATCCCTTCAGCATTTTATTTGGAAACTTTATACTCTATGTGTTCCATATATGGAAATATCTCTTTTAATCTCTTGTGTGTTATTATTGATAGTCTTGGAAGTGGATTTTTTAGATCCTCTGTCAATAATTGTTGTGTATAACAATCATCTGTTGTCTTGAATAATTGGTATCTGTTTCTTACATAAGTAAAGAATATTGTATAACCTTCTTCAAGCTCTCTTTCCATTCTATCAAATGTGTACTTTCCTTCCATATTGTTGTATCCTTTCTTAGTTTGTTATTTTATCATATCTATAAATTCTTGCTCTGAAATTATTGTTACTCCTAAATCTTGTGCTTTTGTTAGCTTAGATCCTGCTTCTTCTCCAGCTAGTACATAGCTTGTCTTTTTTGATACCGAGCCTGATACTTTTCCACCAAAGTTTTCTATAATTTCTCCTGCTTGATCTCTTGTATAGTTCTCTAAGCTTCCTGTTAATACAAAAGTTTTTCCTTCAAATCTTTGGTCATAACCTGCTGATTTATCTTCTAATACCTTAGTATTTACTCCTGCATCTTTTAATCTTTGGATTAAGTCTATTGTTTGTTCTTGTCTAAAAAATTCATAGATACTTTTTGCTGTAATTTCTCCAACATCATCAATATTACTTAATGTTTCTAGATCTGCATTCGCTATTTCATCTATTGTTTTAAATTTTTTAGTTAGTCCTTTTGCAGATTTTACTCCTATATGTCTTATTCCTAGTGCTGTTATTAATTTAAATAATTCATTTTGTTTACTTTGATTAATTGCATCTATTACATTTTGAGCGAATTTTTTGCCATTTTTCTTTAAAGATGCAACATCATCTACCGTTAAAGTGTATATGTCTGCTATGTTTTTTATTAATCCTTTATCTACTAGTTGTTCTATTATTTTTATTCCTAGTCCATCAATGTCCATTCCTTCTTTTGATACAAAATGTGCTAGGTTTCTTAAAATTTTTGCACTACATTCTATTCCAATACAGCGAGCTATTGCTTCTCCTTCTTCTCTTACAACTGGCGAACCACAAACTGGGCATACTTTTGGCATTATAAATTCTTTTTCTGTACCATTTCTCTTGTCTTTTATTACATCTACAACCTCCGGAATTACATCTCCTTGTTTCTGTATTACAACTGTGTCGCCAATTTTTAGATCTTTTTCTTTTATAAAGTCTTCATTATGAAGTGTCGTTTTTGAAATGGTTGAACCTGCTACTTTTACAGGTTCTATTATTGCAGTAGGTGTTATTGCTCCTGTTCTTCCAACTTGACAAACTATGTCTAGTAGTTTTGTTTCTTTTTTCTCTGGTGGATATTTGTATGCTATCGCCCACTTTGGCGTTTTATATGTTGTTCCTAAAATTTCTCTTAAATGTAAGTTATCTACTTTTACAACCGCTCCATCTATTCCAAAAGATAGCTTTTCTCTATCTTCTCCAATTTTCTTAATTGCATCTATTGCTTCATCAATTGTACTACATAGTTTTCTAACTGGAACAACATTAAATCCTAGTTTCTCTAATTTATTTAGTTCTACAAAATGTGAGTTTTCTGAGTCAAATGTATTTGCATCATATTTTTGTACATTAAATACAAATATATCTAATGGTCTTTGTGCTGTTATTCTTGAGTTTAATTGTCTTAAAGAACCTGCTGCTGCATTTCTAGCATTTGCAAATAGAGGTTCTTCTAGTATTTCTCTTTCCTCATTCATTTTTTCAAATTCTTTTGTTCCGATAAATACTTCTCCACGAACTGTAATATTGATTTTTTCGTTTATCTCTTTTGGAATATGTTTAATTGTTTTTAGATTTTCTGTTACATCTTCTCCAATTTGTCCATTTCCTCTGGTTGCACCTTGTACTAATATTCCATTTTCATATTTTAGAGCTGTTGATAATCCATCTATTTTTGTTTCTACTACATATTTTAGTTCTTCATTGTTCTCTTCTGCTACTTTTCTTACTCTTGTATCAAAATCTCTTAATTCTTCAAATGAAAATATATCTTGCAAGCTTTGAAGTGGTACTTCATGAACTACTTGTTTAAATCCTTCTTTTACATGTCCTCCAACTTTTTGTGTTAGCGAATCCCTAGTAATAAGCTCTGGAAATTGTTTTTCCAAAGCTTTTAATCTGTTCATCATCATATCATAATCGTAATCTGATATTGCTGGGTTGTCCATATCATAATATAATTTTGCATAATATTCTAATTTTTCTCTAAGCTCCTTTACTTCTTTTTGAGCTTGTTCTTTGCTGATTTGTTCCATCAAAAATCTTCCTTTTTAACAATCTTTTAATAAGTCTTTACCGTCTTTTAAATATTCATATCCCGAGAATATTGTTGCTATTACTGATATTGTCATTAATATACTTGCTAATATGTTTATTATAAAGTCTCCTGTGTTCATTTCTACTTTACTTGCAAATGCAAAGTATGGTTGTGTTGTTAAGAACATTAATATTATAGCAATCATTTGTGTAACTGTTTTTAACTTTCCCCATATATTTGCAGCAACTACTTTGCCACTGTTTTCTACTGCTATTAATCTATATCCTGATACTAAAAATTCTCTAAATATTACTATTATTGGTATCCAAGCTGGAAGTCTACCCATTTCTACAAACATTACCATTGTAGCTATTACTAATATTTTGTCTGCTATTGGATCTAAAAATTTTCCAAATGTTGTTACCTGATTGTTTTTTCTAGCCAAGTATCCATCTAGTTTATCTGTTATTGATGCTATAATAAATATTGCACATAGTATAAGCATCGTTGTTGGAATT
>HF994474.1:3864-4670 GCA_000434195.1 Clostridium sp. CAG:780
TTGTTGGAATTCCAAGTAAATCTCCTGGTATATTAAAAAACGATATTATAACCATTATTGGTACTAAAATTATTCTAAATAATGTTAATTTGTTTGGTAAATTCATGTCTCTATTTCGTCAATATTTTGTTGACTTTCTCCTTCTATTTTAATTCTTGTATTGCTCTTTGTAGTTGTGCGTCTTTGTCTTCTGATGTTTCGTAGTAGCCTTCTGCATCTTTTGTCAAATCCACTTCAATGTCTGGTTTTATTCCAACTTTGTGTATTTTGTTATGCTTTGGAGTGTAATATTCATCAGTAGTTATTTTTAGTCCACTTCCATCAGATAATGTATATAATGTTTGAATTACACCCTTTCCATATGTTGTTTTTCCTACTATTTTTGCTCCATATTGATCTTTTAAAGCTCCTGCTAGTATTTCTGATGCACTAGCAGTTCCTTCGTTTACAAGTATTACTACTGGTATGTCTTTGATTATCGGATTTTGTGTTGATTTTGTAATTTCTTCTTCTTCGGTTTTACCTTTTGTAATTAATATTGTTTCGCCTTTTTTTACAAATAGTTCTGCAATTCCAGTTGCTTCGTCTACTATTCCACCGCCATTGCTTCTTAAATCTATTATTATTCCTTTTGCTCCATCATTTTTTAATTGTGTTATTTGTTCTTCAAAGGCTTTTTTTACACCACTGTCAAATGAATCGATTTGTATATAAGCTATTTGGTTTTCTAGCATTTTAGATGCAACATGGTCTACTGTTATCTTTTTTCTTGTTATGTCTAAATCTATTTCTTTGCCATCTCTTAA
>HF994474.1:4738-13107 GCA_000434195.1 Clostridium sp. CAG:780
ATGTTGCTTCGTTTAGCTGTTCTCCCAAATAAGCTTCTCCATCTATTTTTTCTACTATGTCTCCTGCCTGCATTCCTGCTTCTAGTGCTGGTGAGTTTTTCATAACTCCTACTATTAACAATGTATTGTTAGATCTGTCGTTTGAAATATATACTCCTATTCCGACATATTCAGCATTAGTTTCTTCTGTGAATGCTTCCATTTCTTCCTTTGTTAGATATTCTGTATATGGATCGTCTAGTCCATCTATATAGCCTTTTATTGCCCCTTCTAGCAATTTTTCGTCATTGATTTCTCCAATGTACTTTTCGTCCAGCATTGCTTTAAAACTTTGAAGTGTTTTTATCATAGAACTACTGTCTACTGTTGCTGTTTTCTCTGTATCACTATTTTTATATACTGATTCAAATTTGTTGTACATCATAAATGTTGTAAGCATGAATACTATTGTTGCAGTCAAAACCACTAACATTATGACCTTATAAATATTTTGTCTTTTAATTTTCTTATCTTCCATTCTTTTTTCTCCTTAAGTTTATTATACTTGATTATTTTTATTTTATTACGATTTTATTTGTTTTCTTCGCCTTTTAAGTATGGAATTGGGTCTTGTATTATCCCATTTTTTCTAACTTCAAAGTGTAAATGTGGCCCTGTCGAATTTCCCGTTGAGCCAACTAGCATGATAACGTCTCCTTTCGAAACTTGAGTTCCTAAAGTTGTAAGTACTTCTTGCCCATGCCCATATAATGTAACTATTCCATCTCCATGGTTTATCATGACGCAGTTTCCATATCCGCCCATAACTCCTGCAAATGTTACAACTCCATCTGCAGCTGCTACAACAGGCGCTCCATATCCTGCATTTCCTATGTCTATTCCTGAATGGTTTTTGTACACTCCTTGTATTGGGTGCAATCTGTTGCCATACCCTGATGTTATGTATGTTCCCGCTTTTCCTACTGGCCATATCATTGCTCCACCAGTATATTGAATAGCTAATCTGTCTCCCCAGTTTATTGCTGCAATTATTTGGTTTTCTAAAGAAATTTCTTCTTGCTTATATGCTTCTATTTTTTCGTTTAGCTCTTTTTCCTCATCTGTTAATTGTGCTAAATAATTTTGTTGTAGCAATTTATTATTTTCCATTAATATTTGCATTCTTGAAGCTTGTGCTTTTGCTACTTTTAAAGTTGATTTTCTTTTTTCTTGTTCATTTTTTTGTGCTTCTATTTCGTTTTTTCTATTTTCTACTTCTTGTAATAATTCATTATCATACTGCATTATTTCTTCTATCATATAATAATTAGATAAGAAATCCATTAATCCTTTTGAAGAAAGTAACACGTCTAAATATGTCGTTTCTCCTGCTTCATATAAGGCTACAACTCTTCTTTTAAATAGATTTTCTTTTTTCTTATATTCTTCTTGATTTTTTGCCAACTGTTTATCTGTTTCTTCTATTTCTTTCTCTAGTGTATTTGTCTGATCCTGTATTTTGCTAAGTTCTTCTGAATATTTAACTATCGAATCATCTAATTCTTGTATTTTTTGCAAAGATACAGTTAATTCGCTTTGAACATATTTTAATCTGTTGTTAGATTCTTCTATCTTATCTTGTATGTCTTTTTGTTGTTCTTCCAGAGTTATGTTCTCAGTTACAGTATTGTTTTCGCTGTTTTCTATTTCATTATTAGAAAAGACATTTATAGAGAAAGATACTAATAATGAACATATAATTATCATTGTTATTAGTTTTCTTTTCATAAATGTCCCTCCTTTATTATTCTAATCTAAAATAGTATATCCTCCTGGTAAATAGTCTAATGGGTTTAGCCAGTTATTGCCAAAGAAGTTTGATATTGATGTTGAGTGTCTTATCTCAAAATGCAAATGTGCTCCTGTGCTACCACCTGAGTTTCCTGATGTTGCAATAACTTGTCCTTGTGAAACATATTGTCCATTTCTTATATGGCTTGAATTTAAATGTCCATATAAAGTTGCATAACCGTCTCCATGGAATATCATTATGTACGTTCCATATCCTCCTGGGTTTGTTGCATTATAAGCATATCCTGATGCTGATGCATATACATTTTCATAGCTAGCTCCGATGTCTACTCCTTTATGCCATCTGCCCCATCTCCATTTCATTCTTGATGTAACGTATTTATTGTTACATGGCCAGATAAAGCTTCCATCAAATTTTACGCCATCTCTGTCTAATCTTTCTTGTGCATCTTTTCCTATTTCCGATAGTTGTCTCTCTATTTCTTCCATTGCAGTATTGTATTTATCAATTTCGCTCTGTTTACTCTTTTCTTCATCAGATAATTTATCAACTTCTGATTGTTTATTTTTCTTTAATATTTTTAATTCATTACTCTTTATTTCTTGTTTATCTTTTAGCTCTTTTACTCTAGCTTTATCAGCTTCTAGTTCTGCTTTTTCGTTTTCTAAGGCTTTCTTATCATTATCTAAATCCGTTATTAAAGCTGTATCTGCATCAACTATTTGTTGAAGTATTTCGTATTTTGATAAAAAATCTAGTAAACTGTCTGAGCCTAGCAAAACATCTAAATATGTAGAGTCTCCAGCTTCATATAATGCTACAATTCTTTCTTGTAACAATTTTTCTTTTCTTTTTATTTCTGCTTGTTTTTCTGTTATTTCTGATTCTTTTGTTTCTATCGAACTTTCTAATTCTGAAAGCTCAACTTTTAAAGAGTTTAGTTCACTTTCTGCATCCATGACTTGTATTGTAAGATTTTCAAGCTCAGATTTTGCATCTCTTTGGCTATTTCGAATATTTTTTAATTCATTTTCTGCATTATTTATTTTATCTTTAAGTGCATTTTTATCACTTTGGCTCACTGCAAATGTATACAGTGGGATTGATACCATGAGCATCAATACAGTAAATATTGTAGTTAATGTTAATACTATTTTTTTCATAGTTGTTCTCCTCTATACTTTTAGATATTTTCTCATCGATATTGTACTTCCTAAGGCTCCTATACCTATACCAAGTACTAAGTATACTATAACTAGTAATGTTGATATATCTGCAAAGCTTAGTAATGACATTCCTATTTTTGCAAGTACTGCAGAATTTCCTAGTTTGCTTATTATTAAGTTATATGCTAATCCTAGAACTGCAAGAGAAATTATTGCTGCAATTATCCCTATGATTATACCTTCAATTATGAATGGCCATCTTATAAAGCTGTCTGTTGCTCCGACGTATTTCATAATTGATATTTCTTTCCTTCTTGCATGAACTGTTAATTTAATTGTATTTGCTATGATAAATATTGATATTATTACTAATAATGAAAGTACAACTATTGAAACTATTTTTATTCCATTTGCTATTTTTACTAGGTTATTAATTGTGTTGTCCTGGCTCGTTATACTTGCTATATTATCTAATTTATAAATATTTTCTTGAACCTCTGAACTTAATTTTAAGTCTGTCAATGTTACTAAATATGATGCCTTAAATGGATTTTCTTCATCATATCCTACAAATAGTGCAGGGTTTCCTAGCTTCTCTCTGTTGTAGTTTAGAGCATCTTCTTTTGATATGAATTTAATTGTATTTACTCCATTAATTGCTTTTATTTGCTCTCCTATTTGGCTAATTTGTTCATCTGTTGCATCTTTTTGAATGAACACTTGCATTCCTTGCTGTAATTCTATTGTTTTTACAGCACTATTGATGTTTTCTATAATCATAAAGAATATTCCAAAAATCAACATCGTTGCACACATTATCGCAAGTGATGCACCTGATGATTTTTTGTTATGAAATACATTTCTAAATCCTTCTCCTAATAAATAACCTATTATACTATGCTTCACCGTCATACCCACCTTTTTTATCACTTATAATATTTCCATGTTCTATACGAATAACTCTTTTATTCATTCTGTCTACTATGTCTTTCGCATGTGTTGCTACTACTAAAGTTGTTCCTCTTAAATTAATTTCATTTAATAATCTCATTATATCCCATGCTGTATCTGGATCTAAGTTTCCTGTTGGCTCGTCTGCTATTAACATAGATGGATTATTAACTAAAGCTCTTGCTAATGCAACTCTTTGTTGCTCTCCTCCTGACAACTCATTCGGATACATATTTGCTTTTTCGCTTAGTCCTACCATTGATAATACCATTGGTACTTGTCTTCTTATATGTCTTGGTGTTGCTCTTACAATATACATTGCAAATGCAACATTCTCATATACCGTTTTGTCTGGCAATAGTCTAAAATCTTGGAAAACCACTCCCATACTTCTTCTTAAGTATGGAATTCTTTTTGGTTTTAAAAATGTTGTATCTTTACCATTTATAATGATGTTTCCTTTTGTAGGCTCTTCTTCTTTTAGTATTAATTTTATTAAGGTTGATTTTCCTGAGCCTGAGCTTCCTACTAAGAAAGCGAAATCTCCCTTATTTATTGTAAAGTTTGCATTATGCACAGCTTCTGTTCCTGTATCGTAAACTTTAGAAACGTTTCTAAACTCTATCATTTCAGCATCTCCTTGTTTATTTCTAATCGTTATTTTTTATTTTTCAAAATTCTTCACTATATACCCTTATCATAACAATAAACGACAGGAAATGCAAGAGTATTTTGAAAAAAAATCTAGTAATTTGTAAGGTATTTTTTACCTTGATTACTAGATTTCGCCTATTTATCAGCCTATCAAAAATTCACAAAATTTTCACAATTATTTTAGCACTTCTTTAACAATGCTTTCAGCATCTATTTTAAAATATTTCATTAATTCTTCTGCTTTTCCAGATTCTCCAAAAGTATCGTTTATTCCCATTCTTGTAACTTTTACTGGATATTCTTCTGCAAGAACTTCACACACAGCACTGCCAAGTCCACCAATTATATTGTGATCTTCTATTGTTATAACTTTTTTTGTTTCTTTTGCAGATTTTACAATTAATTCTTTATCTATTGGTTTGATTGTATGAATATCTATTACTCTTATATTTACACCTTGTTCTTTTAGCATTTCTTGTGCTTTTAAAGCTTCCGAAACTGTCACTCCTGTTGCAATTATACTTGCATCTGTTCCTTCTCCTATTTGTATTCCTTTGCCAATTTCAAATTTTATATTGTTTTGTTTTATAAACTCCTCATCATATATAATTGGTGTGGCAAGTCTAGAAAGACGTACATAAAATGGTCCATTTATTTTTGATATTTCTTCTATTATCCATCTTGTTTGCGAGTCGTCTGATGGGCTAATAACTCTCATATTTGGTATCATTCTCATCATTCCGATATCTTCTAGCATTTGATGTGTAGCACCATCTTCGCCAACTGTTACACCTGCATGTGTAGCGCAAATCTTAACATTTGCATTCGTATGAGCTACTGTGTTTCTTATTTGATCGTAAGCTCTTCCTGCTGCAAACATTGCAAACGTACTAGCAAACGGTATTTTCCCAAATGTTGAAAGTCCAACTGCTGTACCAATCATATCTTGCTCAGCTATTCCCATGTCCAAAAACCTATCAGGAAATTTTTTAGCAAATATTGCTGTTTTTGTTGCTCCCGATAAGTCTGCGTCTAGAACTACTACGTTTTTATTTTCTTCTCCAAGTTTTGCCAATGCTTCTCCATAGCTTTGTCTTGTTGCTATTTTTGCGTCTAGAACCATATCTTTTCCTCCTTTCCTGGTAAAGTACTTATATTGTGTGATATTTTTTCCTGTTCTAATTTTAATGCTTTCATTGCTCTGTTATATTCTTCTTCGCTTGGTGCTTTTCCATGCCACTCTGCTTTATTTTCCATAAAAGGAACTCCTTTTCCTTTTACTGTTTCTGCAATTATTATTGTCGGTTGTCCTTTTGTATGTTTTGCCTTTCCGAAAGCATCTATTAACATGCTAATATCATTTCCATTGCATGTTATAACATTAAATCCAAACGATTCCCACTTTGACATTAAGCAGTCTAAGGCTTTTACATCTAATACTTTTCCATCTATTTGAAGTCCATTGCTGTCTAGTATGACGCATAAATTATCTAGATTGTATTTGTTAGAAGTCATTGCTGCTTCCCAAATTTGTCCTTCTTCGATTTCTCCATCTCCTAATATGCAATAAACTCTGCATCCTAATTCATCCATTTTAGATGCTATTGCCATTCCATTTGCAACAGATAGTCCTTGACCTAGTGAGCCTGTTGACATATCTATTCCTGGTATTTTTTCCATATCAGGATGTCCTTGTAATTTAGAGCCAAGCTTTCTAAATGTTCTTAGTTCTCCTTTTGCCAGATATCCTCTTTCTGCTAAAACTGCATACAAAGCAGCCGACGCGTGGCCTTTTGATAGTACCAACCTGTCTCTTAAATTTGAATCTGGTTTTTTAGGGTCTATATTCATTTGATTAAAATATAAAACAGTTAGTATTTCTGCAATAGACAGTGCTCCTCCTGGATGTCCCGACTTTGCGTTATATACTTGTTCTATTATGTCTATTCTAATATCATTTGCTATTTGCTTTAATTGTTTTATGTCTGTATTTTTCAAAAAAATCACTCTCCTTTGTTATTCATATTTATATCATTTGCTTGCATAAAAGTCAATTAAAAAACGGCAGTATTTGCCGTTTTTTAGTTTATTCTACTGAATTTATTATTTCGTTTATATTCTCAGAAATCTTTTCTTGTTCTTCCTGTTCTTTTTTATCAAGTTCTGCTTTTACTTCTTCTAGTCTATCTATTAAAGTTTGTAGTTTTTTAGTATCTTTTCCTATTTGTTCCCAGTCACTGCTTTGTGTAGAAGTTTTTAAATTATTGTTAGCTTTTATGATTAATGAAACTAGTTCATCTATATTATCAGAATTTCCAACTTCTATATTTACTGCATATTGCGAAACTAGATTTGTTAAGGCTTGTGTAAATGTATCTCCTATTGCAACCTTTGTTCCAGACGCTACTACTACTTTTTTTAGTACTGGAAGCGAATCTGTTTCATTTACATATTGTTGGTATATAGGTTCTACATATAATAATGTATTGTCAATTGGAACTATTATAATATCTTTTGAAATTTTGGTTCCAGTTACATTTAAGCTGTCAATTTCTTTTGATATTCTTTCATCCTGACTTAATTGTGTATCTAACTGCATAGGGCCTAACACATTGCTGTCCTCTGTATAGTTGTACAATTTTAATACATTATTTCCATTTTCATCACAAGATCCTACTAAATACGCTTTTATGTTTTGCTTACCATATGGTGTATATGGCAATACTAATCCTAATCTTGAAGAATTGCTGTCAGATGTTTTTAGCATTGTATAATATGGTTTTATTGCTGTTCCTTTTGTTGATGTCATCTTACTGCTTGTATTATGTGTTGCAACATCCCATATATCATCACTTCTGTATAATACGTCAGGTTGAATGTTGTGATATCTTTCTAATACTTCTGCTTGTATACTATATAAATACTCTGGATATACAAAATGATTGCTTATGTCTTCTGGTATTTCTTCTTTTGCAAATAAGTCTGGATATGTCTTTTCATAAACCATAGCTATTGGATCAGTTTTGTCTGTTCTATAAAATGTTACTTCTCCTGTATATGCATTGATTATTACTTTTACAGAATTTCTAATGTAATTTATCTCTTTTTTAGTAATTCCATTATTTTCTAGCATTGTTCTTTGTGAATATGGATAATTATTGCTTGTTGTATACGCATCTAGTACCCATACAAGCTCTCCATTGTTTCTAATTACTAAATAAGGATTTTGGTCATATTCTAAATATGGCATTACAGTTTTTGCTCTTTGGATTATGTTTCTATTTGTTATTATCTTGCTATCACTCTTTACATTACCTGAGAATACTAAGTTTACATCCTTCTCTCTTAGTGATAAAACTAATCTATCTAAGAAATTTGCCTTTAATCCTGCAGGTCCATCATAAGTATTTTCCGTATTACTTAATGCATTCTCTGTTGGATAATCAAATTCTTTTTTATTATTGCTGTTTGTTACAACAGTGCTATTTGTTTCAAGTCCAAAATATATTCTTGGTTCTGATACGTTTACAACTTCATCTGTTTGTTCAAATGATTTTTGTATATGATTTATATTTCCTGATGATGTTGTACTTGTTGCAGATGTAATTATCGCTCCAAATCCATGTGTATACTCATATGTTTTATTGTTGTATGTTGCTTTTGCATTTGCTATTTCTCTTGGTGTAACATACACTAACTGTTGCTTATCATCTATTGTATAATTTCCGATTTGAGCTCTTGTAAATTTGTAATATCCTTTTGTAGTTTGTGAACCCTCTAAATCTTTTAACACAGTTTCAGCATTT
>HF994474.1:13113-13365 GCA_000434195.1 Clostridium sp. CAG:780
TAACACAGTTTCAGCATTTGCTATTGGTATATTATTTATTGTTTCAGAATTTGCTGTAATAGCTGATTGAGTTATTGTTCCCTCATCTTTTATAACTTCTTCTTCAATATCTATTCCATAAGCAGCTTTAGTATTTTTAATATTTTCTGCTATATAAGGTCTTTCTTTATCTAATTCATTTGAATTCACATATATTAGGTTAAAGCCTAACATTCCTATTGCTAATATTACTAAATATGATGGTACTATCAA
>HF994474.1:13399-14016 GCA_000434195.1 Clostridium sp. CAG:780
GCTTTGATTATTTTTTTAGTATTTCCTTTTGTAAATTCTTTTATAGCTTTGAACACTGATAATACCATTATAATTGACAATCCAACATATCCCCATAATCTAATGGTTGTTTCTGTTATTCCTGCACCAAATATAGAGTAGTTTTCTGTTTGTTCATCACTTAATACTATAAATTTCTGTACTCCAATATTTTGTGTTAGTAATAATATAAGTATTGCAAATAAAACAATTATTTTCTTTAAGTTTGAAAGTGCTTGTTTTTCTATGCTACTCTTCTTTACTGATTCTCTGCTTATTCCATCAAAATACACATTAAATACTATTAAATAATATATTGCCATATATACTGTTGCTGCAATTATCGCAATCAATGCATACAATGTTATTAACTCTAAGAATGGCCATATAAACACAAAGTATCCGATATCTAATCCAAATACTGGATCTGTTGCCACAAATTGTGTATTATAAAAACAAGGTAAGGCTTTTTGTAATATATAGCCTGATGTTGCTATTGTTATGATTGTTGCTATAATAAATGCTATTGATTTTTGAGGAAGTTTTGGCATTGCCTTTTTTTCGTCTTCAAAGAAGGTTTTTAATCCATCTTTTATCTT
>HF994474.1:14025-21298 GCA_000434195.1 Clostridium sp. CAG:780
GTTTTTAATCCATCTTTTATCTTACTTGTTGAAATATAAATAACTGTAAATACTATTATGAAGTTAAGTATTGCTGTAATACTTATATTTCTTAGGTTTTGCCAGAATATTGGTAAATAATTTTCTCCAATTTCTTTTATTTCTAAGTATTGCCCTCTTTCTATAATATATAAAATTATAGCTGCAAGTATTAAAACTATTGTTACTATTGTTTTTCTGACTTTGTTTTGTTTTTTGTTTTCATTAACTTTTGCTTCTTCTTTTTTGTCTTGTTCTTTGTTTTCTACTTTTTCTGTTACTTTAATTTCTTCTGTTTTTGATTGTTTCTTCTTATTTTCCTTCAATCTTTATACCTCCTTAAATTAAAGCCTTTACAAAATCTTCACTATTAAAGATTTCCATATCATCTATTTGTTCTCCAACTCCAATGAATTT
The DNA here is from genome assembly GCA_000434195.1 of Clostridium sp. CAG:780. Lineage (GTDB taxonomy): Bacteria > Bacillota > Clostridia > TANB77 > CAG-508 > CAG-245. The sequence goes on from HF994474.1 coordinate 14,461, forward strand.
TACTGGAACTTGGTTTTCATTTACTATTCCTATAACAGCTCCACCTTTTGCTGTTCCGTCTAATTTAGTTAATATAATTCCTGTAATATCAACTGTTTCTTTAAATGCTTGTACTTGCATTATCGCATTCTGACCAGTTGTTGCATCCAAAACCATTAACACTTCCTCAGAAGCATCTGGTAGTTCCTTGTCTATTACTTTCTTTATTTTTACTAGCTCATCCATTAAATATTTTTTATTATGTAATCTACCTGCTGTATCACAAATTAATACATCTGCATTCTTTTCTTTTGTTATTTTTATTGCATCATACACAACAGAAGCAGGATCTACTCCTTCTTCTCTTTTTACGATTTCACATCCAGCTCTATTTGCCCATATTTCTAGTTGTTCTACTGCTGCTGCTCTAAATGTATCAGCTGCTGCAACTACCACTTTTTTACCATCTTTTCTTAGCCTATTTGCTATTTTTCCAATCGAAGTTGTTTTTCCAACTCCATTTACTCCAACTACTAGTATTACTGATGGTTTTGTTTCTAAATTTAGTTTTTTATCTGTTTTATCAAATATTGCTTGGATTTCTTCTCTTAGAGCTTGTTTTACTTCTTCTGCATCTTTTAGATTATCTTTTTTTACTCTATTCCTTAAATTATTTATTATTGTAACTGATGTGTTCGCTCCTACATCAGACATTATCAATGCTTCTTCTAGTTCCTCTAGTAATTCTTCGTCTACTTTTCTAAAGTTGCTAAATATGCCATTCATCTTTTCATCAAATGATGTCTTGGTTTTGTTTAAACCGTTTTTTAATTTTTCAAAAAATCCCATGTTGTTTTCCTTTCAATAATATACTTTTGTAAATTTTTCCACATATCAATTATACACTATATCGTCCAATTTTTCAATAGCAGAAAAAATCCCAACACATAAACTGTGCTGGGTTGTAATTTTATTTTATTCCAAATATTCTATCTCCTGCATCTCCCAGTCCTGGTACTATGTAGCAATCTTCATTTAAGTGGTCATCTATACTTGCACAATATATTTGTACATCCGGATATGCTTCTTCTACTCTTTTTATTCCTTCTGGTGCGGCTATCAAACATAAGAATTTTACCTTTTTCACTCCATCTTCTTTCATCATTTTTATTGCTGCTACCGCAGATCCTCCTGTTGCAAGCATTGGATCTACTAATATTACTTCTCTATTTTGTATATCTTTTGGTACTTTGTAATAATATTTTACTGGCTCCATGGTTTCTTCATTTCTGTATAGTCCTATTACTCCTATCTTGGCGTTAGGAATTATTTTTGTTATTCCATTTGACATGCCAAGCCCCGCTCTTAAAATTGGTACAAATGCATATCTGTCTTCATTAATTTTCTTTGCCTTTGTTTTTGTTATTGGAGTTTCCACTTCTACCTCATCTTGCTCTGCATCTCTCATCGCTTCATAGCAAAGCAACATTGCGATTTCTTCCGCTAACTCTCTAAACTCCTTTGTCCCAGTCTTCTTGTCCCTTAATATAGCAACCTTATGTTGTATTAATGGGTGTTTTACTTCAATAGCTTTCATTAATTTTACCTCTTTCTTGCAAATTGCATTTTATTTAAACAATGCTATTACACAATACAATAATGGTTTTATTATCATTTTTATTGTAAGCATAAAAGTATATGTTTTTATTCCTATTTTGTTTAGTTCTTTGTATTTGCTCATTAATCTTTCTTCATTTTCTTTGCTTAATATGTTTTCTTGCGATATATATTCTTTAGACAAATTTTCGGCCCTTGTCATTGCGTCTATTTCCAACGAATTTCGCACTACAAAAAATATAAATTGTAACGCTAGTAAAACTGTTAATAATATTTTTTGCATGGGCTCACTTATTTTTCCTAAAAGCGTTAAAATGCTTATTAGCAAAAAAAATATCATGTTTATATTAGATATTACAAAATTAAATTTTAGCATAACTTTGTTTTGCACTGAATGTATGCACTCATGTGCTATCGTTTGAATTCTCGTAAATGTTTTGTCTATGTTGGCTATTATTATTTTATTTTGCATTACAAGATACAAACTTGTCTTTGATTTTTCGTCCTGTGTATCTTCTATTGTAACCTCTGAATTATTTAACATTTCTAATATTTCTCTACAAATCTGTTTGTTGGTTGGAAAGCCTTTGGTCAATTTGTTGTTGTCTTCGCTATACGCCATTTGTTTGATTTTTTTAAGATCTTTTATTCTTATGTTTAACCCTATTTTCAGAATTACTATTGTAACTATTAATATAATTATCAGACATACGTACTCCATATTTTCCCCCTTTTCAAAAAAAAGAAGCGTAAGATATAAAATTTAATAAATTTTATACCTACGCTTTGTTTTATAGAACATCTTTTATCGCTTCTGCTATTATCTTGTTTACATCTGTTACCATTACATTAAATTTAATTTCATAATCAAAGTATTGTTTCATTTCCTCATCCTGTAATAATTGAATATATTTTTCTTGTAGTTGTTTCAACTTTTCCTTGTTTTCTTCTTCGTTTTCAGTACCTTTAATTGTTCCCAGTTGCATCTCATATCTCATGTTTTCAAATTCTTCTAGCTTTGCTTTTTTATCTGGATTAGATTCTATACTGTCTTTTAATTTTTTATAATTTTTGTATTCTTCTGACTCTCTCATTTCTTGAGCTAGCCTATTTGCTGTATCATATATATTCATTTAGATTACACGCTCCTTACTTATGCATATGCATGCTTTTTCTTGAAACTTAATAAATTTGTAATTTCCTTTTGTGTATTTTCTGCCTTTTCCGCTTTTCTTGCTCTTTCTTGTAATAATTGTTTTGCTTGTCTTTCTGCCATTGTTTGGCAAATTGCTTTTTCATATGTGAAGTGTGTATCTTGCGCTATTTTCTCCCAATTAAATTGTTCTTTTACTTTTTGTCTTGCCTTTTTAGATATATTTGTTGCCAACTGATGATCGTATAATAAAGCTGTTACAGAATCTGCTATTGAGTTTGGATTTCCTGCATAAGATTTCATTCCATCCACTCCATGAGTAACTATTTCGTCTAGTCCTCCTACATCTGACACCACTGTTGGAACTCCTGCAAGCATTGCTTCTAGTGCTACTATTCCAAAAGGTTCATATGTACTTGGGAACACTGCAACGTCTGCACATTTGTACATTTTTTGTACTTTTTTAGAATCCATGTATCCTGTGAAATAAACTTTATTATCTAGTCCTAGGCTTGAAGTTTCTGCTTTCAAATCATCTATCATTCCACCTTTTCCTGCAATAACTAATTTTGCATCATGATAGTTTGATAATATTTTTGGCATTGCTGCTATTAGGTGTTGTATTCCTTTTTCATAAACTAATCTTCCAACATATAGTATTATTTTTTCGTTATCCATTGCATATTGTCTTCTGAAATCATAGTCTCTTTCTATTCCTGTGAAGTTATTTAGGTTTATTCCATTTGGTATTACGTTTATCTTGTCATATGGTAGCCCAAATAGTCTTTGTAAATCATTCTTCATAAAATTACTGTTTACAATTACTTCTGTTGCTTCATATGTTAAAAGCCATTCTGTGTCGTTTATGTATCTTTGCGTATCGTCATGTATTCCGCTATTTCTACCAGCTTCTGTTGCATGTATTGTTGCCACTATTGGAATATCATATGCATTTTTTAGAGATTTTGCAGCATATGTAACTAGCCAATCATGCGCATGAATTACGTCAAATCCACCTTCTTTGTTTATTATTTCTGTAGCTTTTGCTATTAGATTAAAGTTTAATTGCATTATCCAGTCAATAAAATTATTTGGATGTATCATGTAATTATCTACTCTATATACATTTACCCCTTTATCATTTTCATATTCTGGAACACTTGCATTATCTCGATATGTTACGACTGTAACTTCATGCCCATCTTTAATTAATCTTTTTGATAAATCGTGTACTACTCTTGCTATTCCTCCAACAATTCTTGGTGGATATTCCCATGTTAGCATTAATATTTTCATTAAAGCGTTTCTCCCTTCACATTATTTTCTTTAGTATTTTATTCGCATAATTTCTGATATTTACATTTTATACAAAAAAAATACAAATGTAAATATATTTTGACAATTTTCTTAATTATTTTTTGTAGCTTTTTATTTTTATGAATCAAAAAAATAAATAGAAACAACAAAAGCCAAGAAATTTTAAAGTTTTCTTGGCTTTTGCTGTTTATGTTTTACATTTCATTTTATTAATTGGCTTTTATTGAACACCTGATGAAGTTCCGTGGTTTCCTGCTAATCCGTCTGTTAGGTTACCCTTTGCAACTAAAGGGTTAGAATTATCATATGCTGACCAATTATCTTCTTGTCCATATTTATTGTTCTCTTTTTTTTGTGATTTTATTATAAAACATTTTGTTCTATCTTTCAACCACTATTTAACTTTTTTATTAAATATGTTATTCAATTAAAAAAAAATATTTGGTCGTATTCATTAATCCTAAAGGAGTTTGAAGGTATTTTCCCTTTCAAACTCCTTTGTTTTATTTTGCCATTCTTGCATTATACTGTTTCTCACAATTTTATTATTTTATATAAATATTAGGATCTACGTTTTGCCCATCTTTTTTCATTTCAAAATGGAGATGCGTTGTGTCTGCTATTTCAAATGTAGCAGTGTTTCCAACTGTCGCTATTGTGCTCCCTTGTTTTATTTCTTCTCCAACAGTTATAAATTCTGCTGTTAATAAACTTGAATATATACTTTCAAATCCATTTTGATGTTCTATTACTACTGTCAATCCATATCTTGGATCATTTTTTATTGATTTTACTTTTCCATCTGCTACAGCCTTTACCACGTCCGTCTTTTGCATTGCAATGTCTATTCCTAAATGTGTTGTCCATTCTTCCAATGTACTTGAATATACTAAATTATCTTTGGAATAGTCTTTTACTATCTCTCCATCTGCCGGTTTCACAAAGCTTAGATCTTTTACTTCTTCCTGTTTTGTTTCTTCTTGCTTATTTTCCACTGGCTTTTCTTCTTTTGTCTTATTCTCATAGTTGCTTGTATTTATTGCTATTTTTTCTGTATTTTCCATCTCGTTAACACTTTTTCCTACTGGTGAACTAACTGATTTTGAGTCTGTTTCATTTGTTATCATATTTAACATTTCATTATCTGCTGATGATAGTATTTGTGTGTTTGTTGTTTGCATTTTTGTGTTTCTTGCCATTCTGTTGTTGTATGCTACATAAGTCAATGTGAATGCTACCGCCACGACTAACACTATTCCTGTTAGAATTATCATACTTATATTTGTTTCTGGTTTTTCCCCTCTTCTTTGTCTTCTACTCATATTGTTCCTCCTTATATTTTTATATTAATATAAGTATTTCCTCTTTTTCTAAATTTATACAATTACAGTTTATAAATTATTTATTTCTACTCCTGTATAATAGTGTTTTATAATATTTTCGTAGCTTTCTCCTTGCTTTGCTAGTGCATCTGCTCCAGTTTGACTCATTCCAACTCCGTGTCCATAGCCTTTTACAACAAATTTGATATTGTTTTCGGTTATTTCAACAGTAAAATTGGCTGATCTTAATCCCAGAAGATTTCTTACTTCAACTCCTGATAATTCTAAGTTTCCTAGTTTTATTGTTTTTACTCTGCCTCCTGCTGTTGTTTCTAATGTCTTTATACAGTCTTGTTGATTATAATCTATGGAAAAATCTGAGTGGTGACTTTTTATTTTTTGTTCGAACTCGCTTTTTGTAAATTCCGCTTCTGACGAATATTGAATATACGCATCTTCTCCTGATGTTTCTACACTTTGTAAATATGGTAAATTTGCTCCACCCCATACATTCGCAACTTCTTCTGTTTTTCCTCCACTATTAGAGTGAAAAAAGGCATCTATTGCTTCTCCATTGTATGTTACAATTTTTCCCTTTGTAGAATTTACAGCTTCTTCTATTTTTGCCCAGTTACTCTCTCTTGATGCTTCTTCCCATTTATTTAGTCTATCTTCTTTTGATATCCACGCTTGACAGCATTTATAATCATCGCATATATCTGCTCCTTCGTGTTTAGAGTTGCTATGTTCTATTGTATATACTGTATACGTCCTTGCAACAACTGCTTGTGCTTTTAAAGCCTCTTGTTCAAAGCTTGCAGGCATTTCTGCTGATACCACTCCTAATAAATATTCGTCCATTTCTAGTTCTTCTACTTCTCCACTTTCGTGATGTAATAGCTTTATTGTTCCATATTTCGAATATGTATATGGATTTGTTTCTGTATTATCTGTATTTTGTTCAACGTTTTCCACTTCATTTTCTACAGCTACAGTTTCTTTAGCTTTGAATTTTTGTGTAAGAACTATGGGCACTAAAAATGTTATTAAAATTATTAATACTATAATTTCAATAATTCTCTTCATATTTTTCATCTCTTTCTAAGCAGTATCTGCTTGTAATTTTTGTTTCATCGAATATAATATTCTTTTTTCTATTCTTGAAACTTGAACTTGACTTATTCCTAAAGTTTTAGCAACTTCTGTTTGTGTGCTTCCCTTGTAATATCTCATCATTACAATTTGTTTTTCTTGTGGTTGCAATTCTTCTATTAATTTATTCACTGTTAATTTATCATTTATCATTGCTTCTTGATTTTTTGTATCTGGAATGATGTCTTCTACATTTAATGTTTTGCTTGAGTCTTTACTATAAACAGGTTCATTTATAGATGTTACTATTGCACTAGAGTTTGCATCTATAGCTAATGCAATATCTTCTTTTGGCACT
>HF994474.1:21339-29082 GCA_000434195.1 Clostridium sp. CAG:780
GCAATTTGCTCTATTTTTATATCTTGCCCATTTTTTAAATAATACTCTTTTTGTATTTGATTTATTTTTGCACCTAATTCTTTAATACTTCTACTTACTTTTATTTTTCCGTCATCTCTTATATATCTTTTTATTTCTCCCATTATGAATGGAACTGAATATGTAGAAAGTTGCACATCAAAGCTCGTATCGAATTTTTTTATTGATTTTATTAATCCCAACGCACCTATTTGGTTTAGATCTTCTAACTCGTATCCTCTTCCACTAAATCTTTTAGCAATATTATAGACTAGCCCTAAATTGTTTTTTACCAGACTAGCCATTGCCTCTTCATCTCCACTTTGCGCTTTTGCTATTTTTTCATAAGTATTTTCATACATATTTTAACCTTCCTTTTGTTCTTCTTGTTCTAGTGGTTCTATGTATTTTCTTAATGTTACTTTTGTTCCCATTTCTGGTATAGATTCAACTTTCATTTCGTCCATAAAACTTTCCATTATTGTGAATCCCATTCCAGATCTTTCTAAATTTGCCTTTGTTGTATAAAGTGGTTTTTTAGCAAGTTCTATATCCTCAATTCCTTTCCCTGAATCTGATATTTGTATTTCTACCCAGTTGTCTTTTAATTTACATTCAACTTTGACTATTCCCATAGAGTTTTCATATCCATGTATTATGCAGTTTGTTACAGCTTCTGACACTGCCGTTTTTATATCCGCAAGTTCTTCTATTGTAGGATCTAATTGTGAAGCAAATGCTGCTACTGCTATTCTTGCAAATGCTTCATTTGATGATTTGCTTACAAATTCTAATTTCATTTCATTATCATAAATTCCTAACATTTTAACCTCCATTATCCAACTTTTTCTTCTTTGTTTATTGGAATTATTCTTAAAATTCCACTTATCTCAAAGACTTTTTCTATTTGTCTATTTACATTTATTAGCTCTAATTGTCCACCTAACATTCTAATAATTTTGTATCTTCCAAGTAACATTCCTATTCCTGCACTGTCCATGAAAGCAACGTTACTAAAATCAAATATAACTTTTCTAGGCAAAAATCTCGTAATTTCATTATCAATTTTCCTCCTTAATTTTTCTGTTGTGCTTTCGTCAATTTCCTCAGAAATTCTTAATGTTAATTGCTTTTCTCTGGGTACATAAATACATTCCACTTTTGTTCCTCCTTATTTCTTATTCTTGTATAAGTATACTATGTTTACCAGTATTTTCCAATAGCGAAACTTGACTAGTTTTATCGATTTATGGGAAGTTTTCGACATTTTTCGCTTTATTGTTGACATTATATTTCCATAATAAAAGACCATATATTATATTTCCAATTCAATATAATATATAGCCTTTTTTTATTTACAAAATCTATGTTTTCCTATTGTTACAGTTTGTGGTCTTGACCAAATCCAAGCATTAGTTGCTGTATTGGGATTAAAATAGTATATTGCTCCATATGAAGGATCCCACCCATTTAGAGCATCTCTTGCAGCATTGTATGCAGTAGTATTAGGTTTTAAATTTATTTGCCCATCTGATACTGCTGTAAAAGCTCCTGGTTGATAAACAACTCCAGCTATTGTATTCGGGAATGAACTGCTCTTCACCCTATTTAAAACAACTGCTGCAACTGCAACTTGACCTGAATACGGTTCTCCTCTTGCTTCAGAATATACTACGTGTGCCAATAAGTTAACATTGCTATTATTGGTACTTTGACTTGTGCTATTGCTAGAAGAGTATATTCCCATTGCTTGAAGTGTTTTAGTTCCTGCAATTCCATCTGCTGTAAGTCCATTTTTCCTTTGAAAATATTTTACTGCTGATAATGTTTGACTTCCATATATACCATCTATGCTTCCTTTGTAGTAGCCCCATCTTTTTAATTTTGTTTGAATTTGTGTAACTTCATTTCCTCTAGAGCCATATTTTGATAAAGCTTGAGCCTGACTATTTCTAAAGAATACATTGTATGTTATAAAAATTATAATTAAGACAGAAATTATGGCTACTGCTTTTTTGTTTATAGTTTTTATTCTATTTTTTAACATAAAAAATCCACCTTTCAAGATTATTATTCCTTGAATTGGTGGATTTATACATTTATGGTTTTAAAAAATTCCTATTACATTTCCGTTTTCATCTAAGTCGATTTTTTCGGCAGCTGGTACTTTTGGAAGTCCAGGCATTGTCATTATTTTACCTGTTATTGCAACTACAAACTCAGCTCCTGCTTTTAGTATTATTTCATTTACATGCAATGTAAATGGTTCTTTGCATAGTAAATTCTTTGGATCATCTGAGAATGAATATTGTGTTTTTGCTATACAAACTGGAAATTTAGAATATCCCATTTTTTCTATGTTTTCTATTTGTTTTGTTGCTGTTTCAGAAAATTCTACATCTTTTGCTCCATATATTTTTTGAGCTACTTTTTCTATTTTTTCTTTTATTGAATCTTCATTCTCATATATGTACTTAAAGTTTTCTTCTTTTTCTACTAGATTAACTATTTTTTCCGCTAAGTCTACTGCTCCAATACTTCCTTTTTGATGACTTTCTACTAAACTTAGTTCGACATCTTGTTTCTCTAATTCTTCTTTTAATAATTCTATTTCTTTATCTGTGTCCGTCAAAAATTTATTTATTGCAACAATTACATTTAAGCCATATTTATTTTTTAAATTATCTATATGTCTGTTTAGATTTTCGATTCCGATTTTTAGAGCTTCTAAATTTTCTTGCTTTACTTCTTCTTTGCTTTGGCCACCGTGATATTTTAGCGCTCTTATTGTTGCAACACATACCACTGCATCTGGTTTTATTGAAGCTTTTCTGCATTTAATATCTAAAAATTTTTCTGCTCCTAAATCAGAACCAAATCCTGCTTCTGTTACGCAGAAATCAGCTAATTTCATTGCTGTTTTTGTAGCAATTATACTATTACATCCGTGTGCAATATTAGCAAATGGCCCTCCGTGAATTATTGCAGGAGTGTGTTCTAATGTTTGTACCAAGTTTGGCTTTATTGCATCTTTTAGAAGTACCGTCATGCTTCCTTCTGCATGCAAATCTTTTGCTCTTATTGGTTCTTCATCTTTATTGTATCCTACTACAATATTTCCTATTCTTCTTTTTAAGTCTGCTATATCTGTTGATAAACAGAGAATTGCCATTATTTCAGAAGCGACTGAAATGTCAAATCCGTCTTCTCTTTCTACAATGTTTTTCTCTCCAGATAATCCTGTATTTACTTTTCTTAATTGTCTATCATTTAAGTCTATACATCTTTTCCAAGTAACTTTTTCAAATCCTAATTCATTTCCATTATAAATATGATTATCTATCAAAGCTGATAGCAAGTCATTTGCATATGTTATTGCGTGTATATCTCCTGTAAAATGTAGATTTATATCTTCCATTGGCGCAACTTGTGCATATCCACCACCTGTCGCTCCTCCTTTTATCCCAAATACTGGGCCTAATGAAGGTTCTCTCAATGCAAGTATGGCTTTTTTTCCGATTCTTTTTAATCCATCAGCCAGACCTATTGCCATTGTAGTCTTTCCTTCTCCCAATGGTGTTGGATTAATTGATGTAACTAATATTAATTTTCCATCTTTTTTATTTTCTAATCTTTTTAACAATTTTTTGCTATCTATTTTTGCTTTATATTTGCCATATAGTTCTAATTCTTGTTCTTCTATTCCTACTTCTTCAGCAATTTTTGTTATATTTTCTAATTTGGTGTTTCTTGCAATTTCTACATCTTCCATAACAATTTCTCCTATTCCTTCGCCAAAAGGGCGAATATTTAAATTTTAAAATAGCATTCCTGCTGTAAATCCCACTATTGCTCCAATTATTACTTGAAGTGGTGTATGTCCTAATGCTTCTACTAGTTTTTCTCTAACCTGAACTGTTGATAATCCTGGTGTATTGACTATATCATTTAATATTCTAGCTTGTTTTCCAGCCTGTCTTCTAACACCACAAGCATCATACATTACAACTAACGAAAATATCAACGATACAGCAAATATTACTGAGTTTATTCCTTGGCTTCTTCCAACCATTGTAGTTATAGATACAACTATGGCAGTATGTGAACTTGGCATTCCTCCTGCACCAATTATTCTTTTGAAGTTGAATTTTTTAGTTGTTGCAAGTTCCCACAAAACCTTAAAAGTTTGCACACAAAACCAAGTTACAAAAGGAACTATTAAATATCTGTACTGTGTATAAAAATCCATTCTCTTTATCTCCCTTTGTACTATTCTTCAATGTTTGCCACATTAAAGTTTTCTTCCTTAATGGTTCCATTATCATTTATCAACATAGTAATTTTCTTTTCTGCTGTGTCTAATAAATCACTACATTTCTTTGATAATTTCATTCCATCTTCAAATTTGCTAACAGATTCATCTAAGCTTAGATTTCCTTTTTCTAGCTCTTCTGCTATCTTTTCTAACTCTTTCATTGCATCTTCAAAATTTATATCTTCTTTCATTTTTGTTTTCCTTTCTAAGGTTATAATACTTGTGCGTCAACTTTTCCGTCGCTTAATCTAATCGAAACTTTTTCTCCTTGAGATAAGTCTCTGACTTCTTTTGCTATTCTTCCATCTTGTTTAGAAATTATGCTATATCCTCTTGTTAAAGTTTTTAGAGGACTTAATGCATCTAGCTTCGCCACTTCTTTTACAAATTTAGTTTTGTCTTCTTTTATTTTTAATAATATGCTATTTTGTAGAGATTTTACTTTCATATCTATTAACATATATTGTTCATTGATTTTTTGAGTAGGATTTTTAAAAGCTTGCCTTGTCATACATTTCTCATATGACATTTTCATAAGTTCGATTTTCTTTTTCAATGATACTTTATATCTATTATTGTATGCTTTTAAAGTTTCTCTTACATCATCAATATTAGCAACTGCTAATTCTGCCGCAGCTGATGGTGTTGGTGCTCTTAAATCTGCAACAAAGTCTGCTATTGTAAAATCTGTTTCGTGTCCAACTGCTGATATTATCGGAATCTTAGAATTAAATATAGCTCTTGCAACTACTTCTTCATTAAATGGCCACAGGTCTTCAATAGATCCTCCACCTCTACCTATTATTAGTACGTCTGCTAATTTATTTTTATTCATAAACTCGATGCCTTCTGCTATTTTTTCTCCAGCACCGCTTCCTTGCACAGGAACAGGATATAATCGTATATTCACATTAGGATTTCTTCTTGTACTTACGTTAATTATATCTCTTATTACTGCTCCTGTATTTGATGTTAAAACTCCTATTGTTTTTGGCATAAATGGAATTGGCTTTTTGTATTTTTCATCAAATAAACCTTCATTGCTAAGTTTATTTTTTAGTTCCTCATATGCAACATATAAGTTTCCTAGACCATCTTCCTTCATAGCTTTTGCATATATCTGATATACTCCATCTCTTTCGAATACCGAAACGCCGCCTAGAATTATTACCTTCATTCCGTCTTTTGGCATAAATGATAAATGCGTAGTATATGTTTTAAACATTACGCATTTAATCAACGAATTTTCATCTTTTAAAGTAAAATACATATGACCTGTATAATGATTTTTGAAGTTTGATATTTCTCCTTTTACTAACACATTGTTTAGCATCTCATCATTATCTATTCTGCCTTTTATGTATTTATTTAAGTCTGTTACTGTTATTGGATTATATTGCATCCTTTTCCACTACCTTTGCTAATACACCATTTATAAATGATCCAGCAGTTTCTTCTCCATATTTTTTAGCCATATTTACTACTTCATTTATTATAATTTTGTATGGTGTTTTTATGTATTTTATTTCGTATATTGCAAGTTTTAGTAAAGATAAATCAACAGTAGATATTCTATCTATTGTCCATCCTGATTTTAGATTTTCAGAAATTATTTTTGTAATTTCTTCATCATTTTCTTTGATTCCTTTTGCTATATCTTTTACATATTCTCTTGCTCTGCCATCTTCAACTTCTGTACTGTCTAAGAATAATTTGACTTGACTTTTGCTATTTTGTTTTTGCACTTCTTGGCTATAAATATAGCAAAAAGCAAGTTCTCTTTTTGTCATTTCTTCCATTTGAGTCCCCTTATTATAATCTATCTATGAATTTTTTTAATTTTTCTTTTACTGTTTGTTTATTGTGTTGTACATAGTTTCCTACGTATATTCCTACGCCAATTAGTAATATCCAAATGATTAAATCATATAAACGTGTGCATAGTAGTATGATTGCTACGATCGCTCCTATTATTGCCCCACCATAATTTTTAAAAAAATTTTTTATCTCATCCATTGATTTCATTCCTTTCGCTCTGCTATAAGTTTTATACTTCTTTTGTTTCTTCTGGTCTTACCATGTCTTTTACTCTTATATCTAAGCTCTTTACTTCTATGTCTAGAGATTTTTTAATTGTGTCTTTCACACGAATTTGTATATTATTGCTTAATTCTTTTATTATTGCTTTCTCAGATACTTCTATTGTTAAGATTATTGATAAGTTATTGTCCTTGTCAAATAATATTTTTGTTTGTTGGCTTTTCACACTATCAAACCCACTAACAACCGAATTTACTATACTTACAAGTGTATCTTTTGTTATTAGTAACTTACCATCTTCGTTCTCTAGAAGTATTCCTTCTTTGTATTTTTCTTCTTTATCTGATGATTCAAAGAAAATTCCTTTTATTGCTAGTATTATGAATACAACATTAATTCCTAATAAAACGTTACAAATAGTTGTGTCTTTTAGCATGTTTGTGAACATTACAAAGCATGTTGTTACTTCAACCCAGCCAAATATAAAGGCACATGTTAATATTGACATTAACAATATTAATACTGAGAATATACATAATATTATTTTATCTAAAACTTTCATTTTTATTTCGTTCCTTTCTTGTAAACAGAAATGTTTTTATTGCTGTAATCTCTATAAAGGCACGTAAATAGTAACTGCGTGCCTTTATAAAAAGTTTTTTTAGTTTTCTGTATTGTTTTCTTCTTGAGTTTCTGTGTTTACTCCTTGTACATGTACATTAACTGCTACTACTTTTAATCCAGTCATTCCTTCTACTGCTGATTTAACTCTGTTTTGAATATCAAAAGCTACATCTGGAATTCTTGTTCCATATTCTACTATGATGTTTACATCTATTCTTGTTTCTTTTTCTCCTACTTCTACTTTAATTCCTTTTGATAAATTTTTCTTTCCGCTTAATACCTCTGATATTCCACCAGCAAATCCTCCTGCCATTGCATATACTCCAGGAGCTTCTGATACAGCTTTACCAGCTATAACTGCAACTACATCATTTGATATTTTTATGTTGCTTGATTCACCTTCTTGGTTTTCTATTGTAATTTCTTCCTCATTTACTTTATTTTCTTCTTTTTCCATAATAAATTACCTCCATTATTTTAGTTGATATTTAATATCTATTATAGTATATCAATTTATATTAATTTTTACAAGGTTTATTAATATTTTTTTGATTAATTTTAGTTAACTTTTTATATGCATTTTATTTAATTGGTTTCGTAAGTAAGTTTTTTGTGTTTTTGCAATATTTCTGATGAGCGAAGTAGTATTTTTAATGATCTTTGATAAAAAAACTGATAACAAGTTTTTTTCTTATTATCAGTTTGGGTTATTAATTTTATAGTCAAATTAAAATTTTGGTATACTT
>HF994475.1 GCA_000434195.1 Clostridium sp. CAG:780
CAAAGATATTAAAATAAAAGTTACATATCCTAAACCAAATATAAATATGAAAAAAGCTTATGATAATATTTATAATAGATATAAGCTAAATATAAATTCATATAATGCTAAATTCAGTCAATTATTAAAGGGAAATGTAGATTCTAAAGAAGATAAATTTAGCTTTGGAAGTGGAATAGAATCAAAAAGATTAGGAGATTTGAAAAATCGTTATTGGTATAGAAAAGTTCAAGGAATAGATATACCAGATATAGCAATTTTATTTCTAATAGACGGATCAGGCTCTATGGCAGGAGCAAAAAATGAAAATGCAATTAAATCTTCAGTAATACTTCACGAGGTATTATCTAAAAATGGTATAGAACATGCTATTGTTGAACATAGAGCTATATTTGATGAGCCATTAGTAAAACATAAAATATTAGTAGATTTTAATTATTCTAAAAATGACAAGTACAATATTTTATTGTTAGATGCAGACGAAGGAACTAGAGAAGGTCTATCTTTAATGTGGGCAAAAAAATACTTAATAGAGCATTCTCACGCAGAATGCAAAGTAATTATTTGCATTTCAGATGGTTACCCTTGTCATACAGCAAACGATAACGATGATTACAGCCCTCCTGTTTCAACAAAAGACACGCATAATACAGCAAGAAAGATTGAAAAAGAGGGGATAAGTATTATAGGTGTTGCATTAGAAGAAGAAAAAGGGGATACAGAATGTTATGAGGCATTAAAAGAAGTCTATGATCGAGTTATAGATGTTGACGATATGAAACATTTGACAACACAATTATTAAATTTAATCTCAAAATTATTTATATAGAGGTGGAAAACATGATTTACATTACAGGTGATACACATTCGGATTTTTCAAGATTTACTGAAAATCAATTCCTAATACAATCTGAAATGACAAAGAATGATTATGTAATAATCTGTGGAGATTTTGGAGGAGTATGGACATTTGAAGAAGAAAGTAGTAGAGAAAAGGAAGCTTTAGATTGGTTAAATAATAAGAATTTTACTACTTTATTTGTAGATGGAAATCATGAAAACTTTACAAGATTATATAACGATTATCCAGTAGAAGAATGGAATGGAGGTAAAGTACATAAAATAAGAGATTCTGTTTTACATTTAATGCGTGGAGAAATATTTGATATAGATGGTAAAAGGATATTTGCTTTTGGTGGAGCTAAATCTCATGATATACAAGAAGGAATATTAAATTTAGATGAAGAAGAAAAGATATATGAATACCGAAAAAGAGGAGCATATTTTAGAATAAGAGACTTTTCATGGTGGGATTTAGAACTACCAACTAACGAAGAGATGACAAACGGAATAAAAAATTTAGAAAAAGTAAATTATAAAGTAGACTATGTAATTTCTCATTGTTGCCCAACAAATATTCAAGCATTACTTGGTGGAGGAACGTATAAGAAAGATTTTTTGACTGATTATTTACAAGAAATATCAGAAAAATTAGAATTTAATAAATGGTATTTTGGACATTATCATGATAATAAACAAGTAAATCAACAAAATGTTTTGCTATATGAAGATATTGTTCCGTTAGAATTTGAGAGTATTTTTAAATAATATATTTATTTGATTAAAAAGTAATTTTGTGATATAAAATGACTAGAAACATTTATATAGAGGGATTTTTTTATTTGATTCAAAAATCATAAAAAATATATGTAATAAAGGATGAAGTGTAAAATGGAAGATTATAATGTAACTTTAAAATATTTGTTATCTTTAAAAACAGAAAATGAGTGGTTAGAATATAAAGAAAATAATTCTGATCCTAATTTAATAGGAGAATACATATCAGCTTTGTGCAATTCAGCTATTTTAGAAGGACAAGATAAGGCATATTTAATTTATGGAATAAGTGATGATAAGCAAATAGTTGGTACTAAGTTTGATTTTAAAAAAGCAAAATATAAGCAACAAGAGTTGGAAAATTATATTCAAACTTTATTATCTCCACGAATAACATTCAGTATACATGATTTAAATTTTGAAGATGATATTAGAGTACAAATAATAGAAATAGAAACAACAAATGTTAATGTACCTGTCAAATATAAAGATGTAGAATATATTAGAGTTAATTCAACTAAACAAAAATTGAAAGATTTTCCAGAAAAAGAAAGAAAATTATGGAAATGTTTTGAATCAAAAATTTTTGAGACTCAAATAATTATGAGTAATGTAGCAAAAGAAGATATTTTTGATTTATTAGATTATGATACATATTTTAATTTAATGAATATTAAACATAATTTAAACAAAGAATATATATTAGAGAAATTAATTGAAGAAGATTTCGTTGTATATAAAAGAGGAACATATAATATTACATATTTAGGAGCAATTGTACTTGCTAAGGATTTAAATAAATTTAAAGAAATCAAATCGAGAGCTCCAAGAGTTGTTGTGTATGATGGAAATAATAAATTTAATACTTTATCAGATATAACAGGTAATAAAGGTTATGCTGTAGCTTTTGAAAATTTAATTGATTATATCAATGATAAAGCATTAAATAAGGAAGTAATAGGAGACGCTTTTAGAAAAACTGAATATCAATATCCTAAAATTGCTATAAGAGAAACAGTTGCTAATGCATTAGTACATCAAGATTTTATGGAAGGAAATAAAGGCCCATTAATAGAAATATATAGTGATAGAATAGAGATTACTAATTCTGGAAAGCCACTAATAGATACAAAAAGATTTATTGACCATACTCCAAAATCAAGAAATGAAAAATTAGCAAATATTATGAGACTATTAAGAATTTGTGAAGAAAAAGGAAGTGGAGTAGATAAAGTAATAACATCAATAGAAGAGATGAATCTGCCTGCACCAGAATATGAAGAATATGAGGACAGTATAAGAGTTATTATTTATGCTCATAAAGAATATGCTAAGATGACAGAGGAAGAAAGAGTAAGAGCGACATATCAACATTGTTGCCTAAAATATGTAAATAAGGAATTCATGACTAATACAACTTTAAGAGAAAGATTTAGAATAGATAAAAATAATTCGTCAACTGTTTCAAGATTGATTTCTTTAGCAATTGAAAAAAATGTAATAAAAGATTTTGATCCTGATGGAACAACAAAAAAATTTAAAAAATATATACCATATTGGGCATAATTTTTTATTTGATCCGGAATTCCAAAAAAAACATAAAAAGCTTAGAACTATTGAAAATACTGAATTCTTTTATTTGATTAGAAAATCCGGATATCGAAATTTTTATACTTAAACAAAAATTATAAAAACAAAATAGTAATTAAAAATCATATAAAAAAGGAGAAAATTTATGGAAATAGTTGTTGAAGGAAAAGGAAAAGTAGAATATCAACCAGAGGTGATAAAAATAAGGCTTACATTTGATTATACTGAAAAAACTTATGATAAAGCTCTTGAAACAGGAACAGATAGTTTTGAAAATTTTGTTAAAAATGTTTTACCTAAATTAAATTTGAAAAAAGAAGATTTAAAAACAAATAAGTTTAGTATTGAACATAGAATTGATGAAGATTACAGAACTAATAAAAAAATAGATATAGGTTATAATTTTCAACAAGAAGCAAATTTGAAATTAGATTATTCAAATGAAAATATAAACATTTTTATGACAGAAATTATAAAATTAGATAAGATTCCAGAATATAATATCACATTTGATATAAAAGATAGAGAAAATGCAAGTAAAGAAGCATTAAAAAAAGCATATGAAGAAAGTGAAAATAAGGCTAAGTTAATTGCTATTGCATCTGGTAAAAAAATTAAGGAATGTAAAAGAACAGATTTTAAACCAATTGGGAATATTCATTGCATAAGTATTGATGATTCTGAAATTGAAGAAAGTGGAGATTTAGAAATACCTGGATTTATGAGAAAGAAAAAAGATATATTTGGATGTTTTACAGAATCTTTTGAACCAGAAAATATAGTAATAATGGAAAATATATATTCATTATGGATAGCAGAATAAAAATAACTAAAGAATAGATAAAATACGAAGTTGAAACAATTTCAACCTCGTATTTTTTTGACTATTTTTCACTACATCCCATAATCAACTGCACTCCATCCACAAATCCATTCCTATAATACTTTTCATTCCAATAGCAAAGATAGTCCATAAAATTTTTATCAAGAATATCCAATTGCTTTTGAACATATTTTTTATTTTGATTTGGCACATTCTTTAATATATTTTCAGATATCTCATCAAAATTAATACAATACTTTTTATCTTGAGGCGATAAAGTACAAAAAGCAGTTTCCTCTCTAAATTCTAACCATTCTTTTAATATATCATCTTTATTTACTTCTCTAAAATTTATCATAATAATTCTCCTAACATTTAATATTTTTTAAAAGGGATTGGGACTTGTCCCATTGCATAGAATTTGAAAATACGAAAATCTCGTGTGAACAAATTCAGTGCTTGCTAGGACAAGAATTAACCCTTTTAAAATTTTTATTTAACAATAAATTAGCTCATTAAGTACAATTTCTTCAGCTCTATTTTTAATATTATTCATACATCTAACCCACTCTAATTGATTATTTTGTTTCAAACTTTCATCTACTTTTTCTTCCTTAGCAAGTTCATTAACAATACTTTTGGCTCTTTCATTTGCAGTCTTATCTATCTCAATTAGGTACTCTGGTAATGTACCATTTAATATTAAATCACTATATAAACCTAACTGATGTTTCTTTATATACTCTAATTTTAAACGACCATATAATCCAATATGATAATTAGATTCTGTTCCTTTTATTGCTAAATTAGGAATTAAATAATCTCCTTCTTTACGATATGTTATTTCTTTCATAATCAAAACCTCCAAAAATAAATTTTAGGTCTCCCATAAATATTAAATTATCTACGAACAAATGTATAAAATACTTGGGGAAAAGTTGGGGAAAAACTTCTCAAAAAAGTTCCAAAAAACACACAAATGTTCGAAATTTCATTTCCCCAATTTTTATTGAAATATCAGCTAAAACCCTTGATTTCACTAAATTACATAAACCTTTAAACTACGCCTCATAACCCGAAGGCATCACCAACCTCAAATCCATCACATCAAACATCTTTATAACAATTTAATATATAATCTCATAGAAAGCTATTTCATATGATATAATAGCCCAAACTTTAGAATATAAAACAAGAAAACCAAAGAAAGCAGATGCAGATAAATGCATTCTGCTTTTATATTTTACAATAAAAGGAGCAAAAAATATGGAAAGGTTTGAACTAAGAAACAAGATTCAAAAGAAATATGAACTAGAGAATGGACAAAGGATAACGATAAAACGACTTATTGAAATTTCTGAAAATGAAAAGATGGACTTGAAAGATTTAATATTAATACTAGGATGTTACAAAAATGCAAAATATAAAACGCCAGAATCTTTGACGACTATACGAATGAATCAGGAGTATACAAAGAGGGAATTAGTAAATCTTATAAAAATTGAATTAAAGTATTTGCAACAGTATGGCAGCAGGATGTACAAGAAACAAGAAGTTTATAATATTTGTGAAAAGTACGGAATTGAGATAGATGATTTCCTAACGTATATATACAATTTTAAGATTTGTTATTATGAGAATTCATATATTTTATCGATGAATAAGGAAGGAATTTGGATAGGAGAAAGTCCAGCATTATCTAAGGATTTTATAGATGAAAATTATACAGATTTATACAAAAAAATTACAAAGACTGCCAACAAAATGCAGGTTTTGTATGGCTCTAGAGTGAGTAAGGAGGAAATGATTGATGTAGGAATGGATTACATTCTAAAACAAGGAAGAATAGAAAAAAATTTAGCTTTTGATAAAGAGAGATTAATAGGCAAATTGCTTTTTAAAGCTAGATACCAGATGTTGGGAGCGGTAATAAAATCGCTTAAAGAAACTAGTATATCAGCTCTGATGGATTTTGTTGGAATGTATGATTAAATGGAATATGTGGACAAGATTGACAGTTGGATATATCCTATAAAATGGAGAAAAATTGAGAAGCTGATTATTGATAATATTCAGTTAAACATAAATGCAATTATGAAAAACAGAGAATACGGACTAAGGAATATTACAAAAAAGTTAGATATGCAAAAGGATAGATTTTATCAAATTATAGAAAGTATAGGAGAACAGTTGATACAACAAAATAAAGTACGAATTTGCAAAGATGGAAGAGTGGTGATTATAAATGAGCAAATATAAGATTAAAAGTGCACAAGCAACAGAAGAAGTAGTAAGAATATTTGAAGAAAACAGTTTAAATGTGCTGGCGACTACAGAAATGAGAAAAGTGGTGGATAAAGTGATAGTGATAGGAATTTTTTATTTTTGTATTACGTGTATACTTCAGAAAGTGATATGGGCGAATTTTTTGTTTATGAGTACTGCAATTAGTGCTACTATTGTATATATTTTCTGGAAATTTAATAATATCTTGTATGATAAGAGCAAGAAACTAGGAGGAAAACATTATAAAATGTTTTCTAAAGACAAGTATTATGATGTTATTCAATATAACAGGAAGATAATTTTAAACAGTGATATAAAGTTAGTCAAAAGCATTCTAATTCAAAATGGTATGTACAATCCAGAATGTATGAGAGAGTTAAGAGATTATTTAAAGAATAACAAGAAAAAAGATAAATATGATGACTCAAGTTTTTCACAAATAGTGATTGGAGTATATGCTGTGCCGATTACTTTTAATATAATTAATATTTATACAGCAATAAGCAAAACTGAGTTACAAGAAAGTATAATAAACATTGCATATATTATGATTTTTGCGATGACTATTGTTGGCATTGCATATATAATACACATTATTAAAAAAGTAAAAATGATGTCAATTAGCAATTCTTATACATATCCGAGGGTGATAAAGATTTTAACAAACTTGATTATAATGAATTCAATCACTCCGAACCAAAACAAATACTCACATAAAAACCACAAAATTTCCACGAAAGCTTGATTAATATGCGTATTAATTGTAAAATTTATATAAAGAATCACAATATCACTAACGAAAAACTTTAACATCATATAGGAGAAATGTAAAATGATACAGGAGAAAGCAAAAGAATTATATGAAGAGCTTAAACAGGGCAAAGGTTCTGCGAGTCTTTTTGGTATCAACTATTATGACGAAGAGACTAGAAAAATAATAGAGGTAATTACTAATGAGTGCAAGGCCTCGTACAGAGATAAAAACAATGTTCAAAAACGATATGAGAGCGATCTGGACATAAAAACAGTACGCGAAATTGTAGAGCAATTACTTTCTGATAAGGGAGAAATAAAAAATTCTCTGATAGCAAAGTTGACAACTCAAAGAGGAATCCCGGGACTAACAAAAGCTATGAAGATAGAGAAAAAAGTTTCTGAGAAAGGATTGCCATATTTGACAATGGATAAACCTTTCCCGGATGATTTTACTAGCATTTTGACTGGCGTACCAAACAGAGAAGAATTAATGAAGAATGTAATAAATCCTTATGTGGCAAGACTTTCAAAACAAACACCGGAACTAGCTAAAAGGCACCCGTTCTCGAGAATGTTTAGTTCGCTAAGAAGAAAAGAAGTGTCAGACAATGATTTAATGTCAAGGTACAAGCAGTATCTAAAAAATAACACTGATTTAAGTGACGAAAAAATTGATAATGTGTCGAGATATTTTATATATAATGTCCTTGGAAATAAGCAACTAATGGATCAGCTTGTTACAGACGAAGTACAAGGAAATTCTTTAGAAGTAATAGGAGAGAAGAAGCAGAGAGGCTACAATGGTATGATTTCTAATATATCAAATGATTTGATGGATATATTGGGGTCATATGAAAATCCAAATAAAGGATTAGAGGAAATACAAAGCATATATGCTAATGTGATGGGGCAACTTCAAGCTTTGGGAACGGATCTTGAAAATGATCCAGAAAAGATTGAGGAACAAATAATAGAAATAAATAGAAATGTAAATCGACAAAGACAAGAGTACTACGGTAAAGACGGATATAGAAGAGTGAACGTTGGACTGGGAAAAAAAGACGTTGGCTTTGTGGATTTTCAAAATGTTCCTCAAGCTATGAAACTGTATGCTCAGCAATGTGGCAAACTGGTTGAGAATGCTGACAATATGAGCAAGGAAGAGTATATAAAACAAGTTGCAAAGATGCATCTTAGATTCATACGAATTCATCCTTTCCCAGATGGCAATGGTAGAACTGCTCGAGCAATTACCAATATGTTCTTGGCGAAAAAAGGAGAATGTGCTGTTTTTGATAAAAGGACGAAAGGCAATTATGGAAGCTTCATTGAAATGATAAATAACGAAGATGTGGCAAAATATAAACAAGCATTAAGTAGTGATGTAGCAACATGTGACCAGATAGAAGATAAAGTAGTATATAAATTGGAAGAGTACCTTGGAATTGAACTTCTAGGAGAAAAAGATTTATATAAAGATAGAGATATAACAGCACCATTACCTATTCAAAAAGAAGCGGATAATGAGAGATAACAAGGACAATCCACATTTTGTGCTATAATTGTGGAAAAATAAACCTAAAAGGAGGATTTTATGGCGGAGCTTTGGGATATATATGACGGAAACAAAAAGAATACAGGAAGAACGGCAGAAAGAGGAGTTTATGAGTTTAAAGATGGAGAATATCATTTGGTAGTACAAGCCATTATTTTAAACACAAAAAATGAAATATTGATTAGTAAGAGAGCTCCATTTAAGAAGTTTGGTGGAATGTGGGAATGTAATGGTGGTTCTGCGTTGAAAGGAGAAACAAGCTTAGAGGGAATTCTAAGAGAAGTAAAAGAGGAGTTAGGAATTAAATTTTCGAAAACAGAAGCTATTTTTCTAAAAGAGGTAAAACGTGAAATGGTCCCTGCAAATTTCAAAGATTTGTGGTTGTTTAAACGTGATATAAGTGATGAAGAAATTACATTTCCGGATGGAGAGGCTACAGAATTTAAATGGGTGAGCATAGACGAGTTTATGGAAATGTTTAATAATAAAGAAATTGTGCCAACTGTTGATTTTGGACGAGATGAATATGAATTGGCGCTAAGAACTAAACAAAGAGAGTCTTATAGATTCATAGGAAAGAATGTAAGCGTGAGAATAGATAGACCTTTAAATAGCAAGCATCCAAAGCATGGATTTGTATATGAAGCAAATTATGGTTATGTCCCAAATACAGTAAGTGGTGACGGAGAAGAACTGGATGCTTATGTGTTAGGAGTAAATGAGCCTGTGCAAGAGTTTACAGGAAAGTGCATAGCTGTGATTCACAGAACAAATGACGATGATGACAAATTAATAATTGTTCCAGAAGACAAGAATCTTACAGATGAGGAGATTAGAAAGTTTACAAATTTTCAAGAACAATTTTTTGAAAGTGAGATTATCAGATAACATTTGTATCAAGACCAAATGATAATTTGGGCGTGGGAATGATTTTATATGATGAATAAAAGAGGAGCAAACTGATGGATAAAAAGGAAGAATATTTAAATGAATTATTAGAAAATCCGAGTGGTGCACAGGTATTAAGTGATAAACTAAGCCAGTTACTAGAAGATAAGGAGTTTTACAAATATGGATTGCTAGTTCCAATCATAGAAAAGTTATTAAGTAGTGGATATGAAAATACGGTATTAAGCCAATTTTCTCACATTTTACAAAGAGCGTTAAAAGATGAAATTCTGGATATTGCAGAGATGATTTCGGATGTGCCAGAGGGGCAAGATACATTAACCAATAATGCAACACAAGTCATTGCAAGGTTGGATGGAGAAGATATCGTAGATTTTATTGATTTGCTTAGTGATGAGAAAAAGCAAGAAATGTTTGAGAGAAACGAATATTCATATAATCTTTATAGACAGGGACTAATTCGAGAATCAACATTAGGTGGAATTATTAAGGGAGATGTTTCGATATTTGTCGAAGAAATCATTAAAGAAGTTTCGGAAGGAAAAGAGTTAAAGAAAATCGGAGATGAGGGCACTTATAGTGATGCAATAGAGACAAATGGATATGTCATAAAGTTGGGCGAAACTAGAGATAAGTTTGAAATACCATACCATCCTAATATTTTGCAACCTTTGTTGAGAGAGAAAATCTCAGACAAAGAGGGCAAAGATGTTTTAATTGTCGAGGTACAAGACAAGGTTGATACTAAAAACGTAACAGAACAGCAAAGGCAAGAGTTGATAAATAAACTTAAGAAATCTAAGATTAAATGCAAAGATATTCTATATGGAAATATTGGAATTCTTCAAAAGCCTAACCAAAGAAGATTGTTTGATGGTGTTGGAGGAATAACAGATCATAAAAACATAAAAGAAGAAACACTAAAACCGGGAGAGCCAGTTGTATATGATACTGATATGATAGAATATGATGATTCTGATAGATAACCATTGCATAAAGCAAATAATATGATATAATGCTACTTAGTAAAAGGCGAAAGATATAAGACTAACATTTGAAATTTATTAACATACCAAGAGTATGCCGATAAATTTCAAATTTGTTTTATAAATAAAAGTCTTGGAAAGGAATTAAATAAAATGGATTTAACAATTAAAGTAGAAGATTATAAGTTAAATGTAAGAGCCGCGGGGATTATAATTCATAACAACAAAGTCTTAACACACAGAAATCTTAACTCGAATCACTATACTTTTATAGGAGGAAGAGTTGAAATCGGCGAAGATTCAGCAACTACCGTAAAAAGAGAAATTGAAGAGGAACTTGGAAAAGAAGTCGAAATAATAGAACATGGAGGCGTAATAGAAAATTTTTTCGAGATGCAAGGGACTAAATATCACGAGATGCTGTTTATGCATAGAGCTGAATTTGTAGATGAAGAAGATCAAAAAATAGAATATACATTGAAGAATAGAGAGGGCAAAGACTATTTGCAATATGAGTGGATAGACATAGACCATTTAGATGACTATCCAATAAAACCGGCAATAATAAAAGAAATATTAAAACAAGGAAAATTTCCGGTACATATGATAAACAAAGACTAACACGAAACTATAATTACAGAAATATGGCTTAAACGTTGATTTTTTCGGCATAATTTGATATAATTATTTACATAAAATTCTGAAAGGAGGACGTGCATATGGCGAATGCCAAGCACAACAAGAAACGGTTTAAGGGCATAATCACGATTCTCATTCTGATTGTGCTCGTCGCCACGTCTGTGGTGATGATTGAGAAGGAGCCGAAGGCGCCTAGATCCGGACAGGTGAACCAGCCGGCAATCAACCAGAATGGAGAACCCTTAGGGGAACTCCTGATGACAATGATTGATGTAGGACAAGCGGATTCCTTTCTGTTTGAACAGAACGGAAAAGTAGCAGTTATCGATTGTGGAACGCGGTCGACGGGAAAGGATGTAGTTTCTTATCTTAAAGGCAAAGGGATAACGCGAATTGATTATCTTATTGGAACTCATCCTCATGAGGACCACATGGGCGGCATGTATGCAGTTCTTACTAGCTTTGATATCGGAACAGTTATTATTCCGAAGGTAACAAAAAGCGAGATTACCACGAACTGGTATACCAAGCTCATGGGAGAACTTAGTAGTGGTAAATATGATGTGCAGTACTCCGAAGTTGGCCATGAGTATACTCTTGGCCAGGCAAAGATGAAAATCATTGGACCTATTACAGAGCCTGATGACGAAAACCTCAACAATTATTCGATAGTGATGAAAGTCTCCTTTGGAGACATGGATGTCATTATGACTGGTGATGCTGAGGAGCAGGTTGAAAAAGAGATCCTTCAGTCTGGTGCAGATCTTGATGCAGAAATGCTTAAAGTGGGACACCATGGTTCGCAGACTTCTACGAGTGATGCGTTTTTGGATGAGATAGATCCTGATTATGCGCTGATTAGTGCAAAAGTCGGAAACAAGTATGATCATCCGATGCCAGCAACTATGGCTAAACTAGAAGCGCGGAATATTGAAGTGTACCGCACTGACGAACAGGGAAATGTGGTAATAACGATTACCGCTAAGGAAATTACATTCAACTGTACTCCGGGGGACTACCAAAGCGGAACCCAGTTAGCAGAAAGTTCCAAAAAAGGAGGGTGACTGATATGGAAAGCTTCGCTTCCATTGACCGCATCGAGGGCAATTTCGTTGTCCTTGAAGTAGAGCTCGTAAGAGCACAAGAAAGAGCGGAATACGACTTTTTGGACGATGACCAAACCGTATTCGTAGATGTACCCAAAAGTATGGCGAGCAAGCTTGGAGACATCCGAGAAGGTGATATCCTTCTGGTAACGCACCAAGATGGAATCATTTCTAACATTGTTTGCAAAGATGATGTTGAAAAGAGAAAAAGAGTGGAGAGACTCGCAAAAATCATGAGCAAAATCTAAACCGGAACAGGAGGGGAAATATTTCCCCTCCTGCATTTACTTTTTAGAGTAAAAATATTGAAATTAGAGCTATTTTGTTATATAATAATTAAGCTATAAAAATAAAGGAGAGATTTTATGTTTCAAAAATTAGAGGCCGTAGAGCAAAGATATGAAGAACTTACTAAAAAGATATCAGATCCAGATGTAATTGCAAGAACCAGTGAGTGGACACAATACATGAAAGAGCACGCTGAAATCGAAGAGGTTGTTTTAAAATATAAAGAATATAAAAAAGTAAAACAAAGTTTAGCAGATGCAGAAGAATTAATGAAAGATCCAGAAATGAAAGAACTTGCCGAGGAAGAAGCGAAAGCTGATAGAGAGCAACTTCCAAAGTTAGAAGAAGAGCTAAAAGTATTACTAATACCAAAAGACCCAGATGATGATAAAAACATAATCTGCGAAATAAGAGGTGGAGCCGGAGGTGATGAAGCTGCTTTGTTTGCAGGAACCCTATTTAGAATGTATTCAATGTATGCAGAAAGAAAGCACTGGAAACTAGAAGTATTAAATGAAAATGAGACAGGATTAGGCGGATATAAAGAAATATCGTTTATGATTTCTGGAAAAGGTGCATATAGTAGGCTAAAATATGAAAGTGGAGTTCATAGAGTACAAAGAGTTCCAGAGACAGAAGCAAGTGGAAGAATCCATACATCAACAGCAACAGTCGCAGTGCTACCAGTAGTAGATGATGTACAAATAGACATAAATCCAGCAGATATAAAGCTAGAAGTATTTAGAGCATCAGGAGCTGGAGGACAACAT
This sequence comes from Clostridium sp. CAG:780, assembly GCA_000434195.1. Taxonomy (GTDB): domain Bacteria; phylum Bacillota; class Clostridia; order TANB77; family CAG-508; genus CAG-245. The sequence goes on from HF994475.1 coordinate 13,326, forward strand.
GTAAACAAGACGTCATCAGCAGTAAGACTAATTCACATTCCAACAGGAATGGTGGCAGAATGTCAAACTGAGCGTTCTCAAACTCAAAATAGAGAATATGCTATGAAGTTATTGCAATCAAGATTATACGAAAAAGAAAGACAAGAAAGAGATTCAAAACTTGCAAGTGAAAGAAAGAGTCAAATTGGAAGTGGAGATAGAAGCGAAAAAATTCGTACATACAATTACCCACAAGGACGTATAACAGACCACAGAATTGGCTTAAGCATCTATCAAATGGAAGATTTCTTAAATGGGAATTTAGATGAGATGATAGATAATCTAATTGCAGCAGACAGAGCAGAAAAATTAAAAGGATCAGATGAATAATAGAATATAAAAAACAAAAATGAATACAATTTATTAGTATTCATTTTTTTATATAAAATATGTTGAAAAATGTAAAAAAATGTAGTATTATGTATATAAAATAATGAAAGGGGGACTAAAAAATGCACTATACATACGGAACAGATTTCGCAGATATCTCTACAACAACAGCAACAAAAGCAGCGTCAGGAATGATATGGGTAGTAATATCTGCTATACTTGCAGTTATAGGAGGAATAGTATTATACTTCACATTTTTAAGCAAAAAAAATGAAGGAAAATTTACAGGATTCTTAGGATGGATGTATGATTTCTTAACATTCAAAAAAATGATGATAGAAAACTTACTAAAAATCTTATACTTAATTGCAGCAATATTTATAACATTAGGATCATTTGCACTAATATCAACAAGTTTCATAGCATTCTTAATGACATTAGTATTTGGAAATATAGCAGCAAGAGTTGTATATGAGTTATTCCTAGTAACATTAGTTATTTGCAGAAACACAACTGACATTAACAAAAAATTAGGAAACAAAGAAGTAACAAAAAATGAGGAAGGAAAATAATTCTTTCAAAAAATAAAAAACAAACCGTTAGAACCAAGAGGACTAGCGGTTTATTTTTTTTATGTCAAATTATGCAAGAACAGAGATGAATGCCGAAATACTAAACAACAAGATAAACCAAGCACCTATACATTTACAATTAAGTAGATGTATAGGCTTTTTAATTCTTTACTATTGACAAAAACAAATGTTTTGTATAAAATTATAAAGGATATTCAAAACGCAATTAAATAGAAAATAAGTTTTGAAAGGAGTTTGCATAATGGACAATGAATTGAATGAGCAAAATAATTTTATAATGTATACAACAGATGATGGACAAGTTGATATTGAAGTAAGATTAGAAGATGAAAATGTATGGCTTACTCAAAATTCAATGGCTGAATTATTTAACACAACTAGAAATAATATAACAATGCATATAAAAAACATCTTTGAAGAAGGAGAACTACAAGAAAATTCAGTTAGTAAGGAATCCTTACTAACTGCTAAAGATGGAAAAAACTATAAAACAAAATTTTATAATTTAGATTTAATTATATCAGTTGGATATAGAGTAAGATCAGTTAGAGGTACACAGTTTAGAATATGGGCAAATCAACTGATAAAAGAATATCTAATAAAAGGATATAACCTTAATGTTAAAAGATTCAAAAATAATGGTGGAGGAACATATTTTGAAGAAGTATTAGAAAAAATTAGAGATATTCGTTCATCTGAAAAAGTATTTTGGAGAAAAATACTAGATATTTATGCAACTAGTGTAGATTACGATGCAAAAAATGAACAAACAAGAGAATTTTTTAAAACGGTTCAAAATAAAATGCACTATGCTGTTCATGGTAATACGGCAGCAGAAGTAATATTTAATAGAGTAGATAGTGAAAAAGAAAATATTGGATTAACAAATTTTAAGGGAAATATGCCTACTAAAGCAGAGACAGAAATTGCTAAAAATTATTTAAGTGAACAAGAATTGGATTTATTAAATAGAATGGTGTCAGCATATTTAGATGTTGCAGAGATTAATGCGTTAAATATGCATGCAATGACAATGAAAGAATGGATAAAAGAACTAGATGGATTTCTAACTATGACCCATAAGGATATATTAGAAGGAGCAGGAACAATATCTCATGAAAAAGCATTAGAAAAAGCTCATAAAGAATATGATAAATATATGAAAAGTCATTTAACACAAGCAGAAAAAGATTATTTAGAAATAATGGGTGAAGACATTAAAAAATTAAAATAGTACAGGAGTTAACTATCATTGCACCTATACATTTACAGTTAAGTAGATGTATAGGTCCTTTTTTGTACATAATAATCAACTTTCTGAATATAAATTAAAGACGGGAAGTGATTTTATTGAGTGAATTATTAAAAGTAACATTAATAGGATTGTTCTTTGGAACATTTGGAACAACCATTGGTGGAATAATTGGAATAAAATTTAAAAATCCATCAAACAAAATCCTGAGCTTCATATTATCATTTGCATCAGGATTGATGACAGCAATATTAAGCTTTGATCTGATACCAGAAGCACTAAAAATATCCTCAATCCCGAATGCAGTAATGGGAATCGTCTTAGGAATTATATGTATGATAATTTGCAATATAGCAGTTGATAAAAAATTTAAAATCAAAAATTCTAAAACAGATACCAAAAGAGAATTACTAAGAACGGGAATAATCACAAGTATAGGATTGGCGCTGCATAATTTCCCAGAAGGATTAGCAATAGGATCGGGATTCGGAGCGTCCTTAACATTGGGATATTCACTAGCAGTAGCAATTTGCATACATGATGTACCAGAAGGAATATCCATGGCGGTGCCAATGAAAAATGGAGGAATGAGCTCTGGCAAGGTTTTATTCTATGTAATATTATCAGGAATAACAACAGGGATTGGAGCTTTTGTGGGGAAAATAATAGGTGGAATATCGGAAAATGTGATTTCGATTTGCCTAACATTTGCAGCAGGAGCGATGTTGTACATAGTTTCAGGAGAACTAATACCGGAATCAAACTCACTATATAAAGGTAGATTCCCAACAATAGGAAACATAATAGGATTTATATTAGGACTAATTGCAGTAAACATTTAAGAATTTTTCTCAAAAAAGTGTTTACTTTTTTATCTAGTGTGATAGAATAAGATAAAAGATTATACAAATGAGTCGAAAAATAAAATTAGGAGGAAATATTTTATGAAAAGAACAAAAGCACTATTAATACTGTTTTTAATATTATGCATTATCACAGTACCATTCCAATATGTTAGAGCTTATTCGGGGGAATATAACAAAAATATAAAAATCTCGAGTGATGTCATAAATCCAGGAAAAGGGCATATAACAGTAGATGAATCGCAAACAGGTGATATATATTACCAATGCGTAGAACTACCAGAAAATGCTATTGCAACAGAGATAGGACGAGACTATGAACTAGACACAATTTGGGAAGAAAAAGACAAATTACAAGAGGAATGTGATAATCTAAAAACAATCCAAGATGAAGCATATGACACATGGCAAAAGAAGATTGAGGATGGTGCAACAGAAGCAGAAATTGCAACAGCAAAAGAAGCATATGAAACAGCAAAATCAAATTTGGAGAAAAAGCAAGAAGAATTCAACGCAAAAGAAACAGAATTCTATGCAAAGATAGAACAAGAAAACCAAGAAATGGAAGAATTAATACCAGATTTCGTGGAAGATAAGTGGATAAAAACAGAAGATGGCAGTTATGATTGTCAGATAGATAGAACGACATATGCTGGTTATAAATTATTTGCTATATGGGCAAAGTTAGTTGACGCAGAAGGAAATGTATCATATAATGCATCAGGTTACGAAGATTCTTTTTATGTGAAAGGGGAGTTGCCAGTAGTTGATGCTACATCTATAACATTAAACAAGACATCTTTAAACTTAGAAGCAGGAAGCGAAGAAACTTTAACAGCAACAATCGAACCTGCTAATGCAACATACAAAATAGCTGCATGGGCAAGTGACAACGACCAGGTAGCAAAAGTAAAAAATGGAAAAATAATAGCTGTATCAGAAGGAACAACAACAATTAGAGCAATAGCAGTAGAAAGTGACTTAGAAGCTACATGCACAGTAACAGTTACAAAAAAAGCAGGTACACCAAACGAAGATGGACAAGGTGACCAAAACAATAATGATAATCAGGGAAATCAAGACAATAAAGGTAACAAAGGAGAGCAAAAAGATCCAACAGTGGCAGATACAAAAATTCCACAAACAGGAAGCCTAGTATACATTGCAGGAGTTGCAATTATAGCACTAGGAATAACAGGAATAGTAGCTTACAAAAAAGGAAAACACTTAAACTTTAAATAGTAAAAAATAAATGAACCAAAATTATTAGACAAAAGTTTAATAATTTAGGTTCATTTTTTACGACATAAACAAGAACAAATGTTTCTGAAAAAGTATTGACTTTTATTAGCTGAAAATATATAATAACTTTCGAATATAAAACGAAAGGATTGCGTATGAACAAAGAAGAAATAATTGAAGGATTAAACGATAAACAAAAAGAAGCGGTACTTGCAACAGAGGGACCTTGCCTTGTAATCGCTGGTGCTGGAAGCGGAAAAACAAAAGTATTAACGCATAAAATTGCGTATGAGATAGCAAATGGTGTAAAACCTTGGAATATACTTGCAATAACATTTACAAATAAAGCTGCAAACGAGATGAAAGAAAGAATAGAAAAACTAATTGGAGATGCGGCAAAGGACTTATGGATGGGAACTTTCCACTCAATTTGCGTAAAAATATTAAGAAGATACATAGATAGAGTCGGATACAAAACAGACTTTGTAATCTTTGATACATCAGATCAAAAAACATTAATAAAAGAATGTATAAAAGCACTAAAAGTGGATGACAAACTTTTTACAGACAGAGGAGTACTTACAGAAATAAGCAATGGTAAAAACGAGCTACTAGAACCAAAGGCATATGGAGTAAAATATGCTGGAGATTTTAGAAGAGAAAAAATTGCAGAATTATATGCATTATATCAACAGAAATTAAAAGAAAACAATGCTTTAGACTTTGACGATATAATAAATCTTACAATAAAAATACTAACAGAAAATCAATTGTATCAACAAAAATTAAAAAAAAACAATGCTTTAGACTTTGATGATATAATAAATCTTACAATAAAAATACTAACAGAAAATCCAGATGTACTAGATTATTACACAGAAAAATTCCAATATGTATTAGTAGATGAGTACCAAGATACAAACAAAGCACAATTTATGTTGGTATCAATGTTAGCATCAAAATATGGAAATATAACAGCCGTAGGTGATAACGACCAATGTTTAGTAGAAGGAACAAAAATAATAACGAAAGACGGAGAGAGAAATATAGAAGATATAAAGCCCGAAGAAAAAATATTATGCGGGTGTGGATTTGGTGAAACAAAGGAAGGGACTGTTGAGTCAAACAAAAAAAGAGCATATAAAGGACCGATTATAGAAGTAAAGACCAGTAAAGGTATGAAAATTAAAGGAACACCTAATCATATTATATTTGCAAAGCTTAAACCAGATTACAAAAACTTCTATGTGTACTTAATGTATAAAGAGGGATTGGGATATAGAATAGGTCAAACAAGAGGAGTAAGAAAAAACGATTATAGCGAAGTTGAAAATGGCTTAGCCGTTAGATTAAGACAAGAGAAAGGAGATAAGATATGGTTGTTAAAAACCTGTGACACACTTAATGAAGCAACCTATTTTGAATCATACTACTCATATAAATATGGCATTCCAATGCTTGTTTTTCATTCAAAAGGAAGAGAGATGGTATGGAAGCAAGATGAAATAAATAATCTGTATTACAGTATAAATACAGAAGAAAGAGCTCGTGCGTTAATGAGAGATTTACACTTATACAAAGAATATCCAACTATTGTACCACAAGCCTCTATGAGAGGAGGAACACAAAGAAAGATTATCAACATAGCCTTCTTTAGTAGTAATACAAGAAAGGGAAGAAAACATGGACATAGAATATATATTAATTCGTCAAATGAAGGATTAAGAGAAAAACTCGTAGAAAAAAAATATAATATTAAAAAAGGTAAAGCTTCGACTTGGAGAGTTGAGTGTGAAAGAAGTAGATATGAGGAGGCATATGATTTAGCAAAAGAAATTAATGATACAGATAATAGCATTATACTATCGGCTAAAATTAGATTAACAGAGGGCAAACATTTCAACTTTATGCCATTATCTCATATTAGACCTAATATGATAGTCGCTATATATGATTCGAAAAGTGGAAAAATAATAGAGGACACTGTAGAATCAATTAGTATAATAGAGTACAGTGGAAATGTATATGACTTAAATATACCTGAATATCATCAATATATAGCTAATGGAATAAGTGTTCATAATTGTATATATGGATTTAGAGGTTCAGATATTAGCAATATATTAAACTTTGAAAGAGATTTCCCAGGAACTAAGATAATAAAATTAGAGCAAAACTATAGATGTACTGGCAATATTTTAAAAGCTGCAAACGCAGTAATTAAGCACAACGAAAATAAATATGACAAAAAATTGTGGACACAAAACGAAGAAGGAAAAATCCCTTGTATTTATAATGGAGAAGATGAATATGATGAAGCAAGATATATAGTAGAGCAAATAGAACATCTAAAAAGAGAAGAATATTATAAGAACTCGGACTTTGTTGTATTATATAGAATGAATGCTCAATCAAGAGCAATAGAAGATATATTAATGAGAGAAGGCTTACCATATAAAGTAATTGGAGGCCTAAAATTCTATGAAAGAAAAGAAATAAAAGATATAATTGCATATTTAAGACTAATTCATAATACAGCAGATAATTTATCTTTAAAAAGAATAATTAATGAACCAAAAAGAGGAATAGGCAAAACGAGCCTTGAAAAGGTTCAAGAAATATCAGAAAACTCTGGTATACCAATGTACGAAATAATAAAAGATGCGGACAAATACGAATTAAGCAGAGTGTATGCGTATTCAAGGGAATTCATCGAGCAAATTGAATATCTAAGAGAGCAAAAAGATAAAATTAAAATCTCTGATTTAATAAAAGAAACACTAAACAAAACAGGATATACAAAGGCACTAGAGCTTGAAAACAGTGTGGAAGCTGAAACAAGAATAGAAAACTTAGAGGAGTTTTTAACAGTTGCAATAGAATTTGAAGAACAAGAAGCGGACAATACTTTGGCTGAATTCTTAGAAAACATAACACTTTCAAGCGACATAGATGGAATGGAAGATCAAGAAGACTCTGTAACATTGATGACTTTACATAGTGCAAAAGGACTTGAATTCCCAGTTGTATTCTTAGTAGGAATGGAAGAAGGAATATTCCCGGGATATAAATCGATAGGAGAACCACAGGCACTTGAAGAAGAGAGAAGACTATTTTATGTAGGAATAACCAGAGCAAAACAATATTTGTATCTAACTTGTGCTAAACACAGAACAATATTTGGAGCAACAAGCTATAATCAAGTATCAAGATTTGTTCAAGAAATTCCAGAAGAGTTGTTAGAAGGCTATGCTGAGATGGTAAACAGTAACTCTAAGGAAGATGAATTCAAAGATTCTGGTTATAGATGGAGTTATGGAAAAGGACAAACTGTTAAAACATACAAGATGGATGAAGAGGATAAGAAGAACACTGCAAAAATACTACAAGAAAATAAGACTTCAGGATTCCAATTTAGAACAGCAGAGAGTTTCTTAAATTCAATAAAACAAAATAACCAAAACAGTAATGTAGACCTAAGCAAATACCAAGTTGGTCAAAGAGTATATCATAAGAAGTTTGGAGAAGGTACAATAACAAAACTAGAACAAGAAGGAGACGATATCAAGGTAGACTTAGAATTTGACAAGGTTGGACATAAGAGGTTAATGGCAAAATTTGCTGGATTAGAAATAATAAAATAAAAAAACAAAAAATTATATGATGAAAAAATCATATAATTTTTTTTGAATAAAACTAAAATTGAAGAGCATAATAAAATTATCTAAGTCAGAAAGGAAGGATAAATATGGCAAATTTAAGTCAAGTAGAATTACAAAATTTAAGACATTTAATAGGTGCACACGAAACATCATACCAAAAATTAAACGCATATGCATCACAGGCAGTTGATCCACAAATTAAGCAGGTATTCACAAAATCTGCACAAGATGCGTTAAACACAAAACAAAAATTAATGTCATTTTTAAATAATTAGGAGGTAAGAGCATGGACGAAAAAACAATGGTTAATGACATATTAGATGGAGTTAAATCTGAGCTAAAAACATATCAAGGAGTAATAATTGAAACAGAAAATATGCAGTTAAGACAAACAATACAACAGATAAGAAATAATGACGAAAGTTTTCAATATGAGTTATTTAAAATAGCACAAGCAAAAGGATATTACAAACCAGCAGCACAAGCAACACAAACAGAAATAATGACAGTCAAAAATGATTTACAATAAACAAAAAGGGGATTTTGCATCCCCTTTTTAAAAATTCATTACGAAAAAGTTCCGTAAACGGAAAAAATTCGTAATGAAAAAACAGATGTAGTAAAGGCTGTAGCAGATGGAAAAGTAAAATCAATAAAAAATGATCCAAGATATGGATTGACAGTAGTAATAGAACATCAAAATGGATTTGAAAGCATCTATTCGAGCTTACTAACAGCAGAATTTATAACTATTGGAGAAGAAATAAAACAAGGAAGCACAATAGCAACGGTTGGAAACACTGCTACATTTGAAATAGCAGATACAACGCATCTTCATTTTGAGATGAAAAAAGATGGAAAAAATGTAGATCCAAATATTTATATAAAATAATAAATAAAAGAATATAAAATTGTGAGAAATACGACTAAATAAATTTTTTAATTGAATATGTTATTCAATTAAAACTAACTATCTCTATATATAGCACAACTGTAAGGAAAAAGTCAATAGGCTAAAACAAAGAATTATAAAACTGCGGAATAGTGCAAAACGAGAAAATCTTAGAGTATAAAATAGTATAAAGCGAGAAAATCTTAGAAGTCAAATAGATTGCGCTTCTGAGATTTTTTTATTGAATAACATATTTAAT
>HF994476.1:0-54770 GCA_000434195.1 Clostridium sp. CAG:780
ACAGCATAAGACCTATTGCTTTTTTCTACCTAATAACTTATCTATTGAAAAAGGTTTATAGACAAGTGTTAAACTATACAAAAATGTTGTTGGTATTAAGTTTTTAGAATTTTCATAGTGTGCATAATTTGCTTGTGATGTATTGATTTTCTTTGCAACTTCTTCTTGTGTCATAGAATTTCTTTTACGAAGTATGCGAAGATTTTTTGATATTAAATCTATATCTATTTCTAATGGCAAATATGATTCATCATTTTTATTTGTTATACCAAACAAGTAATCAAGACTAAAGTTATAATGATTAGCATATTCAATTAATCTTCTTAATGGGATAGTATCTTTTCCAGTTTCCCAACCAGATATTGTAGTAAAGTTCAAATTAAAGAACTCTGCAATATCTTTTTGTTTTATATCAATATTTTCTCTACTATTTTTAAAGTTTTTAATTATCATTTTTTTCCCCCTATATAATTATTCCACTTACTAGGGCAAATATAATAATTCTAGGGAAAATAGACTATTGCGAACAGAAAATATTTGTATATTTGCACAATTCGACAAATTTTGCGATAGAAATATGATATATTTTTATTGAAATTACCAGAAAATATCGGAAAAAAGCATATTTTGATAGTTATAATCATTATATGAAATAGCATATTTCATATACTAAAATAAAAAAAATGACTTTTTGTATATAAATTTAGGCATTTCATAAACTATTTAGTTTTTGTGTCAAAAAATGTGGTACTATGTCGATGAAATTAAAAACGAAAGAGAAATCCATCAGATTACCAATGATGTTTTTTTAAAATCAGGGAGGGATAAGATGGATTTTTATTTATTATATAAAAATAATTTAGAAAGCATACACTAACTTTTAAGGGTTAATTGTGTGCTTTTTTGTTTTTATATAAGACAATTCCATTCTATGTACTTATTAAGCATAAACATGCTGAAGGAAAAAAATTATGAGAGATTTTTTGGCGTAGCTTTATAGAAATGTTTATGTTTATGTTCTAAAAATCTACGCATTAAGAGGTGTGTAGATTTGAGAATTGTCTTGATTGATTTCAATATAATTGCATATTTCAAAGTGAGTAGAAAAGATTTTATAGACTTTTCTGCTCATTTTGTGTTTTGAGCTCCTAAATGTAGAGGACCTCCTATTACTTGAATTAACTGAAATTTGAGTGAATAGGAGGTTTTTTTTATGTCTAATGAAGAATTAGAAGATGATGTTGTACTTGCAAAATTTATAAATTATATGCAAAAAGCACTTTATCACATGAGATTAAATTATTTTAGAGATTATGAGAGAATGAGAGATTATGAGGTTGAACTAGAAGAAATTGAATGTCCAAATTCAAAAGATGTTATAAATGAAGATATATCAATTATAGGAGTTTTAAATGATACTGAAATTAAATTATTAAACCTATTATATACACAGGGACTAAGTTATAAGGAAATATCTGAAATAACAAATGAAAATATAGAAACTTTAAAGAAAAGGCGAACTAGAGCCTTAAAGAAATTAAAAAAGGTTATGGAGGAATGAGAAAATGCAATATAATACAGAGTTTTATAAATTATTAAGACAAGCTGTATATGATGATACAGCATTAGTAAGAGTATTAGACAAAATAATGAAACTTATAAATAGTAATTCTAAAGATGATGATGGGGAAATTAACGAGGATTTAAAGAGCGAATTGATTACATATTCTATTGAATTGATACGAAATAAAAAAATTTATAAAAAATTTGAAATTTGATGTCCACTTTTTCGATTTTTTTGTGCTGTTCATAGTAGAAGGGTTAAAAAACTTCTACTATGGTATGCACATTGAAAATTGAATAGATTTTATTAGAACGACAAGAACTACATTCTAGGTGGGGTAGCAACTATTTAGATATCTAATAAGAATGTTATCTTATTATGAAGTAGTTTGGATACTTTTGTATAGTCATAGAACGAGCGTAAAGTTATAGGAATAGACCATAATGTTTCTATAATGGTGCGTCCCACGCAATGAGTACAAACCAGAGTTCTGGGTGGTAGATAACCAATGTTGCTAGAAACAATAGCAATCTAATAAATGAATGGAACAATTAAAGTTAAAATAATTTAACTATTAAAATGGAGGCTAAAATGTTAGATATTATTTCAATGATTATAATATTATTCTTTTTAATGGGACTACCTATGATTTTAATAATTATAGGTGGCAGTAAAAGTAAGTCAGAACAAGAAAGAACTTATGAATTAGAAGAAGAAGCACAATACTGGAGAGATTATGAAAAAGAACAAATAAGAAAGAAAAAAATTAGAAAAATAAAAATTAGGAGGTTTTTCAAATGGGTAAAGAACTTTATACATGGGAACAAGTAAGAGCTTATGGAGAAATTGCATTACATAATTTAACAAAATCAGCAAATGAAATAAATATGAGAAATTTTAAAAAGTGCATAGATCCACTACAAACTTTATATGCAAAAGATGGAGTGGAAGGAATGGCAGAATATTTAATGAATAAATATGAAAAATAAATAATAAAGAAAGATGTTAGTTTTTTACTAGCATCTTTTTTGAAAGGAAAAGTTATGGAGGAAATTAATCAATTAGAATACAAACTAAAGAAAAGCAAAGAAAATTTACAAGCAGATATTGCAAATAGAAGAATTGATAAAATTGATAATATTAGTATAGATTCTAATACTTCATTAGAATCGAGAATACTTAATTTCTTTCAAAAGATTAAAAATCCTTATGCAATTAGAGTTGGAAATATAGTAGTGGAAATGGAGTTTTCAGATAATTCTAATATATCTCCAATGGAGTGTATAGACGCTACTTTAATAAATGAATACAAAATGAGAGAAATGTCAAATGTGTAAATTTTAGAATTGAGGAATTTTAGTAAAATAGGATAAAATCAAAGGTTATGCTACTATTTGGGTGTATGAGGTTTTAGAAAATGAAAAGAGGTAGAAAAAGTAAATATGATATTGAAATAAATAAATCAAAAGTTTGGAATGTTGCTGTATATATTAGATTATCAGTTCAAGATGGAGATAAAGCAGAAAGTAATAGTGTTATCAATCAGAAAGAACTTTTAAATATGTATTTGGAACAAAATAAAGAACTTAATGTTAAAGAATATTATATTGATGACGGATTTTCTGGAACAACTTTTGATAGACCTGCTTTCAAGAAAATGATGAAAGATATAGAAAAAGAAATAGTAAATACAGTTATAGTAAAAGATTTATCTCGTTTTGGAAGAAACTATATTGAAGTTGGAAATAAGATAAATTCATTTATGAAAGATAATATAAGATTTATATCTGTTTGTGAAAAGATAGATAGTTATAAAGATAAAAAGTCAGTAGATGATATTATTTTTCCTTTAAAAAATATAATGAATGAAATGTATTGCAAAGATGTATCAGATAAATTGATAAAGACATTTGAGGTTATGAAAAAAGAGGGGAAATATATAGGAGGAATACCACCTTTTGGCTATATAAGAGATGAAAATAATAAACACAAACTAATAGTAGATAAGGCTTCAGCAAGTGTTGTAAGAAGAATATTTGATTTATGCGAATCTGGAATTGGTAATGTGTTAATTACTAAAGAATTAAATGAAAAAAATGTATTAACACCAAGCGAATATAATTGTAAGATTTTAAAAATTACATCATCAAGTAGTAAAGTTGCAAAACAATGGACAGCAAGTATTGTCGGAAAGATATTAGATAATAGAGTTTATTGTGGGGATTTAGTTCAAAACAAGACAAGAGGAATTAGTTATAAAGTACATAAGAGATTAAAAAACGATGAAGAAGATTACATTATAATTGAAAATGCACATGAACCAATTATAGAAAAAGAAAGATTTTTTAATATACAAAAAATAAGAAAAGATAGAAAGTTTAATTGGAACAGAAGAATAGAAAATATTTCTATATTTGACGGAATTGTATTTTGCAGTAATTGTAATAAGCCATTAGTAGCAACTATAAAAGAAAAAAGTATGATAAATAATACTGAAATTGATAAATATGTATTGGAATGTAAAGAATGCAATAATCAAAATGATAAACCTTATGTAATAGATGTGGACAAGTTAAAAATATGTATTTTTAGAAGTATTAAATATCATATAGATTTACTAAATGGATTTGAAAATGCAAGATTATCTGTTAAAGAAAATAAAGAATATGCAGACAAAATAAAAGAGAATGTTGAGAATTTAAAAAATAAATTAGAAAGACTTGATAAAGAAAGAACAAAATATTTCACAAAATTCAGAGATATGGAAATTGACGAGCAAGAATATATTGCTTTTATCAGAGAGAATGTTAAAGAGGAAGAAAATATAAAGGAACAAATTAAAAAAGAAAAAGCAAAGTTAATGGAGGCAAGATTAAGTTATAAGAATGTTGCTGAAAATAACTGGGTAGATACTTTAATGAAATATAAAAATCAAAGGAAGATTACAAAAGAAATGTTAAATGACTTAATAGAAAAAATTTATATCAATAATGATGGTAGAAAAATTAAATTAGTATTTAAGTATGAAGACGCTTTTAAATTAGCAATGGATTATTTGAAAATTGTAAAGGAAGGGGGAAATACTAATGCCTAGACAAAGTAAATATAATAAAGAAGAAAAAGATAATGTGAAAAGTTATCAATATAAAGCAGCAATATATATAAGATTATCAGTAGAAGATGGAGATAAAGAAGAAAGTAATAGTATAACAAATCAAAGAATGTTATTAAATCAATTTTTAAAAGATAATTCAGATATTGAAGTATATGATTATTATACAGATGATGGATTTTCTGGAACTACTTTTAATAGACCAGGATTTGAAAAATTGTTAGAAGACTTATATGAAAAGAAATTTAATACTGTTATTGTAAAAGATTTATCAAGATTAGGAAGAAACTATATTGAAGTTGGAAATTATATTGAAAAAGTATTTCCTTTATATAATATAAGATTTATTGCAGTTAATGACCAAATAGATAGCATAAAAAATCCTGAATCAGTTAATAGCATAATTGTACCTTTTAAAAATTTAATAAATGACGAATACTGTCGAGATATATCAAATAAAATAAAGGCAGTATTAAATGTAAAAATGAAAAAAGGAGAATATGTTGGAGCTTATGCACCTTATGGATATATCAAAGATCCAGATGATGTACATCATTTAATTATTGATGAAGATGCAGCAAAAGTCGTTAGAATGATATATGAACTTACTTTAAATGGATATGGAAGAACAGCAATAGCAAAAAAATTAAATGAATTAGGAATATTAAATCCAACAGGACATAGAGCAATAGATTTAAAAATGAAAACACCATTTAAGAATAATACCGATAAAGTTACATATTCTTGGTGTTCAACAACAATTAGAGATATTTTACGAAATCAAATGTATTGTGGAGATTTAGTTCAAAACAAAGGAAAACTAATTAGTTATAAAATACATAAAAGAGTATTAGTACCACAAGAAGAATGGATTATTGTAAAAGATACACATGATGCAATTATAGATAGAGATACATTTAATAAGGTACAAAAAGCAATACTAAACAGAGATACAAGAATGAATACAGATGGAAAAATATCCATATTTGCAGGACATATTAAATGTGGAGATTGCCAAAGGGCAATGAGTAAAAAGATACCAGGAAAATATAAAGGACAACCTAGAAATTATTATCATTATATGTGTTCTGCATATATGAGGTCTGGTGGAGAAATTTGTACAAAGCATAGTATAAAAAATGATGAATTAGAAAAAGCAGTTTTAGAAAGCGTAAAAGTTCAAATTGGACTTATAATAGATATGAAAAGAATAAAAGGACAAATAGATAGTAAAACATTTAATGATAATCGTAGAAGTTATTTGCTAGAAAATATCAATAAATGTGAAGAAACATTGAATATTAAAAGAAAGTTAAGAAAAGAGGCTTACGAGGATTGGAAATTAGGCATTATTACAGAAAAGGAATATAATGACTACACCCAAGAATACGGAAGGCAAATAAAGGAAAATGAAGCATATATTGAAGAAAACTATAAAGAATTACAGAATTTAGACAAAATGAGTACCTCTGGAGAATGGATTGAATATTTTGAAAAATATCAGAATGTAAATTCATTATCAAGAGAACTTATAGATGGACTAATAGATGATATATATGTTTATGAAGATAAGAAAATTAAAGTTAAGTTTAAATATGAAGATGAATACAATTATTTAATTCAATATATAAAAAGAAGAAAGGGAGATATACTTTAAAGAGAATTTATCTCTCTTTTTTCGGTAATTTTATAGAAAAAAATTAAATTTTATGATATAATTTGAAAAGTTTTAAGGAGGTTATATATTATAACCGCAAAAACTTAAAAAACTTATGTATGAACACTTACATAAGATTATGAAAAATACGAAAAACAAGAAAAAATGGCGAATAAAAGCCTCAAAACCCTTGATATTATAACTGTTTTAATGAAGAACGACAGGGTACGCGAATTTGAATGGTTAGATACGAGGAGTTGAGAAGAAGATAGATATAATAAGCAGATTATGAAAGACCAAAGAAATTTGATTAATAGTATAGGTGAGACAAATTAGTTGGACTCATAATGTTATGATATTAGGTGCGACTGATTCAATAGAAGAAAAAGAATTCTATATAAGAATGTGCATAAAAAACAATTATATATTATACCGATGCTTTAATAAGAACAAAAGAAAAAGAAAATTGTGACATAAAAAATGGAGAGTAACGTATAAAGAAAATGCTCCGGGGTATTACCCCGGAGCATACTCTTTTGCGCAAAAGAGTTATTCTGCCGTGACTGCTGTTGAATAAACGCTCTGCATGTTGTCTTCATCAAAGATGACTTCGTAAGGAAGACTGATGTCGGTCAACTTTTGCAGTAGCTTGTCAAGCTTCGCAAGTGCTCCAATTTGCTTGAGGTTCAGCTCTTGCATTACTGTCATGTGCTCTGAAATGAATGGAACAAGATCTACTTCACTATCAGAAACTATTGGAGTTTCCTTAAGAGGACTTTCGATTTCAATAACGCCGTTGGCGTAAACCCATACGATAGCCTTCTTGGATTCCTCAATTCTCTGACGTAGAGCCTCTAGCTCCTTCTTGTGATTGCGTATTCTCTCGGAAAGTTGAGTCATTTCTTCTGCTTTGAGATTGAACTCTGTAACGATTTTAGTTGCAGAAGATTGGTACTGCTCAATCATTTCTTGTAGAGAAGCAAGCTTTATTTCAATCTCTCTTAGATTGTCAATAAGCTTATGCCGGTCTTTCTGAATTTGTTCGTGAGCGAGCTCCATATGAATAAGCTCATCACTCATCACAGACTCTTTCTTCTGCATTTCTGAGAAGGTCTCAAAGGAACTTACAACGGAAAAAGTTGTTGCTTCAGAAGCTTCGGAAGTAACAGGTTCTTCGGATGCAGATTTATCTACATCAGTCGAAACAGACGTTTCGTCGGCCTGTACTACCTCAGATTTCTTAGACTTACGAGAAATAGTTTTCTTGCCGGATTTCTGAAGCTCTTTAATGAACATTCTGGCTTCACCAGGGGTTATCTCCCGAATCAGGGAGAACAATTCTTCTTGAGAAGAAAGTCCGTAGCGGGCCAAAAGCTCATCTGTTGTTACGTGTCTCTTGACAAGGGTGTGTAGGTCGCGAGATGTGATTTGTACATTAGTAGGCATTATTATTCCTCCTCAAAACTGGCAATGATTTGTTTGATTTTTTGTTGTGCCTCGCTTATGCTATTTTTCGCATTCTCTAGGTCTTTCAACAACTTTTCGGCGTCTACCTTGAAAGCAACTTCTTCTCGACGAATATGGGTTTTGCAAGATGTCTTAACAACTTTCAAAAGTTCTTCCCGAGTTGTGCCGTTTGCTTCAGCGATGTCTTGCAAATGATAATAGACCGTGGTTTTATGGATGTTAAATTTTTTCGCAATATCAGGGATTGAAAATCCTTGATAATGAAGATCCATAAAATTTTGCTCCATTTGTAGGACTCGTTCGCTGAGCCAGGGTGCTTTGATAGGTGTAGTCGTGCGCAAAAGAATTCCCTCCTTTTAAAATTTTTTTCTAGGATTTTCTAAGGGACTACTATGTATAGTATACCATAAAATAGAAGAAAAATCAAATTATGTAAAGCCTACAGCAAGGATAAAATCAGGATTAAACAAAAAAACAAATAGAAACAGATAAAAAGCTTTAAATAAAACAATTTTCATTACTATATTTTCAATAAATCCTTGACATTTGGGCTATTAAAAAATAAAATATAGCTAGAAAAAAAGCACTATCAAAACAGCTACAAAATTAATAAGAAAGTAGTGATAAAATGAAAAGTAATTATAAGTTTGAAAATAATAAGGTAATTGAACAAGTAAATGTAAATGGAACGACATACACTAAAATAAAGGAAATAGAATTTGCAAATGATACATATGTTGAATTTAGAAATAATGAGCAAGGCAGAATAATCTTTATGCTGAAAAAAAACGGAGAATACGAAGAAATAACGGACGAAAGAAAACTCAGAAGAATGCTAGAAAACAATTATATAATCAAAAATAATATAAATATTATATAAACTAGGGAGCATAAAATATGGAAGAAATACTAAAAATACTAGAAACTAAACATTATAGTAAGCAAACACAAGACTATATAGTCATCTTTATAGATGCATTTGGAAAAACTTATGGAGACTTTATAACAAAAGAAGATGTGGCAAGAAGAATTACAAGAAATTTGGATTCAGATATAGAGTTTTCTGATAAAATGGAGAAAAATGTTTCTGGTATATATAATCCAATACTAAGAAAGATTATAATATCTAGCAAAGTAGACGAAAAAGAAAATGTAATAATACATGAATTAATCCATTGTATAACAAGATACAAGTCTAACAAAGGAATTTCAAAAGTTGGATTCTCTGATTCAATGAGATATGTGGATGGAGAATTTATTAATTCTGGAGAAGGAATTACAGAAGCTGTAACAGAGTTCATGACACAGGAAATCTGTACTAATTGCAATATAAAACTCTCGAACAATGGATATACTCGATTAATGGAGACAGTAAAAGCACTAATGAAGTTCACAGGAAAAGAGATGATAATTAGAGAAATTTTAAATCCTGAAAATGATATAAATGAAATTATTGATGAACAAGGATTAAACTCAAATTCTTTTATATATTATACAGATAAAATAAGACAAGAGGAGTTAAGCCAAAAGACAGTATTAGATGTGGATAATTCTGCTGTTCAGTACACTGCACTGGCGTTATCGGAATTAGCAAGAATATACCCACAAGCTAATAGCGTGGAGGAACTAATCCAAAAATATGAGTTCTACAAACAGATGACAAAGCAACTGTATGTGTCAAGCGAATACGATATATACATTTATTTGGTGGAAGATATTAGAAGACTTCGTATGCAAGGAATAGATGTATCAAGGATTGCATATATGATGGAAGATGAGGATATACAGCAAACTTGTAATACAGACAAAAAGATTAGAGAATTGCTATCTCAAAAAAGAGAAGATGCAATAATGAATTTAGAAAGTGTGTTATTTGATGATGAAAATGACGAGAATAGCACCACTGTAATAGCAAACAAAGTATTTCCGTATTTAATGTATAGAGAAAATAGCACAGTAAAAGGTTTCCCAGACGAGTTTTACAATTTGTTCTCTGTAAGAGACTACTTGGAAGAGCATCCCGAAGTGGATTATAGAGAAATTTCGTTTAGAGTTTTCCAACATTCAGAAGTTTGCGTTGCATATGACCTAAAAGGAAACATAATCAATATGTTTGATCTTGCCAATGGGGAAAGTATGGAAAAAATCAATGACGAGTTTACAGATATAGAAGGAAGAAAAATTCATATAAATGAAGATGAAACACTTTGCATAGAAAATATTCCAGAAGATGGAGAGTCAACGTACTTTCAAGGTGTACTAGAATATATGGAAGAACAAACAAAGGGACAACAGAAAAGATTAGAAGAATTTGAAGATCAGCAGGCTCCTGATGCAATAATTAATAATGCAAAAATAGTATTAGAGGCAAGAAAAAATAAAATAAGAAATTTGCAAGAGGAAATATCAGAAAGCAAAAAAGCAAGACAAATGACTAAACAACAAAGCCAAGATCAGAGAGATGAAAGATAAAAGAAAGAGGTATAGATTTGAAAAGTAATAGATTATTAATAATAGATGGAAACAGCATAATGAATAGAGCTTTTTATGGAATTATGAACACAAAAGCTCTAATGTCAGCGGATGGAACATATACAAATGCTATTTATGGATTTTTAGCAATATTATTTAAAGAACTAGAGGATTTAGAACCAGAATATATAGCAGTAGCTTTTGACTTAAAAGCTCCAACTCATAGACACAACATGTATAAAGAGTACAAAGGTACAAGACATGCAATGCCAGAAGAGTTGGCTCAGCAAATGCCTATTATTAAAGAAATATTGAGAGATATGAATATAACCATAATAGAGAAGGAAGGTTATGAAGCGGATGACGTATTAGGAACAATATCAAAACTAGCAGAAAAAGAGGGAATAAAAACAACTATACTTTCAGGAGATAGAGATACTTTCCAACTTGCAAGTAAGAATATCACTATTAGAATCCCAAGAACAAAAATGGGAAAAACAGAGACTGAAGATTATGATGAATCAAAAATAGAAGAAGAATATGGTATAAAGCCAGTACAGCTAATACAGGTAAAGGGACTAATGGGAGACGCGTCTGACAATATTCCGGGAGTACCAGGAGTAGGAGAAAAAACAGCTTTAAAGCTTATCAAAGAATACCAAAATATAGATAAATTGTATGAAGAATTAGAGAGCGGAAATACTACAATAAAGGGAGCTCTAAAGGAAAAACTAACTAATAACAAAGAATCAGCAATTCTTTCAAGAACCCTTGGAACAATATTACTAGATGCTCCATTAGATGTAGAAGTAAAAGATTTAGCCGTAAAGGATTGGAACAAAGAAGCAGTAACAAATAAATTTAAAGAGCTTAGATTTAATAGGTTTATAGAAAGATTTGACTTAAACGGTCTAGGAACAGCGAAAGTTAATAAAAAAATAGATGATTTGTTTAAAATAGAAGAAGCGGATATAAAGAAAATACTAGAAGTAGCTAAAGAAAGCAAGGAACTTATATACTATTTTGAAAAAGAAAAAATGCAAACAAATGGTTTGATAATAAACGAGAGTATTAAATCTATTAGTATATACGACAGAAAAGCGAATACAGTGTATTACTCAAAGAATATAGATGTAACTACATTAAAAAACTTATTTGAGGACTCTCAAGTAGAAAAAGCAAGCTACAAAGTGAAGACAGATTATATTTTACTTAAACAAGAGGGAATCGGATATAATAATATTAAATATGATGCAGAAATAGCGGGATACAATTTGAACCCTACTGATAAAAATACAATAGATGAAATGGCAAAAAAATATTTAGATATAGACATAGAAGAATATATGGAAAACGAGTTTGAATCTTCTAGTAACAATAATAGTGCGCAACTAAACTTATTTGATACAAATACTAACAATGAAGAAGAATTGAAGAAAGAAAAGTATAAAAATTCACTAATATGCTATATTATAGCAAAACTTCAAGAAGTTACGATAAAGAAATTGGAAGAAGCGGGAGCGAGATCTTTATTCAACAATATAGAAATGCCGTTGGCACAAATACTTGCTGATATGCAGTATAACGGAATGTATGTCGATGAAAAAGAATTGAAAAACTTTGGAAATGAATTAAAAGCCCAACTTCAAACATTAACAGAGGAAATATATAACTTAGCAGGAGAAGAATTTAACATTAATTCTCATCAACAGTTAGGAAAAATCTTATTTGAGAAGTTACAATTACCAGTATACAAGAAAACAAAGAATGGTTATACCACAGATGTTGATGTGCTAGAAAAATTAAAAGGTCAGCATCCTATAATAGAAAAAATACTAGAATACAGAACATTGATGAAATTAAATTCAACATATGTAGAAGGATTGATTCCATATATAAATATTAAAACACATAAAATACATTCAAGCTTTCATCAAACTATTACAGCAACAGGAAGAATCAGTAGTACAGAGCCAAATCTACAAAATATTCCAACTAAAACAGAGCTTGGAAAACAAATAAGAAAAGCATTTAAACCGGCAGAGGGAAATGTGTATATAGATGCAGATTATTCGCAAATAGAATTGAGAGTGCTAGCACACATTTCTCAAGACGAAAATATGATATATGCTTTCAATCATGGAGAAGACATCCATAAGCAAGCAGCCTCTAAGGTATTTAATATTCCAATAGAAGAAGTTACAAAAGAACAAAGGTCTTCTGCAAAGGCTGTAAACTTTGGAATAGTCTATGGAATCAGTGATTTTGGATTAGCAAATCAAATAGGAGTAAGTAATAAAAAAGCAAAGGAATATATACAACAATACCTAGAAAAATATAGCGGAATAAAACATTTTATGGATGATATAGTTGAAAGCGCTAAACAAAAAGGATATGTAGAAACACTGTTTGGAAGAAGAAGATATATTCCAGAAATAAAATCTAGCAACTATATGGTAAGACAATTTGGCAATAGAGTTGCTATGAACACGCCTATACAAGGAACTGCGGCAGACATTATGAAAATTGCGATGATAAATGTTAAGAATGCATTGCAAGAAAGCAAAATTCATGCTAAAATTGTATTACAAATACATGACGAATTGTTATTAGAAGTTGCTCTTCAAGATAAAGAAAAAGCAAAACAGATATTAAAAGAATCTATGGAAGGAGCAATGAAATTATCAGTACCTTTAGAAGTTGAAATTTCAGAAGGAAACAGCTGGTATGAAGTAAAATAAACAGAAGAGTGGTGCAAAGAGAAATTTTGAAAAAGACATATAAGGTTATACTTGTAGCAATAGTATTGATAATATTACTAGGAGTACTTGCAAAAGTATTTAATTTAGAAGATAAAATCTTAAAAAAGATATATCCAAAAACATATGAAGAGTATGTGGAAAAATATGCAAAAGAGTATAATGTTGATCCTCTTTTGGTATTCTCAATCATAAAAGCAGAAAGCAATTTTAACAAGGATGCAAAGTCAACAAGCAAAGCAAAAGGCTTAATGCAAATCATGGATTCAACGGCTGTTGAAATTGCAAATAAAATCGATGAGCCGATTGTGGACGAAACATTATTTGATCCAGAAAAAAATATTATGATTGGCACAAAATACTATTCTGAACTATTAAAATTGTATAATGGGAACATGCTATTAGCACTTACGGCATACAATGCAGGGATAGGAAATGTAAAAGAATGGATTGACAATGGTATAATAAAAGCAGATGGAAGTGACATTGAAAACATACCATACAAAGAAACAAATATGTATGTAAGAAAAATTATAAGAAACTACAAAATCTATCAAAAGCTAGAAGAGAAAAACTAAGGAGTAACTGAAAGGAAGAAGTATATGAAAACTAGAAAGGTCAGTATTAGTGTATTTCAGATATTAATTTCAATAATTGTTATAATAGCAATAGTGCTTGGAATTATTGCAGTTAAAAATGTAGTAACAAAAAAACAAAATGCAAATAAAGAGAAAACAACTTTTGAGGGAAGCGGAACAAGTGAAGATGCATACCAAATATCAAAAGTAGAAGATTTAATAAACTTGCTATTAGATATCAATAAAGGAAGAACTTATGATGGTAAACATTTTGTCTTACAAACGAATCTAAATCTTCAGGAAGATTCATCTTATAATAATCCTAATGATAAAAGTTTTGGTGATTTGAATAATGATGGAAAAACAGAAGAAATAAAAAAAGAATTAACAACTGGAGATGGTCTTAGACTAATAGGAAAAAAAGATTTAAATAGCAAGAAAGACAGAGAAGTAATTTTTAAAGGTATATTTGATGGAAATGGAAAAACCATAAGTAATCTAGAAATAAAGATATCAGATGATAATACAAACCAAAACATCGGATTATTTGGAGAAAATAAAGGAACAATATTAAATTTAAGAATAATTGAAAAACTAGAAATAACAAATATAGAAAAATCTAACCTAAATATAGGGTTGCTTGCAGGAAAAAATTCAGGAATAATACAGAAATGCAAAACTGAAGGAGAAATTAAATTAGTTACAGAAAAAGAAACTGAGACATTAGTAGCAGGACTAGCAGGAGAAAATGTTGGTAAAATAATAGACAGTGTAAATGAAGTAAATATAGAGTCGAATTGTACAAAAGCGGGAATTACTGCAAAAAATACGAAGATAGAAGGAACTGAAGATAGTGGAGTAATAACTAATTGTACAAGCAATGGCATCATTAGTGAAGAAAAAAGCTATAATAAATATACAGCAGGAATTGTTGCATTAAATGAAAAAGGGACAATAACTAACTGTACAAACAATGGAAAAATTTCTGGAAAGAAAGTCGGAGGAATTATAGGTTCTTCAACAGGAGACGTCATAGCTTCGAAAAATACAGGAGAATTAAATAATATAACCAAAAATCTAGATAACAACGAAATAGCTGGAGGAATAGTAGCAACATTAGAAAGTGGAACGATTGAAAACTGCAAAAACACAGGAAAAGTCACAGGTGTAACTTATATTGGTGGAATTACAGGCCAAAACAAAGGAGTTATAACTCAAAGTCGAAATGATGGAGAATTAAAAAAGATAGACCAAACATCTGTGGGAAATGTTTATCTAGGTGGAATAACAGGATACAATTATTCAGGTTCTAGAATATCGAACTCTAAAAATTATGGAAATATAAAATCTGATCAAGATAATTTAGTAATAGTTGGAGGGGTATGTGGCTATCTTGAAAACAATTCATTCATAGATTATTGTGAAAATAATAGCTTTATAACAGCAGTAGGAAAGATAATTACTCCAAATGAAGATACTTCCCTAAAATGTACTTCGTGTGTAAGCAATGGAGGAGGCAAAGCAGGAACATCTGAAAGTGGAGAATTATATATAGGACTAATTTATGGTAAATGTCCAATAGAAAGTGAGGAAGAATAAAATGGCAATATTAGTAACAGGTGGAGCAGGCTATATAGGTGCTCACACAGTGGTAGAATTATTAAACAAAGGAGAAGAAGTAGTCATAATCGACAATTTCAGCAATAGCAAACCAGCAGTATTAGAAGCTATTAAAAAAATAACAAATAAAGACTTCAAGTTTTATGAACTAAACTATTTAGACAGAGACAAGCTTGAAAAAGTATTTGAAGAAAATAAAATAGACTCAGTAATTAACTTTGCTGGATATAAGGCTGTTGGAGAATCAGTAGAAAAGCCTTTAGAATATTATGAAAATAATGTATCAGGTTGTATAATACTTCTAGAGACAATGAGAAAATACAATGTGAAAAAATTTGTATTTAGTTCTTCAGCAACTGTATATGGAGAGCCAGAAAGAATACCAATTACAGAAGATTGCAAGATAGGTGGAACAACAAATCCTTATGGAACAACAAAATTGATGATAGAACAAATATTACAAGACCTATATAAATCTGATAATTCATGGGATATATGCATCTTGAGATACTTCAATCCAGTAGGAGCACATGAAAGTGGATTAATTGGAGAAGAACCACAAGGAAGACCAAACAACTTAATGCCATATGTTGCAAGAGTTGCAACAGGAGAGTTAGAAGAGTTATCAGTATTTGGAGATGATTACGATACACCTGATGGAACAGGAGTTAGAGATTACATACACGTTGTAGATTTGGCAAAAGGACACCTATACGCATTAGATAAACTAAACAAAGAAGGAAAAGGATTATATATTTACAATCTAGGAACAGGAGTAGGATACAGTGTTTTAGATATGGTAAAAGCTTTTGAAGAAGTAACAGGAAAGAAAGTACCATACAAAATAGTAGCCAGAAGACCAGGGGATATAGCAACTTGCTATTCTGATCCAAAGAAAGCAAAAGAAGAACTTGGATGGTCAGCAGAAAAAGGAATTAAAGAAATGTGCCAAGACTCATGGAATTATATGATTCATAAAGAGAAGTAATTTAATGTAAAAGGAGAAAATTTTATGCAAAGTCAAATGCTAACTTCCAGACTGGGTGGAGAGCTAATAAGCTACAAACTAGATGGAATAGAGAAAATTCACCAAGGACAAGAGTGCATAGATGAAAATGGAAAAGTATATTGGAAAAGACACTTTCCAGTATTATTTCCTATTGTGGGAAAACTAAAGCAAAATAAAACAATTATCAATGGTAAAACATATGAAATGTTTCAACATGGTTTTGCCAGAGATATGGAATTTGAACCTATAACAAAATTGAACGATTTCCATTCATATGTGTTGAGAAGCAATCCAAGTACTTTGGTTAAATATCCGTTTGACTTTGCTCTGTACATTACATACAGAACAGATGGAAACAAACTAACTACAATATACAAGGTAGTAAATGAGGGCGACAACAATATGCCTTTTGGAATAGGAGGACATCCTGCATTTAAAATTGACCAAAAAGCATTATTAGATAAAGAATATTATTTGGAATTTGAAGAAGACGAAGAGAAAATACACTTTTTATATTTGGTAGACGGATTAGTGGGCACTGAATATGCAAAAAATGTTATGTCAGATTCAAGAAGAATTCCAATCGATGGTAACACTTTCAAAAATGATGCATTGATAATGAAAGGTATAACATCACATAAAATCAGTTTAAAACAAAAAACGGGAAATAAAACATTACTTACAATGGATTTCGAGGGATTCCCATATCTTGCTGTTTGGTCAAAACCAAGAGCACCATTTATATGTATTGAGCCATGGTACTCAACAGCAGATAATATTAAAACAACCGGTGTATTTGCACAAAAAACAGATATAATCACACTTGCACCAAAAAAAGAATTTGATTGCAGATTTACAGTAGAATTTTTCAATTAAAAGGGGATGTAGAAAAATGGGAAAATTAATTTTAACATTGCTAGGTGCTCTAATTATTATGATTGGAGTTACAATGCTATTTGACGCAAGAAAAATAGCAACTAAAACCTTTAGCTCAGGAGAAACAAATGAAACAACAAAGATACTAAAAATATCAGGAATAATAATTTCTCTTGTAGGGTTAGGAATTATATATATAATTAGATAAAAAAGTCTTGCTAAATACGAGTTTTCGTAATATAATAACAAGGTAAAATATACAACAGTCGAAAGGAAGAATATAAATGGGACTATTTAAAACATATAGTGAAAAAGAAGTAAAAAGAGTAATGCCAATAGTGGCAAAGATAAACAGTTTAGAAGAGGAGATTTCTAAATTATCTGATAGCGAATTAATAGCGAAAACTCCTTATTTCAAAGAGCAATTAAAAAATGGTAAAACTCTTGATGATATATTACCAGAAGCATTTGCAGTAGTAAGAGAAGCTTCTAAAAGAGTATTAGGTATGCGTCACTTTGATGTACAATTAATAGGTGGAATTATCCTACATCAAGGAAGAATCGCAGAAATGAAGACGGGTGAGGGAAAGACACTTGTTGCAACACTTCCAGTATATTTAAATGCATTAACAGGTGAGGGTGTTCATGTTATAACAGTTAACGACTACCTAGCAAAAAGAGATAGCGAATGGATGGGGAAACTATACAAATTCTTAGGGATTTCAGTTGGATTAGTTATAGCAGGAATGAATCCGGCAGAAAAACAAGTAGCATATAGTTGTGATGTAACATATGGAACAAATAATGAATTTGGATTTGATTATCTAAGAGATAACATGGTTATATACAAGAATCAATTAGTACAAAGAAAACTAAAATATGCTATCGTAGACGAGATAGACAGTATCTTAATTGATGAGGCTCGTACACCACTTATCATATCTGGTAGAGGAGCAGAATCTTCAAATCTATATCAAAAAGCTGATCGTTTTGTTAAAAAACTACAACCAAAAATAATAATAGAAGAAGACGACAAAGATTTAGAGCAAAGTGAAGATAACGAAAAATACGATTATATAGTAGATTTAAAATCGAAATCTGCAACACTTACACAAAAAGGTATTAAAAAAGCAGAGCAAGAATTTAACTTAGAAAACTTTAACGACCTAGAAAACTCTGAATTAGTACATGATGTAAACCAAGCATTACACGCAAATGGAATAATGAAGAGAGATAAAGATTATATCGTAAAAGACGGACAAGTTCTTATTGTAGATGAATTTACAGGAAGAATTATGTATGGAAGAAGATATAACAATGGATTACATCAAGCAATAGAAGCAAAAGAGCATGTAAAAATAAACGATGAATCTAAAACACTTGCAACAATCACATTCCAAAACTACTTTAGAATGTACGAAAAATTATCAGGTATGACTGGTACTGCTATGACAGAAGAAGCAGAATTTGAAGAGATATACAAATTAGATGTTGTAGAAATTCCTACAAACAAGCCAATGATCAGAAAAGATAATCCAGACATTATCTACAAAAACGAAGACGTAAAATTCAGAGCAGTTATAGAAGATATTAAGCAAGCACACAGCAAAGGACAACCAGTATTAATTGGTACAGTATCAATAGATAAATCAGAAAAACTAAGTAAATTATTAGACAAAGAGGGAATTCCTCACGAAGTATTAAACGCAAAATATCACGAGAAAGAAGCTCAAATCATAGCACAAGCTGGTAAGTATGGAGCTGTTACAATAGCAACAAACATGGCTGGTCGTGGTACCGATATTATGCTTGGAGGAAACAGTGAATATTTAGCAAAACAAGAAATGAAAAAGCTAAAATATTCAGATGAAGAAATAGAAGAAGCAATAGCTCACAACGAAACAGACAACAAAGCAATACTTGCAGCAAGAGCAAAATTCGCAGAATTAGAGAAAAAATACGCAGACGAAATCAAAGAAGAAAAGAAGAAAGTTATCGAAGCAGGTGGACTAAAAATAATTGGTACACAAAGACATGAATCAAGAAGAATTGATAACCAGCTTCGTGGACGTAGTGGACGTCAAGGAGATCCAGGAGAATCAAGATTCTATATTGGACTAGATGATGACTTAATGAAAATCTTTGGTGGAGATATGATAACAAGAGTATACAACACTCTTGGAGCAGCAGAAGATTTACCAATAGAATCAAAGACAATTTCAAGAGCAGTTGAAAATGCTCAAAAGAAAGTAGAAGGAAGAAACTTCAGCATCAGAAAGAATGTATTACAATACGATGACGTTATGAATGTACAAAGAACTGTAATATATGCTCAAAGAAGAGAAGTTCTAGATGGAAAGAACTTAAAAGACAGCATTTCTAAGATGATGGATTCAGTTGTAGAATTAGTAGTCGCAACACATTTTGTAGACGGAGAAACAGTAAACAAAGAAACTCTATTACAAGATATACAAAATACATTTGGAATATCAGAAGTAGAAGCACTAAAATCAGACAACTTCACACAAGCAGACGTAATATCAGAATTACAAGACAGAATTCATGAAATCTACGATGCAAAAGAAAAAGAATTTGGTGAAGAAAATCTAAGAGAACTTGAAAGAGTTGTAATGCTTAAGATAGTTGACCAAAAATGGATGGATCATATAGACAACATGGATGAATTAAAGAAAGGTATTGGACTTCGTGGATATGGACAACAAGACCCAGTTGTACAATACAGACTTGAAGGAACAGAAATGTTTGACGATATGATAGAAGACATCAAAACAGATGTTGTAAAAATCCTATTAAACATTCGTAAAAAAGAAGGACCTATTCAAAGAACAGAAACAGCAAAAGTAACAGGTGCAGGCCTTGAAGATACAGCCATCAATCTAGTTGATGGACACCTAACGGAAAAAGAAGGCGGAATGAACAAAACAGTTGTAAATGAAGGCCCAAAAGTACGAGTTAAAGAAAGGTATTGGACTTCGTGGTTATGGACAAAAAGACCCAGTTGTACAATACAGACTTGAAGGAACAGAAATGTTTGACGATATGATAGAAGACATCAAAACAGATGTTGTAAAAATCCTATTAAACATTCGTAAAAAAGAAGGACCTATTCAAAGAACAGAAACAGCAAAAGTAACAGGTGCAGGCCTTGAAGATACAGCCATCAATCTAGTTGATGGACACCTAACGGAAAAAGAAGGCGGAATGAACAAAACAGTTGTAAATGAAGGCCCAAAAGTAGGAAGAAATGACCCTTGTCCATGTGGAAGTGGCAAAAAATATAAGAATTGTTGCGGGAAGAATGCTTAAATAGCTTGTTACAAGGAATTAAAGACGTTTAAAAATTGGTGTCAAAAATTAATTTGTCACCCAAAATATAAAGATAATACTGAAAAGTATTGGAAAATAAGGAGTGTATCCAAGTAAAAATGGATGACACTTCTTTTTTGTTGTTTATTATATAATAAGATAAGAAAGAGAGGTAAAAAAATGAGTAGAATTAATGTAAGAAAAAGAGGAAAAGTATATGAATACTTTTTTGAAGGAGCAAAAGTAAATAACAAAAGAACTAGAATTTCAAAGTCAGGATTTAGAACCCAAAATGAAGCTTATGAATATGGATTGAAAGCTTATAATGATTATATAGGAGGAGAAATAAGACCTAGTGAATCTAAAATGTCCTATTCTGATTATTTAGACTATTGGATGAAAGAATATTTTTCTATCAATTATAAATATTCAACAGCCAAAAGGTATAAAGAAACATTTAAAGTATTGAAAGAAGAAATAGGAAAATACAAATTAAGTTATATAACACCTTTTCTATTAAATCAATCATTATTGAAAATTGCTCAAAAATGTAAAACAAAAGAAGGAGTAAGAAATTATCAAAAAGTAATAAAAAGTTCTTTCAGAGATGCAGCAAATTATTTTGGATTTTTGAAATATAATCCAGCAGTTGATTTACAGATTCCTAAAGTACTTTCATTTGAAATAAAAAAAACGGCGTAAAACATGTTTATTCTCAAGAAGAAATTGATAAAATTTTGTTAAGATTCAAAAATAACAAGACATTTATATGTGCGTTTTTAACAGCTTGTTATACAGGAATGAGAACCGGAGAGATTTTTGCATTAACTTGGGATGATATTGATTTGGAAAAGAAAATTATAAAAATAAATAAGACTGTGTATTCCAAAATAAAAGATGATAAAGGAAGATGGTTCTTAGGAACAACAAAAACGAAGGGAAGCTGTAGAGATGTTTTTATATGTGATACTTTATATAAAGTATTATCGAAGTACAAAGAAAACCAAGAATTGTTAAAAAAGAAATATGGTAGAAAGTATAAGAAATATGCATTAGAACCAATTAAAAACAAATACGGTAAAATAAATGAATATAAAGTTATTGAAATTAATCATAAAAATGCAAGAAGTGTAGAAATGGTATTTACAAAAAATAATGGATTATATGTAGGAACAGATATTATAAAGTATCCATTTAAAATAATTCATAATGAGCTTGGCATAGAAAATTGTAGATTTTATGATTTAAGAGGAAGCTATGCTACCAAAATTTTAAGAAAAGGAGCAGAAATTAGAGATGTTGCAGACATTTTAGGACATAGTAGAATCAAAACTACTGAAAATTATTATATAGCAAGTTCAGAAAAAACAAGAAAAGAGGCAAATAATATATTGGAAAAAATAATACAAGCTGATGTTATATATGAAGTTATAAATTATTAAAATTTTGTAAGAAGAGAAATAAAAAAAGATTGTAATATATTGAGTATATTATTATAATAAAAAAGAAAAAGGAGGCTTGAATAAAGTGAATGATACAATAATATATTTAGTTAGACATGCTGAAACTGTTGACGAAAATGGTATTAGAAATACAAATGAGGATTCTCAAATGATTAATGAAAAAGAAATATTATCAGTAGAAGGAGAAGAACAAGCAAAAAAATTAAGTGAAAATGACGAATTAAAAAATTTAGATATTATATGGTCAAGTAGCTATACTAGAGCTAAAGCTACAGCAAAATATATTGCGTATGAAAATGATTTACCTTTTAATTTAGACAATAACTTAAGTGAAAGAAAATTAGGAAATTTAAAGGAATTAGGAGAATTTATGAAGGATAAAAGTACAAGAGATCCTTCACAAGAGCAACTATTAGATAGAACATTTAGAACATCTAATGGAGAAAGTGCAGAGCAAACTAGAGAAAGGATGAATAAATTTTTTGATAAAATACTTAAAGAATATGAAGGAAAAAGAATTGCAGTAATTAGTCATGGAGGCTCAATAAAGTTCTTTTTATTAAACTGGTGTACAGTAAATGAAAATGTTAAACTTGTCTATAACAAAAATACAATATTAAACATAAAATCGCCATGTTTGTTAAAGTTGACTTTTAGAAAAAACGAGTTGATTAATTTAGAACAAATAGATTAATTGAAAGCCATAAAATGGATTTTATTATAAGTCCATTTTATGGCTTTTGTTTAAAATTGATGTAATTATATATATTTGGGGGAATTTTAAGAAAAATCAAATTTTGTGTATTTGAAGCATGGAATATTGAAAGATCAATTAGTAAAAACATAGAACTAGATAGATAAAAATACCTAGTTCTATGTTTTATAGCCAATTGTTGTCAGATAAAACTTGTTTTGTTATATCACTTAATTTTCCTAATTTGTCTAGTTCTTTGATTTCTTCTTTACTATAAAATTTAGCATCTACTAAGTCAGTTGCTGAATGGACTGAATTTTTATCATAATCTGCTGACCAGTAAATAATAATTCTATGCTCATCTGGCTTATTAATAATCTCATATGTTTTCAATTGTTTGATATTTGAGATTTCTAAACCTGTTTCTTCCATTATTTCTCTTTTTACAGTATCTTCCATTCTTTCAAATAATTCAACACCACCTCCAGGTGTAATTATCATTCCTTTATTTGGCTCTTTATTTCTAATTCCTAATAATAATTTGTTATTTGATTTTATCAGAACAGAGCAACCTACTCTTATATTATTCAAAATATCGCCCTCCTATGAATAAAAGAATATAATAAGAATTATATTTTGTCAATATATTTAAAATATGAAAAATATATGGTATAATTCAAAAAAGAAAAAAGTGGCAAGAAAAATAATAACTGCTATGGAAATAGCATAATTAAAAAAAAGGAGAAAAAATTATGAGATATTTTAAAAAACTTGTAGGAGATAGAATATACTTATCACCTAGAAATAGTGAAGATGTAGAAATTTTTACAGAATGGCTAAATGATTTTGAAACAACTGATTATATAGGAAGAAGTAGTGCGATTGTTTCTCTGGAAGGAGAAAAGAAGTACTTAGAAGAACACAGCTTTGTGGAAGCAGGATTTGTAATTGTTACACTAGAAGAAGACAAAATGATAGGAACAGTTTCATTAGAAAAGATAGATCATATTAATAGAACTGCTACACTTGGAATATTTATAGGCGATAAATATTTTAGAAGCAAAGGATATGGAACAGAAGCGATAAAATTAATATTGGAATATGGCTTTAAATATTTGAATCTAAAAAATATTAAATTGGATGTAATGGAATTTAATGAAAGAGCTTTGAAATGCTATAAAAAATGCGGATTTAAAGAATACGGAAGAAGAAGACAGAGTAAATTTGTAGATGGAAAATATTATGATTCGATCGAGATGGATATTCTAAACGAAGAATTCAATGAAAGTGTCATAAGGAATAAGAATATATAAGCTAATATAGGAGAAATAAAATGAAAACTCTAAGAGAACTATATAAAATTGGAAACGGTCCATCAAGTTCACATACAATGGGCCCTAAAAGAGCGGCTGAGTGGTTTAAAGATAAAAACCCAGAAGCAAACAGATTTGATATTTATTTGTATGGCTCGCTAGCTTTTACAGGAAAAGGGCATTTGACAGATAAAATAATTAAAGAGACGTTAAAACCAATTAAAACAAATATAATCTTTGATACAAAATTTGTGTGTGACAAACATCCTAATACAATGGATTTGATAGCGTATAAAGATGATCAAAAAATATCCCAAGCAAGAGTGTACTCGGTGGGAGGAGGAGTAATAGAAGTTGAAGGCCAAAAGAGAGCTATTGTCCCAGATATATATAAATTAAATCATATGCAAGATATTAAAGAATATTGTAAAGAAAAAGATAAAGATTTGGTTGACTATGTTGTGGAAACAGAGGGCGAAGATATAATCGAATTTCTAAGAGAAATATGGCATACAATGTATAATTCGGTAAAGACCGGAATTGAAAAAGAAGGTATAATTCCTGGAAAATTACAGTTGCCAAGAGAAGCAAAGATGATTTATGAGAATACGGCAGAAGATCAAAATCCAATATTAAAAAGAACTAGACTACTTACAAGCTATGCTCATGCAGTAAGTGAAAATAATGCGTCTGGAGATATAATTGTGACAGCTCCTACTTGCGGAGCTTCCGGAGTTTTACCAGCAGTCTTAACGTATATGTATGAACAATATAATATTGAAGAAGAAAAAATTATAAAGGCGTTAGCCATAGCAGGTGTCATAGGAAACCTAGTAAAAACAAACGCATCTATAAGTGGAGCGGAATGCGGGTGTCAAGCTGAGATAGGAACAGCTTGCTCCATGGCGGCAGGAGCAGCAGCTTACTTAATGGATTTGGATTTGGAAAAAATAGATAATGCGGCAGAAATTGCAATGGAACATCATTTGGGACTTACCTGTGATCCGATATACGGATATGTACAGATTCCATGTATAGAAAGAAATGCTGTTGCAGCGTTAAGAGCTGTGGATGCTGCTAATATGGCAAAAATTACAACAGGAAAAAGATTTATATCATTTGACTTAGTGGTTGATACAATGTACGAAACGGGAAAAGATTTAAACTCTCATTACAGAGAAACAAGCAAAGGTGGACTTGCAAAGAAATATTGTAGAAATAAATATATAACAAAGCAGCAGGATGTAATCGAAGAATAAAATGTTTGACAAAAGTAAAAGTTTTATAGTATAATAGAACACAAGTGAGGAGATATAAGCTGAAAAGTGAGCTATCTCGGGTAGAATACTTACACGTAATTAAAACACGGAGTCACGAATAAGTGACTTTGTGCTTTTTTATATAATAAAATTATATGCTGTCAATATTATAAAATAAAAGGGAAAGTCACAATAAAAAAGAACGGGGATGAGATTATGGCAATAATCGAGGTAAAAAATTTATCAAAAGATTTTAAAGTAAAAATTAAAGAGAAAGGATTAAAAGGGAGTCTTAAAGCTTTTATTAAGCCAAAATATAAGATAATAAAAGCTGTTAAAAACATTAGTTTTGAAGTAGAAGAAGGAGAAATGATTGCGTTTATAGGCCCAAACGGAGCAGGGAAAAGTACGACAATAAAAATGATGACAGGAATATTGTATCCGGGAGAAGGAGAGATCAGAGTTCTTGGAATTGACCCTACTAAACAAAGAAAAAAGCTTGCGTATGAAATAGGAACTGTGTTTGGACAGAAAGAACAATTATGGACACATTTGACAGCATATGACAATTTTAAATTTTTCGGTGCGGTATATGATATTCCAGATGAAGTGTTAGACAAGAAAATTGATGAATTAATAAAGCTGTTTGAACTAGAAAAGTTTATAAATACACCAGTTAGAAATTTAAGTTTAGGTCAAAGAATCAGATGTGAAATAGTGGCTTCTTTAATACATGAACCAAAAGTTTTGTTCTTAGATGAGCCAACAATAGGCTTAGACCCTGTTGTAAAAGAGAATATTCGTAAGCTGATTAAGAAAATGAACAAAGAACTAAACACAACAATATTTTTAACAAGTCATGATGTTTCGGATATAGAAAAATTATGCAAAAGGGTAATAATTGTAAACAACGGAACTATTGTATTAGATGATTCTATGGCAAATCTAAAATATCATTATTTAAACAAGAAAATAGTTGAAGCAAAGACAAAGGAAAAAATAAGTCTAAAAGATACGGTTGGGATTACAGTTATAAAAGACAAAGAGTATAATTTAAAGCTTGAAGTTGATACAACAAAAACAAGCGTTGCTGAGGCGATAAAACTATTAAATCCAGATAATATCGTAGATATAAACATATCGAATATTCCTTTGGAAGATATTATAAGTAGTATCTACAAGGAGGTTCAGCCATGAAAAAGTACTTATACATTTTTAAATCTGAACTGATGAGCAATTTACAATACATTGGTAATACTTTAGTAGGATTTATTGGATATTCTATTATGATATTCATATTCCTTAATCTATGGAATTATATTTACAGCGATGCAAGTGAATTAATAAACGGATACACTAAGACGCAAATGATATGGTATGTTATCATAACAGAAATAATCTGGAAATGCACAAGTGGCAGAAGTTTTTGTAAGAAAATAATTGACGATGTAAAAAGCGGTAATATTGCGTATAATTTAAATAAACCATATAGTTATGTTGGATATGCGCTTTCAAGTCACCTTGGAAGTTCTGCAATAACAGCAGTTTTGTACATACCACTTGGACTAATTTTGGGAGTATTATTTTTGAAGAGTATTCCAGTATTAAATCTACTACAAGTAATCATAATACTAATTTCTGGTACGCTTGCAGTGGTAATTAGTTCGCTACTAATAATTTTAATAGGTCTATTTTCGTTCGTAATAGAAGATGCAAACCCAATTTTCTGGATACACAGCAAAATTATTCTAATTTTGGGAACATTATTTCCAGTTGAATATTTCCCAGCATTTTTACAACCACTAATTATAGCTAGTCCAATATTTGTAACATGTTATGGTCCAGCAAGATTATTTGTAAACTTTACTTGGGAAACATGTGCTTCAGTACTAATAGCACAAATAATTTATGTAATTGCAATATACTTATTATGCAGTCTAATATATAGAAAGGGAGTGAAGAGAATTAATGTTAACGGAGGCTAAAAATCAAATAAAAATATCAGTATTATCGATTAAGTATGCTTTAATGAGAGAAATGCTTAATAAAGTGACTTTTATATCTAATGTATTGTTCATGATACTAAACAATGCAAGTTTCATTGTTCAATGGGTTATACTTTTTGCAATAAAAGACAACATAGCAGGCTATGGAATAAAGCAAGTTTTGTTGCTATGGGGAATCGCCTCTGGAACATATGGAATATCACATTTCTTTTTTAAAAAAGCATATAGTTTATATGACACAATAAATAATGGAAAACTGGATGCTTTTTTGGTACAACCAAAAAATGTACTTCTATCGGCAATAACAACAGATGTTGAGACTTCAGCGATAGGAGATATATTATATGGATACATAATGCTATTTATATATGGATTTTCAATATCAAAGTTTGCATTATTTACTCTATTTATAATAGCTGGAGGAATTATGATGACAGCAATCACAGTAATATTATCAAGTTTGAGCTTTTGGCTAAATAAATCGGATATTATAGCTGAAACAGGAATTAGTATGATGACGCATTTTGCAACATATCCTGATGGAATATTCAAAGGTATTACTAAGATATTACTATATACTATAATTCCTGTTGGAATTATAAATTATATTCCTGTAAAACTATTAATAGAGTTTGACATAAGATTGTTCTTGCTGGTAATGTTGGCAACAGTAGTCTTAACAACACTTGCTTTTTTGGTTTTTAACAAAGGATTAAAAAGATATTCATCAAGCAATTTGATGAGTGCAAGAATTTAAAAAATATGTTATATAAAATTGTAAAAAATGATAGACATTTTCCTCTCGTTGTGCTAAGATTAACACAATGGGAGGTTTATTTGTTATGGACGAAAACCAAAAGAAAATAAATGACTTAATAGAGCAATATACAAGTATAGACACGTTTTTAAAATACTTAGATAAAGAGGAAAAAGAAAGCCTGAAGTTAGGAGAAGAAAATGAGTAAATTGTTAGAGAAAATTGAAGCTGATAAAGAGATATTATCTACAATGCCAAAAAATAATAAAAAAAATATAGCAAAATATATTCAAAAAGTACAAGAGCTAAAAAAAGAATATGAAACAGAAAAAGAAAAAACATATAAAGAAATAAGTAAAAATTATAAAAAAATTGTTGAAATTGCAGAAAATACAGAAATAGCAAAACTAAAATCTGAACTTGAAGAAATTTCAACTTTTCTTCAACTAATAGATGAAATACAGACTTCTTATGAAAAAATGGGATTGGACAAAAAAATATATAAGCTTAATCGATTCTACAAAGAAAATTTGGAAAGTGTTAATTCGGAAATATTATCATGCATAAATAAATTTGCAGAAGCAGGAGTCACTCTTACTAAAGATGATTTTAATTACAGCATATATGCTCACGAATATATGGAAACTTTTTTCAAAGAAATAAATGATATTAACTCAGATACATTAAAAGAAAAATTTGAAAATATGTATTGGAAATGCCCAGATTTAATAATACATATAGAGTTAAATCTAAGACATATCTATATGAACAACAAAAAGAATATAGATAAATATTATGAGAATCAAAAGCAAAATGTATTAAACAAATTAAATGCAGACACTGCAAAAGTTTACGAAAAATACAAAGCTACAAAGATTAAATTATACGATATAATAGAAACAGATAAATTTACTATAATCAATCATTTTTTAGATGGACAACTAGTAGAAAAAGATTATGAAGAAGATAAAATTAAACAAGAATATAATAAAGTTTTAGCAAAGGGAATAACTCAAAGTACTTCTAAGAAAGCAATTAAAGAAATAAGTGAAAATGCCATAAAATTCATAAACAGCTTGGAAGAATATAAAAACTTCTTGAAATATCAATTCATATATGACGATATAAAATCAAAATACAAACAAAGAGAAGACCATAAAAATAATTATGCTACAACGAAGAAAGAAATTACATCTAAAGAAAAACAATTAAAATCATTGAATAAAAAAATAAACAGTAAAGGTATTTTCTCTAAAAAGGAAAAGCAAGAGAAACAAATAGCTCAATATAATGAAACAATAAATCAAATACAAGAATTGTATAAAAAATTGGATGAAGAAGAAATATACCAAAAAATTATTGCTAATCTAAACGATGATTCAACCATTTTTGATGCACTTTATTTTGCAAGCAAGTTCACTAACTATTTAACTGAGTGCATTATAAACAACAATAAAACAATAACACAACCAGAAATAGATGAACTTATAGACGGACTTAGAGAATTCCTAAGTAATCCATATATAATAATTATCAAAAATATAACTATTTTAGAAGATAAGAATATACCGATGATAATATCTGATAGATATAAACTGCTTAACTTCGAAATAGAAAAAGAAGATATAACTGACTCAAATATTGATACATTGATTTCTGGACTTCAAAAGATTAAGAACTATTATAATTTTCAAAAAGCAGGAATTGATTTAGAAAAAATGAAATTTATTTGTGAAGCACAGAAGGTTTTGGCATAATAGATAAAATAAAACAAAAGGAACTAAACAATGAAGAAAAAGAAAACATATTTGATAAATAAAAAGAGAATATTTATTTTAATATGCTTAACATTACTAGTAATATTTGAAGTTGTTGCTTTGCAGAGATCAAAAGCTGCAAAGGTAATTGAAATAACAGCAAATGTAGAAGACAATGAAAAAAACATACAAAATGTTGAAGTGATGTTAGAAGCTACAAATTCAGGAGCAAGTGGATATTACCTTGCTCTTCCTGAGTATGTAAACGGAAAAAGAATTGGACAATATTATATTGTTGAAAAGGATATACACAACAAAAAATCTGATAAAGAAGTGACGAAAAATGAAACATTGCAAGAAAGCGTCAATGAAGAGTTCTTAGTTACCAATGAGGAAGTTCTAACTAATACAAATCAAGAAGAAATGACAGAAAATACAGAAATAGAGACTCCAAAAGAAGAAACAGAACAAAATATAGCTATTATGTATCCGGGAGAAAAGTTATTTTTGACAGATGATGAGATTGCAGATAAAAAAATAACATTAAAAGTTGGATACAACACTCTTACAAAAAATGAAAAGGTTTTATATGAACAAAAAATCGAAGCACAACTGGATGATGATAATGATGGACAACCAGATACAAAAATCATAATAGAAGGTTTTATGCCATTAGAGTCGACAATTTCTGCAACAAGAGTTGAGATAGAACAAATACAAGACTCAATAGAAGAAATGCTTTCAAAAAAAGTCTCTTTTAAAAAGGCTTATGATATAAAAATTATAGCAGGGGAAACTGAATACGAACCAACTGAATTTGATACAAATGTCAAGGTTACAATCTCGGGATTGGAAAAAATTGATGAGAATAACCAAAAATATAAAGTAGTTCATATTGAAGATACTGCACAAGATACAGATAAAGCAGCAGTAACTGAAATAGATGGAGTTCAAACAATAGAGGACGAGATAAGTTTCCCGGCGGAAAGCTTCTCAACATATGCTTTATTGTTAGAAGATGGATTAGGAAATGTTGCAACATTTTCTTCTGATTTAAGTCAGGCAAGCGTTTGGGACGGAACATCTGCAACAGAGTTTAAGTTTGGCAGTGGAACACAGGAGAATCCATATTTAATAACAAATGGAGCTGAGTTAAGATACTTAGCAAATCAAGTAAATAGTGGAAATGCATATGATGGATCGTATTTTGAACTTATATCTGATATTAACATTAATGATAAAGAATGGACTCCAATAGGAAACTACACAAATCCATTTAAAGGAGCATTTAATGGTGCGGGACACACTATTGCAAACTTAACAATACCAACATCTTCATCACTTCCAACATCAATTACTGCATATGGAATTTTTGGAAGCATTGGGGATAGTAATAGCAAAACGATAATTAAGAACTTGCAAATTGACAATGCAAAAATTGAAATTAATGCAAATGGAACAATGTCGAATTCTTCAACAGAAAAGGGTTATACAATAGGAATCGTAACAGGAACAATATTTAATAATGCTGAAATAAAAAATGTAATAGTAAACAATAGTAGCATAGTAGATAACTATACAATAACAATCAGTTCAAATTCTGATAAAGTAAATGTAGGAGGAATCGCTGGCTATGCAGTAAATTCTAGAAACTCAACTTCTGATCCAGGGACGGACAAGAGATACAAAATAGAAAACTGTTATTCAAATACAAATATTGAATTAGATATGACTCTTACCTCTAATGGATGGAGCACAAGTTACTATGTAGCCGCACAATATAATGTAGGAGGAATCATAGGATTAATAAGAGGACAAGCTGTTTGGCCAGAAAATTGCTTATATACAGGTGATTTGAATGCAACCAATGGATTCACTGGACCTATATTGGGAGCTCTACGAAACAACACTACGCTTGGAACGCGAAATAATTACATTTCTCAATTTAACACTCTATGGCAAGGAAATGATGCAGGAAATCTTACAATGAACAGTTATTACACATCATACAGTACAAACAATAGATCTTTTACAACTACTGTTGCATCAGGAACTTCTTCAAGCAGAATAACTACATCAACAAGATATTTTCGTATAGGATATGTACAGGGTGTAAACAAGGGATTATATACAAATAATGTACAAAACATGTTATCAAATTTTAATAATTATGTTACAAATGGTTCAACAAGCAAATTATTAACATGGCATTATAATTCAAACACTAAATCTTATTATTTTGTTCCAGAACTAAGTGTTACAGTAGAAAAAGATAGTCCAAGGTACATATTGCATGTACATGACTCAGCTTCGACTGGAAATTATTCATATATTTGGTTTATAGATGGCACGTTAGATTCAAGTATTACAGGAAATATCGCAGTAATAAACTCAACTTGGACAGAGGGACATGATGTATCTGTATTAGTAAGCAATGGACAATCTTATACAATGATAAACTTTGAAGTCCCATTACTAGAGTTACATGTGTCATTTGAACACAACCAACAAACAGGAATTCTAACAGGAAATATAGATGGAACAGGATTAGTAGATCCTAATTTTAACCTAAATGACTATACATACAAATGGTATAAAATAGATATATCTGGTACAGAAGAAGAAATAGATTCAACAACCAATCAAATTTCTGATCTTGAGAATGGTTTGGAATACAAACTGATTGCTACAAATGCAAAATATTCATACATGTCTGCTAAAGGTACATACATGTTCGGAGAAAGAACAGTAATATATTGCGATTATAGCAATGGCTCAGATTATAATGATGGATTTACTCCAGAAACAGCAGTAAGATCACTCTCAACTGCATATGGGAAATTTACTAGCCAAACAACAAGAAATGAAAACGTAATAGTGCTAATGGGAACATATACAGACACTAGTTACTTAAATTCTGCCACCTCAACAACATATAGAAAAAACGTTACAATAACAGGTAAATATAACGGAACAGATTATACAGGAAAATTGAATTTTGAATCATATGACAACTATAAGTACTTAAATGGAAATACCACATTTATGTATATGTCGTTCATAGGAAGTGAATCTAGTTATTGGGGAGGAAGTACGCCTGGACAAACATACTTCTATTTACAAGGTTATAGCCTTACAATGGGCGAAGGCATAAAAATGGAAGAGTATGCTACATCAAATGTAAACCAAGGGTTAATAGAGGGAAATGCCCCAGCGTTCCACATGTTTGCCGGATGGATGCAATATGATGAAACAAGCCTTCCAAGAACAGGTGCTGAAATCGTAATAAAGAGTGGCACTTATGGAAGAATACTTTTAGGTGGAAGTTCAGGAACTAGTAGTGCATCAAGTATAACAAAATACAATTCCCATAATTTTATGGGAACATCTCTAACGGATGATTTATACAAATGCAAAGCAATTATTGATATAAAAAATAGTACGACAGATTCTACTTATGCTTATGACATAAATCTCCTTGGTGGTGGAAGTACTTGTGGTAATATCTATGGAGATATAGAGATAAATATAAAAAATGGAAAAATAGGACGTCTATTAGGAGCAAGTATCGGAGACTCGAGTTATAGGCCAAACAACTGGCAATACCCAATAAATACTTTTATTGGAACAGCGACAATAAATATGTATGGCGGTTCTGTAACAGAAATGTACGGTGGTTGTCTTGGAAGAAATATGAGCGCCATAGGTGGTAGCTCTTATAATCCTATAAAATGTGACTCATATTTCTATGGAATTGTTAATATAAATATATCTGGCGGAACAGTCAGCCAAACTATTTATGGCGCAGGAGCTGGAGGAGTTTCAGGATATAGCACAAATTCTACTGACGCATATAAGAGTTATGGACAAAACATTGATACTGTTATTAATATAAATATAACAGGAGGATTAATAGATGCTGATATATATGGTGGTGGCTATGGATATACTAACTACTTAACTGCAGACTCTACACAAACTGATGGTGGCACACTGTATGGAAACAGTAATATAAATATATCAGGTTCGCCAACAATAAATGGAAGTATTTATGGTGGAGGTAGAGGTTACGATTTAGCAAGTAATAAACCGGATTTAGCGCAAATGGAAGGAGAATCAACTCTAACAATATCAGGCTCACCAACAATAAATGGAAGTATTTATGGTGCGGGAATGGGACTTACAAATTACGAGAATATGGCTAAGTTCACAGGAACGA
Source organism: Clostridium sp. CAG:780 (assembly GCA_000434195.1). GTDB lineage: Bacteria > Bacillota > Clostridia > TANB77 > CAG-508 > CAG-245. The sequence goes on from HF994476.1 coordinate 33,910, forward strand.
CCAACATAAATATCAACACAGATTTGTCAATTAATGCATATGGTGGCGGAAATATAGCAAAAACAATAGGAACTGCAAATATTAATATTAATAGTGGAACACACACACAATCAATATTTGGAGGAGGAAATGTAGGAGTTCTAGAAGGAACTTCAAATGTTCAAATAAATGGTGGAATTTCTAGCCAAGTATATGGTGGAGGAAACCAAGCAGAAGTTACAACACCAACTGTTACGATTAATGATGGAAATAATGAAAATGTGTATGGCGGTGGAAATCAGGCCGAAGTTACAGATTCTACGGTTACAGTTAAAGGTGGAAAAAATCAAAATATATATGGTGGTGGTAACCAAGCAGGTGCACAATCTACTAAGATAGTTGTATCGAGTGGAGACTCAAATGCTATATATGGAGGCTCTAATGCGAGTGGAGTAGTAGTTTCTTCAAACATATTGATGCAAGGTGGAAATACATTAAACATTTATGGTGGAAACAACGAAGGTGGAACTACACAAACATCAAATATTACAGTAAGTGGAGGAACCTCAGGAAATGTTTTCGGAGGAGGGAACAAAGCAAATACAACAACTTCAAATGTTACTGTCAATAATGGAAAAATTACAAATGTATATGGTGGCGCAAACAAAGCTGATGTTACAACTACTAATGTCATCATCACAGGTGGAAATATAGAAAAAGCATTTGGTGGATCAAATCAAAGTGGAACAGTTACTCAAAGCAATGTAAGTCTAGAGGGAAGTAGTGGACAATCTGCCCTGGGCGGAATAAAAATGGAAGTCGACTACAAAGCTGTTGCTATGGAAGATTGGAGAAAACAGCAAAATCCAGGATACGAAACATATGTGACAGTTAATATAAAATACACTAATAATACTAATACTACAATAAACAAATGGAGTTCATATATAAATGCTCCGGATTCAAAATTGCTTGATAATTATAGCTCTGATAGCAATATAGTAGAAGAAAATGGAAAATACACTATAAATCAAGACAGTAGATGGTCCTCAGGGAATATACATTCTTTACCAGCAAATGGTACATATGAAATTAGGGATGTACATCTAGCTTCAAAAGTTGTTGCTAGCGAATTTTCACTAGTATATAATTTTGAAGGACAAGGAAATGATGGCAATCAATATCAAGATACAAATACAGGATTTACAATCTTTGGCGGAAACAATCAAGGTGGAGAAACGACAACTAGTAATGTGACTATAAAAGATGGTTATTGCTTTGCTGTATATGGAGGCAACAATGCAGGTGGTACAAACCCTACAAGTAATGTTACAGTTGATGGTGGAGAAGCAAATGAAGTATATGGTGGAAACAACTTAGGCGGAACAAACTCTACAAGCAATGTCATAATAAATGGTGGAAAAGTAACAAATGTATATGGTGGAGGTAATAAAGCAGTAACTACTAAACCGAACGTTACAATACAGAATGACGCAAATATATTAGAGTCCGTATATGGTGGAGGAAACCAAGCAAGCATAAGAACAGACACAAATGTTGACATCTTAGGCGGAAATGTTGTAGGAAATGTATATGGTGGTGGAAATGAAGGAACAGTCATTGGAAACACTTATGTACATGTAAAAAATGCTAATGTACAATCAAGCGTATATGCAGGCGGAAATGGTATTACAGCTATTGTTTATCAAAATGCTAATGCAACAGTAGAAGGAACTTCTACTAAAATTACGGGAAGTGTATTTGGTGGAGGAAATCAAGCTGCAACTGGAACAATAGATAATAACAATTCGCTAAGTAAAGTAAACATTGTAGGAGCAAGCATAGGCAAAAATGTATATGGTGGAGCAAATACATCAGTAGTATACGGAAATACTCTTACAAACATAGGCTATGAAGCAGTAGGAGATACTACACTTGAACAGGGAGATATAATAATAGAAGGAACTGTTTTTGGTGGAGGAGAAGCTAACGCTTCTGGTTCAGAAATATATGATTTCTCATTTATAAGTGTTACAGTTGGAATAGACATAAACATTAATGGAACAGGACATAATAAATGTCAAATAAAAGGAAGCATATTTGGTTCGGGAAATGCTTCAAGTACAAGTGGTTATAGCTATATAAATATTAAGAACTATGGTTCAGTATATGCACCACAAAAAAATATATCAATTCAAAGAACAAATGTAGTGACATTAGATAATTCTACAATAGCACTTTCTGGTACTAAAGATAGAACAAATGAATATTCAGATGTAGACTTCACATTAAGTAGAATTGATGAACTAAAAATAAAGAACAATTCTATATTATACTTAGATTGTGGAGCAAACTTATTAAAGAAGTTTACAAGTTGCGTAGATGAAAATGGGGAAGAGGTAAAAGCTTCTGCTACAATAGATGAAGAAACAGGAAACACGACAAGAAATGTAGATAACAGAATATATATGCTAGAAGGAAAGAACCTAAACATTGCTACAAACGAGCAAGTAACAGCTTATGGAGAAGTAAGCGGAATGACATTCTTTGGAATATATACAAATTCAATGAGCCCAAGCACAAGCACAGGTTTGTATAATAAAGAATATAACAATGGTGACAAAATCACAAATGCAGGAACATTTTCATCTAACTCATATGTAAGAGGATTACACAAAACAGACCATGACATTACAATAGACGGATTTTATTCAAACTATGACGAAAAAGAAAATCAAGGATATATTAGAACTAGATATATAGAACCAAGTCCAAAAGATGACGTTTACTATATTTGGTTAATAGGTTTAGATATGGATGTAACAACATTTGAAGTTGCACTAACAGCTTCGAAATATGCTACATTAGGAACATATGAGCTAGGATTAACAGGATTTTCGGAATCAAATATCAAGTTCTCACTAACAGGTTTTTCGGCAGGACTTACTGATGGTGTATCGTTAGTAGATCCGAGCACCATAGAAAGCGTTGCACTAAATCTAGATACTGCAAATAATGTATTTGGATTAACTATGAGAACGGGTAATAATGGCTGGACAAGTAATAGCCAAACAACATTCTTAACTGCAAATGGCGGAACATACACCGGCTCTACTGCGTATGATAGCGATAACTCTACATCCACTCCAGCATTAAACTTATGTTTTTATCACTCTGAAAATATTACTATTGCAAGAAAACTTGGAAGTGTAAAAATAAGACTACAAGCACAAATTCCGGAAGATGACTTAAATGTAAGAATTGCATATATAGATATAATCATAACAATGTCGACAGCACTTTATCAAAACGATTTCTATGAAGCAGCAATTACACCAGGAGAAGAATTTGGATTATTTACAACAACAGAAACAAATATAACAGATTCAAGTGTTTTCTCAACGTATTATTCATTATACATTCCAGAATTTTCAACATCTGATTATTATGATAAATACAAAGAAGATAAACACGTAATAGTATCAAGACTTAGAACCGGCGAAAAATATGCATTCCCAGAGAAAACAAAAATAACAATGATTGACATGGTAACAAATCAATATTATTATTATGTTGTTACACAAGCTGACGAAAATCAACAAAAATATGTATACAATCTATCAGACTTTGTTGTAATGGGAAGTGATAGTACATATTATGATGAGGTTGCTGCTTGCGACAAATACTATAATACTGATCAAGATTTAATCTATGAGAATTTTATATTTCACATAGATTTTGGAGAAAATGATATTCCTTCAAATCTAGATCAAAATTCATTATTAATGGAATTGAGAGATAGTGAGGGACAGACGCTTTTAGGAGTACTTGGAATTCAAAGAGATGCAATGGTGTACAGCGTTTACAAAAATAAAGATGCTAAAATAAATGTTACAGCAAGCGTAAACAAAGACTTAGTTTACAGGGGAAAAGACTTTACATTAACTGTAGAAACTGACTTTACACAGGATATAGTACAGTCAAAAACAGTATATGATACAAGATTCTTTGACAATAAAATGGGTATTAAAATATCAATATATGACAATAATGGTAATAGACTAAACAGTGATTCGCTACTTGGTGTGAATTTTACGCTAAATGGCACAAAATATTATCCAAGAATAGATGGAACCGTAAGAATTTGTACTGCTGAAAAAGTTTCAAATGTTTTATCTAGAATTAAGGTTGATACAGCAAACAATACAGTTTTAGCGACAGGGGACTACACGATAAAGATAGAAAGTTTTGGATCACCAGACGGAATTTATTATGGTATCGAATCATCTGATACTGCTGAGGTAAAAATTACCATTGTAGAATCAACATTTGGTTTGAAAGTAACAACAATAGACCAAGAAAAGATAATAAAAAAAGATACAGGAAGAAATGAAAATAATAATACAAATTTGGATGTTAATATAGAATACTCATCTGGATTAGATAATCCAAACCTAACAATGTCTTTATACAGAAGAGACTATTCGTCCGTATATTCACAAGTTTATGAGCTAGTGGATTTAGCCGACTATGTAAATACTGTACCATCACAAACAAAAAATGAAAATGAGTATGTAATAAATCAAGTTCCGTCAGGAGTGATGAAATACTCTTTGAGTATGAAAAACGCATTAACATCAGGAACGTATAAAATAGTTATCAAACTGTATGATGAAGATGAGTATATTGGCGAAGCTTTTGACTATATAATAATAAAATAGAGGAGAGGAGGAGTAGAGATGAAATATGATATTGATGACATACAAAAAAGAAAAGAACTTCATGCAAGAATAAGAAAACTAGTTTACATCTTCTTGGTAATAATTTTATATAATATTGTATTACTATATATGTCTTATATAGATAAATTCGATACTCCTAGCTTCTACATTTATAAGGCTTATGTTATTACAACAAATAGCATGGAGCCAGAATTAAAAAAAGACGATGTGGTTGTAATAAAAAAAGCAAAGGCAGACAACTTAAAACAAGGAGATATAATCACATTCAAGCAAAATGGAGAAACAATAACTCACAGAATCGTTCAAATAGACGATATAGAAGATGGCAAACTATATATAACCAAAGGGGATAATAATAATGTCCAAGATGAGCAAGGCCTAAGATTTGATCAAATTGAAGGAAAGTTAGTTATAAAGATTCCACAGTTAGGTAAGATGGTCGCATCATTTAAGAATGGTATAATTATTGTTTTGGTATTGTTAATCTCTGCGATAATTTACTTAAATAGAATTACAGCTAAAGAAAGAAGCAATATAAGAAGAGCAAAGAAAAAGCTAGAAGATAATAAATATATAAACGAAAATAATAAGTAGTGTTTCGCTACTTATTATTTTTTTACCTTACTCACAACTGGTAAAGATTGATATACAATTTTGAAAAAGCGGAAATCGTCTAATTCGTTAAACTCTAAACAAGAAAGATAAACATCTAACTCGTTTAAGTTTTTACAAGCTGTAATTATAGCTGGATGAAGGCTATAATTAGAAAATAATTCAACAGCTAATTTTAATGCTTCTTTTTTAGTTCCATGTTCTCTATCCATTATAAGTTTGTAAGCTTCTTTAAATCTTGCGACAGCCGAAACTTTATAGTTGCTCAAAGGAATAGTATATTGATCTAAAATTATATCTGATAAAGATGTATATTTTTCCGGATTTTTTCTAAGAATACGTTTAAGGTCTGTAACTTTATATGGAAGAGTAACAGTTCCATCTATTTCAGAAATAATTAAAGTGTCATCTGTTAATTTTGAAGTTGACTTTCTCTTTCTAGTAGTTTTAGTAGGTTTTTTTGTATCTTCCGGTTCAACAGTTTCAGCAACCTTATCTAATGCATCAATAGAAATATATTCTGATACATCAATAGAAGACATTGAATGAATAAATTTTTCTATATCCTCATTGTTATGCATGATTTGAGTAGTATTATTACTTAATTCTTTATTGTATTTAGTTATTTCACTAACAGTGATATTATATTTTACAGTATCAAGGTTGTTTTTTATTGATTCTAATTGCTCTAATAAATTAGTATAAATTTCTATGTTTTTATTTATTTTAGATAAATATTCGCTAGCATCTGAAATGAAATTATTAACATCATTAGAAAAAGTTGAATCAATATCCACATTACCTAAAAAATTCTTTAAAAACACCAAAATTTGCTTAGAAAAAGCCTTTTGTGAGCTTAATAAAGAATGAACAGAAGTGATTTCCATATCTATAAATTTGATAACATTGTCTTGATTTGTTTTTGAATTTAATTTAATCATTTGTGTTCCTCCTAAATCTTAACAACATTATAAAGGTTTTTTGAAAAAATAGCAATCAATTTTAATAAAAATATTGAAAAAAATAAAAGCGTATGATATATTATTTACAAATGTCGGAAAAGACTAAAATTTATTTGACCATGGAGGCAAAAAATGAAAAAAATAATTCAAAATATCATTATTATAATTTACACAGTAATAGCTGTTTTTACAACAGTATGTCTATTATCTTATAATGAATATAAAGTTAGCACTTTTGGAGATCACTCATTAATACTAGTTACGAACGATGAACTATCACCAGATTTCAAAAAAGGAGATTTGGTTGTAGTTACTGCGGGAAACAAAAGTAAAATTGCAGTAGGAGATAAAGTTTTCTTCTATAACACTAGAGACAAAAAAGTAGAAGTAGCGTTAGCAGAAGTTACAAATAGAGAAATAGTAACATCAACAGAGATAACATTTACAGTAGGCAAAGATCATGATGTATCAAGCCAGTATGTTCTTGGAAGTTCAAAAGATACTACTGTAATTCCAGTAGTTGGACAAATTTTAAGTGTATTAGAATCAAAATGGGGATTTTTATTCTTAATAGTCTTCCCATCATTAATAGCATTCCTTTATGAATTAACAGTTGTATTTTCAGGAATTAAAGAAGAAAGAAAAAAAGCAAAAGAAAATTCTAAATAAGGAAATATAATGAATAAGAAAATAATCAAGAGAATCTTAATTATAATATTATTATTTATGATTTTTGTAGTGGCATATAAGTTAGTAAACACGTATGCCCTTTTTTATAGTGAAGGGAACGGAGTAATTGAACAAAAGAATGCTACATGGAGAATTTATGTCAATAACCAAAATATAACCTCTAAAAACAGTAATAAATTCACAGTGGACACTTTCAATCTAGAAGAAAATAACCATGTTGCACCAGGGAAAATAGCACCAAATACAACAGGAAGTTTTAATTTATTAATCGACCCTAAAAATACAGATGTATCAGTTAAATATTCAGTTAAATTGGATAAGACAAAATTGATAAATGATAGAATCAAAATAGTATCTGTACAAGAGACTACTGGAAACACAAGCTTGATAATGACTGACGAGGATACTTATACAGGAGTAATGAAGTTAGAAGAGATTAAGGCAGGAAAAACAAATAACATCAAGGTAATAATAACCTGGGAAAATGATGAAAGCAATAATAAAATGGATACAGCCGTTGGAACAGTAAATAACTACAAAATAAGTATTCCAATAGAATTTATAGCAACTCAATATCTTGGCGAAGAAATAAAAGAATACATACCATAGGAGCAAAAAATGAAGATATTAAAGAAAGTAATATTGCTAATATTAGATATATTAATTGTATTTATATCAGTTTTAGTGATAATAGCAATTACATATGTATTTCAAACAAAAATACTTCATAAAAAATATGCAGACATAGTAGGCTTTACAGCATTTAGAGTTATAACTGGAAGCATGGCGGACACGATAAATATAGGAGATATAGTTGTAATAAAAATAACAGATAAAGTAAAACCAAACGATATTATTGTATATCAGGACAATGACTATTTTGTAACACATAGACTTGTTCAAGAAAGTGGTGAGAGTCTGATAACAAGGGGAGATGCAAACAACAGCGAAGATGTACCAATAAGTAGAGACCAAGTTTTAGGAAAAGTAGTTATGAATATATCTTCATCAAAAAAGAAAATAGAAATTACAGAAGGAAAATAGAATGAAAAAGAGAATAATTCAAATATTAATATTAATTTTAATATTGATTTTATTAATAAGAATAATATCTTTAACTATTTCAAAATATGAAAGCAGTGCCATATCAGACTCTGCAATACAAGTAGCATTCTATGTATTAAATAGGGATTATCAATCTATGAGTCTAAACTTGGAGTCATTATTTCCTAGAAATGAGCCGTATGTATATTATTTTTCTGTATCAAATTCAAATGGTGATAAGACGTGTGAGACAGACATGGAATATGATTTAACAATAAGGACAACAACAAATTTACCAATAGAATACGAATTATACAAGAATGAACAATATACAAACGATGCAGCACAAAGCATAATAAAATCTGATGATATAGTGCAAGATGATGACAATACATATTTTAGAGTTATTACAACTGAAACAGAGACATTTTCGTACAATGAAGCAAAGAAAAATATATATCAATTAGTTGTGAGATTCCCAGCAAAGTATAACACAATCAATTATCAAGATATAATCGAAGCGATTGAAATAACAGTTGATTCGAAACAAATAATATAAACTAAGGAAGGGAGAAGTATGCAAAAAAAGAGTACAAGAAACAAAAACTTGAATAGACGAAAAACAATAATCTTGCTAATTTTAATTTTAATTTTTGCAATAGCGACTCCAACTCTTGGAAGATATGTAATTACAGGTATAAACAACTTTTTCCTTAGAACAAAAGAATTTTATTTTTATAGCGACAAATTAAAAGATATAAGAGCTGTGTATCAAATAGATAACTGGACGGGAGTAGACCCATATACAATTACAGTACATATGAACAGCATTGAAAACAACTTAAAAAAATCCACATATGATATAAGTTATTCGATTTCATATACATGTTCGCAAAATGCAACTTGTCAATTAAGCAAAGAAACTGGAATAATTCCTGCAAATAACAATGACGATTATTTCAATATAATAATCACACCTAATATAGGTTTAACTACGGGTGATAAAGTTAGTGTTGAAATCATAGCGACATCAACATCTAAATATCAAAAGAAACTAACTGCAATGTTTGTGTTGGTCGTAGGAAAAGAAAAGACATCTTATGAAATTGTAGACTCTGTTAATAGCAAATATTTGGATTTGAATATAACTAATACACTTTCATATTATAATGTAGAAACAGCATTTGGAAATTATAGTGTAGGGGATAGAATAGATGTTGATACATATCTTACACTTCCAGAAACAGATAAGCAAAAGTGCTATTCTGCTTTAATAACACTTAAGTTTGATCCAAAAAAAGTATTGCTGGATATGACAAACACCAATTATTTAAATGCGATATCTACTAGAACAACAAACATCAATGGTAGCAATTACATTAGTGAAATAACATTTAAAGTGGAGCCAATTTCTAGTGCAGTTGTTCGATTTTATAAGCAAGACGTCACAAAAGATTACACATATCCTATTATAAACTCAAATTCGATAATAGACTTTGAATCAAGATAATGGATACCATTAATAGAAAGGTAGGAAATATAGATGACAATAAACGTAATGAAGGAATATTTAAAGATAGTACAAGAAGAGCTCACAACATATATGAAACTAATATTTGAAAAAAAATATAATAGAAAAATCACACTAAGATATTTAGACGCATATATGAATGTAAGATTCTATAATTTCTACATAAAAGATGAGAAACTAACCTTTCGAAAAAACTATTTAAATGCGATAAAAGAAGAAGAACAAAAAATTCTAGCAGACATGCCTAAAAATAAGAAATTAATAGAAAATATGGGCTTGTTCTTCTACTATATACTTTATTTTGATAAAATTTCATACCGTGTTGATACAGAAGAAATAGTAGAAAAACTATATAAAATAAGAAAAAGAATTCTTAAAAAAGACAATCCAGAATTCAAAAAAGATTTTTACAATGCATATAGAATATATACAAATAGAAAGAATCAGTTTTTAACAACTTTTGACACAGACAAATTTATATTAAAAATAGCAGACTATGAAGGAACTAATAACGCCAATAGAGTTGTTCTACGATATATCATAGAAGAGCCAACTCTTTATAATACACAGGCATATGAAACAGCTTTCTCGGAAGGGGTCGTTTCTGAGGACAAGCTTTTTGTAGAATATTATTTAATTACAACTCAAGTAATACATGATATTTTAAAAGGTAACTTTAAAAAACAATATATAGTTGAATTCAATCCTAGTTTATTAAAAAAGAATAGAAAATTAAATCAATTACTAGAAATAATAAACAATTCAGCAATACAAGACAAGGTAAATATAAGAATAGAATATGCTGATTTTATAAAAAACAAAGACAAAGTTTATGATTTGATGAAAAACGGTTATAGACTAGCAATAGTGTTAGACAATACATTTGAACCAGAATATTCAAATTTCCAAAGGCTGAACGCTTTTAACTATATTTTGGCTAGTAAAAAACTAGAATATTTTGACAAAATACTACTTAATGAACAAGAACTCAATGGATTAATAAAAATATAAAACAGTGAGGTAAGAAATGGAAACTTTTACAAAATTTTTATATGACTTCCTTGGACAATTCTTTTCTGGAATTAGAATAATTTTTCAAGGATTAGGTAAGGGACTAAAAGAAACGGTAAATATAGGTTCTTATTCTAACATTATACAAAAGTACAAAGGCGACTTCTCAATGCCAGAATGGATATTGGTAGCAATCGCTGTTGGCCTAATATTATTGATTTTTGTCCTTGTTGGACTATTGATATTTTTAACAATTAGAAAATATGGAAAGATTCGCAAAAAAACAATAGATCAAGATGCAATGTTACAAGAAATTGCATCACTAAATGGACAGGTTGCAAAACTCGTAAAAGAAAAAGACGAGATACTTGCAATGAAAGTATCTCAATTAGGATTAAAACCACTAGAATCTGCAGAAGAAGAACAAGAAGAAAACAAAGAAGAGGAAGATACCTCAGGACAAGGATATAGATTTGCAAAATTAATGACAATAGATGAAGAATTTGCAAACTATAAAAAACAAAATTATGGAAATACATTTACACTTCCAGAATTGTGCGAGCATTTTAGAAATTTTGCAGCATCCAAATTAAGACTATACTATACTATCGACATGATGAGACTATTTATATCAGCTCTTGCATCAACGAAATTAGTTATATTGCAAGGTATTTCTGGAACAGGTAAGACATCACTTGCATACGCTTGGGGAAAATTCTTAAAACATGACTCTTGTGTTGCATCAGTTCAACCATCATGGAGAGATAGAACAGAGTTATTTGGATACTTCAACGAGTTTACAAAAAAATTCAATGAAACCGAAGTTTTAAAAGAAATGTACAAAGCTGGCTATACAGACGACGTTTATACAATAATATTAGACGAGATGAACATCGCACGTGTTGAGTACTATTTTGCTGAAATGCTATCAATACTAGAGATGCCAAACAAAAATGAATGGGTTATAGAAATTGTTCCTAGCAGTTGGAAAACTGACCCTAAAATGTTAAAAGAAGGGAAACTTAAAATTCCACCAAACATGTGGTATATCGGAACAATCAACAACGATGACTCAACATTCATGGTTACAGATAAGGTTTACGATAGAGCAATGCCAATCGATATTAATGATAAAGGTAAAGTCTTTACACCAATAGAAATGGATGCTATGGATATTAATTATTCTTATCTAGACCAATTATTTTCAACAGCTATGCAAGAACATCAAGTATCAGAAGAGACATTGGCAAAAATCGAACAAATGGATGACTATACAATCAAACATTTCCGTATTGCATTTGGTAACCGTATAGTAGCTCATATGAAAAAATTTGTGCCAGTATTTGTTGCCTGCGGAGGAGACGAAATTGAAGGCGTTGACTACTTTATGGCAAAAAAAGTATTAAGAAAATTTGAGCAGTTAAACATATCTTACATAAGAGATGAAATAACTCCATATATAGATTTCTTAGATAAAACATTTGGAAAAGGTAAAATGAAAGAATGCATAGATTATATGATGAGATTGAAGAAACTTACTTAATAAACTTTGGAGGAAAAGAATATGGAAGATTCAAAAATATTAGACATATGTCAAGGCGCTACGGGAAAAGAAGAATCTCAATTCAAAAAAAATCTAGAATCTAAACTACATGTAAAAACAGATTATGAAAAAGTAATAAAAGATACAGAGTGGATAGGAATTATGGAAGAAACAATTCCATATTTAGATAACATTTTTAGAGCCCCTAATAGATTTATTATAAATGAAGAAGAAATCGTAAAAATAGAAAGAGCAAGAAGAATAACCGTAGAAAGTATAAAAAACTTGTCAAAAAATACTAGTTTTATACAAGAAGTTGATAAAAAAACAGGGGATGTAAAGCCATCTAAAATTCTTAACATAGATAAAGAGGAAAGCTATGACACCTATGAAAACAGATTAATTTACACTCTTATCCAAAACATGAAATTCTTTTTAAGTCAGAAGAAAAAAACATTGGAACAATTTCAAAATGTGGACTCAAAAAATGATAAATATTTTGACTATAATGGAAGCTCTTTGGTAAATGGACAAAATGTAAATATAAATCTTTCTTTAAATGCTACGACCATGTGTGGCGATGCAGGAGAAAATAAGGCAGATGACGTATTAGATAGAATAGCACAATTAGAGGTCAGAATACTAGACTTAACAAGCAATGATGTTTATAAAATAATAGACAAAAAGCATATTTCATTGGTAAGAGAACCTATAAAAAAGACAAACGTAGTATTGAAAAACGTTAATTTTCAATATGCTATGAAATTATGGACATATCTAAGAGAAAACATGGATGACAAAACAAAAAAAACTAGTCAAAATGAAGATTATGAGGACAACAGTAATTTAAAAGAGTTAATGGACGATGCATTCTTTATAGATTATCTTGTTATGCAGACCATAGACAAAGATAGGGAACAAACAAAAGAGCAAGAAGAGGAAAAGAAAAAAGAAAATCAAGAAATAATTATAAGTAAAATGCTAGAAAAAGTAGTAGCTATGGATAATAACTTGTCAATAAAAGATATAAAAGACATTATTGGTGAAAAATATGCTGTTATAAGATATAGAAATCAAGCTAGCATAAAAGAAGTTCAAAAAATATTTAGCCAAAGTATAGACGAATATCTAACAAAAGTAAAAAATAATATTGGAGGAAAAAATCTTGGATAAACTAAAAAATAATAAAGCTTTAAAAATAATTGGAAATATCTTATATTATCTATTAGTAATTTTTGTATTATTAATACTACTAGTAGTAATATTTCAAAGAGTAACTAAAAACAGTGCAAGTATAGGCGGAATCAGAATATTTAACATTGTTACTGAGAGTATGGTTCCGGAATACAATGTGGGAGATATATTAGTATCTAAAACTATTTCGCCAGACAAAATTAAGGTGGGGGATGATCTAGTATATTTAGGAAACAAAGATTCATTTACAGGAAAAATTGTAACACATAGAGTAATTGCAATAGACAAAAACGAAAATGGACAATATGAATTCCACACAAAAGGAATCGCCAATACTGCAGAAGATCCTGTAGTATCAGAAAGTCAAGTTTATGGAACAATAATATACAAAACACGTGTTTTAAGCCTTATTAGCAAAGTAATAAACAATTTATATGGATTCTATTTCTTAATATTTGTTCCACTTACAATTCTTATAATTGTAAAAATAATTAAGATTCATAGAGAAAAAAATGAAGACAATGAAGAAATAGAAGAAGACAATTCAAAAAAAGAATAGAAGAGGAAACTAGTGGAAGAAAAAAAGAAGAAAATAACTTTTAATAAGTATTTAACTTTAAAAGCGCTAATAATATTAGTTGTATTATTAGCTTTTAACTCATATGCTTGGTTTGTATTTGCAACAAAAGTTTCTGGTGGTCTGACCGCTAGTGTAGTAGCTTGGGACATTACCTTTCAAGTAGGCGATAGTGAAGCAATTACAAACGTAGAAATAGATGTAAGCAAAATATATCCGGGAATGGAAACCTATATTAAACAAATATCTGCTAAGAATTCGGGAGAATCAGAGGCAACTTTAGCATATGAATATAAATCATTAACACTATTAGGAGAAACATTTACAGTAGGAGAAAATATAACACAAGAAGAATTAGAAAATAAAATTCAAAACGAATATCCTTTTAAAATATCAGTAACAGTTGATAAATCAGAGCTGACAACAGGATTTGAAGAGGCTCACTTTACAATAAAAGTAGAATGGGCATATGAATCAGGAGATGATGATGCAGATACATACTGGGGAGAAAAAGCTTATGAATTTAAAAAGAATCATCCAAATGAGAGTTGTTTAAGAGTAGGCCTAGTCTTATCAGCAGAGCAAAAAGATAAGAAAATATAAAAAAGTTGGAAAAATTCCAACTTTTTATTGATTTATACAACTTGAGTAAGTGCGATTTTGACATTTAAAATTGCTGAATTAGTTGCTTGTAATGTAGAAGAAGTATCATCAATATTATTCATCGATGAAGTATCTGGATCATCATTCCACATAATAAATATACGCATACTTCTTGTTCTTACTGCATCAGAAAGACTTATTGTATCTGTAAGTGGAGTGCTAAAATCTGAAACTGTAATTTTGTCCCCGCCATTTATTGAATAACCAGTTATTACAAGATCAGAAACGGCACTTTCTTGAGAAGTCTCTATGCTAATTTCATACTTAAATGAAACATCTACATTAGTATAGTCAAGATTTAAATCAAAGTATCCTTCGGCTGTTGGCGCAATAACATTACTAGCAATATTCTCATTTCCAGGGAATACTGGAGTTATTTTAGAAGAAATATCCTGATTATTTTTAATAGATGCTCCATTTAATTTTATATCCCATCTAGATATTGCAATCTCAGCTCTTCCGGAAACTGCGGTCCTATACTTTGCATAAACCTGAGAAACAAAAAGTGCTAAAATCGCAAGTAAACTGCAACAAATAAGTAAAAAACTAATTCTTTTAAAAATTTTCATAAGTTTACCTCTTTTAACTTGATTTATATCTATCATATATATTATAATAAATTGTACTATAAAATAAAAACTAAATCAATATATTATAATATTTTCAAAAGAAAAATAGGAGAGACAAGATGAAAAAGAAAGAAAATAAAGAACAAGGTCAGAACGTGCCGGAAAAAGATAAACAAAATAAAAAAGAAGATAAATGGAAAGCAGAGTTGAACTCGGAAAAACTCAAAAAAAGAGAGAGAATCATTAGAATAATAAAAATAAGTTTATTAATCATTGCATTATTTTTAATAATAATATATTTCTTATTAAGGCTATTCTATGACGGGGGAGCGTTCACAGTTGCATTAGATGATGCTCTAGCAAAAAAGAGTGGATTAATAATGTATGAAAAATTAAACGAAAAAGACGAGAGAAAAATATTAAAAGTAGATCAATTAGAGTTTGTCGACAATATATCGATAAACTGGCTTCCTGCAGACATAGATTCACAGGGAGAAGGAACACATAACGGTCCAAATTATATTGCCTATACATTTTATCTAGAAAACAAAGGTGCAGATTCAATTAACTATTGGTACAAAATTGTCGTAGATGATGTAGTAAAAAATGTAGATGAAGCAATAAGAGTAATGATATATCGAAATGGCGAAAGAGAAGTTTATTCAAAGAAAAATTCAAGAACAGGAGAAGCAGAAGCAGGAACAATAGCTTTTAAAGATGACATAACCGTAACAGACCAACAAAGAACAGGTTTTAATCCAGGAGATATTGATAGATTTACAATAGTTATTTGGGTAGAAGGAGACGACCCTGATTGTGTAGATGCTTTAATAGGTGGAATGATGAAAATGCATATGGATATAACAGAAGAACATACATATTAAGCAACAAAATATTACATTATATTACAAAATGTTACAAAGATTACAGTTAAATTACAAATTAGTCGTATGTATTGACTTGATATGAAGAATATGGTATCTTTGTATTAACACAACAAATAAAGAAAAGAGGAAAAAATAATGAGTAAAAAAAATCAAAAGAAAACAAGTTTAAAATCAGCAATACTAGTCTTATTGCTAATAGCCTTATTGCTAATCACATCATCTTATGCATGGTTCACAGCTAACCAAATAGTAACAGTAAGCCAATTACAAGTAAATGTTAAAGCATCGAATGGTCTACAAATATCAGCAGATGCACAAAGCTGGAAAACAATACTTGAAAAAGCTGACTTAGATAAAGCAGGAACAGCTTACAATGTATTAATAAATCAATTACCTGAAGACAATTTAGAGCCAGTATCAACAACCGGAAATGTGTCAACTGGAAAAATGGATATGTTTTATGGAGTAGCAGCAGCAAATGATGCTGATGGTGGTAATTTCTATATATCATCTACAAAAGAAACAGATACAACAGGAAAAACTGGAAAATATATAGCATTTGATTTATTCTTAAAAGTAGATCAAGATACAACAGTTTATCTATCATCTAACTCAAAAGTAACAATAAATGGAGATACTGATTTAGGATTACAAAACGCAGCACGTGTAGCATTCGTAAAAGAAGGAACTCTTACAGCTGATAAAGACCCAGGAAGCATGAGGGAATTAGCACTTGCTACTGGAACAGCAGATATATGGGAACCAAACTATGACACTCATACTGCAAAAGGTGTGGCAGCTGCCCGTGATACATATGGTGTAACAACAACTACAACTAATGGCGCTAAAATACCATACTTCGGAATAAAAGATATAATTCCTGTAAATACAGTTCCTATGAAACAATCAACAACAACAAATCCAAATGAAACATATTTTGATTCAGTTACAACAAAATGGCATACAGCAGCAGCAAATTCAACAAACTTTGAATTTGGAAAATTAACAGCTGGTGTTACAAAAATCAGAGTCTACATGTGGGTTGAAGGACAAGATGTTGACTGTGAGAACTCAGCATCAGGAGCAACAATCAACTTTGACTTACAATTTACAACAAATAATGGATAAATAAAAAATTAAGGCCATCTTTAAAAGGTGGCTTTTTTTCTGTTCTAAAATAGACAAGACCTGAATATAATAAAATATACAACAAACAAGAAAGAGGGAGTTTTCTATGGAAGACAGAAAAAATGTTGTTCAAAACAATAGCAACAATATAATCCAAAATTTAATACTAGAAAATAGAGAAAAACTTACAATAACAGGAGTTGTGGACGTACTAAGCTTTGATGACCAAATAGTAATTGTAGAAACTCAACTAGGTTTGCTTACAATAAAAGGCGAAGAACTTAGAATAAACAAATTAAGCTTAGATAGCTCAGAAGTTATAATAGATGGCGAAATCTTTAATTTAGGTTATAGCGAAGCAGGAATGAATAAGAAAAGCAGTGGAAGTATATTAGGAAAAATCTTTAAATAAAAAAGAGATGAGGAATTTATGAATAATAATCAAATCTATTTATTTTCGATATACATGCTTTGCGGAATTGTAATTGGAATTGGATTCGACATATTTAGAGTATTGAGAAAATCATTTAGAACATCTGATATGGTAACATATATAGAAGACATATTATTTGGAATACTTACGGGAATATTTCTAATAATAATGCTTTTCATATTTAATAATGGCCAATTACGATTTTTCATATTTGTAGCCATATTCTTAGGACTGCTCTTATATTTATTAACAATTAGCAAATACTTTATAAAAATAAATGTAATAATCTTAGCTTTCATAAAAAAACTGGTACACATGATGTTATATCCTATTCAAAAACTTTATAAAATAATGACTAAACCGTTTTACTTCCTTATAATCAACTTAAAAAAGCTTCATATAAGAAAAAGTAAAAAACTGTCAAATAAATAAAGGATTTTGCAAATTTATGTAGAATAATATATTATATGAAAAAATAAAATATTTTTTTGGAGATAATCAGATGAAAAAAATTTACAGAAATGTCATAATAGCAATATTTTTAATATACTTTGTTGTAACATTAGTTTCTCAACAAAAAACTTTAAATCAATATAGCTCAGAAGCAGAAATATATGCAAAACAATTAGAAACTGCTACTGAAGAAAATAAAGATTTAAACAAAACAAAGGAAGATGTAAATTCAACAGAATATATTGAGCAAATGGCAAGAGAAAAATTGGATATGTATTTACCTAATGAAAGAGTATATATAGATATGAACAGATAAGAGAGATTTTCTCTCTTTTTTATTGCCTTTTTACAGAAAATAGTATATAATAATTAAAATTTATATCAAAAAATTAATTAATCTTAAAATTTCCCAATAAATGAACTAATAAAAATTAAAATAATAACGGAGGTATTGTATATGGATTTAACCAAATGTACATTAGTAGAATTGCGTCAATTAGCAAAAGAACAAGAAATTAAAAATGTAACTAAATTAAAAAAGGAAGAGCTAATAGAATTGCTGACAAAGCTTGAATCAGAAAAAAATGTCGAAGAAGAACAACAAAAAGAATATCCAGCAATAGACAATGATGCAAAATATCAAATAGGAGAAAACGCAAGAGACGATTCTGATTTGTCATATAAACTTACTAATCCAGACGATTTTATAGCAGAGGGTGTATTAGAAATCTTACCTGATGGATATGGTTTCTTAAGAGGAGAAAATTATTTATCGAGTCCAAAAGATGTGTACATATCTCCTACTCAAATAAAAAGATTTAAATTGGATCAAGGAGACAAAATAAAAGGAATTGCAAGATTTCCTAAGGAAGATGCAAGATTCCCAGGGCTTATATATGTAGGAGCCGTTAACGGAGAACTTCCTGAAAAAGCTTATAAGAGAAAGAAGTTTGATGATTTAATACCTATTTATCCAGACGAAAGAATTAGATTAGAAACAGTTCCTACCGAATATGCTATGAGAATGATAGACTTAGTTTGCCCAATAGGAAAGGGACAAAGAGGAATGATAGTTGCACCACCTAAAGTTGGAAAAACAACATTATTAAAGAAAATTGCAAATAGCATAACAGCAAATCATCCAGAAATAGAATTAATAGTGTTATTAATAGATGAGAGACCAGAAGAAGTAACAGACATGAAAAGATCTATAAAAGGAGAAGTAATTTATTCTACCTTTGACGAACTACCAGAACATCATGTAAAAGTAGCTGAAATGGTCTTAGAAAGAGCAAAAAGACTAGTAGAACATGGCAAAGATGTTGCAATTCTCCTAGATAGCATAACAAGACTTGCAAGAGCCTATAACTTAGTAATACCTTCTTCAGGGAAAACTCTATCTGGAGGAATAGATCCAGCAGCACTTCACAAGCCAAAAAAATTCTTTGGAGCAGCTAGAAACATAGAACATGGTGGAAGTTTAACAATATTAGCAACATCGCTTATTGATACAGGAAGCAGAATGGATGAAGTAATCTTTGAAGAATTCAAAGGAACAGGAAACATGGAAGTACATCTTGATAGATCACTTTCAGAAAAAAGAATATTCCCTGCTATTGACATTAACAAATCAGGAACAAGAAGAGAGGAAAAGCTGCTTTCACCAGAAGAACTTGCTACAACATTTGCATTGCGTAAAGCCCTATCAAGTATGCCGGTAGGAGAAGTTACAGAACAAGTCATAAATCAAATGCTTTTAACAAAAAACAATGAAGAATTTATAATTAAAATGAAAAGGATATTACCTGGATTAAAATAAAAAATAAGCAAAAGTAAAATTTGTACCAAAATGGGGAAAAGGCCAATACCACATAAAATACTTGAAAAAAGTGCATTTATGTGGTATAATCATATTTACGGGAGATTTTCTCTTGTTTTTATATAAAGAATTTCCAATTTCATTCTTGAAAGGAAGGGGAGTTGAAAGATGACAGACGATATGGTAAAGGATTTGAGCAATGAAGAGTATCATACTCTTCGGAAACTGAACTGGGAAAAAATCGGTGTTGTAGAAGGAGTAATGAAGATCGAAGGAATTACTCTTGATACTCTATCTGAGGCCACAGGAATTTATCCTACGACACTGGAGATGTGGCTGGATTACCAGATTCTGCTCGATAAGTTGCAGTTAGATAATATCTCTACTGCGCTCAATATTCTTGCTTAAAAGCAACCATATTACATTTTCAACAACAGAAATAGAGAGGTGTACAGTAACCTCTCTATTTTTGTTTATAAAGTTTTTTATATCTTTAGCTTTTACAATTTCATAAAGCGCTACTTGAGTAAAAAGGTTTAACTCATTTCTATTTACTATGGGCTTTAATAATTTATAAAATTTTAATTCATCAGATGTCAATAAATAAATTTTCTTGTCATAAAGAGAAGAAAGGGTAGGGGGAGCTTGTATCATATTAATATTATCTGAAGTCTTAAATTTATTATCCTTTTTGGTTTTTATAATATACACTATTAATATAAGAACAACCCAAGCTAAAACTGTTTCCATTTCTTTCCACCTCAAAAGAATAATAACATATTTAAAGGGAATAAGTATTTTTTTAAAACAAAATGTATATTAATGAACAAAACAATATACAAAATTTCTTTATATAAGAAAGATACAATTTGATAACAATTAATTGCATTAATAGTGTATTGACAAAATAATTTTTTTGGTATATATATTTATAGGGTAGTATAGGAGATTACCTTTTATAATCGATATATAACATTGCACAAAATCAAAGTTTTGCGCAAAAAAGTAATAAATAAAATGGCAT
>HF994476.1:54789-80774 GCA_000434195.1 Clostridium sp. CAG:780
GTAATAAATAAAATGGCATTTCACTGATTTAAGTCCTTCCCAGTTATTTCAGTACTTTCAAGCCATTTTCATTATATATCATTTATTATATAATTATTTCTATTGTCTTTTTATATTATTATTTATTTCTTATATAATCTTTATTTATATCGTTTTAAAATCCATTTTAAGACTTTTAATTATTTTACTTATATAATTAGTTCTTGTACTTAAATTTTATTTTATTCTTTAAAATTTTTTATAATCTATTATTATAATTCTGTAATTTTATCAAAAATCCTCAAACCGCTCAAATGCCTCTATTTGCCGCATTTTACAGACAACAAACTATATGTCTAAAAAATAAAAACGCCTTAAAATCGATTCTCGTGCGTCGCTTTTTTACCCTTTTTTTATATATTTTATAATATGCTGATATTTCAGCAATTTTTGTGTTTTGTATTAGTCAAATATATATTGGATATATTTTTACTATATTATTAGACATATAATTTAATTGCTTGATTATAAAAATGTCTTAAAAACGATTTTCATGCGTCCATATTTATAATTTATTTTAAGTTACAAATAAATTATTCTAATAGATACTTTAAATGATATATAAGTTTAATTTTTTATAAACTACTAATTTATTGTAATAATAATGAATCAATTTATAAATATCAAAAAGAAAAAAATTTATGTTTGCAAAAATTAAATCTAAAAAAATGTTTGATTTTAAATTTATATATTTTTATATAAAACTTTGCACAAAATCAAAATTTGAATTATTTATATAAATTTATAAATCTTTAAATAAAACTTTAATTATAAAATTTAAAAATTATTTTTTATTTACTTTCTATTATATTTTTTATTTCATTAAATTAGTTTTTGTTATAATTTTAAAATTATTAACAATCTTTTTTAGTAATTTAATTTTCTTTATAAATGTTTTTTATCTTTTGCTCCCCTACTCCCTCTTGACTTCTTTATAGAAATTCATTAAAAATAACACTATACTATTCTCTTTTGTTTTTTTCTTTCCATTTTAATTGTAAAGAATAACTTATTAATTTTCATCTGTCTAAATCCGATTCTTTGTTTTCTGCTGAAGTTATGTCTTTTTTTCTGTCATCAGATTGATTATCAAGTTTCACTCTATATTGTTCCATTTTGGTAGATCGTTCTCCAGAATATGTTCTTTGTAAAAATCCATATTTCTGCTGTAATTTCTCGTATTTTGTAGTATCTGATTTTTTAAAAGGTAGTAGTCTCCTAAAAAATCTCGCTAATTTGCTGTTTTTCGCCATTTTGTTGCTATTTTGAAAATCAATGAATTCCTGTGTTTTTGTAGAAAAAGTACTACCAACAACTATGTTGTCATTGACCTCCGCTTGTAATTCTTCTCTGCTTGTTGCACTTAAACTCTTAATCATATTATAGAATCTATTTGCTTTTGGAGAAAGATTTGCTTCATGTTCTTTCGCTTCAATTCCTGTTCGCATTTTGTAAAAAAGTTCGCAGCAGTTGTAATTGTATGCATAAAAAGCTAATCCTCTTAATTCTTCATCTGGGCACAATTGTTCATCTCTTATTCTCACTCCAGATGATATTACGATATTTGTCATATCTTGTATTTGTGCCAATATATTTTTAATGAATGGCAGAGAATTATCATTAATAATCATTCCTAAATATGGACTACCATTTTCTTGTTCATGTCCACCACATGATGCAAAAGTTGTTATTCCATTTTCCCAACAAGAGCAAAGTAGTTCATATAAATATCTATTTCCTTCAGACCATTCCAAAAAATTCTTTTTTTCTTCTGCTGTTAATTTCTTCATAAAGTCCTACCTATAATATATTTTCAATTATAGTATATACCACAAAGAATTGCTTGTCTAGATATTGAGCAAAATTTGTTACTTTTATATATTAAAAGACTTACCTTTATAGTAAGTCTTTTAGTTTAATTTTTAACTGTTTCCATATTTACGACATTGCAAATTAGTTCAACAGCATTGTCTATACCAACAGCATCACTATTAATACAAATATTATAATTAGAAGGATCTTTCCATTCTCTTTCTGTATAATTTTTGTAATGGTTTGCCCTTAATTTATTTATTCTTGTGATTTCCTTTTCTGCTTTTTCTTTATTCATTCCATAAAACTCTGTTGCTCTTTTGATTTTATTTTCCATATTATTATTTATAAATATTTTAATTACATTTTTATTGTCTTTTAGGATGAAGTCTGCGCATCTTCCTATAATTACACAAGACTCTTTGTTTGCTAGTTTCTTGATAAGGTTTGATTCTTTTATGAATAACTCATCAGAATTGTTTAATCCAGAGTAATAGCCATTATTAAAGTTATCCAAGGCAGTTCTTTTTTGTTCATTGCTCTCTATATATTCTGCTGATAAGCCTGTTTTTTCTGCTAACTTTTCTATAAATTCTTTATCGTATAGTTTTATTCCAAGTTTTTCAGCTACTAATCTTCCAATATATCTTCCACCAGATCCATATTCTCTTGCAATTGTGATTACTACATTACTATTCGTACTTTGTATTTCAGGCAATTTCTCATATTCAGCATTTTCTGCAACTTTGCTACCAGCCTTTAGATTTTTAGCTTCTTTAATTAATAGGATTAATGCTAATACGAATGCTATACCATCTGCAACTGGTCCTGCACTTAATATTCCCATAATTCCATAGAAATGACTTAGAATTACCATTGCAGGAATTAATATTGCTATTTGTCTTGATAAAGATAATATTGCACTCTTTGTACTTTTTCCAATTGCTTGGAAGAATATTCCTGAAGGTATTTGGACACCATTACATATACATAATAGTAAGTATGTTCTGAATGCCAAACAAGCAAATTCCATATAATTTGAATCGCCACTTCCAAATATTAATATTAGTTTATCTGGTATTGTTTGGAATAGAATAAATGCAATTGTGCTTATTACTACGCTTAAGCCTAGTACGATTTTTAAAGTTTCTTTAACTCTATCAAATTTTCTAGCACCGTAATTGTATCCTAATATTGGTTGACTTCCTACTGCAATACCAATTATTATACTATTTAATATTTGATTTATTTTCATTACAATTCCAATAACTGTAATAGGAATTTCTGCTCCATATTTACTTTGTTCTCCGTATTTTCCAAGTAAATTATTTTCAACTGTCATAACACAAACAAAGCTCATTTGAGTAATAAAACTACTTATTCCAAGTGCTGCAACTTTTCTGCATACAGAAGCTTTTAATTTAAAGCACTCTTTTGATAGTTTTATTGTTTTGAATTTCTTTATGTATGCAACATTTAGTATAAATGTTGCAAATTGGCTTATGACTGTAGCTATTGCTGCTCCAGCTACTCCTTGATTAAATGTAAATATAAATAATGGGTCTAATATTGTATTTAATATTGCTCCTGTCATCATACTTATCATTGAATATTTTGGACTACCATCAGCTCTTATTATTGAGTTTAAGGTTGTTCCTATCATTGAAAAAGGAAAGCCTATTGCTATAATTGTTCCATACGTTGTCGCGAATTCTTTTAAGTTCTCTGTACATCCAAATAATTTTAATAGTTGTGGTAAGAATATTAATGTAAGTACACAGAACAATACTGAAACAATTGCTGAAATTAGTATTCCGTTACCTACTCCTACTTCTGCTTCTTTTTTCTTTTTTTCTCCAAGTTTTAGGCTTAAATATGCAGACGAGCCATCTCCAAACATTAATGAGAATGCAAGCCCTATCATTACTAGAGGAAAAACTACATTTGTAGCCCCATTTCCTAAAAAGCCTACTCCCTGCCCTATAAAGATTTGGTCTACTATATTATATAGTGAGTTTACCAACATAGAAATTATGCAAGGAATTGAAAATTTTCTTATTAATTTTCCTATTTTTTCTTTTCCTAATATGTTTTCTTCTTTATCCATTTTTTCCTCTCTTTCTTATATTTTTTATAACCAACTTATCTATTTTATATGAAATTTTTTCAAAAGTCAACCGCTATTTAAGTATCATTTTACAAGAATGTAAAAAAACTAGGAGATTATTTGGCTCCTAGTTGATTATTTTATCGTAATTTTTAATCAATATTAATCAATTCATATTCTCTTGTTCCAAATCCTAAATCAGCTGCTGCTTCTATTGTATGAACTCCGTGTTGTCTCTCTATTCTTTCTACTAAATGATCTCTTCCTGGGTCTTTTGAGTTGTACACTAAGTCAATACAAGCTTGGTCAACTGCTATAGGATCTAAACTTGCAAGTATTCCTATATCTTTCATACAAGGATTTTCTGCAACTGCACAACAATCACAATCCACAGACATATTGCACATAACATTTATATAAGCTATATTTCCTTTAAATTTATTATGAACTGAAGATGCTGCATCAGCCATTGCTTCTAAGAATTTATCTTGCTCTGGTAGGTTGTCCCATAATTTTGTTTGGTCTGTTTCTGCTCCTGCTGTATGAATCCATGTTTTTCCTTCTGATGAGGCACAACCTATTGATAGTTGTTTTAATGCTCCTCCATATCCTCCCATAGGATGTCCTTTAAAATGTGATAGTACAAGCATTGAATTATATTTTTCTAAATCTTTTCCTACATAATTTTTGTGAATTACTTTTCCATTTGGTATATCAAGTTCTAGATTCTTGCCTCCCGCATCTAGGATGTCTACATCAAAATATTTAGTCCATCCGTGTTCTTCCATTAGCTTTTCGTGCTTTTCAGTGGTATTTCTAGCTCCACCATATGCTGTATTACATTCTACTACTGTACCATTTACTTTTTCTATTATTGCCTTCACAAATTCAGGTCTAATATAGTTTTGATTTCCTTGCTCACCAGAGTGTAGCTTTACTGCTACCTTGCCACCCAAATTTGCTCCTAATGTTTCATATATTTTTACTACTGCTTCTGGAGTAATCTTCTTTGTAAAATAAACTTTTGATTTTTCCATATTCAATCTCCTCCTTAATACATACATTTATAACATAAAAACAAGTAACTTTCAATTACTTGTTTTCATTTTTTTAATAAACTCTTTCAATATATCCATCTGTTGGTTTTGTGTACATATCATCTGTTATTGATTGATATCTATTTCCTTGATAATCGTCTGTAAATCCATTGTATGCCTTGTATATTTCGCCTGTATCTGTATCATATACTCTTTCGTATCCAAGAGTTGCATCACTTTGCTTTTGGCTCATTCTATCATAAGCAGCACTTCTTGATTCCCAAGCTGACATTATTATGTCAGATGTCTGATTACATATAGCTCTTACGCTTTGGAAGTTTTGCATAACAGCATCTTGTTGGTTTCCATACTGATTCATAAATGTGTCGGTGAATTCCAAAGATGCATTTATTGTAGATAATGTTTGTTCCCAATCTACAAGCTTATCTTTTGGAGCAGAAATAAACATTGTGTTATATACATTTAGATAATATATATCAATTTGTTTTCCGGACATAACATATTCATTTACATAGTATGGTCCTGGATCATATACATATGCTGTAAATATTCCCTCTGCATCTTTACCATTTGCATCTTTAAAGCTAGCTCTTAGCACATCTCCACCTATTGATGCAGGTCCTAAGTTATCAAGAACTGTAAAATCTGTTAAAGTTGGGAATGTAAATGTTGCACTATTATTTAAAGTTCCTAAATCATTGAAAATCTTATAAAAACCTTCTGTTGTTTTTTCAGAAATTACTGATGTTTTTGCAAACATGCTGTTTGGATAATATCTTTGTTGAAAGTCCTTCGCTTCTTGTGATTTGTTATATCCTTCTGTCTTTAGATTTAAGAAGAATTGATATGTTGGATTTTCTGGGTCATATACTTTTATAGTATAATGAATATAATCTCCAAGAGTATCTACTTTCCATCCCTCTGGAACCTTTAATTTTATAAGTCCGTTATCAAAATCAGTGAATTGTATATTCTTAGTTTCACTTGGTTTTATTTCCACTTTGTCTTTTTTACCTATACTTAAATTACCACTTTCCATATTTCTACCTATTAAAATACCTCCTATTATAAGAATTGCAACAGCCACAATGGCGCTTACTGCTATAATTATTTTCTTTGTATTATTATTTTTCTCCATAATACCCTCCTTCTTAATTATATTATCATAAATAAAAGTTTTTTCTATCATTTTTGCCATTTTTTCCGTGACTTTTTGGCGAATTGTTTTTATCTTGTCTTGTGAGCTAATTGAGGATTAGCTGATATTGGCAATTCTAGTATTCCCCAAGAAGATATTTATAATACAAATTCGATTTAAATGAATATATTCGATTTGACTAATTAAAAGTTTCTAAGATACTTGTACTTTTTTTCTTAAAAATATATAATATAGATAAATTTTAATTGTTCATTATCTTTTTAAGATATTTTAACAAACAAAGGAAGGTATATTTATGATAAATACAGAAGGGAATCCAGAATTTTTAAATTCTTTTTTAGATTATACTACAACTATATTAAATAAGTCTCCTAATACAATAAAAGAATATAATTACGACCTTAATAGATTTTTGAAGTATCTCATGTATCATTTAAGATTGACAACAGAAAAAAATTTAGATGATATAGATATTCATTCCATGACATTAGAAACAATGAATAAAGTTACTTTAGATGATATCCACGCATATTTATTTTATTTAACAAACACGTTTGACAGCAAACCTGCTACCAGGGCTAGAAAAGCGGCAAGCATTAGAGTGTTTTTTAAATACTTGGCTCAAAAAGGTATGATAAATCAAAATCCAGCAATGAATTTAGAATCACCTAAACTTGGTAAAAGAATGCCTAAATATTTATCTTTAGATGATAGTAAAAAACTTTTAGAAGTCGCAAGTAACACAAATGATAGAAATAATGAAAGAGATTTTGCTATTATAACATTATTTTTGAACTGTGGTATTCGTTTATCAGAACTAGTTGGAATAAATATTAAAGACATTGTTTTTTCTGAGGATAAATTAAATGTTATTGGTAAAGGTAACAAAGAAAGAACTATCTACTTGAATAAAGCCTGTGTTAATGCTATAAATTCTTATTTAGCAGTACGCCCTAGAACAGGAATTAAATCAGGTTCTGAAGATGCATTATTCTTAAGCGAAAGATTAGAAAGAATTAGTAGAAGAACTGTTCAATATATTGTAAAACAAGAATTGTTAAAAGCAGGTTTAGATGCTAATAAATACTCTGTACATAAATTAAGACACACAGCAGCTACTTTAATGTATCAGTATGGAAATGTTGATATAAGAGCTTTACAAGAATTATTAGGTCACGAGAGTATATCTACTACTCAGATTTATACACATGTCAATAATGAACAAGTTAGACACGCAGTCGAAGACAACCCATTAGCTAATTTATAATGGTTACAAGTTGGTAAATAAAAACTTTTATATCGAAGAGCAATGTATATTTATTTTAGCGTACAAATCCCAACTGCGAACCAAATGTATAAGAAAAACCGACAAGGCATTGCCGGTTTTTCTACATTTGCTACCTTGTCGGTCCCCACACAAGTTTGTACTAAAAATAAATATACATTCACTTCGTAATTAGGATATATTAAGTTAAAATTTAGTGTTAAAAAATACAATGTAACCATTATAAATTATTTTATTAGGTCTAGTGTGTCTTGTGCAATCATTAATTCTTCATCTGTTGGAACTACCCAAATCTCAACTTTTGAATCTTCTTTAGATATTTTTCCTTCACTTCTAAACTCATTATTCTTTTCTTCGTCTAAGTCAAGTCCCATAAATTTTAGTTTTTTGCAGATTTTACTTCTTATTCTAAATTGATTCTCTCCAATACCGCCAGTAAATACCACTGCATCAATACCTTCCATAACTGCCGCATATCTAGCAATATATTGAGCTATTATAGATACAAATTTATTGATTGCAATAATTGCATCTTCATTTCCCTCATTAGAAGCATTTTCGATTTCTCTGAAATCTGGAACTAATTTTGAAACAGCTGTTAATCCTGATTTTTTATTTAATATACTTTCTACTTCATCTGCGGTTAGATTTTCTTTTTTCATAATTGCTGTTACAACAGAAGGGTCTAAGTCTCCTGAGCGAGTAACCATAGTTATTCCACCAAGAGGAGTTAATCCCATAGATGTATCTACACTTTTACCGCCTTGAACAGCACAAAGGCTAGCTCCTTGGCCTAAATGGCATGTTACTATTTTCAAGGCTTTAATGTCCTTATTCATTAATTTTTCTACTCTTTGTGTAACATATTTATGAGAAGTTCCATGAGCTCCGTATTTTCTAATTCCATATTTTTCATAGTATTCATATGGAATTGGATATAAGTAATTTTCTTTTGGCATTGTTTGATGGAACGCTGTGTCAAACGCTGCAACCATTGGAACACCTGGCATTGCCTTTTGACAAGCTTTGATTCCCAAAATTGCTGCTGGATTATGTAATGGTGCTAATTTTGAACAAGCTTCAATTCCTTTTAAAGTTTTTTCGTCTATAATCACAGATTTATCAAATATTTCTCCTCCTGCAACAACTCTATGACCAATGGCATTGATTTCTGAGAGATTCTCTATTGCTCTATGATCTGGGTTTTGCAACTCTTTCATAATTAAATTTAGAGCTTCCTCATGGTTCATTGCAACTTCGTTATATACGTATTTTTCCCCATTCATTTTATGTGTTAAAAATGATTCTTTTTCTCCTATTCTCTCAAAATTTCCTTTTGCTATAACTCTCTCTGTGCTCATATCTAATAGTTGATATTTCAAAGATGAGCTTCCACAATTTAAAACTAAAATTTTCATGTTTATTGTATCCTTTCTTTTATATTATTTACTTTGATGTTGTGCTTGGACTGCAGTTATCGCAACTACTCCGACTATGTCACTTGCACTACATCCTCTTGACAAGTCATTTACAGGTCTTGATGTTCCTTGACAAAGTGGACCATAGGCCTCTGCATGACCAAATCTTTGAGTTAATTTATACCCAATATTTCCAGCATCCAAATCTGGGAATATTAATATATTTGCTTTTCCTTTTAGATTGCTGTTTGGAGCTTTTAGCTTTGCAACTTCTGGGATTATTGCTGCATCTAATTGTATTTCTCCATCACATATTAAGTCTGGTTCTTTGTTTTTTAATAGAGAAGTTGCTTCTACGACTTTTTCTGTTAATGGCGATGATGCGCTTCCTAATGTAGAATATGAAAGCATTGCAACTTTGGGTTCTGCTCCAATAAGTTCTTTAAAACTTTTAGCTGACGAAATTGCAATTTCTGAAAGTGCATCAGCATCTGGATATTCATTTAATCCGCAATCCGCAAATACAAATACTCCATCTTCTCCAAACTCTTTATCTGGAAGAACCATTACAAAAAAGGCAGAAACCAATTTTGTATTAGGTGCTGTTTTTAATATTTGGAGTGCTGGCTTTAATGTGTCTGATGTAGGATGAGAAGCACCTGAAACAAATCCATCTGCATCTCCCTCTTTCACCATCATTGTAGCAAAATATCTACTATTGTCTTTTAATATCTTTTTTGCTTGATTTAATGTCATTCCCTTGTTTTTTCTAAATTCATATAAATCGTTTGCATATTTACTAAAGTTATCAAAGGTGTTTGGGTTTATTATTGTAACTCCTGACAAGTCCAGATTGTTTTTTAAAGCAGTCTCTTTTATAATTTTAGCATCTCCAATCAAAACAATATTTGCAATGTTTTCGCTTGTTATTGTTTGCGCTGCTTGTAATACTCTTATATCTTCACTTTCTGGTAGTACAATTGTTTTAATATCTTTTTTTGCTTCTTCTTTTATTTTATCAATGAAAGACATTCGCTAAATTACCTCCTTTTGATATTATTAACAAGTCTATTATATATTGAAAAACCAAAAAGTACAATATTTAAATAACATAAAAATACAGTCAATTAAAAACACTACTATATGTCTTATAGTAGTGATATTTTTAATATATAAAAGTAAATCTGTAAGCCGGGTTCTGTCTAGAATGGCCATTTATCTAGCACATATATTACTATATGTTTCAAGCCACCAAATTAAGAAGATGACGAGCAGTCTTAGCCTTCTTGTCTCGGTGTTGCTCCAAATGGGGTTTACACAGCCTAATATGTCACCATATTAGCGGTGAGCTCTTACCTCGCCTTTTCACCCTTACCATTTCTGGCGGTTGTTTTCTGTTGCACTTTCCTTAAGGTTACCCTCACTGGACGTTATCCAGCATTATTGCTCTGTGGAGCCCGGACTTTCCTCGTACGCTGCCTTTCGACCTTGCTATACGCGACCATTTAATTTACTCTCTTTTTCTATTTTACTCTAAAACACTCAAAAAGTCAAATAGATCTAGTTTTGTCGAAGCTTCTTGACACTAATGGTTTTCCGTTCACCTTCTCCATGTCATAGCTTTATATAATATTTTTTCTATATTTATAATAATCAATTAATCCCCTTTTCACAAATTTGTTTTCCTAACTCCTTATCTTTATTTTCTGTTTAACTTTACTTTCGCACTCTCCTCTTTTGAAAAAATTATAGCATCGCTATCTCATATTTGTCAAATCTCAAAAAGGAGAGCGGAGCAAGATTATTAATCCTGCTCCGCTGTAAGCTTTTATGACTTATAAATAATTACCGTATACCCGAGCCAAATGTTACTATATAAGAACTTGGCTTTGTCTACTGGCATATTGACGCAACCATGGGAACCGTCTGTTTTATAGATATCCCCACCGAAAACGCCATAGCGCCATTTTGCATCATGAAAACCATTACCATTATCGAACTCCATCCAACGGTCTACATGTGACGTGTATGGTGTTCCGTCATTTTCATAGCCCCTGAGAGTTTCATCAGTAGTCATTTCATAGACTGAAAAAACTCCAGTTCTTGTGCCATGCCCTGTTGCAACATTTCCAGTAACACACGGAGATGCCATGATACACTCTCCATTGCGATACAGCCAGACTGTTTGTCTTGTGATGTCCAATTCAATGTAATCACTTAACGGAGTTGCTTTCGCAGAAATGGTTGTTTCTTGCGTTTCTCCCAAATTAGATTTTATCCAATTCGAATACTTGTCTTGGTCAATCACATAATTGGTTAGA
Organism: Clostridium sp. CAG:780; assembly: GCA_000434195.1. GTDB lineage: Bacteria > Bacillota > Clostridia > TANB77 > CAG-508 > CAG-245. Next base: position 65,989 of record HF994476.1, read on the forward strand.
CCACCAATTTCAATCTGCCGATCGAGTCCGCTGGGTTGGAAATATGTGGGATGCTTTTTATTTTCGACTATTTGGGCAACTTTTGCGACGAATTCTTCAACGTTGCCATCAATCTGAATAAAAGGCTGTCCCTCATCATCCATTTTGACCCAATTCTTTATAGTGCTTGCATCAAGAGAACAAATAGTTTCGCCATTTAACACGAATTGCAGATTTGTATCAACAATTATTGGGTTAATATGGTTCAGACTCTCTACTAATGTGTCTTTTCTTTCAGACCACAGACTTTTTTGCAGTTTCTTAAAATCAATATTGGTTACTCCGTTATTGATGTTATTTACTGTATAATCAGTCATTTGGTCTAATGTCATTCCAACATTAGCAAGCTCATCTACAATAACATATTTGTTCTTTTCGCTATTCCATTCAATCTGTGCATTAAAATTACTAGAAGAACCAAAGCCTGTCCGTTCTAAGAATTTTTTTAGAGCTTCTACGTCCACACTGTAAAGATTTGTGATTGCTTCTTCTTGAAACGGAAGATTCTTAAAAGAGTCTTGTTCTCTCATGATTTGCTTAAGATCTTCTGCTAGGTCGGTTTTGTTTAAACTAGGATTCAATTTGCTAAGAGTTACAACAAACCTGTCATCTCCATAGGAAAAGTTTATTGTAGCTGTATCAAACAGCTCATTTTTGATTTTTTTCTCTGCCTGCTTAACTGAAAGGTTCGAGCAGTTCACCTGATTAATGAATGTGTTCTGAAGGAAAACATATTTGCTTCTGATCTGCATTCCAACAAGCACAATAGCAATGATGATGAAGACACATAACGTCACTCTCAGAAACCAGTCATATGCTGATTTCTTTCTTTGTTGCCGGGTTTTTTGGGTTTTCATTTTAGTCTCTCCTTTTTTCATTGATTTTAATTAAAACCATTTTTCTTCCTGCCTTCAAACATTCTTATTATAACATATTTTTCCAAATAAGTCAAAAGGAAAGCCCGAAAGATATTAAGTTCAGGCTTTTTCAAGTTCAGCTATTAAATTCATGTATTTTACATAAAATAAATCTATGTTTTTTTCATTACCTGTTTTGATGAGTTCTCTTAATAGAACATAAGATTTATCTACTGTCGACTTTTTGAAATTTCCATTTACATTTCCTGTTTCCATTAGATTTTTTAAGTCCACTTCCGCCTGAGATAAAAACTTATTAATGCTATCCCAGTCCCCAGTATCTAACATGGCGTACGAAAACAAAACATTTGCTTTTACTCTCCTAAAACTAATGGCATTTGAATCTTGCGAAGTTTGCTCCATATATTTAGGAAGAGTACTATACAAATTAGCCAAACATATTTTGGAGTTCTTCTTATCCTTGTTTTTTAGGGAATTCATTAAATTATCCAAGTTAGTGTTAAACATCAAAATATCATTTTTTGAAACATTTTGCGAATTTAAGTCAATAGTAATAGTTGCCCAAGAATTATATAAACTTTCTGCCGTATCTTCTAATTCTCTCCAATCTATGTCATCTTTATCCTTATCAAGTACTGGCTCCTGCATCAATTCATATTTTACTATGTTTTGTTGCTTGCTTTGATTGCTAGAACCTTGGCTATCACTAGAATCTTCACTTGACGAACCTTCAGAAGAGTCGCTTCCTTGAGAAGTGCTTTGCGAACCAGATCCACTACTTTCATTGCTAATTAAAAGACTTGCCGTATTTAAGTTGCTTAACCCATTAAGCATAGAAATTAATGTTGTGTCTAAATAAGTTAGCTCATCTGTAATTTTATCATTAATATCTAAAGACTTAGCAGTAGTATTTTGATATAAAAATATCATTACTACAGTAATAATAACAACTATTATAAACGAAATAATTAAATACTTAATCCATGAATGTTTTTTCATCATTTCCCCCATTTTTATTTTTATTTTGCCAAAATAATTACATTTTATTCTATGTATATAAATTTTTATAAAACAAATAATAATTATAAATGTTGAAAGGAGTGAAATTTATGTATTCAATTGCTAAATTTTATAGCAAAAAAGATGGAGAAATATTTAATTTTTTGACAAGGTACTATAATAATATAACCAATTTAAACATAGATTATCATTCCTTAGAATGGAAACAAGAATTTCCAAATCCTGTTGAAATGGCTACTATGCTTGGCGTGTTTGCTGATAATATTGATAGTTTTGAATTAGCCATGTGGATTAGTATTGATAAAGGCGTATATATAAATATAACACCTAACAACGCTGATAGCATCATTAGGTATTTATACGAAAGATATCCTTATTAAATTATTCCGATTTCTTATCTCTTGTCATTAATAATGTAACAGCTTTTGAAGGCTCTAGTCCATTATATAGTATGTCATACACAGCATTTACGATAGGCATTTCTATATTATATTTTTTTGATAATTTATATGCAACTTCTATATTATCTATACTCTCAATTACCATTCCTATTTCTTTTTTAGCTTCTTCTATTGTATAACCCTTCCCTATTAATCTTCCTGCTCTTCTATTTCTGCTATGTTCACTCATACAAGTTACAATTAAATCTCCAAGTCCTGAAAGTCCATAGAATGTATCGTGTCTTCCTCCCATCGCCATTCCAAGTCTTGTTATTTCCACTAATCCTCTTGAAACTAATGCTGCAAAAGTATTATCTCCAAGATTAATCTCAGTAGCAATTCCTGCACAAAATGCAATTATATTCTTTAAAGCTCCTCCAAGTTCAACTCCTGTAACATCATCAGATGTATATACTCTCATTTTTTCGTTCATAAACAATTGTTGTACCATATCTTGTATCTCAACATCTTTAGATGCAATAACAATGGCCGTTGGTATTCCAAGAGAAACTTCCTCTGCATGGCTTGGTCCTGAAAAGATACCATATTTAACATTGGGCATTTCTTGTTCTATCACTTGGCTTAATGTACAAAGTGTATCTGCTTCAAATCCTTTAGAACACATTATTACTGGCTGATTTGTTACATATGTCTCATATTTTTTAATTGTTTCTCTAACAAATTTTGAAGGGGTAACGTGTAAAATTATATCAGAACCATCAATTACAGTTTTCATATCTGTATAACATGTGATATTTTCATCTATAACAGCTTCTGGTAGAAATTTGCATTTTCTTTCTGTATTTAGAGTATTAGCTTCCTCTTCCGAAAAAGACCATATCTTTATTTTATTTCCTTTTTTAGATAAATGTATTGCCAACGCAACTCCCCAAGTTCCGCTTCCAATTATAGCTATATTTTTCATATGATTACCCTCTTTAATTTATTTTGTTCCCTTAAAACTTAATTTGTTTTCTTTACCTTCTAATAATCTTTTAACATTTGCTCTATGGTTAAATACAACAAATGCTCCAAGAAGAAGTGCAAATATTATATAACTTCCATCTACAATATAATGTGAATGTATGAATATTGTTAGTACTGGAAATAGTATTGCAGCAGATACTGAACCAAGTGAAACAAATCTTGTTAATGCCATTAATAGCAAAGCAAATACTAAACATATTAAACCAATTTGCCAGTTTATTATTAATAATACTCCAAGAGATGTTGCTACACCTTTTCCGCCTTTAAAATTAAAGAATATAGGAAATGTGTGTCCTAGAACAACGGCAAGTCCTGCTAACTGTACAAGTAATGCTCCATCTGTGTTTTGTGTAGTCTTGCTTACTATATAAGCTATTAAAACTGCGATTACTCCTTTTAAACAATCACAAATAAGAGTTAATATTGCTCCTTTTTTTCCAACTGTTCTTAGAACGTTTGTGCTTCCTGCATTTCCGCTTCCCTTTTCTCTAACATCAAATCCAGCTAATTTCTTACTAATTATAACTGAAAAACTAATGCTTCCTAATAAATATGCAATGATTACTACTAATATGTATTTTAACATATAGATCACTCTCCTTATTTTATCTTATAGTTTTTTGATTTTATTTGTATATTTTCCCTAACTTGGAAAAGAATTAAATTTTGGCTAGGAAAACAAGTTGTAAATTTATGAGGCGTACTTGTGGTACGTTGATTAAATTTGCAATGCAGTTTGACAACGCCAAAATTGTAATTATTTTTCAAGTTTCTCTCTAACAATCATCCTAACAGGCGTCCCTACCAATCCAAACTCTTTTCTTAGTTGATTTACTAGGTATCTCTCATAAGAGAAATGGAACAACTTTTTGTCGTTCACAAATACTACAAATGTTGGTGGCTTTGTTGTAGCTTGTGTCATATAGTATATTTTTAGTCTTCTACCTTTATCTGTTGGTGGTTGAACAACTGTAACCGCTTCTGCTAGTACTTGGTTTAGAACTGATGTTGAAACTCTTAAAGCATTTTGTTCAGCAACCTTATTTATTAAGCTAAATAGCTTGTCTACCCTTTGTCCTGTTTTTGCTGATATAAATAATATTGGTGCATATGATAAGTATGGTATTTTCTCATATACAGCTTTTGTATATTTTTCTAATGTCCCATTTGTCTTTTCATATTCATCCCATTTATTGACTGCTATTATAACACCTTTTCCTGCTTCGTGAGCCTCTCCTGCTATTTTTGTATCTTGTTCAGTAACTCCTTCATTTGCATCTATCATAAGAATACAAACATCTGCTCTCTCTATTGCAAGTAATGTTCTTGCTACACTGTATTTCTCAATTTTCTCATCAACTTTGCTATGTCTTCTTAATCCCGCTGTATCTATAAGTACATATTTGCCATATTGATTTTCAAAATTAGAATCTATGGCATCTCTAGTAGTTCCTGCTACATTACTTACAATTAATCTATTCTCACCTAAAATTTTGTTTATTAGAGATGACTTTCCAACATTTGGTTTACCTATAACAGCTACTTTTATCTCAAAAGAATCATCTTCGCCTTCTTGAGCTTCTGGTAAATTATCATATATTGCGTCTAATACATCACCAATGCCTATTGCATTAACTGCAGATACTCTATATGGATCTCCTAGTCCTAGATTATAAAATTCATATATTTCTGGAGAATCTTTTCCATAATTATCAGCTTTATTACATACTAAAATAATTGGTTTGTTTGATTTTCTAAGCATTAACGCAATTTCATTGTCAGAGCTTGTAATTCCCTGTTTTGCATCTGTTACGAATAATATTACATCAGCCATTGATATTGCTATATCTGCTTGTTGCTTCATTTGAACAGAAATATCATCTTCTTCGCTAAAATCAATTCCACCTGTGTCTATTAATGTAAAGTTTCTTCCTCTCCAAGAAGCTTCCCCATATACTCTATCTCTTGTAACACCAGGAGTATCTTCTACTATCGAAACTCTTTTTCCTATTATATAATTAAAAAATGTTGATTTACCTACATTTGGTCTTCCAACAATTGCTACCATTGGTTTTGACATATTATCACCTTCTTTATTTTTATTGCCTATTTATTTTACTATATTTTAACAAAAATAACAAGTTTTTTAGTCTTTATTCTTATGATTCAGAACAATTATCGTTGCAAATGAGATTATTGATACTGCATAGCTTATTAACATTTCATTTGTTCCTAAATATTTAACTTTTATTTGTGAGTCTTTGGCTATATTTATTTGGATAAATCCATTATCTGATTCTGTGTATTTTATTTCTTGGCCATCGGCATATACTCTATATCCAAGATAATAAATATATGGAAGTTCTATTGTTGTTTCTTTATTAATATTTGATATTTTGCAGTTCATATTAGAGGCTTGTTTAGTATAGTCAGATATAACCGCTTCGTTATTATCCAATACTATCACTTCATCCTTTCTATTTGCAATATATTTCAAATTCTTAAATGCTTTTGTTGGTAGATATTCCATACTAGCCATTCCGGCATGAACTCTTCCTGTATTTTCTGTAATCCTTACACCATTTATTAGTCGTTCTTCATTGTCTTTTAAATTAAAATCTAATTTTGATTTGTATGGTACTAGTAATAAGATACTTATTGTTAATAGCACCACTATATCAAGTGTTTTGAAGTTCTTTATTAATATTGCAAAGTTCGTTGCTACTACAAAAGCAAAGAAGAATGATGTAAATGTAAATAGTCTAAATGTAAATTGCAACATTGTAAGAGCTTGTGGAAGTTTCTCGAATGGGAATATTTTTAATGTCATTCCTATCAAAACAATTCCTGTTATTAAGAAAAACATATATGTTTTTTTATATTCCTCTGGTATCTTTTTATATGCTATTGGTGTTAGAACTAGTCCAATTACTGATAATAATCCTATTGCATATATCATTGTTTGCTCGCTACTTGTAATAAATAACTGAGAGAACTTTGCTTTATAAAATATTAGTACCTCTTCCCTTTCCATTCTTCCAGGAACAAATACTTCATAACTTGTACTAAAGTAATGCTGTAATAATCCTACCCAATAAAAAGATGTCATTAATATGCAGAATAGTAGATTTACACCAACGTTCTTTAATACTGTTTTGCTCTTTAGCTTTTTGAAAAATACTATTAAATATGCAAAACATATAATTACTGTATACATAGCAATTACTTGATGTGTTAAAATAAGTCCCGCTGCTCCTAAGGCTAATTTATAAGACTTTTTCTCTTCATTTACTATTATATACAATCCTTCAAATACAATCGGAATAAATATAAATGACGCAAGTTCTGCAAGAGCAGTTCTTATATACATATCTGTTATTCTATATGGAGCTAATATATAAATGATACTCGCTAATGTAGCCAATTTTTTATTTTTTGTAATTCTTAATGTTAATTTATACATTGTAAGCCCTGATAGTAACACTATCACAAACATGCATAGCTTTAGGCAGTTTACATACGAGAAATTAAATATTCTAAGCACTACAGACATATATGCTGTTAGTGGAGAATAAAATATATTCCAAGAATATCCAAAGTTATTGCATAAATTAGACATTATCATCGGTAAAAACTGCTTATCTGCTAATGTTTGTTCTGTTCCAATTATTCTACATATATGTTGAATCCCATCGTCTCTATAAATATTTAAACTTTTATTTGCAAGAGGAATACTAATAATTATCGAGGCAATAATTATTAGTATATAATTTATAATTTCTTTCTCTTTACAATATTTAATTAGATTTTTCATTCTGTTTCCTTTTCTCTTTTATTACATATCCTATAAATCCTATAAAAGCAAGTAATGATATAACATAAGAAACTTTTTCTAATGTGGTTCCAGTATATGAAACTGTTATATCTGCTTGGCTCATATCTTCCTCTATCTTAACAGCAATAAATCCATTATTAGACTCAAAATAATTTATTTTGGTCCCATTAATTTTTACTTCATATCCTAAATAATATAGATATGGCAATTCTAATGTAGTATCTTTTTCTATGTTTGTCACTTTAGCCGATAATGTTAAGTCTTCTTTGTTCTCTTGTATAATATCTGCCGAGCCACTAACCACAATAATTCCTTTTTCTCTTAAAGACATATTGGCATTTCTGATATTATCAGTTAAATATTCTCTGTTTATTTGCATATGTTGAATCGTTTGTTGATTTAGCATTTTTGCTTCATATTCTTCGTCTGACAATGTTTTTTGACTCTCATACTTATAATCATAACTAATCTTTGCCATACTTGCAATTATTAAAATTACTGATAGTAATAACATCCAGTCTTTCAAGTTCTGCTTTGGTATCAGCTCTATTAATGTATATAAGTTAATTGCTGTAATTATTGATATTGCAAATCCAAAGAATGTAAGCATTCTCCAAGCAAATTGAAGTCTTGTAAAGAACTGTGGCACGTACAACCATAGGAAATATTTTGTGGTCATTAATAGCGACAATACAGCTATTAATAGCATTATTAAGTATTCATCTTTGTATTCTTTGTTGATTCTCTTCAAGGCTGGAATGCCTAATAATATTAGTATTATTAATTGTACTCCCAACTTATAGTCCATATCATACTTTTCCATAGTTCCAGTAAAGAAATACTTTATAGGAACTGTTGACTCGTATACTTCTTCCGGAGTTGAATGCATTTTCCATGAATCAAGTATTATATAATCCCCTGCTAGTTTATGTTCTATTAGTGGTATTGAGAAAAATGCAGTTATTAATAATACAAAAACTAAATTTATTGCAAGTTTCTTTATTATTGTTTTATTTATTTTCTTAATGTTTAACAATATATATAGTAGTGAAAATAAAGCAGCATAGAAGGTTGTTATTGTATGTGTTAGCATTAACAAAGAAGCGGAAATTGCTATATAATAATGCTTTTTACCATCTCCATTAAGTAGGTTATATAATCCTAAGAATAGAAGCGGTAAGAACATAAATGTCGAAAACTCTCCTATTGCAAATCTGTTATATATGCTTTCTAGTCTATATGGAATAAATATATATATTATTGCTGAAAGAACTGAAATTTCTCTTTTCTTTGTTATTTCATATACGAACTTGTACATAGTTATTCCAGAGATAAATATTGTAAAAAAGCTATATATTTTTAAACAATTATAATAGTGTCCTGTAAATATTTTAAACAATAAAGGTCCATATGTAACTAATGGTGGATAGAATAAATTTATAGCATATCCAAATCCATCACAATACCTTGAACAAATATATGGTGGAAATGTCCCACTTTTTAAAATTTCGTCTACTCCCATAATTCTTAAAATATGGATAAACCCGTCATCTGTTCCATATATTCTTAAGTTTATTAGTGGTATTCCTGCTATTGCAGCTGCTAAAAATATTAATATGTAATGTATAATTTTATCATTTTTTAAATCATCAAAAAACTTTTTCATCTGTAATTTCCTTTGTCTAAATTTTATAAAGATTATATCATTATATTTTAGAATAATAAATAGAAAATAAAAAAAATAACAATACTTTTGGTATTGTTATAAAAAATATATTAGTTTTCAGATGTTTCTGTTGATAGTACTTTTTTTCCATCATAGTAACCACAACTTGGGCAAACTCTATGTTGCATCATTTTTTCGTGGCAATGTGGACATTCAACTAAATTTTTATTTTCTAATTTCCATGTTGATCTTCTTAATCCTGTTCTTGCTTTTGACCATCTTCTTTTTGGTTGTGCCATTTTTACTACCTCCCTTGCATTTCGCTTATGTTATATATTATATATATCTTATTAACGTACTATAAAATTATACTAGTATTTGAAAGTTTTGTCAATACATTTTGTAAAAATCAGTGTCTTATCAAGACATTTTTTACTTTTTATTGTATCTTTCCTCCGCCAACTAGAACATCCTCTATATAAAATACAGCTGATTGTCCTGGTGTTATTCCTCTTTGTGGTTCTTTAAATTCTACTTCAATTTCTGTATCAGAAACTTGTTTTATTGTGGCTTTTGCTGGTTTGCTAGAATATCTTATCTTTACATCAACTTCTATCTCATTATCTAGTTTATCAAATAGTAGTAAATTTATATTATTCACTTTCATATGAGTCTTATATAATTCACTCTCTTCTCCAACGATTACTTCATTTCTTTCCTTATTGAAACCTATTACAAACAATGGTGCTTTATAAGATATTCCTAGTCCTTTTCTTTGTCCTATTGTGTAATTATATAGTCCTGTATGTTTGCCAAGAATCTCTCCTTTTGAGTTTACTATGTTTCCTATTTTAGGTTTTATATCAGAGTTATTTTCTAGGAATTTCTTATAATTTCCGTCAGGTATAAAACAAATATCTTCGCTGTCAGGTTTATTAGCAACTTTTAAATTGTTATCTCTTGCTATCTGACGTATTTCTTCTTTGTCCTCATAATCAGCCAAAGGAAATATTATATGTTCAATTAAATCTTTTGGAATATTCCACAAAACGTAGCTCTGGTCTTTTTTTAATGAATTAGACTTTTTCAAAACCCATCTTCCATATTTTTCACTATATTCTGTTTTAGCATAATGTCCAGTTGCTACATAATAGCATCCTAACTCTTTTGCCTTCTCATACATATATCCAAATTTTAAATATTTATTACACTCTATACATGGATTTGGTGTTTGACAATTTGCATATGAGCAAATAAAATCATTTATTACATTTTCTTTAAATTCTTTTTGATAATTAAATATAAAGTGTGGTATTCCTATTTGATTACATATATTCTTCGCATCCATATATGTGTTTGTATTACAGCAACTGCTTCCTGCAAATAATTCTAGTGTAACTCCTACTACATCATATCCATTATTCTTTAATAACAAGGCTGATACACTACTATCTACTCCTCCACTCATTCCTAATAATACTTTATTATTCTTTTCCATCTGTTTCTCCTATCATTTTGATATGTTTTATTATACCACAAAATATTGTTCTATTCAATATTTCTTTAAATACAAAACTACTCCGTGCTAGATTTCTCTAACACGGAGACTTTTTGTGATTATTTGGTACCTATTTTACCCTAGTGCTACATCTAATAACATCATTATAATAAATCCAACAGCAACACCTATTGTAACTAAACTAGACTTTTTTTCTGATTGTGCTTCTGGTATTAATTCATTTACTACCACATAAATCATTGCACCTGCAGCAAATGACAATAAATATGGTAATATTGGTACAATTACCTTTGTAAGCAATATGGTAATAACAGCTCCTATCGGCTCTACTAGACCAGATAAAACTCCTCCAATAAAAGACTTAAACTTTCCTTTTCCACTCGCTAGAAGCGGTAATGAAATTATTGCTCCTTCTGGTATGTTTTGAATTGCAATCCCTATCGCCAAAGCAAATGCTCCAGCTAATGTTATTCCTGCATTTTGTGCTATTAATCCAGCAAAAGCAACTCCTACTGCCATACCTTCTGGTATGTTATGTAGGGTTACAGCTAATACTAACATACTTGTACTTTTCACTGTATCTTCTGTATTTTTTAGAGCCTTGCTTTCCATTTTGTCTGCAATATTATTTATTAGTATTAAAATAATTACTCCTAGTGCAAATCCAACTGTCGCTGGAACCCAAGCTATTTTATTTTGGTTTTCTGCCATCTCTATTGCTGGTAATAATAATGACCACACAGAAGCGGCAATCATCACTCCTGATGCGAAGCCTAACAATATTTTTTGGATTATTGGTTTTATTTCTTTTTTAAGAAAAAATACTAATGTAGCTCCTAGTGATGTTCCTAGAAATGGCACTAATATTCCTATAATAGTTTGGTCCACTACTGTTATATTCACTTAAAATTCCTCCTTAAATATGAAATGATGGCTTATCTTATTGTATAATATTCGCTTTACATAAGATATGTTTCATATTTAAAAAATAAGAAGAGTTTTACCTCTTCTATCGAATTTAAAATCATTTATCTGCTAGCCAATTTGCAATATCTTTTACTAAGATTCCTTCATAAGTATAATCATCATGCCTTGTTCTTGCAATTAACATTTTAGGATATGCATCTTTTATTTTTAATAGTGAATCTATCTCTCTTTTAAATGTTTTTTCTTCACTTATGTTATCTGATACTTGAATGTAGATTTTCTCATTATGTTTCTGAGCAACAAAGTCTATTTCTTTATTATATAGCGTTCCTACATATACATCATATCCCCTTCTCATAAGTTCTATTGCCACAATATTTTCATAAGTTCTGCCATAATTCATATTAGTTATCCCTAACATAGCATATCTAAAAGAATGATCTGCCATATAATATTTATCTAATGAAGTTAGATATTTCTTTCCCTTTATATCATATCTACCTATTTTGTAAAAAGCAAAAGCATTACATAAATAGCCAATATATTTATTTATAGTCTTATCGGTTATATTATCTTCTTTATTATTAAGTTCTTTCGTAATATTTAATGTAGATGTAATATTAGAAACATTATCCATTAAAAAGTTACTTAGGTTATTTAGGACTTTTTCATTTCTAATGTTATATTTTTTCTTTATATCTCTTACAATTAAAGTATTATAGACATCTTCTATATATTTATATTTGTCTGCTTGTTCGGTATAAACATACGAACCTGCCATACCACCCTGTATCACATATTCATCAAATACCTTGTCTGCATCATCATATCCATAGTATTTCATAAATTCCAAAAATGAGAACGGATATACCTCAATAGGAAATGTTCTCCCTGTAAATAAAGTAGCTAAATCACTGCTTAGCAAAAATGCATTTGAACCAGTTATATATATATCATATTTTTCTTCGGCATGAATCCAATTTATAGCTGTTTCAAATCCATCACACATCTGTACCTCATCTATTAGAACAAAGTTGTTCATATTTTCTCTATAGTTACTTTCTATATACTCATACAATTTATGACATTCTTTTAATTTGTCAAATTTTGATAAACTATAATTTATGTGAATAATATTATAATCTTTTATATTTTCTTCAATATATTTTTTAAACGCTTCTAATAGTTTTGATTTTCCTGAACGCCTTATCCCTGTTATTACTTTTATATCAGGAGTTCCGATAACACCAATCAATTCATTTAAATATTTCTCTCGTTTTATTAATTTCACTAAAATCACCTCATATTCATTATATACTATATTCCGAAAAAGTCAATATTTTTTATTTTTTCGGAATATATTTTATTATGCTTTTTTTATTCACTTTTATTCAAATTCTTCTTTTGAATTGATATTTAAATATATTAGTATAAATGTTACTTTCGAAAATCCTATGCTTGTCCACTACTGTTATATTCACTTAAAATTCCTCCTTAAATATGAAATGATGGCTTATCTTATTGTATAATATTCGCTTTACATAAGATATGTTTCATATTTAAGAAGGATTAATTTATATGTTATATTTAATTACTCTTTCTTCCGCATTCTCTTCAATGCCTGTTGCTATAACTGTTACCATTACAGCATCATGTATTCTTTCATCAACTATTGTTCCAAAAATGATGTTTGCTTCTGGATCTAAGAATTCTTTTATATATCCAACTGCTGTGCTAACTTCACTTAGTCCTAAATCAATTCCGCCAGTTACATTTACTATAAGTCCTTTTGCTCCTTTTACAGATGTTTCTAGAAGCGGACTATCCATTGCATCTATTGCTGCATCTAATGCTCTTTGGTCGCCTTCTGCAAGTCCTATACCCATATGAGCTATTCCACTATCTTTCATTATAGTTTTAATATCTGCAAAGTCGATATTGATAAATCCAGGAATTGTAATTAAGTCTGTAATTCCTTGAACACCTTTCTTTAGAACTCCATCAGCTTCACTAAAAGCTTCTACCATTGTTGTTCCCTTTGGAACAGCTTTTAGTAAGTTGTTGTTTTCTACAACAATAAGTGCATCAACGTTTTTCTTCATTCTTGCAATTCCGTCTTCTGCATTATTTCTTCTTCTTTTTCCTTCAAAGATAAATGGTTTTGTAACAATTCCAACTGTTAATATTCCCATTGATTTAGCAATTTCACATACTACTGGTGCTGCTCCTGTACCTGTTCCTCCACCCATTCCGGCTGTAACAAATACCATATCAGTTCCTGTAAGTACACTTCTAATATTTTCCTCGTCTTCTCTTGCTGCCATTTCTCCAAGTATTGGATTAGAACCTGCACCCAACCCTTTAGTTGTGTTTTTTCCTATATGCATTTGAAAATTTGCTTTTGATTGAGCTAGTGCTTGTTCTTCTGTATTTATAGCTATAAATTGAACATTTCTTATTCCTTCTTCAATCATTCTATTTACAGCATTATTTCCTGCTCCTCCGACACCTATTACTTTTATTTTTACTAAGTTGTCTTCATTATTTTGTTCAGAATATCTCATCTTTAACATCCTTTCTTACTTTGTAATATTCGCATTTATATCTTACTACTTTTTTTATGATTAATCAACTGTTTTAAAGAATTTTCCTAAGTTCCGGCAATTTATGTATTGTTGTTATATTCTCCGTATTAATATCTTCTTCTGATGTTTTATTTAGATATATTGCTTTTATTCCTGCATTAACTGCTCCTTTTATGTCAGTTTTTAAGCTATCACCTATCATAATACATTCGTCTTTTGCATAACTTCCTATGGCTATCTCAAAACTTTCTTTGTTAGGTTTCATTGGTATATCTTCTGTTATATAAAAATCAGAAAAATATTTATATAAATTAGCATTTTTTAATCTTCCAATTTGTGAATCTCTAAGCCAGTTTGACAAAATTGCTAAATTATATTTTTTACTTAGATATTCTAAAGTTTCTACAATCGAACTATCAATTTTATCAGGTATACAAGTTTTTAAATTTTCTGACCATCTTTCCATAAAGTCATCTGGCAATTTATATCCCAATTCATCTTCAACAGTCTTTTGCATTTTTTCTTTATTATATGTAATATTTCTTCCATCTTCATATATATCTATAGCATGCTTTACGGCATCCATATCTTTGCTTGTATATTTTAATCCTAAATCTTCAAAGCTTTTCTCTACTGCTCCCCAGTATTCTTCTTTCCAGTCTATTAATGTATTGTCTAAATCAAATATTAGTCTTTTAATCATTTTGTTTTACCTCTTTCGTGCTCAAATTATATAATGGTAAACATTAAAAGTCAATGGTTAGCATACAAAAATAGCCATCAAAACTATTGTTTTTAATGGCTATTTTTGTATAGGTATTATTTTGAGAGTATAAACTTAAGTGTGTAAAATCAAAAGAAATTTTGATTATGCACGCTTTTTTTGTGCA